>DPKG01000009.1 GCA_003542615.1 Candidatus Shapirobacteria bacterium | reverse complement strand
GCTGCCATCAGTGATTCCGGAGGATTTCAGGTTATGTCAATCGCCAAATCCGACGGCTCTAAAAATGCAGTTACCGATGCCGGAGTCCGTTTTAAATTAACCGGTAAAAAAAAGGTAATGTTTACTCCCAAAGATTCGATTGATATTCAAATGATTCTCAAATCGGACATGGTCGTGGTTCTTGATGATTTTACTCCTCCAAATGCAAGCAAAAAACAAGCTCAGGAAACTGTAGATCGCACCATCAAATGGGCAAAAATATGCAAATCCCATTTTCAAAAACTTACCAAAAAAACAGATCCAACAAAAAAACCGTATCTTTTGGGTATAGTTCAGGGTGGATTTTTCCCCGATCTCCGAAAAGAATGTACCGAAAAACTGGTAGAAATTGGATTTGATGGTCTGGGTTTTGGAGGCTGGCCTGTTAAAAATGATGGCACTTTTGACTATCTATCGGCACAAATTATTAAAGATAATACTCCACCTAATTACCTTCTTTACGGACTGGGTATCGGCAAACCTCACGAAATAGTGAGTTTGGTAAAAAATGGTTGGCATATTTTCGATTGTGTACTCCCTACTCGCGACGCTCGTCATCGTCGACTTTACGTTTACAATGCCGATTCTATCAATCATATTGATATCAATCAATCTGATTTTTATCAATATTACACTCCCGATAAGGAAAAATATTACAAAGATCAATCTCCGGTTAGCACTGCCTGCGATTGCCAACTTTGCCAAAATTATTCCAAATCTTATCTGGCCCATTTATTTAGAATAGGGGATATGACCGCCGGCCGATTGGCTACTATCCACAATCTACGTTTTTACTCTATTCTTATGGAAAAGTTAAGAAACAATAAATGACTTTAGACAAATTCTACTCTATTATATCTTCCGTCAAATCTACTCCAAGACATTTTCTAGCTATAAATTTTGGATGCCGGGTTAACGCCGCCGAAACAAACCAATTATCCCAAATTTTTATAGACCAAGGATTTATTCCGGCTACCCCTCCTGCAATTATCTTAATCAATACCTGCTCTATCACCCAAAAAGGCGAAAAAGAATCTCTTGGCAAAGTCCGCCAACTTCACCGTCTCTATCCCAAAGCTATTATTTTTGTCACCGGATGTGCCCATCTAAATAAAATAACAGACATCCCCAACACTTTTATTTTCAAAAACAAATTTAAAGAAAGACTCTTAAAAGACTTAAATTGTGCCTACACTCCTCAAATTAAAGACAAATTTAGCCATACCCACCGCTTTCTTCTCAAAATTCAATCCGGTTGTACTCAATATTGCACTTATTGTACCGTTCCCTATCGCCGTCAATATCTTTGGTCACTTCCAATAGACAAGGCTATCCAAACTGTCAAAAAAGCCATATCTGACGGCTACCAAGAAATTATTATTACCGGTGTAAATTTAGATCAGTATCAACCAAAGCTTTCAAACTTAATAAAAAACATATTGATAGAAACAAATATAAAACTAATTAGCTTTGGTTCTCTAACCATCAACACTCTTAATCAGGAACTTTTAGATCTCTACCAAAATCCGAATTTCTTTCCCCGCCTATCTCATTTTTTACATGTTCCCATCCAATCCGGATCAGATAAAATTTTAAAACTGATGAACCGCCCTTATACAAAAAAAGATATTTTAAACTCTTTTAATCTATTCAAAACAGCCAAGTTCCCCCTTCTTCAAGGGGGAAAGTTCAAAGAACAAGGGGGTTTGTCTTTTGGGACCGATATCATAGTTGGCTTTCCCAATGAAACAGAAAAAGATTTTTTGGAAACCTATAAATTATGCCAACAAATTGGTTTTAAAAAAATCCATACTTTTCGATTTTCTCCTCGTCCCCAAACCCCAGCCAAATTCCTAGCTGTCAAATCTTCCAAACTTACCAAAGAAATACTCTCAAATCGTTCGAAACTGATTAGATCTATCTCCCAAACCAAACCTCCATCTCATCAAACACCGGAAAACTAAAACTAACTTCCTGTCCCGGAAACCTAGCATTTTCCCCCCAAATATAGGCTCTACTAATATCATCCCTCATCTGACTTGAAATTCTTTTCAACACATTATCCAGACTTTGCTCTTTTTTCATTATCAGTGGTTTGACCTTATCAGCTTCTCCGTTTCTATCTCTTTTTAAATAAACCCGAACCATCCCCAAACCCTGCCATACTCTCTCTTTAAATTCCTCAATTCCTATTCCTTTATCCGCTGACATCAGTAACACTTCTTTAGGAATCTTCCGTTGAATTTTATTTAAATCAACCGTATCAATTTTTGTCACAACTTCTACCGCCGGCATATATCGTCTGTTTTTTACCAAACCATCAATCAACCGATCCACACTATTAATTTTTTCGTTAAGATGAATTATGGCATTGCTTAAACCCATTTCCTTTGCAATCTCAATCACCATTTTTTTATCAAACGAATGATAAGGATCAATAACTTGAATTGACCCCCTGTCTATTTTAGAAACCGACATCTTTGGTGCCTGACTATTTATTCTAATTCCTGCCTTATAAATCTCTTCAGAAACCGTGTTAAGCCAGGCGATTCGACCAATATCCGTCATCAACACCACCAAATCCGAAGCCCGAATTACCGAAATAACTTTTCTCCCAAAACCTTTATTCCCCGCTGCTCCTTCAATTATTCCCGGTAAATCCAGTATTTGCATCTTTACTCCCTTGTATTCCATCATCCCTGGCACTACCCCTAGTGTAGTAAAATCATAATTTCCAACCTTGGACTCGGCATTTGTAATTGCGTTCAGCAAAGTCGACTTCCCCACACTTGGTAAACCTACCAACACCACCGACGCATCTCCCGAATGTTTTATTGCATATCCTATTCCGCCTCCGCCACCTTTATTCATGGGACCATCCAATTCCTCTTTGAGTTTGGCTAACTTCGCCTTCAATACCCCATGGTGATGCTCCGAAGATTTATCATAAGGTGTATCCTTAATCTCCTTCTCTACTCGAGAAATCTTCATTTTTATAATTTCTTCTTTATTCATTTGTTAAAATTAAAACTGACAAAAATTAATATGTTCTCCCAAATTAGATTATTATTACTACTTTTATCTTTTTTATTCCTATCAACTCGTCCTATTTTAGCATCTGACAACAAAAATATCTTTGGCCTTCATCTTTCTCAAACCTCAGATCTCTCTTCTGCCTCCAAAATCATCAACTCACAAGGAGGAGACTGGGGTTGGTCTACAGTCGTTATCCGCCAAGACTTACTAAATCACCAGCAATGGCAAGACTTCTTCGATCAATGCCGTCTTCTTCACATTATTCCCATCATCAGATTATCAACCTTAATGGAAAATAATTATTGGAAAACACCAGAATATAGTGATATAGATAGTTTGACCGAATTTCTCAATTCACTAAACTGGCCAACCCAAGACCAACATATAATTTTATTTAACGAAATTAACCATGCTCAAGAATGGGGTGGCCAAATCAATATCAACGATTATACTGATAAATCAATTTACATCATCCAAAAACTCAAAAAACTAAATCCAAATTTTAAAGTATTAAGTTCCGGACTCGATTTGGCAGCTCCCGACAAACTACCCGATTTTATTTCAGCCGAGACTGTTTATCAACAAATTTATCAATATAATCCACAATATTTTGAGTTAATTGACGGTATTGCGTCACATTCTTACCCCAATCACGGTTACATCGGTAAACCAACCGAAACCGGTCAACACAGTATTTTTGGATACCAATGGGAACTCGATTTCTTAAAAAGTCTTGGAGTATCCAAAACATATCCGATTTTTATCACTGAAACAGGTTGGCCACATCGGGAAGGGGAGTCCAATGATAATAATTTTTATACTGCAAAAACTTCAGCTGAATTTTTGATCAGTGCCTACCAATTGTGGCAAACTGATCCCCAAATTGAAGCCGTCACCCCCTTTATTTACAATTTCCCCTATCCTCCTTTTGATCACTTTTCCTGGGTCGACAAAATTGGCCAAATTTATCCGGACTATCAACAACTTATCGATCTCCCTAAAAACAAAAACACCCCTCTCCAAATAAGCAAATATGAATTAACTCAAATCAAAATGCCTTTTTTTGTTTTTCCGGATACTCAATATCAGGGAGAAGCTACCATTAAAAACACCGGTCAATCAATCTGGGGTGAACAGAGATTCTGTATCAATCCAGAATCTACCCAAAATATCAATCTTTCTTCAATCTGTCTCGGATCACAAACCATTCTTCCAAACCAAAGCCAAAAGATATCTTTTAGCTTTAAAATAAATAAAGATTCCAACCACACAGGTAATTCTTATATTAGCTGGCAAGACACCCCAGCCTACCAACTCGAAACTATATTGGGGAACCCAACGATTTATCATCCTAATACCGGCATTAAACGCCGTATCTTTAATTTCTTTCAGAATCTGTTTATTTAATTTTCCCAACTAAAACTGGTAAAATACAAAGGTTTAATAACTTGTCCCCGTAGCTCAGTTGGATAGAGCGCCTCCCTTCTAAGGAGGAGGTCGCAGGTCCGATCCCTGCCGGGGATACTCTGCGCCCATAGCTCAATGGATAGAGCACTAGTCTTCGGAACTAGGGATGAAGGTTCGATTCCTCCTGGGCGTACGATAAAATTAACAACCCGGGTTGCTAGCTCAGTCGGTAGAGCAATCGCCTCTTAAGCGATCGGTCGTCGGTTCGAGTCCGACGCAACCCACAAAGAAACTTTTATTCTAAATATTATTTATTAAACTATCCAAGCTTTTTATGGCCAAAAAACCAGAAAAACCAAAACTAAGTCCCATGAGCCAAATCATAAATACCGAACTCGAAAAATGCCCCCCGCCTCCAATTTCAGTACATAATGACATCCTAACTAGAAAATTAACTCCTGCTGAAGAACAAGAACAAGCCAATCAAAAAAAACTCGCAGATAAATATCGCCTCACTCTCGACTAAAAAATACGTTAAAATATAGCCACTAAACTGCCGCAGTGGTGAAATTGGTATACACGTACGCTTTAGGAGCGTATACCGAAAGGTGTGGAGGTTCAAGTCCTCTCTGCGGCACAAAGTTGTTATACTATTTTATGATTATTTTCATAATCTTCCTTTTTAATTTAATTAAAACCCCGCCTGTATTCGCCCAAACTGCCACCCCTTCGGCCATACCTTCAGCTACGCCCACTCCCGATTTGGTCAAACAGTATACCAGTGACTATCTTTATAATTACGACCTCTATCAACAAGCCCTCTCAAATTATCAGGAAAAAAGTCAAATTTACACAAAATACGGCAGTATTACCACCGAAAAAGACAAACTTGATGCCACCAAGATTGCCTTAATCTCCAGAAATAATACTCTCAAAACCTACCTTACTGCTCTTCGCACCTCTCTAAATCTATACAAATTAAACGATCCGGTCACCAACCAAACTATCCAAATTGAACTAAACAAATGGGAATCCTGGTTGGAAGAACAAAACCAAATTGTGTCTGTCTATAACAATCAAGCTGATTTTACTAACTGGGCCAAAATCTTTTCCTCTAAATGGGTTGAAATTCAGACCATCATTTACAAAAGTCTGGTTCAACAACAAATAAATACCCAAAAGCAATCAATGGTACTTGTTCTCGATTTGGCAAATGAAATTAAAACTTCAACCTCCGGTCAACAAGACAGTCAAACTTGGTTTAACAATTTTCCGGTCACTCAAGACCTTATAAATACCAATCTTCAATCTGCCTACCAAAGGACTCAAACCAAACAATATTCCAACCGGTTCACCAATTTTTACTCCAACTCTCAAAACGATCTCAATAGATCTAAAAATTATATCTACCAACTCGTCAACGACCTAAAATCTATTAGTATAAAATTTTCACCAACCCAAAATGACACACAATAGACAAGATATCCCCATCCAAAGCCAAAATATTGATTCGACCCAAAATAATCCGCTTTTTCAACCCGAAACCCAGCCAACTTCCCCAAAAACAGAAAATCCTACTTCAAAAAAAATTAATACCAAAGTAATTTTATTTGGAATCTTAATTTTTATTAGCATCTTGCTACTTTTAGTATCTTCCCTTGTTAATCCTCAAAAAAAATCCACCACCAAACAAGTTGAAAATATACCCACTCCCACCCTTACCTCTTCAGCCATACCTACTCAACCGGAAAAAATCCCGACACAATTCCGTGATAAATTCGATCAGATCGACAAATTACTTCAACCAAATAATTTTCCCAACCCACCTCAAATCGACCCCAATATCGGCCTAAAATAGATTATTTTCTTGACAAATAAGTACCCGATTCCGTACTAATTGAAATCTCATCGCCAACTTTTATAAACAAAGGGACCAAGACTTTAGCTCCGGTGTCTAAAATTGCATTTTTCATTGCATTTGTGGCCGTATCACCCTTTATAGAATTCTCAGTTTCCACTACAACACAAATTATACTTTTTGGTAAAGTTACCCCTACTGGATTTTCTTCATAAAATTTTATCCTATACAACAGTTCTTCCTTAAGATAGACCTTATCGCTACCAATTATTTCTGCCGGAACGCTATATTGTTCAAAAGTTCTAGGTTCTATAAATACGTAATTAGTTCCATCAAAATAAGAATAGGAAGCTTCATGCGTTTCCACAAACACTTCTTCTACTTTTTCTCCCGATTTATAGGTATATTCCACCACTCTTCCGGTACTTAGTGACTTTAATTTTACTCGATAAAAAGCCGATCCCTTACCCGGTGACACAAAAGTTATGTCCACCACCATATGTGGTTCTTCGTGAAAAATTATATAAATTCCCTTTTTTAATTGTGCTGTCGATATCATTCCCATAGCTGCTAATTTACTCCAACTTTACCTTTTTCACAACCCCTAACCTTTTTTTACAAAAAAAATCTCGGAGCATGCTTTTAGAGGAGCCACCCCGAGATCTGAAAATACTATATCAATATCTTATATATATGTCAACAATACTATATTAATACATACAAAACTATCATCACTCTCTTACTCATTAATTATATATCGCCCAACTCCATCTCATTCATAAATTGATTGACACCAAAAGCCCAAGAACCATTAGAGCTTGGGCAATATTTCTTCATTATCAATTCAGGAGTGTTCAATCCTTTCTTAAAATAAACCCTATCCAAATATTCAGCAAAACTCTTCAGCGCAATTTCATAATTCTCAAACCTTAAAGTTCCACTTTTATGTATCCCATAACCCCAGCAATTATACGACTCCTCCGGAATCTTTTTGCATAAATTTGATTCCTGCTGTGCTATCGCTACAATCCATCGATAATCAAAACCATATGTCTGAGATAATTCAAATATTAAATCCGAATAGGGGACTAGAGGAGACTTATACTTTTCCAAGTACTTTCGGATAATTTCTGGTCTTGCATCAGATGCAACTACAGTGCTAGAAGTCACAATTTCTTTTGAATCATCCTCATTTGCCTCGCCCAACACTACCCCGCTTATATTCCCAAAACCTTTACTCAAAAAATTCACGCCGTCAGACTTTGACATAAACAAACTCCCGGCTTCAATAAACACAAACAACGTTGAGATACCCAAAAACACCATCACAAAAAAAAATCTCCCAAATGTGATAATTACCCGATTAATTTTATTCATAAAGCCAATGTTCAAATATCATGATATCATAACTGATGGTCGCAACAACCAAAAAAACAAACCTAAAAGAGTTACAACAACTCCCTGACAAAACCTTTACTTTAACCGTAACCTTACCTCAAAAGGATATTCAAACCGAATATCAAAACATTATCAAAGAAATTGCTCAAAATTTTGAAACCAAAGGCTTTCGAAAAGGTAAAGCTCCCCTTGACGTTGTTGAAAAACAAATTTCCCCTGAAAAAATAACCGAGCAACTAGTTGAAAACCTACTTACCCAAACCTACCGACAAAAAACAAAACAATTCAACCTCAATCCGATCACCAGTCCCAAAGTTAAACTTTTAAATCCTCCCCTTACCCTTGAAAAAGATTGGCAGTTTGAAATTACCAGCTGTGAGACTCCGGTAGTCAAAATAGATCCCAAATATCAAGACAAAATAAAACAGTCAAATAACAAAAAAAACCAAACTAAGGAAGAAACTACAAATAAAATACTTGATATTATTTCTGAGTCCTGCACTCTCAAACTACCCCAAATTATTATCGAAAACGAAATCGAACATCGCCTCTCCCACCTAATTGAACAGATAGACAAAGCTAATTTAACCTTAGACAAATATTTTGAATCAAACAATTCCAACCTGGAAAGTTACAAACTGCAACAAACTGAACTCATCAAAAAAGAATGGACTCTCAACCTAGCCCTCGACCAAATCGCCTCAAACCAAAAAATTGAAACCAACAGTCAGGAAATTGAAAATATTGCCAAAAATTATCCACCTGAAAAGAAAATTGACTTAAATCTACTTTCTTACCTTATCCGCCAACAAAAAACCCTGGAATTTTTGTCTTCCCTCAAATAATTCTTATTTGAGTTATGCCTAAATTAATGATAAAATAGCTACATGGCAGGTGTATCAGGAAATAAAAGATCTCAAAAATTCAAAAATCAAAACATCTCGGCATTTTCCAACGAAATTCTTAAGGATTCTGACGTTTCAACTTCACATCAAATACATACCGTTAAACCTAGTTTTGGCTTGCGTGGTATTTTGGGATTGGGTCAGTCAATCGAAATCAACAAAGAAGAAAACCAAACATCCAAAGCCGAACACCAACTATTTTCCTCTATCAACCATCTCGACAAAGAACACGAACAGTTAATTCTTCAAAGCCAGGAGGAACTCCAAAAGGAAATCAAACAACTTCAAGCTGATATCCAAAAATTAGCCAAAACTACGAATAATCTTGAAAAAACTGTTGAAATGGCAGTTGATTCCACAATTATTGAAGCCAACACTTATGAAATCAATTTTTTACAGCGCTTAAAAACCTTTATTTTTGATGTCAGAAAAAATATTTCCGAAGCCTCCGCTTGGTTAGAAACTTTTCAAGCCAAAAAATCCAAAAAAAGAAATGCCTTCTGGGGTAAAGTAAAAGATAAAAAACACGGTGGTGAAGCTTACCTCTTCAGTAACGAACATTCTGCCTCCCGTGCCGCTTAAACCTCAAAGTCTTCCTGGAATCTAAATCCATTAGTTGTTATAATCTCCCTACGAGTCTATAGCTCAGTTGGTTAGAGCGCATCGTTGACATCGATGAGGTCAGAGGTCCGAGTCCTCTTAGACTCACTTAAATCTATACACTTTTATATACTTTCCCTCGACTACTATCTCTAAATTTTGCAACACCACCCGCAAATCCTCTCCCACCAACCCAGGATAACCCACTTTAGGTAAAACAACCAAATCCACTCCCAAGGGTTTCATTTGTACCACCGACCAAGCATGTGAACCCACGTCTGTCGGCCATTCTCCCACAATCCATCCTTGTCTATGCGCCAAAGATAAAGGAACTGAATTTGCCCGATATAGATAAATTATTTTTTTGTTTTCTGGCACCATTTTTTCTATCTCATTTGCAATATCAATATTTTGCTTATCATAATCATTAAAATAATATTGTGACGTTCTCCACCCATTGATAATTATCAATATAATGATAAATACGGTTATATATACATTTTTCTTTACCAAGTGAACCAATCCATACGCTGCCAGAACTACCACCGGTACAATATAAACATCCGCATAGTACTGATGCGTTAAATTACCCTCAAACACCAAACCCCAATAAATCGGAACCATCGCCAACCATCCCCAAAATGGCCACATCTTAAAATCTTTTTTTACTAAACTCAAAACCAAACCTATCACTGCCATTAAACTAATTGCCTTACCCATTACCTCACCTACCATATTTTTCCAAATTAAATTTTTTAGTAATCCCAAATTAAATAAACCCTCCCCTCCGCTTAATACCCAATTTTCCCACACTACATTCACCCCTAATTTCCAAATCCACCACCTCCACCAACCATAAATTCCCAGCATTAACCCAAATATACAAAACATCTCAAACCACTTATACTTTTTTTTGAACAACACCGCTATCACCAACGGCCAACCTATCAAAATAAATGGTCTGGTAGCCACACTCAAACCCAACAACAAGCCCGCCAAAATTATCCAAAATATATTTTTCTTTTTTAATAAAATTGCTATCCCTAAAAGCCAACTAAAAACTGCAAATAAGTCCGGATGTACCGCATGTCCCAAAAAAAAGATAGAACCCGGAGCCAAACTAAATGTAAATAAAGCCAACAATGCCATCAATTTATTCTCAAACCACTCCTTTACCAACCACCAAAGACTCACCCCAGCCAAAACATACAACACTAAATTAACCAATCTTACCACCAAAATATCATATCCAAAAATTCTATAATTCAAAGCAATTACCGCTTCATATGCCGGAAATTCCAAAAAAAAGTAGCCCTCAAAATTATCCACCGGTCTTATCAAACAACTTTTTGGGTACAACATACTGGCTTCGCCTTTAGCCAAAAAATAGGCCACACACTCAGTATCCGTTTGTCTCATTGCATGAGCATCTATCGGCAACATCAAAAAATTTCTAAACCTAAATACCAATCCAAAAAATACAATTATTATTAACCAAAGATACTGGCTTTTTATAATCTTTTTTGCTAACATCAACTTATCCTAACATGAAATATTTACTTACAACTTCGATCCGACTTACTATTACGCCCCTATGGGCATAACTTTGCACATCCGGGCTATCTCTGTATTTTTTCTTAATTTTTTATAAAATTACTTATGCAAAACGATCAACTTCTAAAAATCCGCCATTCGGCCGAACACGTCCTAACCCAAGCCATGGAAAATATCTATGGTAAGGATAAATTTTACATGGCCATGGGCCCGGCTACCGAAGACGGTTTCTATTTCGACTTTGAACCTCTAAATGATTTTAAAGTCAGTGAAGAGGATTTCCCCAAAATCGAATCTGAAATGTCAAAAATCATTCAAAAAAATTTACCAATCACCCGCAAAGAAATTACCCTAGACGAAGCCAAAGTATTATTTAAAGACAATCCCTACAAAGTCGAATGGCTCGATTCCATCTCCGATAGGGGAGAATCAATAAGTATTTATTGGACCGGCGATCAATTTGTCGACCTTTGTGCCGGACCTCATCTTGAATCAACCGGTGGTATCAAAGCCTTCAAATTACTTTCAATTGCCGGTGCTTACTGGCATGGAGACGAAAAAAACAAAATGCTCACCCGTATTTACGGTACCGCCTTTGAAAACCAAAAAGAACTTGAAAAATATATAGAATTCTTACAAGAAGCCAAAAAACGCGACCACCGCAAAATTGGCCCTCAACTGGGTATATTTTTTCTAGATGAAACTGCCCCAGGTATGCCTTACTGGTTACCTAAAGGTACTATTATCATCAATGAACTTTTAAATTTTTGGCGTATTGAACACCAAAAGAGAGGTTATCTGGAAACAATCACCCCTCTTCTAAACAAGAAAAAACTTTATGAAATTTCCGGACATTGGGACCATTACAAACAACACATGTTTATTTCCAAAACAGAAGACAAACAGACTTACTGTCTCAAACCAATGAACTGTCCTAATGCTATGACTATTTTTGCCCAAACAAAACATAGTTATCGGGAACTTCCACTTCGTCTCTCCGATTGTGATGTCCTCCATCGAAACGAAAAATCAGGAGAACTTCTCGGTCTTTTAAGAGTCCAAAAATTTTCTCAAGACGATGCTCATATTTTTGTTAAAGAAGACCAAATAAAATCAGAATACGAAAATATATTGGATATCGCCAAACTATTTTATAGTATCTTCGGTATCAACTTTAAGATCCGGCTCGGCACCCGTCCGGATGATTTTATGGGTGATCCCAAAATCTGGGATAAAGCCGAAAAAGATCTTAAAGATATAATGGATAGTTCCAATATTGAATACTTTGTCGGTGAAGGTGAAGGTGCTTTCTATGGGCCCAAACTCGATATTATGATGTCTGACTTTTTAGGTCGTGAATGGCAAACAGGTACTATTCAGCTTGATTTTCAACTTCCCCAAAGATTTGATCTAAAATATACTGACTCCGACGGTCAAGAAAAAATGCCGGTAGTCATCCATCGGGTAATTTATGGTTCCCTCGAAAGATTTGTTGGAATCCTCATCGAACATTTCGCCGGTGCCTTTCCTGTTTGGCTCTCGCCACTTCAGGCCCGTATTATCCCGATTACCGACAAACAACTGGAATACGCCAAAACTGTTGAAGCCAAATTAAAAGAACAGGGGATTAGGGTAGATATCGACGACAAACCCGAAACCATGCAAAATAAAATCCGCAATGCCGCCGGAGAAAAAATTCCTTACTTTCTGATTCTTGGTGGTCGCGAAGCCGAAGCCGGTACCATTTCCCTCCGCCAGCGTGACGGCCAGGATCTCGGTACTATGGCACTTGATCAATTTTTATCCCAAATTAAGGAACAAATCGACACAAAATCCCTTAATTTGATAAAATAAGCATTATTAAATTTATAAATTAATAAAAAACTTGGCATCAAAAAACTCAGGTCCCCGTAAGTTCTATAAAATTAATCATTACATAAATTACCCCACCGTTCGACTCATCGACGAAGATAGCCGTCAAATAGGAGTAATTTCTATTGATGAAGCCCGTCAAAAATCCAGAGAAACCGGTCTCGACCTGGTAGAAATATCCGGCAATGCCAAACCCCCGGTAATCAAATTGATAGATTTTTCCAAATTCAAATACCAGGAGTCAAAAAAACAAAAGGCTGAAAAGAAAAGTCAAAAGGGTGGAGAACTCAAAGAAATCCAGATGACCCCCTTCATCGGAGCCGGTGATTACGAAACCCGGGTCAAAAAATCCCAAAAATTTTTATCTACTGGAAATAAGGTCAAATTAAGTATAAAATTCCAAGGTCGCCAAATTACCAAGAAGGAATTTGGATATAATTTGGTAGAAAAATTCAAAACCGATCTACAAGAACACGGTGCCCTTGAAGGAGAACCAAAGCTAATAGGCAAACGTTTATTTGCCACCTTCACTCCCGTTAAGGTCAAAAAATAAAAACTCAAATGAAAAAACAAAATAAAAAATTAAAAGTTAGAAAATCCGTCAGGAACCGTTTTGAAGTAACCAAAAACGGCAAAGTACTAAGACAATCATCCTTTAACCGCCATCTTCGTCGTAAAAAAAGCAAAAAACAACTTCGAAGACTAAAAGGTAAAAAACCCGTATTAGGTAGATTTGCCATAAAAGTTAAAAAATTATTAGGTAGAGCCTAAACTTATGAGAGTAAAAACCGGCACCGTCAGACGCCAAAAACACAAAAAAGTCCTCCAACAAACTAAAGGTTTTTGGATGACCCGTCACAAAAGATATAAAGTCGCCCATGAAGCCTTGATGCATGCCGGTCAATACGCCTACAACGGTCGACGTATCCGCCGACGTGATTTCAGAAAATTGTGGATAGTTAGGTTAAATGCAGCACTAAATCCTTTCAATATCAAATATTCTGTTTTTATCAAATCCCTAAAAGACAAAAAAATTGAATTAAATCGTAAAATTTTATCCGAAATTTCAATCCACGACCCTGATACCTTCAAATCAATCGTCGATTCACTAAAATAAAAACATGATTTTAACTATCTTCTCTACCAACTTCTTTTTTAGAGTCTAAGTAGGGGAGTCTTTTAAAAAACTTTAAACTCCCCTCAACGGGGAGTTTTTTATTATCATATAATAAATAAAAATGAATCAAGATTTAGATCAAATAAAAATTCAATATCAACATAAAATTGAAAATATTGAATCCACCCAAGAACTGGAAAAAATCAGAATCCGGCTTTTTGGTCGTAATGGTCTGATCAACGATTTATTCAAAAACATCAAAGACATTGCTCCTGCCGATCGCAAACAATACGGCCACAATCTCAACCAACTTAAATCCGAACTGGAATCACTTTTTGACCAAAAATCAAAATCTCTATCCGTCAATTCGACAAGCATTCCAAAAATAAACATCTACTCACCAAACAACACTCTGCCAAAAGTCGGGCATCTTCACCCCATCACTCAAACCGAACGCCTCTTAAACGAAGTTTTTCAAAAACTTGGTTTTTCCCTCTATGACGGACCGGAAATTGAAAATGACGAATATTGTTTTCAACGTCTAAATGTTCCCCTTGACCACCCCGCCCGGGAAATGCAAGACACTATCTATATCAAAGAACCGGAATATTTACTCCGCACCCAAGGCTCCTCAATAGAAGCCCGTCTACTGTCTCAGGAAAAACCCCCTTTTAAAGCTGCTTTTCCCGGTCGGGTTTATCGCAACGAAAAAGTCAACAAAAGCAATCACTTTATTTTTCATCACTATCAAGGTGTGGTAGTTGATAAAAACATTACCCTTAAAGATTTATTTGGTACTATCAATCTTTTATTTAAAACTCTTTATGGTCCAAATGTCGTTATTCGTTTTCGAAATAAATACTATCCCGAAGTAGAACCAGGAGTTGGTCCTGACATGCAATGTTTCTCTTGCCACGGTACCGGCTGCAGCATTTGTAAGGGCGCTGGCTGGATAGAAATGGGTGGCGCCGGTATAATCCACCCGCATGTTTTAAAAATGGCTGGAATCGATCCAAAAATTTGGCAAGGTTTTGCCTTTGGTCTCGGTCTGGATCGCTGGGTCATGGCCAAATACAACATTAAAGACATCCGAACCTTACTTGGTGGCAATCTTGCCTACAAACCCAACGAATTATGAAAATAATATATTCTGAAATAATAAAATGGCTACCGGATTTAAAAGATGATCCCAAATCTCTCCGTGATAATCTAACTCAAATTGGTCATTTTGTTTCCGGTTTTGAAGAAATTGACGGGGAAACAATTTTAGATTTAGAAATACGTTCAAATCGAGCTGATTGTCTGGGCTACTACGGCGTCGCCACAGACCTAGCCGCCTACTACCAAATTGATTTAAAAATTCCCCAAATATCCGACCTTAAATTTTCAGACTCCCCGGTTCCCGTCACTATCAATTCTCCCGATGTCTCCCGAATTCAAACCACCAAAATATCCAACCTTAAAAATTCTCCGTCACCAACTTGGCTGATTAATTTTCTTAAACTACACGATATTAATTCTATTAATACCCTCGTCGATTTGACTAATTACGTCATGTTGCAATGGGGGATTCCCTGTCATGCTTTTGACTTCAAGAAAGCACCTCAATTAATTTGGGAAAACAATACTAAATATTTGGAATTTATTTCACTTGACAACACCAAAATCAATTTAGCCCCAAACAACCTCTTAATTACCAACTCAAAAGAAGTAATATCCCTCTCTTTTATTGGTGGTCAAAATTCCGCTATTGATCTTAATACCACCGATTCTATCTTGGAAATGGCTATCTATAATCGATCACGGGTCAGAAACGATTCCCGCTCTCTTAAAACTATCACCGAAGCTTCCATTCGCCTTGATAAAGAATTAGACACCGAAACCATTCCTCTTGCCTTTTCCCATTTGCTCTCTCTTTTAAAAGAGCACTGTCAAGCAGTAATCTCTGGCCAGCTCCTTGATATTTATCCCCACCCGCCCGCCAAAATCACTATAAATTTCAACCCTCTTTCTCCTTCAAATTTTGCCGGCATTAATATCCCCACCGATTTTTCTCTTGATGTTCTAAAACGTCTTGGTTGTTCTGTAGTCCAAAATCCAGAATCTGATCTCTCTGTTACGCCACCTTCCCTTCGCAAAGATATCCTTATTCCCGAAGACCTGGTGGAAGAAGTAATCCGTTTTTACGGTTATTACAAAATTCCCACCGATACACCCATTAATCCACAGAAATTCCCCGACATAACCCCTCCAATACTCTATTTAATTGAAAAATTAAAAGACCAACTAACAGCTCTCGGCTATGATGAAATCCGTTCCTGGCCTCTGGTAAAAACCTCCCAGGATAAAAACGCTGTTTACACCCAAAATTCTATCAATTCGGATTATCCCGTCTTACGCCAAAGCATTATCCAATCCCTAAAATCTCAATTAGACCAATATCTCCGTTACAAATTACCAGAACCTCAATTTTTTGAAATTGGTAAAATCTTTTCCCAAATTAATGGCCAATACACTGAAAAATACGCCCTGGGAATCTACAACCACAATCCTCAAAAATTGGAATCAGATATCGAAAGTCTTAAGCTCCCCCTTGTCAAAGAGGGACCAAGGGGGGTTGATAATTTTTCAGAAATTATCTTAGATGATTTACCAAAACCCGATATATATATTCCCAAAAATTCACCTTCTCAAGCAATCGAGTTGACTTCCCAAATTATCAACCTCGATGCCAACATTACTCTTGACCATCCTCAAGACCCCCGGGAACTTATCAAACAATATTCTGCCCTGATTGACCCTCAAATATTATGGTCTATGCAAATTACTGATATTTACCAACAACCAAATACAAAGGATTACCGATACACTTTCCGGGTTTATTATTACAACACCGACGACAAAACCGCTAAAAAGATCCATCTCAAAACATTTAACCTAGACTGAGGTCCTTCTCAAACTAGCAATCACTACCTATAACTGCCAACATATATATCAAATTAGATATTACCTATCTTTAGACAATATAAGTATACTTTAAAGAGTCAAACCTATACCAGTCGGTATCAAACTAGGTATAAGTGTAGGCGATAAAATTCTGGTCGGTGATGGAATCGGTGTGTTTGTAACTACCGGAGCTGGTTTCCAATCCCAGGCTACATTAACCCCAATCTTTATTTCCTTCTCATTAGTATTGCCCTCTCTGTCCGTCGCTTTCACTTTCAGGCTATGAGGACCATCCGCCAAATTTATTGTAGTCTCATAAGGTTTTTCACCCCATGTCTTTTTCTCTTCACCATCCACCCACAACTTTACCTCTGTTACCTTAACCAAGGAACTGGTAGTTATCTTAACTTGCACCTCATTTCCAACTGTCGACTGATTACTTGGACTTTCAAAACCTACGTCCAACATTCCGTCATCCCGGCAATATCCGGATGGGGGATAGTATTTATCCTTATCCGGCTGTTGCAAAATCCAATTATCTATCCCTTCCTGCCATCGGTTTTTTCCATCTTTAGAAATCGGATCATTTTCAGACAACTTAATAAATTCCTTTTCGTCATAATTACCCCTGGCCACGTCTTCAGGTGTCGCCAAACCGCTTACTCCCTTACATACCTTTAATTTCATATGAATCGGATCAGTGATTCTAGGCTGAGTTCCATCAATAAAATAATCAGACCTGGAAGGAAAGCCATCATGAGCCGCATATCCAGACAATGCATCAACTTGCATATTCACTATCCTGTCAGGAATCGAAAAATCCTGTTTTTGCCTCTTTGGTATCTCAAACTTCATAATTCTTTGCCAAATCGGCGTCGCCCCCGAAACGCCGGAAGCCACACTTTTCATCTCACTGTTGTCATTATTTCCTACCCAAACCGCAGTCAATAAATTTGGCGTCCAACCTATCGCCCAATTATCCCGCTTATCATTGGTTGTTCCTGTCTTTACAGCAACCTGATAATTTGAAATTACCAAACTGTTTACCGCTCCAAAAGTAAGCTCTCGGGCACTATTATCCGACAAAATATTATTGATTATAAATGCTTCCTGGGGAGTCATTACTTGTTTTCCTGCCACTTCTTTATACTCTTCCAAAACCTTCCCGTCACCATCTTCCACCTTCAAAACTCCCACCAGATCAACTCTTTTTCCACCATTAGCAAAAGAACTATACCCGGCCGCTAATTCTGACATCCTTACTTCCGCTCCTCCCAAAGTTACCGCCAATCCAAATCTGGATAAATTTTCCGCTGTCGGTTCTAAAGTCGTCATCCCCATATCATATGCCTGCTGCAACATATTTTTTATCCCAACATTAGCCAACATTTTTACAGCAATCGTATTTATCGAATTTCCCAAAGCATTTCTTAAAGACATCGGACCATTAAATTTCCCATTATAATTGTTAGGACTATAATCTTTCTGGCCACCCACCCCGGGAAAAGTTACCGGTACATCCATAATCATACTGGCTGCAGTCCACCCTTTTTTTATCGCCACCAAATAAGTCACCGGTTTAATCGCCGAACCCGGCTGTCTTAATCCGGCAGTCACTACATTATATTTTCCATCCGTCTTGTCCGAAAAATAACCCCGGGATCCTACCATCGCCAACACCTGGCCATTTATCGGATCAACAACTATTGCCGCACCGTTACTAATACCCTTAGATTCGGCTTTATCAATTTCTTCAGTTACAATTTTCTGAGTTTCCTGCTGTAATTTCAAATCTAATGTAGTGGTAATTTTAAGACCACCACCCTCAACCACTTCTTCTCCATATATTTTTGACAATTGATCCTTTACCCAAAAAACAAAATGTGGAGCCAAAATTTGACTGGAATTTTCATTAAATTTATATTTTTTTACCTTTTCCAAAGTTTCTTTTTCTAATTCAGAACTAATATACCCATCCTCCCTCATTCTCTCCAA
>DPKG01000004.1 GCA_003542615.1 Candidatus Shapirobacteria bacterium | reverse complement strand
ACAAATTCGATGGAGTATTTGGAGAGAATTCTGGAAAGAAGGAGAGGGTCGCGGCTTTGAAGAGCGGTTGTAAGTTCCCAATAATATTGTTCATTTTTGAGATTCCAGGCGTCAAAAGCCCGATCAAGGATGGGTTGCTCGATGTCGTACCAGATAAAACCGGAACCGACGATTCCAAAACGATAGCTAGTCCAACCCCAAAAGGAACCTTGAGGCAGATTGGCGATACGGGCGGTGGGGGATTGCTGACGGAAGTAGTCAAACATTTGGAAATATTGTTTTGGGACGGATTGTTTGTTGAGGGAATAAAAAAGTTGACCCCTAAAAACCGGAAAAGAAAAAATTGAAATAAGAAAAAGGTAGCCGGAAACTAAAATTAAAGTGAAAATTTTTTGGGAGTATTTGAGACGGGTGGCCAGAGTGACTAAGGTTTGGAGACCATAAGCGGTAAAAATAGAAAAGACAAAGATGGCAGGGACGATGAATTTGGTAAAGGGAGCCCGAAAAACCTGATTGAGGAGAGGGTTTTGGCGAATAAATTGATTTATGAAACTAAAGGGGGGAGTAGCGGAGAGAAGGGCAAGACTAACCAGAGATAAAATTAAAAGAAGGCTGAGATGAATTGGTTTTTTAATTTTATAAATAGAATAAACAATGCCAATGAGGACAAAGAGGGACAAAAGATAGCCGGCGGCAAGATTGAAATTGTTGGAGAAATGAATACCCCAGGGTGCCATAAAAGTGGCGTGAGTATCGGGAAAATCAAAATAATAGCCACGCAGAAGAAGAAAATCAGAAATATAGCCGCGGCGAAGGTTTCTGTCAAAACTTTCATCGGAGGACATGAAATTACCGATACCGGCTACCGGATTGGTGAGATTGGTTTTGAGAAAGTAGCCAAAGGGAAGCAGCCAGAAAGAATTGATAAGAAAGATTAAAATTACAATCTTGATTGTAGAGGGCAGGCATGCCTGCCCTGTACGGATGAGAAAGGCAAATATAATTAAAAAAATACAGGCCAGATAAACAAGAAAAATTGTTTGAACATAAAAAGAGGGGATGGCAAGGATATTTAGAAAAATTAATTTTTTTAGTTGTAGGGAACAGGCATGCCTGTTCCATACGCAATTTAAATAATCCCAAAGAGAAAAAATTAGCCAGGGAAAAAAGCCCCAAAAGGTAGAAAAGGATTCCAGGGGCACCCAAAAATATTGGATGGTGCCAAAATTGAGAAGGTAAAAGAGGGAGGCGATTGTAGGGATCAGGCATGCCTGATCCGTACGNNCCCAAACCCTGATATTCCTGCCAGACGGCAAAAAAGGAACGTTTGAGGTTCATCCAAATGTTGAACTCGGGCATGAGATTGTCCCAACCGATGAGCCAGGTGGCGGGAGAAAAATTGACAATTATAATTGTCAAAAGTATCAAAACAAGAAGAATTTGGTCCCAGGGATGTTTGAAGCGGGGCAGTGAGATCATTTATTATGATTTTACACTGATTTTGGAGGGAATTAGAAGACTGACGGTTTTGAAATGACTGACACCGCGGATAAAGTACCAAAGTTCATAGATAAAGGTAGAGGGGATAAGGGAAATGGCAATAATTTGAGCTAGGTTTAAAAACCAGGCTTTAGCTGAGGGACGATAGCCGTTTTTGACGGCGTTAAGGCGGGATTGGAGGGTAAGACGGAAAGTTTTTTTGGGGTTGATACGGGAGAGAGAACCGGGAATTTGGCGATAGAAATAGAGAAAATCAGGTAAATTGGCAAATTGACCGTAATTGTTTAAATTGAAAAAGAGATCAATTTCTTCGGCAGAAGTTTTGTTGGCGGCATACCAGACAAAATTTTTGGGCAAAAGGGTGCGATTGATCATCATAAATCCTTGCTGGACGGGGACAGCCCAAAAAAGCATGTCGAGTAGAGCCTGGTGAGGGGAGAGAGGAAATTGTTTGTAGCCGATGGTAAGACCGTCTTGATTGATGATGGTGCATTGACCGCCGACAAGGATAATTTTTTTGTTTTTTTGTAAAAATTTGACTTGTTTTTGGAGCCTGTCGGGGGCGGAGATGTCGTCTGAGTCCATACGGGCGATGTATTGGCCCTTCGACTGGCTCAGGGCGATATTTGCAGTTAAAGAAACGCCTAGGTTGATATGATTTTTGAAGGCTTTAATGCGGGAGTCTTGACGGGCGTAGGCACGGATGGTTTTCCAGGAATCATCAGTAGAAGCGTCGTCGACAATGATAAATTCAAAGTTTTTGTAGGATTGGGACAGGATACTTTCGATAGCATCTACCAAAAAGACTCCGGGATTGTAGACCGGCATGATGACGGAAACCAGAGGTTTTTTTTGGGAGTTTTTCATAGTATTCGCCCTTCGGGGCTCATCAGTACGGTGAGTAAGTAACCGTAATACGCTAATCTCTTTCTTCTTTCTCTTGTGTTTCCCTTGCTCCCGTGGGAACTTTCTCAGTTTGCACTGATACTTGTTCCCACGGGGGATTGGGGTTGTGCCTACGGGAGGATCACGATCTTTACTTCCGGGCGGGTTGCCAGGAAGTCCGCGACAACTGGGACGTCTTTGAGACCGTCCGCCAGAGCCAGGGCCAGGGGGCCTTGGATGTCAAAGTTGCCGTTTTTGATTTGATCGATAATTCTGCCCAGGTCCTTGTCGCGGTGAGGCTGGTCGTACCAGAGTACGATTTCCCCGTTTCTGGAGCGAAACTGTTTTTCACCTTTTCCGAGGTTGAATAGAACGCCACCGTCGAACTTGGTATTGTTCATTTCGAAACCTCCGGCGAAAATCACAGCTTCGGTGCTGCAGGCATTGATCTTGTAATCCAACCAAGTGGTCTCGACGAGCTCCAGCTGTTCAGCCGTAAGCTTTTCGTTCCACGGTACGGTTGGGACAAGGATTGCCCGGCCGGTTGACGTTTCGCGATCACCGTAATCAAATTTCGATTCGGTTTTGAGCGATTCGCCGGTTTTTTTCCAGGTGACGCCACCGTCTCGTGAAACCATAATGGTTTCGCAGGGGACAGCGGCGACGACGGGGGCTTCGGTCGAGGCGGGCGCGGGGGCTTCCGTGACAACGGGGGCTTCCGTCGTGAGGACGGGAGCCTGGGTGGGGGCTGTAGCAGGCACCTCAACGGTGACTACTACAACTTTTTCGACCACCTGCGGAGCAGGGGTCGAGGGGTTGGCTGCTGTCAGCCCTGGGCGACCGGCAATAAACCAGCCACCGAAAGCCAGAACCATGCATAGCATAGTCAAGGCCAAAACTGTTCCACAGCCAACAAACACGTTCGTGTTTCTCTCGTTCATTTTTTTACCCTCCTTGGGGGTAACTTTCTGTTGCCCTTGCGCGGCTTTTTTGCGACGGCGAAGATCGCGATCGCGAAAGCCACGTCGGGCGTTTCTGGGGTTCATTATAGCCTCCTTTTGGGTGGCCTCCCAGAATTAGTTCATTGAACGGCTAGCCTTGGAAGTCCCAAGTGCCGCGTTGTTTAGTTAGCGTGAGCTAACTGAAAGCCAAAGGCTTTCAAATCAGACAAAAAACCAAACCTCCTTTCTTTTGGATTCAAGTAGAAATTCTAGATATCAAAGCTAATTGATATGCAAAATTTCTACCTGAATTTTGGAAAGATAGGGGAATTTATCTGACCGCAGCATCCACACATGTACACAAGATTAAGAAAGAAAGAGATTGTTAAGGTACTGTGTCTAGACTTGTAGTCAGGCGCGGTGCCTAAAACAAATCCGGGCACAATTTGGCTTGTTAAAGGCCAAAGGAGAACGGGGTAAGTGAAGCTTTAGAGGAGCCACTTACTCCAGTCTCTCCTTTGGCATTTAGATATAAATTCCGGTGGTAAGGGCGAGGACGAGCCTCGCCCCTACTTTTCCGGATGGATTGTTAAATTAAACAGAAAGCAGATAATCATTATCAACCATCTGTTCTAGCCTATAGTATAGGTGATCAAGCCTATAATGTCAAGTAGAAAGATAGGGGAAAGGTGTGTAAGGGATAAGTAAAGAGNNTATGGAATTCAAAAGAAGGTCTGTTAGATTAAGGAAGTGGAATTATAGCTGGGGTGGGTATTATTTTGTGACGGTGTGTACCAAAGATAGGCGGGAGATGTTTGGGGAAATTATTGAAAATAAGATGAATTTGTGGTGATGCCGAATCATTTGCATTTGATGATTGGGGTAGGGGCGCATCATGATGCGCCCAAAAAGGATAGGGATAATGATTATTTTAGGGCGATTCGTGAATCGCCCCTACGGTCGGGAAACTATGAACACATAATCAGAGACGAGGAAGAATATATAAAAATTAAGGAATATATCAGGATGAATCCGGAAAAATGGTGCAGAGATATGAATAATCCGGTAAATTATAAATAAAAACCCCGGGTTAGTCCCGGGGTTTAATTTTATTCAGATTTTGGTTTAGGCCTGGTTGAGGTGCTTTTTGAAGAAGTAGCCGGCGGCTCCTATGGATGACATGGTTAGACCGATTAAGGTGATCAAATCATTGCTTCCGGTAACAGGAAGGGTCTTGGGAGTTTCGGCAGCACCCATATTGGTGAAGAATCGGGATTCATCACAATCGGAGGCGTTACTTTCGGCTACGGCGCAGACCTTGTTGATACTTTCTTTGATGGAGTAAGGAAGTAAATTTTTGGACTTGGTGCGGACACCGATGATGGTTACCTGTTGTTCACCGGGTTTGATCTCGGGAATTTTCCAGGTAATTTGATGGGTAGATTTATCGAATGTGGCCTCGATACGACCATATAGATAGTCGACGGTAGGAGGTAAGGTATCGGTGACTTTAATCCAGGTTAAATTGCGGTTACCGGTATTTTTGACGATAATTTTGAATTCAAACTGGGTGTTGGGTCCGAAAACCATAAAATCGGAAGGATAATTGTCTTTCCAGACGGATTCCTTGAGACCTTTGATTTGTTTATCAACGACGATTTGGTTGACTTCTTCGTCGGGTTGATAATACTGAGCCATAGCAGTTTTGGGCATCAAAAAGACTGTGGCTAAGAGAACGATTGTTAGAATTTTTACCACCTGCTTCATAATTGTTTGGTTAAAAATAATTATGGGCTATTATAGCAATAATATAGGATATGTCAAGACGGACTAAAAAGCCTGAAAAAATAGTCAGAAAGCTGATGGGGGATAATAAGAAGTATTGAGGCAGAACTTAGCTAATCATAACAGATATTTTAAAGAAATTGGTTGAATTGTAAGGAGGTTCAGGTCAGACTTGTTATAAATATGGCATTTGGAGGATCAAGAGCAAAGGAGATCAGGAGAGATTCCGGTTATTATTGTGCGATTTGTGGAGAGTGGCATCCGCCAAGGAAGCATGAGTTAAGGCCGGAACTGGATGCTCATTCTTTGGACAGGACTCATAGAGATATGGGAATGCCGGTATGTAGTGCGTCTTTAAAGGGAAAGGCAAGTTGTCATCAGAGATTGCATGATACGACAAACGATCCGGCTGAACTTAGAAAGGTATCGTTGACAGCAGCGGAGTTGGGGGGATTGTCTGAGGCGATTAGGATGGTTAACGGAGGAGTGCCGGAAAATATTATAAGAAGAAGGCTTTTGAGAAGAGGGTATTAGAGATTTTTGAAAAATTCCTTAATTTGGGGATAAATTTCGGGATTTTGCCGGACAAAGAGTAAGTTTGTCTTGAGCCAATTTAGGGGATCACCGGTGGTAGTCCAGAAAGCCTGGTGATCTTGGTATTTTTCGGTCAAAACGATGTCGGTTTTGGCCAGAGTGTTGCTGGCATCGGTAAACCAGAGCTCTCCTTTGGAAATGGCCTGGTTTTGAAGAATTTTGATATATTTTGGGGAAACAATAAAGCGTCCGCCCTGACCCATAAGCGAGGGTTGTTTTCCCAGAGGAGGTTTTTCTACCATACCGATGATTTGATTGGGGTATTTGGGATTGTCGGCGTAAATCATGGATCCGAGTTTGGTCATTTCTTCTGGAGTTACCTGTTGGACAGCCAAAACCGAGGCAGGTTGGTATTTTATAAAGGTAGAAATCATTTGGGAAAGAAAATGACCGGGTTTGGATTCAATTGTCAGATCATCACCCCAAAGATAGACAAAAGGATCGGAGCCGATAAAGGATTTGGCAGCAATGATGGGAGAACCGTTGCCATAAGGTAAATGACGGGGTTGAGGAATAAATTTGAATTTTTCAACTTTTTGCCAGATTTGATGAAGGCTGTCGAGCCGTGATTGTTTGCCGGTATCTTTGAGATATTTTTCTAATTCTTGATCGTATTGAAAATATTGCTTGAGAGTTTTTTCGCCATGGCGGTGGACAAGACAGATTTGAGTAATTCCGGCACCGACCAATTCTTCGATGACATACTGGATTTGGGGTTTGTCCCAAATGGGGACTAAATGTTTGGCGTAGGATTTGACGGCGGGTAAAAAACGGGTAGACCAACCGGCAGTAGCGATAACGGCTTTAGTGATTTTCATAATAAGAAGATGATAACAGATGGGAAAATAAGATATTATGTAATATATGTTACATATACGTAAATCGATAAGACTAAAAAATTGGGATTATGGTGGGAAGGCGATGTATTTTGTAACAATTGATATTGAAAATAAGAAGAGAATTTTGGGCGAAGTGAAAAATGGCATTATGGAATTATCGGAGATTGGAATGATGGTGGAAAAGGTAATAATAGGGTTTCCGAATTATTTTTTATTGGAATTGGGAAAATTTATTGTGATGCCTGATCATATTCATTTGATAATTGGAATGGGATGGGATGGGGTAGGGGCGGATTTCAATATCCGCCCGGGAATTGGAATGGGGCGGGAATGGAATCCCGCCCGTACGGCGATATCATTGGGAGAATTGGTGGGTAGATTTAAAATATTTAGCACCAATCAATATATTAAAGGGGTGAAGGAGAAAAATTGGCCTAGATTTGATAAAAGATTATGGCAAAGGAATTATTATGAGCGAATTATCAGAAATAAAAGTGATTTGTTAAGGGTGGAAAGATATATAATGGAGAATCCAGTAAATTTTGGTAAAATAAAAGACGTTTGATAATGGGCCTGTAGCGTAGTTGGTAGCGCGTCCCCATGGCATGGGGAAGGTCAGGGGTTCGAGTCCCCTCAGGTCCACAAATAATTTACCAATAAATTTCCCGGGCAATGGCCGGACCAAGATCAACTATTTTGATTTTTTTATTTTCAAGTAAATTTGGTGGAGATAGGGTATTGCCAATCAGATAAAGATCGGCTTCTATGGTATCCAGGGCACCGTATCCTTGGGAAAAAATTGGGTGGGTGGAAGCGAATACTTTGAGTAAGGTGTTGGGAAATTTGAGCGATAACAGTTCAATGTCTTTTTTGGCGGTACCGCCGGTGTCGATCATGTCGTCGGTATAACATAAAACGTAAGGATGATAGTCCACTTTTTTGAGGGGTAATTTTTCTTTGACGATTTGGTCAGATTTTAAGCTCCAGCGGATGATTGTTTTGACTTTGGCGGAGTCAACTATTCCTGCTTTTTGTCGAATTTTGTCTATATAAATAATGTCGAGATTTTGGAGGATGTTTTGAGGATGTTTCAAAAGAGCGATGGCTAGAAGTTCGACACGGGTAATGGCTCCTTTATCGCAAGCTATTAGGCGGATGGGGGTATCGAGAAGATGGTTTTCTTGGAGATGTTGATAGAGAGTGTTGGCTATTTCAATAGCGGGAGATATGGAAATGAATTGGAAATCGGCTGAAGTAAATATTTGGGAAGGGTAGAGATGGCTGTGAATGTCGATAGAGAGAAAACGGATTTGAGGAAGAGGGTTTTTGGTAGTTTGGGCAAGTTCAGCCAGGACATCTTTGGTGACTAAGGTTAGAATTTTGGCATTAAAAATAGCTTCAAGAACTTCGTAACCAAGTTCTTCGGATTGACCAAGCCGATGGCCACGGGAACCGCCAAACATGGGAATAACGATGTCAACTTCCTTGATGGATCGGGAAAATTCCGGATTGGCCAGGGTGCGGATGACATTGGCAAGAACGGCGATATTACCGCCATAAATTTCTTGGGTGGAAGCCAAAATTACCATTTTTTCAACTGAGGAAGAAAGTTTGAAAGGGGAAATAATACGACATTGATTGTCATTGTAGTGACCGACGGGATTAACAACAGCCACGATTTTTCCTTGGTTTTTAAGATTATCAGCTAGAGTCCAGAGGAGAGGTTGGCTTTGGTGACGGCCATTGAAAATCAGAACATCAATTTTTTTATCATTTTTTCCGAGTTTATTTCTAAAACCCAGGGCGTAATAGATTTCGTCAGTTAGGGGTTGGAGGTAGGTGTCTTTGGTTAGTGATTTGACTAATTTTTTGGCGTTGGAGAATTTTGAGGGAGAAAGTGAATGGTGTTGTGGGTCGCGACTACCCAAAAGAATTTTGGTGTCGACTATGAAAGTCCGCCAGCTGACGGGGTCGGACCGGTCACGAATTCCCTGGTAAAGTTTGACATAAGTTTCCAAAAGATCATTTTTGATAGTGATTGGGGGGCGATAGATATCTTGATATGTAGACATTATTTGACGAAAATATAGGTAGATTCAGTTAAATTTAAAACTATATGTAAAAAATGTCAAGGTAGCGGAAAAGGTTAAAATGATTTAAAATTGCAAAGCTTCCTTAAAAATTTAGGCCCATAGTGAAATGGCTATCACCAAGGTCTCCAAAACCTTTATTTGAGGTTCGAATCCTCATGGGCCTGCCTACGCTAAAGCTTTGGCAGATAAACCTGTTATATTTGAAGTATGAAAACGGTAGTTATTTTTCATGGGTTTCCGGATGAGTTGTCAAGGTCGAATTCTTCGGTATTCAAATATTTTTTGAAAAATAAATATCGTATAATAATGCCTTATTTGTTGTCTAAAGAATATATTTTGGGTAGGGATGAGGTATTAAAAAAAGTTTTGAGTTTATTAAAAGGAAAAAAGCCGGATGTGATAGTTGGTATATCAATGGGGGGATTGTTGGCGCCTCATTTGGCAAAGCTATTTCCGGAGTCAAAATTAATGCTAATCGGGACGGCTGCGTATTTTAAAACGAAAATATCTCTTTATAATTGGTTAGTAAAACTGGAGGCGGGAGATGAAAGGTTGATATTGGTTAGATTGTTAAAATTGACACCCAAGTGGTTGTATGGATTTTTTTATAAATTGGTAAATAAAAATAAGGATTTAACGGACAGAGAAATGCAGAGCCGGGCAGATGAAAATTACGAGAAAGTTTTTGAAGTACCCATAAATGAAATTAAAGAAATTTTAAAAATGGTAAGGGGAACAAATAATTTAAAGATTTTGTGGCAAATGCCAAATAAAACTTTAATTATTGCCGGTAAACACGATAAAATAATGCCAGTTCAATTATCAAAAGAGATGAATTCGGTGATGAAAAATAGTAAATTGATGGTTTCTGAAGGGTTTCATTATGATGTGTTTGGTGAGGTGGATTATGCATATGTTGATAATTTTTTAAATTAAATGGATAGTAAAACCTTGGAGAAAATCAAAGTTTATGTAAAAAAAGTATCGGATTTGTCAGATGATAAACGACATGATTTTGGCCATGCTGAAAGGGTGACCAGAAATGCTATGTGGATTTTAGATACGTTGAAAATTGGAGAGAGTGTGGACAGGAATTTGCTTCAGGCGGCTTGTTATCTGCATGATGTGGTGGTGATGAAAAGAGATAGTCGGAATTATTTTAGTCGTTTTGTTAGTCATTTTTTTGAAAAAAATTTAAACAAAAAATATTTAGGAAAAGTACTTGCTGATTTTGACTTGCCCTGGGAAGAAGATCAAATAATTGCAGAAGCAATAATTAATCATCCAAATTCTATTCCATTTTTAGTTTTGAATAAGGAAAAAGATATATATTCAAAAATTTTACAAGATGCGGACAGTCTTGATTATGCTTCATCTGAGAGGGAAGTTAGTTTTGGTCGAGGGAAGGGAATAATACAGATCTATATAGCCAGAAAGTATTTATCATGGATTAGAAATCATATGGAAAGATACTTAAATTTTCCCGAATTAAATAAATGAATGATGAAAGGATAGGAAAGATAAGTTATTGGGGAATAGTTTGTGGTCCGCATCAGAGAAGAATGGCCAGACTTAGGGTTGATTTAAGTCGTTTGATCGTATGCCGTGGATTGATGAATGAAGATACGGATTTAAAGGATTTACCTGTTATTTTAAAATCG
Source organism: Candidatus Shapirobacteria bacterium (assembly GCA_003542615.1). Classification (GTDB taxonomy): domain Bacteria; phylum Patescibacteriota; class Microgenomatia; order UBA12405; family UBA12405; genus UBA12405. The sequence continues at coordinate 7,829 of DPKG01000004.1, read as the reverse complement.
GCAATAATTGCTGCGGAACAAATGACATTGGCGGAATGCTTGACTGAGACGACGGGAGATGGGGCAGAAGAGAGAACCTATAGATGGTTGGATCGGTGTGCAAGAGGTGGAGATGATGTTGAAAGGCTGAATCAAATGGCAAGTATTTATGTTGGCAGGCTAATGGTCGGTAGAAAACATTAATCTTTGACGGTTTTTTTGAGTCCCTGGTTGAGGTTGTTGATGATTTTTTTACGGATTTCTTTGGTAGGTTTTTGAGTAATAAAGGAAATTTCATTAATCAGATGTTCCAAAACGGTATCAAGGGTGTCCTGGAAGGATTTGAGATTTGAAGGATTTTGTTTTTCTGAGCTGGGATATTTTGATTCTTTCCAAAGATTTCTTAAAAGAGTGGTTATTTTTTCGATATCGTTTTGCCAAAAGATTTCCATATTACTTTTGGTATCGTAGACATTTGACGGAACTTTGGGAGGAAGAGGTTGGGAGATGTCTTTGTAGAATTTTTTGAGAGTGTCTTTTGTAATAGTCAGGCGAAGTCCGGCTTTGGGGAGATTGTCGATGGGGATATAGCAGACGAGAGAATTTTGGTCTTGGTTTTGACTTTCAACAATAGGTTTATAGTGGACGTATTCGGTCTTGTTGCCTTTAGTATCCCGTTGGCTTTTGATGGCGGTAATAATATAAATTTGACGTGAGTCAATCAAATAATTACCGGTATTTAGTTTTAAATCGTTTATAGCTTTATTCCTTAATAAATCACTTAATTTGATTACGTACCAATGGTTGGTAGGTGAATATGGGTTCATTATAACATGAAAAGTAATGGTCTTCTGTGTGCTATATTAGAAAAATGAATAAATTGGTTTGTATAACTGGATTGTGTGGATCGGGGAAAAGTGTAGTATCGGATTATTTAGTAAATAAAAAGAATTTTGAATTTTTACGTTTTGGACAGATTACTTTGGATAAAATTAAAAAAGAAGGATTGGAATTAAATGAAGTTACCGAAAAAAGGGTCAGAGAAGAATTTCGAAAACTATATGGGATGGCAGCCTTTGTAATTTTAAACTTGGAAAAATTAAAAAAATTGTTGAGAAAGGGAAATGTGGTGGGAGACGGATTATATAGTTTTGAGGAATATAAGATCTTGAAAGAGAATTTTGGAAATAAATTTGTGGTGATTGCGGTTTATGCTCCACCTAAGTTGAGATATGAAAGAATTTCAGGTCGAAAAATGGACAAAAATGACATTGCTTTGAGAAATAGATCTTTAAGCAAAACAGAAGCCGAATCAAGGGATTTTGCCGAAATTGAGAATCTAAATAAGGGTGGAACGATAGCCATGGCGGACTATACAATAGTCAATACTAAGGATATTAAATTTTTAGAAAAACAACTGGAGGAAATAATTTATGAAATCGAAAATTAATCAAAAGCAGAATAAGTATGTCCGACCGACATGGGATGGATTTTTGTCGGATGAGTTGATGATGAGGTACGAAAAATATGTAGTTTACATTCAACTTGATGGCTGGAAGTGGAAGTCTTATTAGGGTAAGGTAATGTATGTCCAGAAAAATTTTAGGTTTTATTTTGGGTGCGGTGTTGATTTTTGGGTTGGGAGTGGGGATAGGGACTTGGGTGATAGCAAAAAATGATAAGGTAAAACCGGAAGTAGCGGGAGTGAGTCAGGATAAGTATGTGGCGTTTTTGGATGAGGTATACAGTACGATTATGTCTGAATATTGGAATAAATTATCAGATCAGGATCTGATAAAAATATTTGTTTTGGGAACAGAAAAGATTACCGGACAAACTCAAAGTATAAAGGGTAAGGAAAAATCGGAGTTAAAGGCTATGTTTAAGGAAATTGTTAATTCTTATCCGGAGGAAGAAAAAAAGAAGGGATTTGTAGTGACATTGAGCGATTTGGTACTTCAAAATTTAGAGCCGTTTGGCAGGTCAAGACTATATGCTCAAAAAGATGAAAAGGCCTTAAGTGACACAGTTTCTAATGTGACGGAAGTTGATCATTATAAAGAATTGGGGGTAGATAAAGATGCCAGTAAAGGTGAGATTGCAGCTGCTTTTGAAAAACAGAAATCTGAGTTGGAAGATGTAGCCGAAACAGATCCGGAAGCCAAACAAAAATTAGAAGAAATAAACAAGTCATATAAAGTATTGTCTGATGACAGCAGTAANNATAACAAAGTTTTCCCCGACTACTTTTGATGAATTGGTCAGGGCTACCGAGCAATTAGATAAGGGTGAATCTGATTCGTTGATTTTTGATTTGCGGGATAACATTGGCGGGGCAATAGACGGATTACCTTATTTTTTGGGACCATTTATCGGAAACGATCAATATGCGTATCAATTTTTTCATCAGGGGGACAAATTAGACTTTAAAACCAGAACGGGTTGGTTAAATAGCCTGGTAAGATACAAAAAAGTGGTGATACTTATAAATAAAAATAGTCAATCTACGGCAGAGTTAATGGCAGCGTCGATGAAAAAATATAATGTCGGAGTGTTAGTAGGGGAGACAACTAAGGGTTGGGGAACGGTAGAAAGAGTGTTTCCTTTAAAACAACAAATTGACAAATCGGAAAAATATTCGATATTTTTGGTGCATAGTTTAACCTTAAAAGAAGACGGTGAGCCGATTGAGGGGCATGGGGTAGAGCCGGTGATTAAAACGGCAGATAATAATTGGCAGGGACAGTTGGAATCGTATTTTAACTATAAGCCTTTGGTTGAAGCGGTAGATTCGGTGCTTAAGTTCTGACAAATTTGAGTTATAATCAATTATGATCAGTTTGACACAGATGTTGGTGATGTTAGGTATGGTTTTGATTTTGGCGGAATTGATTGTGGGGATTCAGACAGGTTTTGACTTGGTATTAATTGGCAGTATTTTGATAATCGGAGGTTTTGGAGGTATTTGGCTGGATAGTTTGACAGTGGCTTTGGTGATGTCGGCATTTTTAAGTTTTTTGTATATATTTTGGGGGAGAAAAATTGTAAAACAAAAGGTTGTAGTGATGTCACATAATACAAATATAGATAAATTACATGGTAAAACAGGTGTAATTATTAGGACTGTAACTTCGGATACAGCCGGAATGGTGAGACTGGATGATGAAGATTGGAGAGCGGTGAGCGATGAACTGATTTATGAAAAAGAAAAAGTAAAAATTAAATCAATTGAAGGGGTTTCATTAATAGTTGAAAAAATTAAAAAATAATATGTTTGGATCATATTTTACTTTCGCATTATTTGCTATTGCCATATTGGCATTGGTCAAGAGCTTAAAAATTGTTAAGCAATATGAAAAAGGTTTGGTAGTCCGGTTGGGGAGATATAGTCATACGGTAGATTCGGGGATAGTGTTTTTAATTCCATTTATAGATAGTGTAATTTTGGTGGATATGCGGGAGCAAGTGATTAATGTAGAACCACAGAAAGTTATTACCAAAGATAATGTAGGGGTAGTGGTAGATGCCGTAATTTATTATAAGGTGGTAGATCCGGTTAAAGCTGAGTTTGAAATTCAGAATTTTGCTTATGCGGCAACAACTTTGGCTCAGACTAATTTAAGAAATTTAATTGGTGATAAGACTTTAGATGAGTCGCTGACAGCCAGAGATACGATTAATACTTCTTTGAGATTGATTTTGGATGAGGCAACTAATGCTTGGGGGGTCAAGGTAGCCAAAGTTGAATTGCAAAAGATTGATCCGCCGCAAGATATTACCGATTCAATGAGCCGACAAATGAAGGCAGAGAGAGAAAAGAGGGCATTGATTTTGGAAGCGGAGGGAATTCGTCAATCAGATATTTTGAAAGCTGAAGGAGCGGCACAAGCCAGATTGCTTCGGGCCAATGCCGAAGCCAAGTCGATTGAGGTGGTGGCTAAGTCCGCAGAGAGTAATTTTACCCAAAGAGCGGAAAAATTAAGACAGTTGGAGGTGGCGGAGAAAGTTTTAGGCGGCGAGTCGACTAAGTATGTTTTGCCTACCAGTGGTCAGCTGGTTTCGGTACTTAATTTGGATGGTGACAGTAAGATTTTGCCACTAAAGTAAATCTTTCAGGTTTATTACATAAACTGTACAGACGGGTGTGATATTTTTGGTAGAATTTTTGATGGTGGAAAATAGGATTGAAGAAAGAGGGGAGTTGTGTGAAGATTGTCAGCGTCAGGAAGAATGCCGTAGGTTGGGGTTTTTGGAGGGATCGGCGGCAGTGGATAAGGGAGGGGGAGTAGATTTGGAAGCAAGAGTTTCCCGAGCTGAGGCAAAGCGAGTGGTAGAGATGGCGCGGGAGGTCGGTTGTGGAAAGCTTGAAGCTTTGGAAAATATGCTGGGTGATTTTCCTGATATTGATATCAGAACTTCTTTTGATTTACCGATAGATTAGTTGAAATTTACTTATTGCCGCCGCGGTTTTGAGTTCGAAATGATTGAGTAAATTTGGGTCCGTTGAATTTGGGTTGGTTGATTTTGGGAAGAATATTGGGTTTGGGAGGGAGTTGAGAGGCAAAAGGTCGGTTGGGTAAAGATGGTTTGACAGTTTTTTTATTTTGGTCCATGGCTAATTATATATTATTTTTTTGATATTTTGAAATTGACCACCTAGAAGAAGGACTCGATATTTTCTAACGAAAAACTAATTTAGTTGTAAAAATAGGATTAAGTAGACGAGTTAGGATTATTTATTTTACTACTTTACAATCTTTTATTAGAATATTCATCATCTGCGTGTCCACTTTTCCTTGGACAGTCACTTGTTGTCCATTTTCAAGAGAGATAAGTTCTGATTTGTCCTTGAAGAAACATTGAATATTGGTGCCAAAGTAGTACTCATCGTTTGAAGGCTGTAAAGATAAAAATGGAGTTCCTGTTATATCTTCACTAATGTTATCTATATATGCAGTAAACTCAATTTTTCTTCCTTCATATTTCTCCTCAGCAGCAAGCTGGTTTTTATCAAATTCATCAATAAAATCGGCCGTAACTACAAGCATAGTTTCTTCTACTGGTTTTTCTTCTTCTTGTTGGACAATTTCTTCTTTGTTGGGTTGATCTTCGGATACCACATTACTACTGTCCTTACTTCCAGAGCTTCCAATAATAATCAGTAATAAAATTATTCCTCCTACAATTAAAATTTTTTTCTTCATAAATCTCACTTCCTCCAGTAATTTTATAACTTATAACTCACATTAAAATGCAACATAATCATATCTCTAGGTAAAATAAAAATCAATTACGATTTTCTTACTGATTTTTAATTTGGAGAGTGTATAAAGGAGGGTGTCGTGTAAAAAAGGAGAAAAGTATGTAGGGACAATTTTTCCTTCAGGGTTGGAGGATGGGGATGTTGATTTTTTGCTTAGAAGGATTAATCGGGCGAAAGGGAGGGAGGATTATTTTCAGATAGGAAAGGAAGCCAGTTGGATATGGTACAAAAGAAGGGTGTTGGGAGAAAATGAAAAATCGACTGAGCGTTTGTTGGTTGAGTGGCCTCATAGTAAAAGTCGCTTGGTGGTAAAGTTGAGAAGAAGAAGGAGAAGATAAATTAAAGACTGAATGGTCGGACGGAGTTAATGTGGGCGGAGTCGGTAAGTAACATGGTGAGTCTATCAATTCCCAAACCGCATCCGGCGACATGAGACATTTTGGATGAAGCCTTAATAAAATCGTAATCAATGGGTGGAGTAGGTAATTGGTGTAATCGGCGGTATTTTTCTTCAAGCAGAGAGGCGCTAGTGATTTCGTCCATTGAGTTGTTTTCGGTATTACCATTGGCGATTTCCAGAGGTCCAAAATATAATTCAAATCTTTTTGAGTACAAGGGGTTTGATTTTTTTTTGGCGAGAGGTGAAAGAGAGGCGGGGTAGTCGGTAATAAAAGTCGGACGAGAAGTTGATAAATGGGGTTCGATGTCATTTAGAAAAATTTGGTTGAAATTATTTTCAGAAAATTTTGAAGAAGTGAGAAAAAGGTCGAGATCGATGTTGGTGTGGTCTAAAAATAATTGTTTGATAGAAATTTTGGGCCAGGGAAGGGAGAGGTCAAAGTTGAAGTTTTGGTAGATGAGTATATTATTTGTTCGATTGTACTTAATATTGTCTAATCCTTGTGCAATATTAATTATCAATTTTTGGGCTATTTTCATGGTGCGGAGATAATTACTATTGGTTTGATACCATTCAAGCATCAAAAATTCAGGTTGATGGGTTGGTCCTTTAGCCTCAAGATTGCGAAAAGACGGAGAGATAGAGAAATAGTTGCCGGGTCTTTGAGAAATAATTTTTTTGAGACCGGATTCCGGGGAGGTTGATAGATATAATTTGTCCTGTATTTGCTTACAAGATGTTTCTAATGAATAAATATTTTGTTCTAATGGAAGTGAGTATTTTAGGACAGGAAGATCGATTTCCTGGAATTTTTTTTGGACAAAAAAATGACGAATTGCCGAGATAATTTGTTGACGAAGAATAATATTTTTAAGATTTTGGGGTTTCATGATTGAATTTTTCGACCACCTGTTGACAGCTGGCAAGGGATAATTCTTTTTTGTAGCCACAAAGAAAATCAGGGTTGGTACAGGCGAGGCAGATATTTTTTGTAAATGAACAAGTATTTGTTTCAGGGTTTAGGGAGGAGATAGGACAGTGGGTGCAGGGGGTAAGGGATAAAAGAAATTTCGAAATGAGGGTTTTGATAGGGTCTGATAGTTTTCCCAAAGCTAAGGGGGATTCGCAACAGCCATAGATTGAACCATTAGATTGCACTGAAAGCTGGAAACATCCGAAATTTTTGGCAGGGATAGAAGGGTAATGCTTTTTGATATTTATTAGTTGTTTTGGCTGTAGGGAACGGACATGTCCGTTTTGTACACTAGTGGCCAACGGGTGATTGTCGCAATAAAAGGTGGATTTATAGGTAATATAATTTATGCGAGGAGCCGGTGTGGAAGGCTTTTTGTATAATTGGCGGGATAAATATTGTGGATAGGTTTTGATATGTTTGTAGGAATCAGAGGTGACAAGAAACATGATTTCGACGGGGAATTTTAATGACAGGGCGTGTTTGATAAATTTTATGGTTTTATCGAAGTTACCGATACCGCGGTTGGCATCGTGGATTTGTTTGGGGCCATCAAGAGAGACAAGGAGTTGGCAATTTGACGGATCTTTGATTTGTTCTAATTTGTCAATTGTACCGTTGGTGATAATACTGACGAAAATATTTTTGGAAAGAATTTGGTTGACAAGATGGGGGAAATCTTTGAGTGTGAAAACTTCACCCCCGCAGAACAAGACTGATTTTAGATTAATATTTTTTTGATATCGGGAGATAAAGTCTAAAATTTGCTCGTTGGTAAGGATATTTTTGGTTTTTTTGGTGTAGCAGAGCCGGCAATTAAGATTGCAGAGTTCCAGTGGAGAGATGTAGATATTTTCCAATGCGGTACGGATTTGGGGGTTCACAGGCTTGATTATACCTTAAGAAGTGAGTTTACTTGAGTTTGGTGGATTCTTTGTGATCTGTGGTAGCCCGGCACCATTTACAATATTTACGGAATTTGAGTTTTTCCGGAGTGTTCATTTTGTTTTTCTCGGTTAGGTAATTTTGAGCCCCACATTTTTCACAGAGGAGGGCGATTAAAATCCGAGGAGTCTTTTTTGCTTTAGCCATGAGTGCTATTTTAGACTAAGTTAACCTATTTGGCAATTGGCGAAATTATGGGATTTTGGTGATTATTGTGGTATTAGTTGATTTTCAAAGATGGATTTGGCCAGAATGGAACAGAAAAAATC
>DPKG01000001.1 GCA_003542615.1 Candidatus Shapirobacteria bacterium | reverse complement strand
TCGGCATCTGAAATATTGGCGGGAGCATTAAAAGATTATAAGCGGGCAAAATTGGTTGGAGAAAAGAGTTTTGGTAAAGGTACGGTTCAGCAGCCGGAAGATTTTCCTGATGGATCGGGATTACATGTGACTATTGCCAAGTGGTTACTACCCAACGGAAATAATATTCATGAAGTAGGGGTAAAACCTGATGTAGAAGTTATTTTGGATTTTGGTGAGCTAAAAGAGGGTGAAGAACCGGTGGATAATCAATTGGATAAGGCAATGGAAGTGCTTTTGGAGGAATGAAATTCAGGAAAAAATCAGCTTTTGTTTTATAATAAAGTAATAAGGTTTATTTAAAAAATATGAAATTAAATACATTAAAAATCTTTTTGGTCGGGTTATTTTTGGGATTTTTATTGACCGGAGCAATATTGACCGGAGCGGTGATTGACCGAATTAAGGGAATTGCTTTGGTGGATAATTTTGTTTCGAGGATGGGGTCTGTCGGAGGTAGTGCGGTGTTAAAACAAGAGGTTTTGGATCAGGAATCAGTGGTAACTTCAGTGGTAGAGAGGGCAACTCCCAGTGTAGTGACGGTATCAATCAGTAAAACTCAGGTACAAAATAATAATCCTTTTGGATTTGATTTTTTTGGAAATTTTTTTGGAATTCCGGGTGATACTCAAATTGAGACACAACAAATTGAACAGGATATTGGCACGGGATTTATTATAAGTTCCGATGGTCTGATAGTAACCAATAAGCATGTAGTGTCGGATACATCGGCAAAATATAGAGTGGTGATAGGTAAGGAAGAAGTGGTTGAGGTGACGGAAATTTATCGGGATCCGGTTAATGATTTGGCGATATTGAAGGTAAAAAAGAATAATTTGAAAACGGTGGAGCTGGGTGATTCGGGGAAATTAAAAGTGGGACAGACGGTAATTGCGATAGGAACGGCCTTGGGTGAGTTTAGGTCGACGGTGACGACGGGAGTGATTTCCGGGTTGGGTAGGGGGATTACAGCCGGATCACCATTTGAAGGTTCAGAAAAATTGGATAATGTAATTCAAACTGATGCCGCGATTAATCCGGGGAATTCCGGCGGACCATTGTTTGATACTTCGGGAAAAGTTATCGGAGTAAATGTAGCGGTGTCACAACAAGGACAAAATATCGGATTTGCCTTACCGATAAATATAGTTAAAGATTCGATAAATAATTTCAAGACTACGGGGGAATTTGAGCGGCCATATATCGGGGTAGCCTATAAACAAATTACCAAACAATCGGCATTATTGAATGAAGTACCTCAGGGAGCATATGTTTCGGAGGTGATATCCGGTTCTCCGGCGGAAAAGGCAGGAATTAAAATAGGGGATATTATTACGGAAATTGGTGGAAATAAATTGACAGATAGCAGTGATACTTCACTAATTGAGTTGATAAATAAAAGAAAAATAGGGGATAAGGTTGAGATAAAATTGTGGAGAGACGGGAAAGAACAGTCGGTAACAGTTACATTGGAAAAAAGAAGTCAGTAAGAATATATTTGTTATAATAAAGTTGTTATAGGTTTGTAATAATATATATGATAATACTGGAACGTATAAATACAGATCCATTAAGAACCCGAATAATTAAAGATGGTGAAACAGTAACGCGTGATCAATTACAAAGTGAAGGTTGGGAATTGTTGCCTACGGATTTTAAAAGGGTAACAAGCGTTGGTGGTGTTGCGGATATTGAAGAAGGAAGGGTGTCGTTGGGCGTCGTTTCATTATCCCGGGGTGCGAAATTTCAAGTTAGTGCAAGAGAACCAAATAGTCCCATAGAAATTTCCGGACAAGCAACTTCTGAAACAATAAATGTAACACTGTTTCCAGGTCAAAGACTTGGAATAGTCAATAAACGATTATTGAGGCATGATATTGAGATCAGAAGTGTTTAGTCGAGGACGGTGAGTTCCAAAAGCATATCTTTCAAATCGCCGGCGAGGATTTTGTCCAGGTTAAATGATTTGTCGATACGGTGATCTTTGACCTGATTACGGGCATAATTGTAAGTTCGGATTTTATCGGCACGGAGCGCTTGGCCAATAGCAGATCGGGCTGATCCGACCTGGTTGGATCTTTTTTCTTCTTCAATTTGCCAAAGTTTGGATCTTAAAATATCCATGGCAATTTCCCGGTTTTGTTGTTGAGAACGTTCCTGGCGGACAAAAATATTTAAACCAATAGGTTTATAGATAAGACGAACGGCGGTGGAAACTTTGTTGACGTTTTGACCACCATGGCCGCCGGCTCTGGCAGCGGTGATTTCCAGGTCGTTTGGATTGATCTCAATGTCTTTAGAACTAATTTGAGGTAAAACAACAATGGCAGCGGTTGAGGTGTGAATGCGGCCTTTCTTTTCGGTAACGGGAACTCGTTGAACCCGATGGGTGCCTGTTTCCCATTTTAGTTGGTTGAAGGCATCGTATCCGGATATTTGGATAACATTGTCATCGACTTGGGATACTTTCCAGCCAACTTTGTTGGCATAACGGACGTACATGTTTTGTAAATCTCCCAGCCAAATGGCAGATTCCTGACCTCCGGGTCCGGGACGAAACTCCATGATGGCAATGTTTGGATTTATATTCGGCATAAGCTAAATAAGTTATAAAATAACCCGTTATTTAGATTTTTTAGTTTTCTTGGCTGATTTTTTGGCAGCCTTGGCAGCTTTGTAGACTTTTCCCTTTTCGACTTTTTCCATGAATTTATCGATTCTTCCTTTGGTATCAACAAATTTTTGTTGACCGGTAAAGAAGGGATGGCATGCCGAACAGACTTCGACTTCAATTTTATCCAAAGTAGAACCGGTGGTAAATTTATTACCACAGGCACAGGTAACTTGGACTTGGTTGTATTGTGGATGAATTCCTTGTTTCATAGTTAGTTATTATATCAAATATATCTAATTTTGGTTTATCCGATTATTTCCATTGATAAGGTCGCATGGGATTACTACAGCCATAATCGAAGTCAAGGTCGGAGGAAAGTTCGGGATGATTGATGCAATTTGAATAGGGTTCGTCGGTACAATAATATTGTCGGGCATCCTGGGAATGAGTCAGGCAGTTGATAAAATCAATAAAATTGACAGTAGTAGAGGTGTATTGTTTGATTAGGCAGCGTTGGCCGGGTTGACAGTAAGTATCACATTCGGTGTTCAAGGAAGACCAGGTACTTTCCAAACAGCTACGATCGAGGACACTAAAACGGTCACAGCCATATTCTAAAAATTGGTCGTCCAGATACATACTGGTAGTTGGGTAGTGAGGGAAATCCGGATCCTGGTCGCAGGGGTCGGCGGGGGTGGGGACAATTGTGGGAGCAAGGGTGGTCAGAGCAGTTACAGGCCGATTTTGTTGGGGAATACTGGCAGTGCAGAGGTAGCAGCTGTTTGGATCGGGGGTGTCTTGTTTGGATCCGTCGGAATTATAAATACAAAGTTGACTGTTTTCCCGAAAATTTTTTGATGCGGGTCTGAAACAAAGATGGTAGCTAACAGGATCAAGATAAGAGGTTAGTAAAATTGGTTGAATGGATGGAGAGTTTAAGAGAGATGCTTTCAATTCTTCCTGTGAAGTTAAAATTGAAATTGTTGAGGATGCGGGAGATAAAGTGAGAGAGGTTGAGGTGATGTCTTCTGAGTAGGGTAGGGCTCTGCGGGTAAGATAGTAGCGGTCGAAGGCAGATAGTATTTGATTGGTGAGGGAGTAGGTGCCGGAATCTTTACCTTTAGCTCTTTGTTCTACAGGGTTAATAAGAGCAAGTACACCAACGGTAAGTACCGCTAAAATTGTAATTATAATTATTATTTCAACCAAGGTAAATGCCAAAGAAAACTTTTTGGTCATCGCTTTAGGATATCAATAATTTCTTCGAGACTTAATAATTGTTGTTGTTGACTGGTTAAGTTTTTTAAAGTTATTTTGTTTTGGGCGGCTTCGTCGGTACCAATGATGGCTAGATAAGGAATATTTAAGGATAGGGCATATTTAATTTGTTTACCTAGTTTTTCGGGGTCTGGATAGAATACGGTGGCAATATTGTTTTGACGGAGATTCGAGGATAGTGAGAGAGCTTGATTTTGAGTTTCCAGACCGAGATTGGCCACCATGACTTTAGTAATAGTTTTTGGAAGATTTGGCAGCAGATTGAGTTCGGTGATGACATCACAAATACGATCAAGTCCGATGGTAGTACCGACGGCAGGAATGTCCGGGCCGCCAAGTGTTTTTACTAAATTATTGTAACGGCCACCGCCGGTGACAGAACCAATTTTTGGTTCTTCAACATAGGTTTCAAAAATTGTATCGGTGTAGTAATCGAGACCACGGACCATGGTGGGATCAAACTGGAAAGCAGAGTCGGGGATACCATAATTTTTTAAAAGGTCGAAGATATCTTTAAGATTTTGGTCCGGTTGAGCTGTTTTGATATACTCAAAAATTGAAGCTATTTGATTATTGGAAAGTCCTTTTGAAATGAGCTCTTTATTTACTCCATCCTGGCCTATTTTTTGGAATTTATCGAGAGATTGAAATACCGAATTTTGGTTATTTTTGATATTTGATTTTTCTAAAATATCGAAGAGAACTTGACGGGAATTTATTTTGATGGAGTACTTGGAAAATTTTAATTTATTTAAAATAGTGTAGATTACAGCAATTATTTCGGCATCAGCGGTAGGAGAGTTTGTGCCGAAGGTGTCGATATCACATTGCATGACTTCACGGTAGCGACCTTTTTGAGGTTTTTCGGCACGAAAAATATTTTGAATTTGATATCTTTTGAAGGGTAAAGAGATGGTGTTGGAATACATGGCTAAGATTTTGGCCGCGGGGACAGTAAGATCATATCTGAGTCCGACTTGACGGTCGCCTTTGTCGGTAAAGGAATATAAAAGTTTGTCGGCATCTGAACCGTATTTACCGGTTAAGGTAGACAGATATTCCAAAGTTGGAGTTTCTAAAGGTTGAAATCCAAAATTTTCAAAAACTTCAATAAAAATATTTTTGACGTAATTACGGATGATCATATCCTCGGGTAAAAAATCCCGAAATCCCTTGAGTGTTTGAGGTGTGTTTTTCATAGGTTTATTTTAACATTTTAAATTTTTTTAATAATATCGGAAAGAACGGTTTCTAATTGTATTAATTTTTTAATTTCAACGTATTCATTGGAGGTGTGAGCGGTACCTTGAGTGCCGGCACCGATGGTTAGACATTTAGGTTGCTTAAAAGCCTGCCAAAGTAATTGGATATCGATGAATCCAGAGGAATTGATCTCTTTAAAATTTAGTCCCAAATTTATTAGTTTTGATTTGGGAGTTAACCAGGAACCAAAGTTAAATTTTATTTGAAAATCGATTAAATTACCACCTTGTTGAGAGATAAAAAGTTTTAATTGTTTAATAATAAAGTTGGCATTAATTTCTTTTTTACTGGGACGAATGTCCAGAATTATTTGGCAACTGTCGGGGACCACATTGGCAGCTTTTCCGCCTTGAATTAGAGCTAAGTTTATGGTGGTATTGCCCAATTCAGGATTCTTAAATTGGGACAAATAGTCTTTTAATTTTTCGATTGACTTAGTTGCGACTTCAATGGCATTAATACCATTTTGAGGAGTAGCGGCGTGACAACTGACACCCCCGATAGTAGCTGAAATTTCAATTAATCCACGGCAGCCGTTGGCAATTTTTAATTCCGAGCCGTCAAGAGAAATTATTGATTTTGGCTTTATTTTGGTACCAAAATCATTTATAAATTTTTTGATACCAACAAAGTTATATTCCTCATCTACGTAGAAGAGGAAGCCTAAATTATCTGGAAGTTTTTTTTGACAAGCAAGCAGGATCATGGCGGCTAGACCGCTTTTCATATCAGTAGCCCCTCGGCCAAATAATTTTCCATTTTTAATAATGGGTTTGATCGGATCAGTCGTCCAGCCTTGATTGATACCAACTGTATCAGTGTGACCAATTATTAAAGTCTGAATTTTAGTAGAGTTAGAAGCCAGAATATTAAAACGATCTTTATTTACTTGTTGTTTAATTACAGTGAGCTGACTGTTTTGTTTTAGATAATTAAAAATAAATTGATTGATTTTAATTTCATTAGTTTGATTGTCGACCCAAGAGGGGATGGAGATCAGATCTTGGGTTAAATTTATGATTTTATTTTTCATTTTTTGTTTAAATATTATTTTTTGGGAAAAAAATCCCCGCGGGCGGGGATTCGAAAAATTAAGAGAGATCCTTTTTACAGGCTCAGGATGAAATGGCACCAAAAATACCCCGCGGGTTTTGGGCCACGGTATGAGTATGATGGTTATTGATATAAATTATTTTCATAATTTGGGGTCGCCTACGCCGAAGCTACGGCGGAGACTGATGGGTGGTATACCGGACTTGAACCGGCAACCTCAGCTTTCACAGAGCTGCGCTCTAACCAATTGAGCTAATACCACCATGTAAAAAGGTACTATCCCGATGCTTCGACCGGGGTGGTGTGTTTTTAAAACACAAAAAAACCGCCTTTTGGCGGTTTGTAGATAGGCAAATAACCGCCGGGCTTAAACTCGGGCGTGGTTATGATGAATGTTATTTGCCAATATCATTGAAGATATTTTAACACGAATTGTCAAAAATCAATGAATTAATTTTGGGAGGCAGGAGTCGGGGTAGGAGATGGGGTGGTGGAAGGTATAGGGGCATCCATAAAGATTAGTCTTGAAGCGTAAAAAGTGTTGGCTATTTTGGGATCAGGTTGGATGATGGCAACAATTTTTTTACCGGTAACAAGGGAATCGGTTTTTAGTTTTTTGTTTTGGTTGTCATTAAGTATGGTTTTGATGTCGGTTTTGATCTGATATTGAAGATTTTTGTTGTTATTGGGGATTAGGACCAAAATTGAGGTGGTTTGAGAAACATCGACAATTTTGCCTAAAACAATTTGTTGACGAATTATGGTTTTGGGATCGTAGACAATGATTCTTTTGGTATCAAGTGAATCTGGTTTATCGGAAGAAGTGTAACCAAGACAAAGAATCGAATCTCCCTGAACCAGTTTGGCAAGATCTATTTTGATTCTTTTTGAGTTGATTACGGTGGTGTCGTCGGAGACATTAATATTTCTTGGTCCTTTTGGGGTATCTATGACGATTTGAGTGGGGTCTATTCTACTAATGGTACCGGTCCAGGAAGCTTTGCGGGGAGTGGAAGAAGTGATTTCGCCTAATTTTTCTTTGACTTTTTCGGATACGGCTTTTCGTATTTCTTCAACATCGTTGGATGGGGTAACTGAAATTTTAGTATTGGGAGTCGGAATTTCAGTGGGGGATTCCTGAGCTTTGATGGTAGATAGCTTGAATAATGAAAAACCAATTAGGGTAAGCAGGAGGAGGATGGCAGAAATTTTGGAATATATTTTGAACATTTAGAATTTGACTGTAGAAAATGTAACCTGAATTTCGGTATTGTTTTGAGTATCGTTTTGACTCACCGAGGATATCTGGATGAAGTTAAGACCAGCTTCGAGTTCGAAATTTTCGATGATAAATTTTCCTGATTCATCGGAATTAGTGGTAAGAGTTTCGAGGGTGGTGGAAGCGACAACCAGACTGTTGGGGGTGGTGGTGCCTTGAATATTTATAAGGGATTTGTCAGAGACAGATTCGTTTTGGGGAGTGTCAATAACGAGGGAAGGCATGGTGTCGACTGAGGTGGTTTCGGAAAGAACGGAACTGGAGGGTTCGGGGTCAGGTTTGGATTTGGTTTCGGAAACACTTTTACCAATTCCGGTATTTTTAACGATAACAGATTGATTTGTTTTGTTTTTCTTTAAAGCAATGACTCCTCCGGTTAAACTAAAGCCGAGAAGACTACCTAATATGATAGCAAGTAATAGTTCTTTGATCATTTTGTGTATAAATGATATCATGATCCTGTTGTTAATGTTAGTATTTTTATAATAGGTTTTTTAAATGGAAATTAAATGTATCGGAAAAAACTCGTTTAGTTTAGTGGGTAAAAATGAAAGTGTTTTAATTAACCCTACAGATGAGCAATTAAAAAAATATCAAGGTAAAAGTAGAATTATAATTTTTAGCCGGGAAGATTTTTTGAAAAAGGGAATTAATGATTCCAGAGTGGTAATAATGGGTCCGGGTGAATATGAGGTGGGCGGTATTGAAATTAAAGGCTATAATAGCGGAGATAATTCAACAATTTACTCCATTTTGGTTGAGGGTGTTGAGATTGGATATTTAGGAGATATTCAATTGGCGTTGAGCGATAAAAGGATAGATAGAATTAGTGGTTTGGATGTATTGTTGGCGCCGGTAGAAGGAAAAGAATTAGGAGATGGAAAGATTGTTCAAGCTTGGGCTAAAAAATGGGGTGCGAATTATTTGATTCCTTTTGGTTACGAGAAGGGAGACGGGAAGTTAGAGAAGTTTTTGGATCAATTGGATCAGGAATCTTTAAAACCAGTAGATGGTCTAAAAATTAATGCAGATAGTTTACCTGACGGAATGGAAGTGGTCGTATTGGCTTGTTAGGATCTTGATATAATCAGGAAATGGCTGATGTAATTAAATTACCTCCAAAATCAGAAGAAGCGGAATTGAGTGTGCTTGGTGCAATTTTGATTGATAATGAGGCGGTATTATCGGTGTCGGAATTTTTAAGACCGGAACATTTTTATGATTCAAACAGAGCCGGAGTTTATGAGGCAATGTTGTCTCTTTATGAAAACCGTATGCCGATTGATATTGTAACGGTATCGGAGAAATTGAAGGAATTAAAGATTTTAAAAAAGATTGGCGGAAAGGCTTACTTGGCGCGATTGGCAGACGGAGTACCGACGGCGGCAAATGTCGAAAGCTATGGCAGAATTATCAAATCATTGTCGGCAAAAAGAGAGCTGATTTCGTCGGCAGCCAGAATTACTGAAAAAGCCTTTGATGAGGCGATGACAGCTGAAATACTGATGGATGTGGCGGAACAGGAGATATTTGCCCTGACTCAACGGCATATTAGAAATGCTCCGACTTCATTAAAGGATGTATTAACGGCCAGTTTTGATCGTTTGGATGAATTACAGAAAATGGGAAGTGGTTTGAGGGGAGTACCAACGGGTTTTGGTTCATTGGATAGGAATTTGGCAGGAATGCAGGACAGCAATTTATTGATATTAGCGGCCAGACCGGGAGTCGGAAAGACGGCTTTGGGACTTAATATTGCCAGATATGTAGCCGTAGAGGCAAAATTGCCAACTTGTTTTTTTTCCTTGGAAATGAGCAAGGAAGAATTGGTGGATAGATTGCTGGTGAGACAGGGATTGATAGATGCCTGGAAATTAAAAACAGGGCAACTTAATGAAGATGATTTTAATTCTTTGTCGGAATCGATGGGTATTTTGGCAGAGGCTCCATTGTATATTGATGATACTCCGGGAATGACGGTAACTGAGGTCAGAACTAAGGCCAGAAGATTACAATTGGAGAAGGGAATTAAGTTTGTGGTAGTTGATTATTTACAGTTAATGCATGGAGTTACCCGGGATAATAGGGTACAGGAAGTTAGTGAAATATCTCAGGGATTGAAAAATTTGGCCAGGGAATTGAAAATTCCAATTTTGGCATTGGCTCAATTATCAAGGGCGATGGAGACCAGGGGAGGGAGGCCGAGATTGTCAGATTTGAGAGAATCGGGTTCGATAGAACAGGATGCTGATGTGGTGATGTTTTTGTATCGGGAAGATGAAGATATCAGAGAATCAGTAACCTGCAGTATTGAAAAACACCGAAATGGTCCGACGGGTAGTTTTAATCTGTATTTTAACGGAAAACAAGTATCTTTTTTTGATGTAGAAAAACAAGCGGCTAGTGCAACATAAAAAAGAGTGCCGAAGGACGGAATCGAACCGTCACGGCTTATGAGGCCACAGGTTTTTGAGACCTGCGTGTCTACCAATTCCACCACTTCGGCAAGTGTGAATATAAAACTTTATTATTATCTCATGTCTTAGGTTTGATTTTAAGTAGTTGAGGGAATGTAGTAGAATAGGGTATATGTATTTTGGAATTGTCAGAGTATTAATTGTGGTAGTTTTTTTGTATTTGATGTGGAGAAATATGAGAGATGATTACCATGACAAGGAGTTAATTAAATTTTCTTGGTCGATTTTGTTGGTGTTTTTTTTGGGAGGCAGATTGCTTTATGGTTTGTTTAATTGGGGGGTTTGGAATGAAAATTGGTTGGATTGGGTATTGGTGTGGGTGGTGCCGGGATTTAGTTATTTAGGGGGGTATTTGTCGGTGTTAATTTATACGGTGTTTTCTGTTAATAAATATGAATGGAAATTATGGAATGTTTTGGAGGATTTGAGCATAATATTTACTCTGTTTATTTTGGCCTTATTGATTAGTGAATTTTCGTTTAGCGGTTGGACTATGGAAGGGTTGGGTAGAATTATTTCTTTGGCAATGGTGTTGATATTGGCTTCAATGGTTAGCGGAAAATATCGTTCGTTTAATTGGTATTATTCGGGAAAGAAGGGTTTTTTGTTTTTTTGGATAAATGGCTGGTATTCATTTATAGGACTAGGGATGTTATTTTGGTTGAATCAGCCATTGTGGATGAAGCTTTTGTATCTGACTTGGAATTTGCTTTCAGTGATTGGATTGTTTATCCTTGGAGATGTTGTTAGGTTGTTAAAAATTAAAAACAAAAAAATCGTTAATGAGTCAAAATAACATAGTAAAATTTCCAAACAGATTGATATCTCCGATAAAACAGTTTCTTGAAAATGAGCTGAATAAATTAAATAAGACAAAGATCAGTTTGACGGCGGCTGATCCATTTAAGGACGAAGCCAGAACTTCAAACAACTCTTTGGATGATGATGTGGATGAACAATTGGGACATATGGATTCACAGGTAAAAATAAAATTTTTAGCCAGGCAAATCGTTCAAATTAGAAAGGCACTTTCAAGAATAAAATTGGGTAAATTTGGGATTTGCGAGAAGTGCGGAAAGATGATTGATACCGACAGATTGGCTATAGAACCAGATACTACTATTTGTATTGCTTGTGAAAGAGAAAGAGAAGCTTAGGAGGGTAGTATTTTTATTGGGAATGATTTTGATGGGTGTTTTAGTTCACGAATTTTTGGGCGGATCTTTAAAAGAGGGGACGGTAAATAATGAAGGAGTAAGTTTTGGTTTGAAATTTGGAGGAGAATTAATATTGAGTTTGTTTGTTTTTTTGGCGGTGTTGATAGTCTTTTTAAGAGAAAAAGAGGTGTTTTGGGGATGGATGGGAATATTGACGGGTGGGGGGATAAATTGGTGGGATAGAATTAATTATGGATATGTACGAGATTATTGGAAATTACCTGGGGTAGACTTATATAATAATTTGGCTGATTGGGGGATATTTATAGGTATAATGATTTTGGTAATAGAATATATTTTTAAAAAAAATAATGGTAAAAATCGTGTTTAAAGATGATTGTTTGGTAGTTGTGGATAAACCGGCAGGAATGGTAACAACTAATGAGGGTAATGTTTCTGAAAATACTTTGGAAAATTGGTCGGAGGAAAATTTAAAAACCGGGTTAAGTAGGGGAGGGATTGTTCATCGGTTGGATAAGGGTACCTCCGGATTGGTGATAATTGCCAAAAATACGAATTGTATGGAAAATTTGCAGAACCAATTTAAAAAAAGAATTGTCAAAAAATTTTATGTGGCTTTGCTTGGTGGTGATTTACCTTTTGAGGGAGAAGTATTGGCTCCGATAAAACGGTCAAAATATGTTTTTGGCAAATGGGGAGTTGATCCTGATGGAAAAAGTGCCAGGACTTTGTTTAAAGTATTAGATAAATATAAAAATGACGGAAAGATCTATAGTCTGGTAGAAATAGAGCTTAAGACTGGAAGGACACATCAAATCAGAGTTCACTTTAATTATTTGGGTTGGCCATTGGTGGGTGATAAGACCTATGGAGGTAAGGATAATTTTGGTTTGGGTCGGCCTTTTTTGGAGGCAAAAAGATTGAAGTTTATTCATCCCAAAAAAATGGAACCGGTGGAATTTAATAAAGAATTGAGCATGGATTTGCGGGATCATTTAAAATTATATGAAAAAATCTAAGACAATATTATTGATTTTTGTAGGGTGTGTATTGTTTGGAGTATTGTTGGTGTCGGGTTATTTGAGGAAATATGGTTGGTGGAACGGAAGAGATGATTTGAAATTTGGGGTAGTTGCGGATAATGGAATTTCTTTAATATCGGTGTCATGGGAAAGGAGAATGGTTAATGTTTTAAACATTGATCCGAAAGTTGAGGTTTGGGTACCCGGGGGGTTAAGTTGGTACCAATCAGATAAGGTAAAAAGACTTTTAATACAGGAGAATAAACAAAATAAGGTGTCAGAGTTATTTTTTTATAATTTTGGATTGAAACCGGATAAAATATTTTGGTTGGAGACTAAAGAAGATTGGGATAAGGTAAATAATTTATGGTGGAAGATTGGACCAATAAACGGATTTCAATTAAAATCAAAAGAGAAAATAATGTTAGTTAAGGAGGAAACTATAAACAAAGATTTGAAGGATAATAGGGGATTGGAAGAGACTTTATTTAGAGATTTTTCGGATAATAAAATAACCGGGGAACAGATTAGAGTTACTTTGGTAAATGCCAGCGAAATGAGCGGATTGGCGACTTGGTTGGCTTTACGGATGGAATGGGCGGGGATGTCGGTAATGGGATTGGAGACATCTGAGAAGTTGTTAAAAGAATGTCAGATAGTTTATTCCAGTGAGGAAGTAAGGCTTACAAAGAGTTATGAATTGATTAAAAATATTGGAAAATGCAGTGAAATGTTTAGTAAAGATTTGGGAGGGGTGGAGGTGCAAATGTTGATTGGGTCAGATTTGGCTGAGATGATAAACTACTCTAGTTACAAATAAAATAGATTTATGTCGGGACATTCCAAATGGGCAAATATTAAAAATCGCAAAGGGGCGCAGGATAAAAAAAGAAGCGAGGCTTTTACCAAGATAGCTAAAAATATTTTGACGGCGATAAGAGAAAATGGCGGAAACACCAATCTTGAAAATAATAATTCATTGAGAACGGCTATAGATAGGGCAAAATTGGCTAGCATGCCAAAGGAAAACATTGAGAGATTATTGAAAAATTTTGAGGCCAAAAAAGATAATTTGGTTAGTTTTTGGCTGGAAGGTTATGCCAGTGGCGGGGTGCCATTAATGATAGAAGTGGAAACCGATAATAAAAATCGAACTTTGGGTGAAGTGAAATTGATTTTAAAAAATCATAGCGTTAGTTTGGGAGAAAGCGGGAGTGTGGCTTATTTGTTTGACAGAAAAGGGGAGATTGAGTTGGGGAATAAGTTAACGGATGATCAGCAGTTAGAGATTATAGATTTGGGAGTGGAGGATATAGAAGAAAATTATTTGTATGTTAGGGTGGAAGACATGGAAAATATTTCTCAATTATTAGAATCTAAAAATTTAGAGGTGGTGTCAAAATCAATTGTGATGAAGTCCAAATCTCCGATAATAATTGATAATGAAGATCAGGTTGAGAAAGTAGTTGATCTGGTGGAAGATTTGGAAGATAATGAGGATGTAGTTAGTGTTTTTGCTGGTTTTACTTACAATGCCTAAAAGACTAAGATATTTTGCTTCATCTTTGTTGGGAAGTTTGATCTTTTTTATGTTGATTTCACTTCCGTTTGAAGCCAGGTATTACGGGTTGATGGCGGGGGTGGTATTACTTGTTTTTATTTATTGGTTTGGTTTGGGGATAATATTTGAGGAGTCCTTGTTTAACAAAATTGTTCCGGTGACTTTACCGGTGGCATTTTTTGTGGGTTTTGGTTTATTTATGGCTATATTTCCATATAATTTATTGACGGCTATTCCGGCCAGTATCTTTTTTGGATTAATCTGTTATGTAATTTTTTCGATAGAAAACATTTTTTTTGTGGCGATTGGATATAAAACAGTGCCGTTATATCGGGCGGCTTATACTTTTTCTTTGATGGTAATGTTGTTGACGGCTTTTTTTGCTTATGACACCATATTGTCTTTTCGGACTTATTTTTGGGTAAATGCGATAGCCGTGTTTTTGACATCGATGCTTTTATTTTTGTATCAATTTTGGGCGATTGCGATTGAACTACCTGATGACGGAAAAAATAAAAGCATATCAGCTTATGTGATAGTTCCGTCAATAGTAATGGCAGAGCTGGCATTGATATTTTCTTTTTGGCCGGTCGGTATCTTTAAGGGCTCAGTATATTTAGTGTCGGTATTTTACATAATACTGGGGTTGTTGCAGGCGGATATCAGAGAAAGACTGTTTAAGAGGACATGGACAGGTTTGTTGTGGGTGGCTTTGGCGGTGTTGATCGGGGTAGTAGGAATGACAAGCTGGGGAGAATAAATAAAAGGGGAGTGGGTAAGGGAAAATATAGGTTCTATAGGAGGGTTTGGGTGGTTGAAATTAAATTTTGAGAAATTGAATGGGCATGGTTTAGCTTTAAATTTAATTATAATTATTATCAATTGTAAGATTTTTTTGTTTCAGGGACAAATAGGGAAGGGGAATGACCTATAATATATTGTCCTATAATATTATATTTATTTTCACAATATATCCTATAATTTTCACAGATGATATAGTTTGATATATGATAGGTAATGATATAGTCTGTGGAAAACTTTAGCGGGAGGAGTATTAGGGTGCCAAGGGCTTAGGGGGAGAGATAGTCAGTATATAGTTAATTAATTTATTAAATTAAAAAATGATCTGACAGCAATTAGGAGAGGAGTTAGGAAAAGAGGAGTTCCCTATGGGAAAGGTATCAATATTTAATATGTCGCACAATGTATCTTTTGCGACATATATAAAAACGGGAGTGGAGGGGAGGGCATAAAATAATAAAAAAATAATTTTTTAAATATTAATTATTAATAAGTTTTTTAATTAATATGTATTTTGCCAAATACCTGTTTATCCTCCGGTTTGCTTATATTTTGAATTTTCTGGCTTTAGGCACAAATGGCTATTTTTTGACTCCCCTAAGCTAAAAATGGTAGGGAAATTGTAATAAATGCCTATATATAGGTATAAAATATATATGGCTTCACTAAAGCCTCTAGAAGCGATGAAATCGTGTTATCCTCATATACAATGGCTCAAGAAAAAGATTTAATGACTTTAATAAGGCAATTTTTGGAACATTTGGAAATTGAAAGGAATTGCTCCCGGCTGACAGTCCGAAATTATAAACATTACTTAGAAGTGTTTTGTACTTTTTTGGAAAAAGAAATTGATAAGGCGGCAATGTTATCAGATATTAATCAGGACACAGTCAGAAGGTTCAGGCTTTATCTTTCCAGACAGAAAGGTGTAGAACCAAACAGTGAGATGAAAATTGTCACTCAGGGTTATTACATCATTGCTTTAAGATCATTTTTAAAGTGGTTGGTAAAAAATGATTATCAAACAATGCAACCGGAAAAATTGGATGTACCAAAAAATAAAAATCATTCGTTGAAATTTTTGGATAGTAAACAGGTTGATTTGTTGTTGAATCAACCTTTACTTTCGTCAAAAAATGGTCTCAGAGACAAAGCGATATTAGAGACTTTGTTTTCTACCGGTTTGCGGGTGTCGGAATTGACGTATTTAAACAGAGACAAAATAAATTTTGACACCCGGGAATTTGGGGTTATCGGTAAAGGAGGTAAAACAAGGTTGGTGTTTTTATCCAAAAGAGCGGCAGAATATTTGTCCAGATACTTAAGATCAAGGACGGATAATTACAAACCATTATTTATCCGAAATTCCGGTAAAAAAGAGATCACAGATGATGATGAAAAGAGAAGATTGTCGGTAAGATCGGTGCAAAGATTAGTAAAAGAATATGTACGAAAAGCTAAGTTACCGGTGGATGCGACGCCCCATACTTTACGTCATTCGATGGCGACGGACTTGTTGAGGGCAGGGGCCGATTTGAGATCGATTCAGGAACTTTTAGGACATAAAAATATTGTAACGACTCAGGTTTATACACATATTACTGATGCCCGATTGCGGGAAGTACACGAAAAATATCATAGTGGGAACAAGAAAAAAGATGTGTAAGTGGTGTGTCCTATAGTTACCCCCTTTTTCATTGGTCCGACTCCCCTATTGAGGGTTTGAGATAATATGAATTGAGAAATTTTATATTTCCGATATTTAGGGTAATACTAGAATTCCAATACAGATTAACAGACAGTAAAAAAGACTGCTAAAATGACATTGTGCTTGGGTATGGTCCTATAGTAACAGCTTTGTCCCCTATCCAATGCTTAAATATTTTTAAAACGGACTTTTTTATTTAAATGCCTCTTTTAAGGTTATAAGGTGATAGTGTTTTTTTTAAAAAAGTCTGATGACACAACAACTATTTATATAATAGAAAGTTTGGTATAACAAGTCAAGAGATAAATAATATACCCTAAAGAACGGCAGAAAATGTATTTTATTATCTTTTTGGGTGAAAATTTAGACTTTTTTTGTGAAAAATAGCCTATAAATTATTGTTGAATAAGTTCGATTATAGTCAAGGCTGTGACACTGTCTTCGTTGGATTTTAGTCTCATTAAGATGACTCCTTTGGTATTTCTGTTTAATATTGGTATGTTTTTTAGAGGAAGTTTGATGGTGACTGCTTTTTTGGAGACTAAAATTATCTGGTCATGAATTTCGGAAACTACCTGAGCAACTGATATTTTTCCTGTTTTATCGGATAAATTTGAGGCTTTGACTCCGACTCCGCCTCTTTTTTGAATCGGGTATTGATAAACATCAGTTCTTTTACCAATTCCTTTTTCGGTAACGACCAAAAGATGTCGGAAGGATTTGTTGTCTGATTTTTGGGAAGTTTCCAGCTTTTCCGGTATTACATCCATAGAGACTAGATAATCGTTTTCTTTGAGGAGAATACCGCGGACCCCGCGGGTATGACGACCCATGGGTCTGGTGTCTTTTTCAGAAAAGCGGATACATTTACCGTTGTGGGTGACTAAAAAGATTTGATCATTTCCGGAAGTAAGTTTGGCCCAGACAAGTTCATCTTTGGGGTCGAGTTTGATGGCAGTTAGGCCGCTTTGACGGATATTTTTGAATTGATTGATTGATGTTTTTTTGACAACACCGTTTTTGGTGGCCAAAAGAATGTGTTTGGCTTCATTGTCTTTGCCGATGGGTAATACAGCCTGGACTGATTCGTTTTGGTCAATATTGATGAGGTTGATGATGGCTTGACCTTTGGATTGGCGGGAACTTTCGTTTAATTCCCAGACTTTTGTTTTGAAGACTTTACCTTTGTTGGTAAAGAAAAGCAGATCGTCGTGGGTGTTGACGGATAGGATGTTTTCAATTTCATCGGTGTCTTTGGTAGCCATACCGACAACTCCTTTACCGCCACGGTTTTGGCTGCGGTAAGTCTCTTTGGACACACGTTTGACGTAACCTGTCTTGGTAATGGTGACCAGGGTTCTTTCGTTGGCAATCAGGTCTTCTTCAGTGAAATTTTCAAGTCCACGGATATAAATCTTGGTACGACGAGGGTCGGAATATTTGTCGGTGATTTCCTTGTTTTCATCTTTAAGAACTTTAATCATGACAGCAGGTTTGGTAATAATTGAGGTTAAATCTTCAATTATTTTTTTGATCTCGTTAAATTCGTCTTCAATTTTTTGTCTTTCCAGGGCTGCCAGTTTTCGCAGTTGCATTTCCAGGATAGCGTTTGCCTGAAGATCGGTAAAACCAAATTTGGACATTAGATTGTTTCTGGCGTCGTCGGCGTCAGCAGAGGCTCTGATGGTGGCAATAACCTGATCGAGAATATCGAGTGCTTTGTGGAGTCCTTCAAGAATATGGGATCGCATTTTGGCGCCCTTTAGGTCAAAAATGGTCCGGCGTCGG
Organism: Candidatus Shapirobacteria bacterium; assembly: GCA_003542615.1. Classification (GTDB taxonomy): domain Bacteria; phylum Patescibacteriota; class Microgenomatia; order UBA12405; family UBA12405; genus UBA12405. Next base: position 38,069 of record DPKG01000001.1, on the reverse strand, counting down.
ACAATATTTTCCCGGTGTCTTAAAAATAGTAATAACATTTGACGAAGATTAAGGGTTTGAGGTACTCCGTTGACTAGGGCGAGGATGTTGGCGCTGTAGGAAGATTGGAGAGAGGTGTATTTAAAAAGTTTATTGAGAATTGATTTGGGTCGGCCATTTTTTTTGATTTCAACAACTACCCGAATACCGTGACGATCGGATTCGTCGCGGAGATCGGAGATACCGATAATTTTTTTGTCTCTGACCAGGTCGGCAATTTTTTTAACCAGTTCGGCTTTGTTGACTTGGTAAGGAATTTCAGTGATGACAATTCTGACTTTACCGGACCTGGTTTCTTCGATGTTGGTTTTACCACGAATGGCAAACTTGCCACGACCGGTGTTGTACATTTCGATAATACCGGTTTTACCGTAAATTTCGCCAGAAGTGGGAAAATCCGGTCCCTGGACAAATTTGGCTAAATCTTCAACGGTTGAGGTAGTATCGAGATTGAAGGTTTTCTTTTCTAATTCATAGATGTCTTTGAGAACGATGTCGGTAGTGCTGACAGTTTTTAGGATGGGTTTGATGTCAATTAAATCTTCCGATTTGACGAGTTCTAATTGAGAGTTGTCCAATATGTGATCGATAGCTTGGCAGAGTTCTTTGAGGTTGTGAGGTGGTATTTTGGTGGCCATTCCAACAGCAATACCGTCAGCGCCATTTAAAAGAAGAGTGGGAATACGACTGGGAAGGACGGAAGGTTCTTTTAGAGTGCCATCAAAATTATCGGTCATATCAACAGTTTCTTTATTGATGTCGGCGATGGTTTCTTGAGAAATTTTGTCCATTCGGACTTCGGTGTACCTCATGGCAGCCGGAGGATCGCCGTCGATTGAACCGAAATTTCCCTGACCTTTGACCAAAGGGTAACGAAGGGAAAATTCCTGAGCCATACGAACCATGGCCATATAGACAGACATATCACCGTGAGGATGATATTTACCTAAAACTTCTCCGACAACTTTGGCAGATTTGGAGTTTCTGGATCCTGATAGTCCCATTTGGTTCATAGCAAAAATTATGCGGCGATGAACTGGTTTGAGACCGTCACGGACATCAGGAAGGGCTCTTTGAACGATGACGCTCATGGCATAGTCCAAATAAGACCTTTCCATTTCGGGAACTATATCGATGTTAAAAACTTTGCCGACATTTTCGATATGAACAGCTTTGTTGATGGAAGTATTGTTGTTATCTTCGGACATAGTTTAAATATCTAGAGTGGCTAAATGAGCATGAGTTTGGATAAATTTTTTGCGTGGAGGAACATTGGAGCTCATTAAAATTGAAAAAGTTTCATCTGCTTTGGCGGCATCGCCAATGGTAACTTTTTTGAGGATGCGGGTTTCAGGATTCATGGTAGTTTCCCACAATTGTTGAGGATTCATTTCTCCCAAACCTTTATAGCGTTGGATATCTATGGTTTTGGTGGCATCAATGGTTTTTAGATAGTTTTCTTTTTCTTCATCAGTATAGACATATTTGAATTTTTTACCTTGGGAAATTTTATAAAGCGGTGGCATGGCAATGTAAACATAACCATTTTCGATGGTGTACGGGAGATGTCGGAAGAGGAAAGTGAGCAAAAGAGCTGAGATATGGGCACCGTCAACATCGGCGTCGGCCATCAGAATGATGCGGTGATAACGAAGTTTTTCCGGATTGAGGGTCTCCCCTATTCCCATACCCAGAGCAATAATGAAATCTTTTAATTTATCGGAACCTACCACTTTATCTAATCTCATACCTTCAGTATTGAGAGCTTTTCCCCAGAGAGGTAAAATAGCTTGGAAACGGCGATCCCGGCCTTGTTTGGCGCTACCTCCGGCAGAATCCCCTTCTACAATGTAAATTTCACATTCTTCGGGTTTTTTAGATTGACAATCTGCTAATTTACCCGGAAGACCCAAAGAATCGAAGGCACCTTTGCGCATGATGGCGTCTTTGGCAGCCCGGGCAGCCTTACGGATTTGGATAGCCAAAAGGGATTTGCCAACAATGATTTTGGCAATATCCGGGTGTTCTTCAAAAAAGGTATCAAGTTCATCTTTGACTATTTTGGCGACAATGGGTTGGACTTCGCTATTGCCTAATCTACCCTTAGTTTGACCTTCAAACTGAAGATCTTTGGAAGGCATACGGACAGCAATGACAGCAGTTAAACCTTCACGAACGTCGTCTCCGGTAATACTATCGTCTTTGTTTTTGATAAGTTCTTTTTTGACGGAGTAATCTTTGATGGAGCGGGTAAGAGCGCTTTTAAAACCGGAAAGATGAGATCCGCCTTCGTGAGTGTTTACAATATTGACGAATGATGGGGTGATTTCTTGAAAACTGTCATTATATTGGATGGCGATTTCGACATCAGTGTTGGTTTTTTGATCGGATCCGTGGAGATAAATCGGTTCGTGCAGTATGGTTTTGTTTTTGTTGATTTCGCGTAAAAGGGAGACAATTCCACCTTCAAAGTAAAAGTGTTGTTGGGTACTCGATCTCTCGTCAAAAAAATGAAAAAATATTTTTGAGGTTAGATATGCCCTGTCTTTGAGTGATTTAATAATAATTTTGTTGTCAAATTCGAGGGTTTCTTTGAAAATTTCCGGATCCGGAAGAAAAGTGACGGTGGTGCCGTCGATAGTGCTGGGAACAAGTTTGTCAATAGATGGATAGATTGACTTATCGGAAGTGGTTAATTTGGTAACAACTTTTCCTTTGGAAAATTCCATAAATTGAATCTTTTTTTCACGGCGGACTTCGACCCGGAATTTGTTGGATAAGGCGTTAACACAGGCAGCACCGACACCATGTAGACCTCCGGAAATTTTGTAGGCTTCGCCTTCAAATTTTCCACCGGAATGAAGAGTAGTCATAATGACTTCTAGGGCGGGTTTGTTGTATTTGGGCATGATGTCGACGGGGATTCCCCGACCGTCGTCGGCGACAGATACGGAATTATCTTTGTGAACAATAACCCAAACGTTTTTTGCAAATCCGGCCAGAGCTTCGTCGTTTGAGTTGTCAACGATTTCACTGACGCAATGATGAAGTCCGGTAGTGTCGGTGGAACCGATATACATGGCCGGGCGTTTGCGGACAGGTTCGAGACCTTCAAGGACGACAATTTGTTGGCTGGTGTAATTTTGTTGGTCTTTAGTCATATATAAAAGAAGTCGAAATCTAGCTCTTTGTAGTGGTAGTTATAATTGATTTTTCCATATTTCGAATCAGTTTCATTGTAACAGAGTTAAATTAGCTTGACAATAAGCAAAATATATGGAAGGATAGGGTAAATAAAGTGTGTTAAAAACCCTAAAAATGAGTCTATTTTTTGGAGGGAAAAGTCCTATTTTTAGGTAAGAAAATTGATATAGTTTGTTGCTATTTGGTGGGGTCTGAAGAAACTTTTGTCAAGGATTGAAAACTGATGACGGCGGTGGCAATTAATACATTGAGAGAGATATTGATTCCGTGCATTGGAATTTCAATAATTTGATCTACCAGTTTAAGCACATTGGCAGAAATGCCGTGAGATTCGCTGCCGGCGATGATGGCTAAGGGAAATATGTATTTGGCTTGGGAGTATTTTATACTATTTTGAGATTGCTCACAGGCAATTATTTGATATCCTGACTTTTTAAGTTGATTGACACAGTCAGTGGTGGAGTCAAAGTGTTGCCAAGGAATCCATTTCCAAGTGCCAATACTACTTCGGTGGATTTTGATGTTGGGAGGAGTGACGACGGGGCCACATAAATAAATTTTTTGAGCACCGATGGCATCTGCCAAACGAAAAAAGGAACCGATATTGTAGGTATCTTGGACGTTATCGAGGACTAAAACAATGGGGTTACGTTGAAGTTGTTTTTGTTTTTGAAGAGAGTCCCCTACCCGACTTTGACGGAGTTGTTTGGCATTGAGTTTCATCAAGTCAGATTATACCAAAGTTAAGGTAATTAGTTACAACCAGCGGCAGCGGCAGGAGCGGTGTTAACTTCAGGTAAAACAGTTTTACATTCTTTTGGAGTTTTATTGAAAGAAGCACAAATGGCTTGTTTGATAGCGTCGGGAGTACGATATTTAGTTTGACTAATTACCGTTTTGCCGATTTTTAAGGCGCCGGTACCGTCTTGAGTATAGGCTGATTCCGGCGGGAAAATAATATCGTTAACCATGATGGTCGGAGAGCTATTGACTTGGAATTTTTCTGTTTCAACTATTTGAGATTCAATAATTGAGGAGGCATTTTTATTGAAACAATCGGTGATTTTGTTGGTGTCAAGTCCGGCTGATTTTGCCTGAGCCTGCCAACAGGAATCGGCGTTGTCGGCAGTGCAATTGGTGTTGACATTATCTATAAAATTCCACCATTTTGTTTTGTCTGAAGTAAGATTGAAGGCACAAATTTCACGGATGTTTTGGGTAGCTTCCTGACGACCGTGAAGAGATGAGTAAAAATTATTACCTAATTTTAGGTAATTAGTTTCATCCGTACATTGTTTGATTTGGTCAGAAATAAGCTGTTGGCATTCGGCGATATTTTTGAGTTGGCCATTGCTGTTGGCTACATATTGCTCGCAAAGATCGGGATTACCGGTACGGGTTTTACAATAATCGGTCAGATTTCCGGAAACTTTTTCAAAAATATATAAGGGGGTAAAAGTGGCCTTGTTGTCCAATAGTTGGGCTATGGGTTTGATAACTTCTTCAGCTTGATTTCCGTAAGGACAAAAACTCATGACAAAAAATTTAAGTTCCGGTTTGGTGGATTTTTCGGCGGCAAAAACGATTTGGGTTTTTTTGGGTTCTTTTGCAATAGAGGTGGTATTAGATTTTATTTTAAAGGCTAAAGTTCCAAGAAAAAAAGAAAGAATGGTGGAAATAGTGCTGAAAAAAATCAGACCTTGGGTGGGAATTTTAGATATTTTGGTTTTTTTAATCATGTTTATCTGATGAGCAATGTTATCAGTATAAGGAATTTTTTTTATAAATCAAATTGTTTTTTGATTTAGTTATCGTCGACAATACTGATGGCGCCGACCGGACAGGCCGATATGGCAGTTTTGGTATTCTCAGAGATGTCACCTTGGGGTTGTTTGATGACCTTGGCTTTATATTCGGTAGTGTCCAGTTCAAAGGTTTCAGGGTCGATAATACAACAGCTATTGCAGCCGATACAGGTGTCCCGGTTGACTATTATTTTTTTGGTAGATGATGCCATGGGTTTATTTAACAGTTTGATGATTATACCAAAGTTGTTTATTTAAATAATTTGCTTTTGGAATTGGCCGGCTTTAATAATGGCTTTGAGGATAAGGTTAATTCTTTCTTCGGCATCGGCTCGGTCGAGATTGTGGCTGGTTCCCGGGAAAAAATGAAAAATTTCATTTCGTCCACGTTTCCAGGCACTCCAAAGGATTTCAGCCAATTCTTCACCCTCTTGATGGATGTTGGCAAGTTTTTGATAAATGGAATATCTTTTGTACCGAAGAGAAGGGTTGAGAGTTTTGCCGACACGGAAACGATCACTTTCATAGGAATATTGGTCGATGATATGGGTTTTTAAGAAAAAATCTTTCAGAAAACCTTCGTAGGCTTTGGCGGCAGGAGAAACAATAAAAGAATAATCACTGATACTATCTTCTTGTCCAAGTCTTTGAAGAATGATTTCGATATCTTTCAAAAACTCCTTTTGTTGGGAGTTAAATAGATATTGTTGGGCTTGTTGAAAGAGAGAGGTGTCAACGGTCATGCTCTAGATTTTATAAGAAGAAAGAAAAAAACCAAAGTAATAGATGTGAAGAAAAACAAATATTGTTGGAGGTGAGATTGGGGTATTTGTTTTGGGGACCGGGCAAAAAGCCAGTTTTGCAGATGCTTGGGGTTTTCTTTAAAATCAGTAAATTCATCGACTAATAAGTGGATATTTAGGGCAAGTAAAAAAGCTTTGCCAAAAATGGTACTGGTGGATGAAAAGACATAGAGGGAAATAGTTAGCAGTAAAATTTGAAAAAAGTAATGATGAAATATCAGGTCAACGTGACCTTTATGAGTGGCAGCGAGTAAACCAAGAAGAGATTTGTAATCGTTTCGTTTGAAAGCAGCCTTGGCAATGCGACTTTCCTGGAGGTTGGTGTGGGTATAAAACCAATAAATAAAATGATCAATATCTAAAAAAAATGAACCTAATCCCAAACCAATAAACAAAGATATATATTGGATAAAATTAACTTTTGAGAGTAACCAAAAAACAGAAGTAATCAAAAAAACTATGGTTAACGGGACCAGGTGTAGGGTTAATTCTTTTTTCACTAGAATAATATTAGCAGATTATTCGTAGCGAAGGGCTTCGATCGGTGAAAGTTTGGAAGCTTTGCGGGCCGGGGCGACTCCAAAAATTATTCCGACTAAAAATGAAACACCGAAAGCTAGGGTAATAGAACCGAGAGTGATTTTGGCTGGAAAGAAATTGTTGATGGCAGAAGTTCCCAGAGTTCCAAGAATAATACCAATAAAACCTCCGACTCCGGAAAGAATTACAGCTTCAAAAAGAAATTGAAGTAAAATAGCTCTGGGATAAGCTCCGATGGCTTTTCTTAGTCCGATTTCTCTGGTTCTTTCTGAAACTGTGACCAGCATGATATTCATAATTCCGATACCTCCGACTACTAAAGAAATGGCGGCAATTCCGGTAAGAGCAATGGTTAAGGTACCAATAATGGCGTTGATGGAATTGAGTAATTGAGCGGAATCAAAGACAGAAAACGAATCTTTGTCAAAACGTTTTAAAAGGACTTCGGTGGTTCTCTCTTTAAAATTGTCGATTTGACTTTTGTCGGGAGCTTTGATGATGATTTCTTGAATGTTTTCGTTACCAACTATGTCGAAAGCGATACCAATTGGAATATAAATAAACTCATCGACACTTGGTCCGCCAAAGCTACTCCCCTTTTTGTCGTTGACACCGATAACTTTAAGATTTTTACTTTTAACAATAATTTTTTTACCTAAGGCATTGCCGTTTGGAAAAAGTTCGTTGGCGATATCGTAACCCAATACGGCAACTTTACTGTTTTTGTCCTCTTCTTCTTTGGTAAACCAACGTCCATTTCCTGCTGAAGGTTCGGCATTATTGTTGGGACCATAAAGATAGGTAGTTCCGACGATACTGACATTTTTTTTACCAGAGATGGATTTGACTTCTGATGAGACAGTTGTCATGGGTATGACCAAATTTGTTTTTAGTTGACGTTTAAGATCATTGATATTTTTTTGGGTAAAACTGGTGGAAATGTAGCCACCGGCACCGCTTCTATCAAAGCCACCTTGCTCATTAAATATTCTTCCGGGACTGACAAAAATAGTGTTGCTGCCTAAAGCTTCAAATTGTTGATTAACATAAGTTTTTAGACCATTACCTATTGAGGTTAATAAAATTACTGAGGTAACGCCAATGATGACACCTAGGGAGGTCAAAATAGTGCGGCTTTTATTTTTTAAGACGCTTCGAAAAGAACTGCGGATAAGATCTTCAAGGGATGGTTTTAACATGGGTTGCTGGTGACTTTGCCGTCTTTGATAATAATTATGCGTTGGGCTTGTTTGGCTAATTCCATATCATGGGTAACCAGGATGATGGTTCGGTTTTCCCGATGGAGCTGGTGAAAAATATTCATAATTTCCTTGCCGGATTTTGAGTCGAGATTGCCGGTTGGTTCATCAGCCATGATAATTTTGGGATCGTTGATAAGAGCCCGGGCGATGGCGACACGTTGTTGTTGACCACCGGAAAGTTGAGCCGGAGTATTTTTTAATTTATCGCCTAATCCGACTTTTTTTAACATTTCAATGGATTTGGGGAGTCTTTCTGATTTTGGGACATTTGAATAAAGAAGTGGTAATGAGACATTTTCGATGGCTGAAGTTTTGGCAAGGAGATTAAATTGTTGAAATACAAAACCGAGGGTAATGTTTCTGGTTTTGGCTAATTCTTCCTCGTTAAAATGAGAAATGTCCTGTCCTTCAAGTAGAACTTGGCCGGATGTGGGATTATCCAGCAAGCCGACGATGTGCATGAGGGTTGATTTTCCCGATCCGGAAGGTCCGGTGATAGAAACGAATTCACCCCGATTGATGCAGACAGAGACACCGTCAAGGGCATTGAAAGTGGTATTGCCTGAGGTGTAGGTTTTGACAATATTTTTTAATTCCAGGACAGGCTGTGTGGATTTAGATTTTTTTGATAACAATCGGGTCATTGAAATTTAGGCCTTTTAATATTTGAATTTCAGTGTCATTTTCAATACCGGTGGTGATGTATTTTTTGATTAATTTGTCATCATTTTTGACCCAAACATAACTTTTTCCGTTGTCATCATTGAGAGCATCAATGGGGATAACTAAGGCGTTTTCTTGTTGTTGGAGAGTGATGAGAACATCTCCATCCATTCCCAAACGGTAGTTTAGGTTTTTATTTTCGATAGGAAGGTTGAAACGGATTTCATAGACAGTGGAAGATTGACCGGCTACGGGAATAAAGGAAATATGGGTAATTTCAGTTTCAAAATCGGTATCGGGGAAGGCGTCAATTCTGATAGTGGCTTTCTGACCGATGCTAATTTTGGTGACATCTTCCTGATCGATTTCTGATCGGAAAAAAATGGATTCGGGATTAATTATGGTAATTGAGGTTGAAGCGGGACTGATGTTGGTACCGACTTGGGCTTGGTCTATTTGGGTGACGATTCCGGAAATGGGAGATACAAGAGTGCTTTCTTTAATGGCCATGTCGGCGATTTCGTAATTAATGACGGAATTATCCAGTGAATATTGAGTACGGTCTAAAATCCTTTGAATAGTGTCAGAGATTATGGTGTCTTTATAATTGTCTTGAGTGTCCCAAAATTGACTAAGTTGGGTGCGGTAGTTGTTGAATTGGGTTTGAAGAGATTTTCTGAGTTGTTCTTTGTCGAGGGAAGCAACGGCCTGCCATTTTTTGACACTATCCCCTACTTTGACACCAACCCAAACCAGTTTGCCGGGGTTTTGAAAACGAAGTAAGGCAATTTCTTCGGCACTGACGGAACCGGCCAGAGTTAATTCGGATTTAATGGCACTTTTTTTGACGGTGACGATAGTGTCTTTTTGAGGATTAAAGACGGAGGGGTCGCTGAATTTCCGGTTATTGTTCCAGTTTATGCCGATAATTAAGGCAATAACTATTAGAACTGCAATGATAAGTTTATTTTTATATTTTTGGATAGATTTCATAAAACAGGATATTATACATCAAAAAGTTACTTTTTTAAGTTTTATGATTTAGTATTTTCTAGACGAATTTGTCGTAGTTTCCACATAAAAAGTTTGTAAGGTGTCTTGATAGTGCCGGGAGAATGGTCTTTGACGAAATATCTGGCTTTTTCTAAAATTTCCCGGTCGAGAGTTTTGGCTAATCGGATGTAGAGAGATCGGTTTTTCCAATCATGGAGTTCTTCGGCCAATTGCAAACCATAAGCTTGATGTTCGTTTTTGACGTATTTTTGGCGTTTGGATATGGTTTCTTTGAGCTTGTCCAAATGTTGGAAAAGTGGGGTGGGATCTGAAGATTTGGTCATGATGTTAGGACGTTTTTGACGGTTCGGATTTAAATATTTTAGAAAATAATCAGGATAAAAGCACTGATAAACAGGAGAAAAATAGTGAGGAAGGTATTGAACCGAGCAATATTTTTTACCATAGTAACATGATCAGTTTTCATATGAGAGTATGGCATTTTTGGGGAAAAAGTTCAAGTTTGTATAAGTGTGTACAGCGACCTTTGGGTAGCAATTATAAAAGAAATTTGGGTTTGGTGGACCATGGCGGAGTCGAACCGCCCTCTTAGCAATGCGAATGCTATGCTCTGCCAGATAAGCTAATGGCCCTCGGGCTATATTTTATCTGAAAAAATCCAGTTTTTCATCCTTTTGGGCCAATACGACGCGATTTTGGAATGACCGGTTTAAGATCGGAAAGTTTGAATTATTTTGGTAATTTCGGGTAGAATGTCTTTGATTGTTTGATCGACAAGAATCTTCTCATCGGCATTAAAAGGCAAGAGAACATAGTCTTCGGGGGGGATTTGGGGATTGTCTGAATTGCGGGGATGGCCAATGCCAATTCTAAGTCGGTAAAAAGCTTGGGTGTTTAAAGAATCGACAATTGATTTGATACCGTTATGGCCGGCGGAGGAACGGTCAAATTGGAGGCGCCACTCCCCTATTGGTAAATCCAAATCGTCATGGATGACTAAAATATTTTTTGGAGAAATTTTGTAATATGAAGCAATTTTGGCCAAGGGGGTACCGGAGTTGTTCATGTAACCCAAAGAATGGGCAAAAAAATTCTTGCTTGACTCCCCTACCCTAGCGCTAAAGTTAAGTTTATTTTTTAGGTCGATGGAATTTTGTTGACAATATGATTGGAGAATTTGTTGGCCGAGATTATGTCGGGTGTTTTGGTATTTTTTATCGAAGTTTCCCAAACCAAAGATTAATTTCATAAGAGTATTGTCAGATTTAATATTATTTTTCTAAGTTTAAACTACCAGGTGGAGCATTAACTAAGGCTTGATATCCGGCATGTCGGCGAATCAGATCCTGGCTTTGAGTAACAGGACGACAATTGAGGCAACTTTCAACGCTTACTGGTTTGAGTGAAGTACAGGTATCGTTGAGTCGTTTAATACAAGGGAGTAAGGTAAGTTTGAAATCGGCTTGTTTAAGAGCGAATAGGTATTCCGACAGATTGTTGGGATTATCAAAAGGATGCGACATAAGAGAGTATATCTTATTGAGTAAGAAGACTTTTTAACTGATTTTCGTTGATGATTTTTATACCTAACTTTTGGGCTGTTTTGAATTTGGATGAATTTGAATTGGTTTCATTGGTGATTAGGTAATTGGTATTTTGGGTGACGGAGGAAGAGATTTTGGCACCGAGGGTTTGGAGTTCATCAATAATATCTTTGCGGGGACGGGAAAGTTGCCCGGTAATAACAAAGGTGAGGCCTTGGAGTTTGAGGGTGGATTTTATAGTTTTGATGGTGACATGGTCTAAAATTGATTGAATTATTTCGGTTCGGGAAGAGATACCCTGAACTATTTTGGTGGCCAAAGTTTTTTGAAAACCGACGAGAGGTTCGAGGTCGGAAACCTGAAGGTTTAGGATTTTGGAGGGAGTGTTGAAGCCGGCATCGATAATTTGTTGAATTCTGGCTGAGGAAAAATCGGGAATGCTGGCGGCATTAAAGATTTCTTTGAGAGTCAGATTTTTTTTAAGTTGGATTTGGTGGATAATATTATTGCCGGATTTTTCGCCTAAACCATCTAGATTTTTAAAGTCGTTGACTGTTAAATTATAAAAATCTCCCGGTAAATTAAGTTTTTCGGAGGTGTGAAGTTTTTGGATGGTTTTTTGAGAAATACCTTTGATATCTAAAATAGAACAAAAAAGCCGTAGGACACCCAAAATTTGAGCCGGACAGGAATAAGTGTTGGGACATTTTAAAAATTTGTTTTCGGTTATTAAGGTGGTATTGCAGGAGGGACATTTTTGGGGGGCGAGGATGTAGCCAGAATTGACTTTGGTAATGACTTTGTCGATATGCGGAATAACGTCACCGCGGCGACTAATTTGGACAATATCGCCGATATTGATGTCATATTTTTTGATCAGGTCATAATTTGCCAGGGAGGCAAAGGTGATGACGGCACCGGATATTTGGATGGGTTCGATTTCGGCTACCGGGGTGATAGTACCCATAGGACCGGTTTGCCAGTTGACGGAGATGAGTTTGGTTTGGTCTGTTTCACTGGGAAATTTGTAGGCAAGTTGACCTTTGGGGCGTTGGTTTTTGGATCCGAGTTGTTGTTGGATTTTTTGATCGTTAATTTTGATAACCAGACCATCGATGTCGTAGTCGTAATTTTGGCGTTTATTTTGGAGAAATTCCTGGTAAATTGTTTCGATTTGATTGAAGTTTTGACAAAGATGGGATTCGACCGGATCGATACCTAATTTTTTTATATAATCTAATTCCTTAGTTTCGGTGGAAAAGTTTTGATGGGGAGTAATCAGGTCTACGGCAACCAGAGTGCAATAATTTGAATATAGACTATCGAGGCGCTGGGAAATGCCGGAGGCGGCGTTTCTAGGATTGGAATAAAAACCCCCTTCCCCTTCGGAGATCCCCCCTTGAGAAAGGAGGGCCTTTTTGGATACGATCTTATTTAATTTTTGGAAATCGGTTTTGGTGACTACGATTTCACAACGGATAGATCCGGTAAAATTTAAATTAAGTTTTTCACGGAAATTTTTCATTTTAATTACATTTTGAGTGATGATATCCCCTACTTTGCCGTCTCCGCGGGTAATGGCGTCCAATAACTGACCGTTTTGATATTCAATTTCCAATGATAAACCGTCACATTTGGGTTGGACTATAAATTCGGAGTTTTGGGGGATTTTTTTGAGTTCAAAATAATGGATGAGATCGGAAAAGTTATTGACTTTATTTTGGGAACCCATGGGCATGCTGTGTTTTTTTTTGGGAAAACCGGTATCAAAGTTAGGATGGCCGGCTTTGGAAAATATCCGGTGGTGTGGGTTTTTTTGACGTAAAATTTCTTCGAGAGTATCGTAGGTATGGTCGTCCATGATGGGTTTGGAGGTGGTGTAGTAGACTTTTTTGGCATCAATTAGCAATTCGCCCAATTCTTCGGTGGACATTTTTTTTAGGTCGAGGTCTTTGAGGGTAATCATGGTTTGATTATATCTTTTTATAGAGAAGATTTAGAGAGATTGGGATTTAAGCGCTGACCAGACAGTAGTAGGCACCTTTGGTGGAGCCGCGTTTTTCGACAACACCATCATCGATTAGTTTTTTAAGATCTCTCCAGAGAGTATCGTCGGAAACCATGGGTAAAAGTGATTGAGCATCGGGCATACGGAGACCGCCAAATTGTTGCATATATTCGACTAGTTTGATTTGTCGTTCGCTTAGGTGAACTTGTTTGCCACCCAGTTTTTGTTTGAGTTTGAGATCGTGGCTTAAATTTTGAACTTTTTGTTTGACCCGGGTAAGTTCGATGGCCAGAGCATTGGTAAAATATTCAATCCAACCGGAAAGATCTCTTTTGAAAACCTCGGATGATAATTGATGGGTAGATTGGATGGTATTGTAATAATCTTCGGCATTTCTATCAAAAAATTCTTCCAAAGAGAAAAGACGGCGGATGTCATAACCTTCGACATAAAGAGGAAGCATGGCAAAAGCGCGGGCAACCCGGCCGTTACCTTCAATAAAAGGATGGATGGCAACCAGAATATATTGAGAAATGGCCGATTTTACGGCGGGATGGATGTCTATTGATTGGTCGGAGTTTAGCCAGGCAACCAGATCGGTAATTAAATAAGGAACTTCAATGGCAGGAGGCGGTCGATGGGCAATTTCTCCGGTACGGGTATTTTTGAGTACAACTTGTTGGTGACGATATTTGCCCAGTTCGGTTTCGGTGATAATTTTGTCGGTAGTCAGATGGTGAATTTTTTTGATGATGGTTTCGCTGTAAAAAAAACGTTTGGGAGTAGTACTGTCGAAATCGATGGGATTTTTTTCTTCAGGAAGAGGCATATTGGCGTCGTAGAGAGCCCATAATTCTTCAAGATAGGAAACGACATTTCGATAGTTAATGACTTCCTGGATATCTCTTTGGCCGGCGGTGACTTTTTGACCTTCGACCAGTCTGGCGACTTCCTGGAAAGTAAGATCGTTACCTTCAATTCTGGTGCCAAAATGGACGGTTCGGACGACAGCTTCCTGCTGAAATTGTTTTTCGTAGGCCGGGATGAGAGGAGCTTCGTCAATTATGGCCTTGGCCGCTTCAATGGCACATATGTTTTTGAGAATTTTGTTATTAATGCTAAAGACAGGTAAAAACATCTTGAGAAAGATTATAACAGATTTTTACATTTTTTGAGGGGAAAATGCGGAAATCAGTTTTGTTAGCTTAATAACAAATAATCGAGGGCAGAACGGGGGTCGACATTGGATTTGACCATGTCGATAGCCTTAAGAATTTTTTTGATGAAATTAAGATGGGGTAAATTTGGATTTTTGTTTAGAAGTTGGTGGTAAATATTTAGCTGATCTCGGAGATAGATTAGAGTTTCCGGTGGCGAGAGGCTGTTTTTTTCAGAAAGAAGGAGATTGTCTTTGACAGAGGAAAGAGGAGTTAAGGGTTTGTTATCTGATTTGGTGGAATTTGGGGTAGTTTTGATTAGGTGACAGCGGGAAATTATGGTGGGGATAAGGGAATGGGTGTGACTGCAGGTGAGAATGAGATAACAATCTTTGGGGGGTTCTTCCAGGGTTTTTAAAAGAGCGTTTTGAGATTCAAGGTTGAGATTTTGGGCGTCAACAATAAGAACGATTTTGGTGTTGAATTTAATTGGTTTTTGGGAAAAAAAGTGGTTGATTTTTCTGATGTTTTCGATGGTATATCCTGATTGTTGGTCGATAACAATTAAATCCGGATTGTTGGGTTGATTTTGATTTTTGAGGGCGGCAAAAAGTTTGTCGGTTTGTTTTGAAATCGGTGATGAGTCAGTGCCGGTAATAATAACAGACGGGAAGTTCATGTATTGATATTGTAACTAAAGATGAAAGAAGTTACTATGATAGTAGTATGATTAATGGTTCTGCCCAAAAGACATATAAAAATTTGCGTGATGTCCTGGTTGATAAGGGCTTAATCGATATAAAGGTAAGTGAAGAAATATCCTTAAAACAGGTAAAAACCGGAGAGAGTGAAGAAGAGATAATCAGATCGATGAGGTTGGTGACTGAGGAGCAATTGACCGAGGCAAAGTCTGAGTTTATCAGAGTACCTTATGTTGACTTGGATTCAATTGGATTTGCACCGGAAGCTCTGTCGATGGTACCGGAATCGGTGGCGGAAAAATATAAAGTAGTTCCCTATGGTTTGGATACCAAAGAAAAAGTATTGATGGTAACAATGGTCAATCCTCTTGATCTGGAAACGATAGAATTTTTGGAAAAGAAGACGGGCTTGTCGGTGAAAGTGGCGATGTCAACAGAGAAACAAATCGTGGCCTTTATTAAGGAAAAATATCTTAGAGAAAAAGGAATAACTTCGGAAGTGACAAAAGCTCTGGATGAAAGAAAGAAGGACGAAGTTGAGCGGAGTACCCTGGTAGCGAAAAATAAAAAAGTTTCTTCGGAAGCGCCGGTTGCAAAAATAGTATCGACAATTTTGGAGTTTGCGGTCAAATCAAGGGCTTCTGATATTCACATTGAACCTCAGGAGGACAACGTCAGAATCAGATATAGAATTGACGGTATTTTACAGGAAAAATATTTATTACCCCGTAATGTTCATGACGCGGTGGTGTCCAGAATTAAGATTTTGTCAAATATGAAAATTGACGAAAAAAGAATACCTCAGGATGGTCGCTTCTTTTTTTCAGCGGATGATAATGATGTGGATTTGCGGGTTTCGACAGTACCGACGACTTATGGGGAAAAAGTGGTAATGCGTCTTTTGAAAAAAGCCCAAAAAGTACCTTCGTTGCCGGATTTGGGTTTGAGAGGTTTGGCTTTGAAAAATTTGATGGAATCAATCGAAAGACCGCACGGAATTATTATTGTTTGCGGACCGACAGGATCGGGAAAAACGACAACTTTGTATTCGGTTTTGGATAGAGTGTCTTCGTCAAAAGTAAATGTAATGACGATTGAAGATCCGGTGGAATATCAAATTAAGGGAATTAGTCAGGTTCAGGTAAACTCGCAGGCGGGATTAACTTTTGCAAATGCGTTGCGGGCATTTTTGCGGCAAGATCCAAATATTATGATGGTGGGAGAGGTCCGTGATGCCGAAACGGCTGATTTGGCTATTAACGCGGCGTTGACCGGACATTTGGTGTTTTCAACTTTGCACACCAATAATGCTTCCGGAGTACCGCCGAGAATGATTGATATGGGAGTGGAACCGTTTTTGTTGGTATCTTCTTTAAATTGTGTGGTAGGCCAGCGGGTATTGCGCCGTGTCTGCAAGGAATGTTTTAAAGATATTCCGATTCCACCGGATATTGAAGCTGATATGAAAAAAGTGTTGGGGCCAATTTACGATATGGTTGAGGACAAGTGGAAGAAGGAAGGAAAGAAGATGACGATCAAACAGATTCAGGGGTGTGAAGTATGTGGTAACACCGGTTATTTTGGAAGAATTGCTATTTACGAAGTGATGCCGATAACTGAAAAAATCAGTAAATTAATTGTGAGTAAGGCATCGGCTAGTGATATTGAAAATCAGGCGATGGAAGAGGGAATGTTGACAATGAAACAGGATGGGTACGTGAAAGTTTTGGAAGGAACGACTACACTAGAAGAAGTTAAAAGAGTTGCAGAATATTAAAAAAATATGGATATAAAAATCAAACAACTATTGGAATTGGCTCTGTCGAATGGAGCATCTGATGTACATATTTCCGTGGGAGAGTGGCCAAAGCTTCGGGTGCATGGAGTATTGGCTAACGTAACGAATTTTGGAGAAGTAAGCGATGAAGCAATGACGGAAATGCTGATGACTTTGGTAGATGAAGAGCAAAAGAAAATTCTTTTGGAAGATCGGGAATTGGATTTTTCTATTTCAACGCCGATGGCTAGGTTTAGGGCAAATATGTATTTTGCCTTGGGAAGATTGGCGTGTTCACTGAGGGTGGTTCCAAATGAAATTCCGGTTTTGAAAGATTTAAATTTACCGGAGATTTGTGCAAATATAATAAATGAAAAGCAGGGTTTTGTAATTGTTGCCGGTCCGACAGGGCATGGAAAATCGACTACGGTAGCTTCGATGTTGAATCAGATAAATGAAAATTTGAATAGTCATATAGTTACCATTGAGGATCCGATTGAATATGTGATCAAACCAAAAAAATCGATAATCTCTCAAAGAGAAGTTCATTCGGATACCTTGAGTTTTGAAAATTCCCTGAGATCTTGTTTACGTCAGGATCCTAATGTAGTGTTTGTGGGTGAGATGCGGGACTTGGAAACAATTTCTTCGGCGTTGACGGTGGCGGAAACGGGACATTTGGTATTTTCGACATTACATACAAATTCAGCGGCACAAACGATAGATAGAATTATTGACGTATTTCCGGAGGTATCAAAATCTCAAATCAGAACTCAGTTGGCAACGGTAATTACGGCGGTAATTTCCCAGAGACTACTCCCCTCTTTGGACGGAGGTCGGGTACCGGCGGTGGAGGTGTTGATTGCTA
Source organism: Candidatus Shapirobacteria bacterium (assembly GCA_003542615.1). Lineage (GTDB taxonomy): Bacteria > Patescibacteriota > Microgenomatia > UBA12405 > UBA12405 > UBA12405. The sequence continues at coordinate 20,684 of DPKG01000001.1, read as the reverse complement.
ATCCGGCAGTAAGAAATTCGATAAGAGAGGGTAAAAATTTTATGATTGATAATATTATTCAAACCAGTTCGGATTTGGGGATGATTAGTTTGGAAAGTTCACTGGCAACTTTGGTAAAAACCAATAAAGTTAAAGAAGAGATAGCAATGAGTTATGCCTTAAAACCGGACGAATTACAAAACAGACTGAGAAGTCAAAAATTTCAGATTTAATAAATGAAGAAATATAAATTTAAAGCTAAAGATTGGAATGGAAAAACCGTAAACGGTACTTTGGAGGCAATGGATATAAATGAGGTGGTATCGTCGATAAAGGGAAATGGTTTGGTGCCGATAAAGGTTAACGAGGATAAAGATAATATATTTAAGGAGTTGCACTCACGGATGTTTAATCGGGTTACCGGGAAACAAATTTCAAATTTGACCCGTCAACTGTCGACGATGATGACAGCCGGTTTGGCTCTGACTGACGCATTGTCTTTGTTGAGGAATCAGAGTCCTTCGGGGAGTGTGATGTATCAAATTATTGATGATTGTTTGACTATCGTGCGGTCGGGACAACCGTTGGGAAAAGCTTTGGAGAAATACAAAAATTATTTCGGGGAAGCTTACGTGGCTTCGGTCAAGGCCGGTGAAGAAGGCGGAGTGCTGGAAGATGTGTTGTCAAAATTGGCGGATAGTTTGGAGGCGGACACCGAGTTTAGGGGTAAGGTAAAAGGAGCCATGATTTATCCAATAATTGTGGTTATCGGAATGTTGATAGTGGCTTTTATCATGATGGTATTTGTAATACCTAAACTTTTAAGTCTGTATGGAGATTTTGGGTCGAAGATGCCGGCAATTACAGTGGCCCTGATGACGATATCGACTTGGACGGTAAAGTTGTGGTTTTTATTTCCAATGATACCTTTGGGAATATATTCGGTAATGAAAGCCGGTGATAAAAATGAAAATTTCAGATATAAAAGAGATGAAATTTTTATGAAATTACCGATTATTGGTGATTTGACCAAAAAAACGGTGGTAGCCAATACCAATAGGACATTATCGATGTTGTTGACGGCCGGAATATCTTTGGTGGAAGCATTAAGAATTGTGTCCAATGTTGCCGATAATGAAGTTTACCGGAGGGCATATTTAAAAATTGCCGAAAGAGTGGAAAAAGGTTTTAATGTGTCGGAGTCTTTTGAAGAGGCGGGGGTATTTCAACCGATTGTGACGCAAATGGTGGCCACCGGAGAAGCGACGGGAAAGTTGGATGAAGTGTTGCTAAAAGTGGCCAAATATTTTTCGACAGAAGCGGAACAATCAGTAAAAGGTTTGACGGCGGCGATCGAGCCGTTGATTATGATTGTGTTGGGAATTGGAGTTGGATTTTTGGTGGTGGCGGTGATAGTGCCGATTTATAACTTGACATCGCAATTTTAGTGTTCAATAATGAATTAAGATTTTAATAATTAAAGATCCTGAAATAAATTCAGGATGACTGAAAAATATGACAAACAAACTGCTCCAAAATGTACGTAAGCTGTCAGGGAAAGGTTTCACCTTGGTGGAACTATTAATCGTTATCGCCTTGATCTCGATTTTGTCGGTTGCGGTATTGGCTACTATCAATCCAATCGAGCAATCTAATAAAGCCCGGGATGCCAGAGTTCAAAATGATGCGGCTGAAGTCCTGAACGCCTATGAGCGTTACTATACTAATTCGGCTACTTATCCTTGGATGGATGTAACTGGTTCTACTATTCTTTCGGTAGATGAAGCGTATTCAGGTAGAAGTAGTATGGTAGGTTTTGGTTTGTGTGGAACATTAACGGCAACTGGAGTCAGTCAGACTACCGGTTGTGATACTCAGACTACTCCGGGGAAATTAATTGAAACCCAAGAACTTAAAGAATCGTTTTTAAGTAAAACTTATACCAGGGTGCAGGCAGATCCGGCTTGGACTTTTCAAGATGAGTTGTATGCTGTTAAAACTGATAATACTGCTGGGAATTCTATATTTGTTTGTTATGTACCAAAAGCAAAGGCAAATAGAAATCCGCCTGCAGCAGCTACTTGGAAATTAAAGTCGTTGGCAGTAACTGGTACTGATAATGTAGGTGTTGCAACCCAGGTTATAGATGCTACAGTGGCACAGATGGCGGCAGCTACTTACGTTACTTTGGCAGCTGATGATACTTTATTTAGGTGCGTACCGGAATAGTGCTAATTTAAGAAAGTAATTAAAACCCCGACGGAAGTCGGGGTTTTTTAATGGGAAGGACCAATCTCCCCCTACCCCCTCTTTGACAAGAGGGGGAAAAAAAATACAATAAATTATGGTAATTTTAATATTTATATCGGTTTTAGTATTTTTGTTGGGGATGAGTTGGGGGAGCTTTGTAAATATGCTGGAATATCGGGTGGCGGTGGGATATAAAATAAAACCCCCTTTAGATCCCCCCTTGAAAAGGGTGGCTAAAAACAGATCATTTTGTGATTGGTGCGGGGAAAAATTAAATTGGTATGACAATATCCCCCTATTCTCCTGGCTTTTTTTGAAGGGAAAATCCCGATGTTGCGGTAATCCCCTACCCTATTCTTATCCATTGATAGAACTGATTTTGGGAGTGATTTTTGTGATTATTTTTTGGGTAAATTTTGAAAATTGGTTTCAGATAGTTTTTTTGATGCTGATTTCGGTGTTTTTGGTGTTTAGTTTTATTTTTGACCTGAAGTATATGATATTGCCGGATTTTTCGACAGTAATTTTGGTAATTGGAGCCGGAGTATTATTGTGGAGTGGATATGGAAATCCACCCTTACAGCAACATATCTTGGCGGCAGTGGGATCGACTTTGTTTTTGGGAGTTTTATATTTAATTACCAAAGGCAAAGGCATGGGTTTGGGAGATGTTAAGTTGGCTATTTTTATCGGATTGTTTTTGGGGTATAAGGTAATCGTGGCCTACTATGTTGCCTTTTTGACAGGGGCAGTGCTTGGAGGTGGTCTAATGCTTTTAAATAAGGTAAAAAAAACAACACCTATACCATTTGGCCCATTTTTGATTTTGGGGGTGGTGGTTGCTTATTGGTGGGGGGAGAAAATTATTTTTTGGGTGCAGGGTTTTATGTGAGAGATATGGTAAATTTAATTATGAAAAAAATGCAGGGTTTTACTTTGATGGAAATGGTAGTGGCGATGACGATTATGTTGATGTTGATAGCGTTGGTAGTATCTTCGATGAATCCCTGGGGAGTATTGAATAAGGGGCAGGACGCAACCCGAAAGAAGGATTTGAAAAGATTGAGTGTGGCTTTTGAGGAATATAGTAATGATCATGATGGCTGTTATCCGACCAGTACGGTGTTGGCCGGATTGGCGTGTAATTCGGATGATTTTGCTCCTTGGTTACAAAGATGGCCATGCGATCCCGATGGCAGTCAATATTATATTGTGGTGGACGATGTGGATTGTCCGAGGTGGTTTAAGATTTTGACAAATTTGGACAATGTTAATGATGCCGATATTCCGGAGGATTGGTATGACAGTTTTAGAAATGTCGGAGGCGGAGGGGTATTGTTGCCAAGCCAGGAAGTTAATTATGGAGTATCAAGTACAAATATGAATTGGTATGAATATGTTATATCGTCAACATGTAGTGGTATTTGTAGTACGGATTGTGGACCTTCGGGATGCCAATCAGTGGTTAGTTGTGATTTGACTACTCCCGGCGGGTGTTATGCTGATAATAATGGCGAAAATGCAGCAATTTGTGTTACAGATTGTTGTGGACCAACTTGTAGTAATTAATTTTTAAAATTGTTGTATATTTAATTTAGGAAATAAAGACAAAAACCAGAATAAAATGAAAAATAAAAAAGGGTTTACATTGATTGAGATGTTGATAGTGATAGTGATTATGGGAATTTTGACAACAATTACGGTGGCTCAATTTATGACGGCACAAAGAAAAGCCAGAGACGTTCAAAGAAAGGGTGATATCAGTGCTTTGGGTAAGGCTTTGGAAATGTATTATACCGATTATGGAGAATTTCCCAGATCAAGTCTTGGTGAAATTCAATTAATTAGTGGTGAGATAATACATTGGGGAGGAGTTTTTGAGGATGATGGCTATACTTATATGGCAACGGTTCCAACAGAAAATAGAATAAACAGTCCGCCTTATCAATATTGTTATGTAGTTTCGGCTGATCAAAAAATGTATGGATTGTTTTCTAATTTGGAAAATAATCTGGACTCGGATTACAATAAACTGAATAACGGTAATCCTTATAATTTTTGTAGTCATGATTATAATTTTGCCATCATAAGCCCAAATGCACGATTATCAGATTTATAAAAATAAAGGTTTTACGCTTATCGAGTTGTTGGTAGCGATTAGTATTATTGCTACTTTGACGGCAATATTGCTTCCAAATTTTATGGGGGCCAGAGAAAGGGCTAAAGATTCTCAAAAAAAGCAGGATATGACGGCAGTCAAAAATGCCCTGAGGCTTTATTATAATGATAGACAGAGTTATCCGCCGGGAAGTCAGGTAACGGGTATTGGGGTGACACTTGGTTCGTATTTACCTTCAGCTTCGGGCATAGGTTATACCTATTATTATTCTCAGGTTAATAACGGCGATGGATTTCAGTTGTGCGTGCCTTTGGAGGCGGCGACCGGGGAGGATGTAGCAGATTCGCAAATGAGGTGTGCAATTACGAATACTGTCTGTGGTGCGGGGATAACAGATAGTACAAGTGAAAAATGGTTCGTAGTTTGTGCAAATTAGGAGAAAAGATACTTAAATTAGTAATTAAAATTATAGAAATGAAAATAAATAACAGAAGAGGATTTACACTTTTTGAACTTTTGGTGAGTATTTCGATTATTGGAATTTTGACGGCTTTGGTGTCGGTCAGTTTTTCGGCAGCACAAAAGAAAGCCAGAGATGCCAGAAGATTGGAGGATATGAATGCGATTAAAATTGCAGCGGAGCAATATTATTCACTGAGTGGAACATATTCATATCCGGTTAACACTTCGGCCCCGGCTAGCTGGACTGCTAATGGCCAGATAGTATTGGAATTGTTTCCGACTGATCCAAAAGGGGTAGGTTGGACAGCTTATTCTTATCCGGGAACAGTGACCGGTGGGTATTGTGCTTGTGCAGCGGTAGAAAATACGGCGGCAGGTAATTCGACAACTAATAACTGTGTTTGGGCTTCCAGTGGGGCTTATTTTTGTGTTAAAAATCAACAATAGGGCAAAACCCACCCCTATCCCCTCCCTTGAAAAAGGAGGGAAATTAAAAAAATAATAAAAATGAAAGCTAAAAACAAAAAAGGATTTTCTTTAATCGAATTGATTGTAGTAATGACAATTATTATGGTGATATCGGTAGTAGGGATAGTGACATTTACCGGAACCAATGAGAAAGCCAGAGATAGTAAAAGGATGGCAGATTTGGAAAAAATCAGAGTAGCTCTGGAACTTTATAAACAGGAAAATGGAATTTATCCGACGGATGCTGAAACATATTTGGTGACGGAATTTTTACAGGAATGGCCAAGCGATCCAAAGGATTATGATTATGTGTATACCCAGGTGACGTCTTATACCTATACTTTGGATGCCTATTTGGAGTCCGGAGGTACAAGTGTTGGTACAAGTTGTGGTGGATCACCGGCGGTAACTTGTAATTATCGGGTGAGAAATCCGTGATAAACCCTTTGCTATTATTAATATATTAATATGATGACAAGAAAAAGTGGATTTACATTGATTGAGTTGATGGTGGCGGTGGCTGTTTTTGCGGTGGTGGGCGGATTTAGCTTGAATTACATCAATGGATTTGGAGCCAGGCAGGATTTGGGAGCCGTCAGAGATGAAGTGGTATCGGCAATAAGATTGGCCAGAAATTACGCGGTGACTCAGCAAAAAGCCAGTGGTTTTGTCGGAGAGATGAGATATGTCAGTGTAAATATCGGATCATCATTGGTGAGTATTTATCCGGATGTTAGTACAGCAACTCCGTATTATTCGAAAGATTTTACGTCTAATTCGGTAAATATTTCCAAATCAAACGGAAATGATACCATTAGATTTTCCAGTTTTGAGGGAAAGATGGTGGGAACTACGGGAGTAACGTTGGGAGTGGGAAGTAGTGTGATGATTACTTTAACTTCGGTGACAGGGACGACCTCGGTAGTAATAATTGATAGTTTGGGGGTAGTGAATGAATAATAAAGGACAAAGTATTATTGAAGTGGTATTTTCTTTGGGGGCGGCGGCTTTGGTGTTGATGGGGGCGGTGGTGTTGATAATTAATTCTTTGGGGTCGAGATCTAAGGTTTTTGATCACCGGAAAGCTTCACAGTTGGCGGAATCAGTGATGGAAGATTTGGTGGCGATGAAAGCCAATGATCCGGGAACTTTGTTTAGTTCAAGTTGGCAAGATACTCAATTAGCAGTGCAAAGTAATTCGGATTTTCCGGGATATACTTATAGTATTGATTTTATTTCACAAACAAGTTCCAGCGGAGTATGTGCCACGGCGGGAAATTGTGTGACGGCAGTGGTGACGGTATCATGGACAAATGATGTGGCCAGAACGGTTAGTTATGATAAATTTTTTTCAAAAACGAGATGAGAAAAAAAACAGGATTTACATTGATAGAGACTTTGGTGACTTTGGCACTGACTTCGGTGGCAGTGATGTCTATTACGGTGATTATTTTCAATTCACTTCAGGCGAATAATAAAATAAATTATTTGGAAAAGGTCGATAGAAACGGATCGGCGGTGTTGGAAGAAATCAAAAAAAATCTATATAAGGCTGATGCGACTACGATAGATTGTGGCGGAGGACAAAGCACCGTTACTTTTACCAATAAGTATGACGGGGTGACGACAACTTTGCGTTGTATCGAGGGGATTACGGGACAGATTGCGTCGATTTCGGGGGTGGGAACGACAGTGTCTTTGACCAGTAGTGACGTGGGGGTGAGTGGTTGTGGTGGTTTTGTAGCCAGTTGTATAACGGGGTCGGCCTCCCCTACTTTGGAGTTTAATTTTGCCCTAAGTGCCGGGTCAACCGATCCGGGTTCAAAAAATTATGCTAAAAAGTTTTTCCGGACCAAGGTAGTCATAAGAAGATAGGCTTGATTTATTGGGGGTAGGTGGTAAAATAGCTGGTAATATTATAAGATAAATATATGAATAATAAAAAGGAATTGGCGGTAGTTTCAGGAGCGACGATTGCGAGTTTGTTGACTGGTTGTGCGGCTCCGATTATTTCGGAAGTAGAATCTCCGACCCAACTACCAAATTTGGATTTGGGTACGCCGTCTCCGACGCCGGAAGAACTGGGTAGAATACAGGATTATTGTGAGAAATTAGGCTATGATAAGGTTAATTATGCTGCTACATGGAAGATTGTCGGGGAAAAGCCTTTTGCTTATTCTTATTGTTCGGTCCAGGATGAAGGGATTGAACAATTCGTGGTAGTGGGATATCAAAATCAAACTGAGTCGGTAACCATGAATCAGATGTTGATAGCGGAAGAAGCGACAGTAGACGGAAGAACATATCAGGTGGCCGGAATAATTGATCCTAAAGATGGGGTATATAAGGCGATTATTACGGTAGATCCGGATGGCAATCAGGCGGCTTTTGATCTAAGAGATGCGTCCAATATGGTGATAGTACCTCCCAAGGGTGATAACGGAATCGGTGATCAGGTAAAAGGATTTTTGGAGGATTTTTTTATAGAATCGGCGTTGGCGGCAGAACTAGAGCCGACATTGACACCCGAGGTGGGGGTAGAACCGACGGCGACAGCGATGGCGACAAGTGTACCGACTGATGAAATACCGAATGAGACAGCGACGGCGACGGCTGAGGTGGCCCAAGTAGTCTTTTCGGAAAAATTAAAAAATCAAGGAGAAGGTATAACTATTCAGATTAGTGAAGGAGCGAGAAAGATTGGGGAGACTGTGTATGGAGAACCGATAGAGTCTTTTTTAGTTACATCTGAGGCGCTAACTAAAATTAGGGAAGATTTTATAAATTTAACTAAAGAATTATATGTTAATACTGAGCATATTGCATGGAATGATAGGATGGAATTTTTAGTTTCGGAAAATAGCGAGATAAAGTGGAATGGATCGAGTTTTGTGGTTGATTCTGATCCATCCAAGCATTGGGATACTAATAAGTTATTAAATTTGTTTGCCGTAACTAAAGAAGAGATAGAAATTATAAAAGATGATTTAAAAATCAAGGATCCTGAGGCAAAATATTATTTTGGTAATTTTTCGATTCTCGATGGGGAGGACATTTTAATCTATAATGATGAGACAGGAGCAACTAATGCTTATTCAACAATTGATAAGGCGGTTGATGATAATTTTACCAATAGATCTGGTAGTTCTGTAATGGCTTTTACATTTATCGGAAAACCTGTAGGAGCTTTTCGTCAAGTAATTATTACGATGGCGATTAAAATAGGTAAAAGGACTGGTTTTTCATATTCATCCAACTATTTATACGAGGATTTGGGATGTAATCTTTATGATTCGATGGATAGTTGTTCGGCGCTAACAATCAACCAGTAAATTGACAAGGGGTATGGTTTTTGTCATTATCTATTAGTATCATGGTTAAAAAATTTGTTCTAGTCAGTATTGGAGTGGTGATAATTTTTGTTGTTGGATTTTGGGTTGTGTCCAGTTGGAAAAATCGAGGTGCTGTATCTGTAGGAGGATTTTTAATTAAGACAAACAAAATAGCTTTAATATCTGAGGTTCCCGGGGTGAGTTTTGTCTGGAAGGATGAAATTGGGTTTAACAGTTATTTAGATACCTTGGATTTTTGGGGAAGTAAAACTGTGAAGGATTTTAGCAGTCCTGCTATTTTGAAAGCTGATGCGAAACGAATGATAATTAAATTGGTAAAGGAAGTTAAAGATCCGTTTTATGTGTCCAGTGATATTGAGGGTAAAGTCTGGGATGCAATTGGCGAAAGTGTTGGGGCTGATGGTACGGTAAAAATTGATATCTACAGAAGAGATTGGGATGAGAGAAGTGTAAACATGGGGATTGCCCAGACCGTTTTTAAGATATCAAAAGGAGGGGGGCCAATTCCCGGCAAAAATTTATTTTATGATTTTGATCCAAAATCTATTAATTTGGACGGATATTTTAGGATAAAGAAAAGATGAGAAAAGGGTTTTTATATCTATCCTTTCTTTTTTTATTTTTTTGTGGATTGTTTTTGGGTGTGGTCAAGACGCAGGCAACAGATTGTCAAGGCACAATATATTGTGGACATGGAATATATACAGTTTGTATCCCGGAAGGGTGTAATCCGGCAGATTATTGGTGTACGTGTGAACCGGAGTGTGTAGGAGAAGCTTCTACGGCGTGTTCAAATTATAATTATGATTGGTGTAATGATGGTGCATGTAGTGTTTGTGCATCAGCCGGAAGTTGTAGTTGGCCAGTATGTGATCCGGTGGCGACAACTTGCGGTGAGTGTTCGGTGAGCTGTGGGGGAGGGACTCGGACTTGTACCGATGGTTGTACAAGTTGGCCTCAAACTTGTAATACGCAAGCTTGTTGTGTAAATACTTCTTGGGCTCCGGCTACGAATACAGTTTGTACTGACCAACCGTTTACTCAAACCGGAAGTCCTTGCGGTGATACGAGGACGGCATATGGAACATTGGATATTCCCCAGACTTGTACCGGAACGTCGATAGAATTTGTAGAAACTCCCCAAAATACGGGTACAATTTGGGTACGGGCACTTGGGGTAGGAGTATCGGCGACCAGAGTTAGGTTTCCAACTTGGTCCACGGTTGGAGGTCAGGATGACATTGTTTGGTACGAAGGAGTAAATTTGGGAGGCGGTACGTGGCAGGCGACAATAAATGCGGCTACTCATGCCCAGGGAGGGTTTGTTAATGTCAATGTTTATATGGATGGATGCGGGACGGTAAATAATCAGTGTTTTCCCAATACCGGATATACTTATGCTCCAAAACAATGCAGTGTCAGTTCTAATATGTCGGTAGTTGGAATCGGGCAAACTTTTAGGGTGACGACAACAGGTAACGCCCATATCAATGCCGGGGGAGATACTACCCGTTTATGGGTGTCGAGAAATAATTTTACGGCAATTAGTAATTACGCAACTGTGCTCAGTCCGGGGACTACTATGTATGATTATAATCCTTTATATATCTATAATTATGGAAGTTTAAATCGGACTTCGACTAATGCGGCCAGTACTTCGGTAACGGCATCTATGTCAATTGGATCGACGGGAAATTATAATTTTTGGTGTGATTTAAACGCTGATTTGAATGGAAATTTAGTAAAGTGCAGCGGAAATCCATTGTGTGATTTTAACGGTGGGGCCAGTTCATGTGCTGATTGGAAAAATTGTTCCGGAACGGCTAATTCAACAGGAGGAGACAATGCGTTTGTCTGTGTTAATCCGGCAGGTGCCTGTGTACCGGCGTGTGGTCAGGCATCGACATGTGGAACTTGTTCTTCGGCGGATAATGGTACTCCACCAACGCCTGTACAGGTGTATCCTTTGGGGACATCAACGAATCCGACAATAATTCCTCATTTGAATACGGCTAGTTTGAGATGGACGGCCAATACAGACGGTTTGACGGATGGTTATCATTACAGAATTTTTAATGCGGCGAATAATGCAATTTTGGCCGGGACAACAGTAGTGGGAATAGGCTCAACCGGAGGTACTTTTGTGGGGGTGGGAGGCACAGTTTATTATTGGAATGTTTACGCATACAACAATACTTGTTTGGCTTACAATCCTTCTGTAGGAAGTCCAATTTCTCCGAATCGTTATTTCAGATTTAATGCTTCGCCGACTTTTGTCAACTCTCCGCCGGGGGCAAATTTAACTTTGGCCAATAGTGACCATACTTTGGTAAGGATTGAGAATACAGGAACGGGATATTCGGGGAATCAGATTTGTGATAGCCGATTTTTGGGGAATAGGATAGTTGGGATAGGAGTAACAGCAACCGATCCGGATGGCGGCGGTGATATCAGAACAATCAGTATTAACATGGGAGTGATGACAGCTACGGTAAATTTGGGAGCAACAAATTCGTCAACTATATCTGGAACAGGGGTAGGATATTTTGGACCGGTTACCGTTTCCGCGGTTAGTGGAACTACCAGATCAGTGGTATTTCCGATTATTTTTTATGATAATTATGCGAGTACGGCTTTGAATCAATTGCGGGTGGGGGTGACGGATATAGCAAATGCCAGTAGCGGATGGATAAATAGTAATAGGTATTTGAAGGTTTGGAATTGTCAGGTGCCGGTAGTTGGTACGGTTTATGATAGTACCAGTTCTTTGGGAGGAGCAGTTTGTCCGAATACTGGTTTTAATGTTACGGCGCCGGCAGAATTAGGGTTTACCTCTTTAACTTATACATCCTCAGTAAATAAAGTAATGACAGTAACACAACCGGCAACTTATAGTAGCGGAGCGAATAGTCTGATATGGGGAAGTACGTATCTTAGGGATTTTGGGGAAATTAACGGAACCAATCAGGTGATGAGGGCAATTGATTTGGGTAATATTGGGTTGGGAGCAACTACATGTTATACAACACTTAATGTTGGTAGGACAAATCCTTATATAGTCACTCCATACTCAACTACCCCTTCACTTAGGGTAGATTTTTCATTTTTGAGGAATCAGGAACCTTGGTTTCAGGTAGCAGGTGCCGGAATAAAATCAGGCGTTAGTATAACTGATAATGTACCAATTACTTATTATTTAAATAGTCCGGCGTTGGCGGCGATGAGCATAAATTATGGTGAAAGTAATAACGGATTGGTGGCGGCACCGGCAATTGATAATAATTCAGGATGCAGTGATTGTAGTATTGGATTACCGAAAAATATGAATAGAGAATCAAATTTGATAAACGATAGTTATGACTATGAATATTTTTATCAGGAATATTTTTCAAAATTGGGAGTGGGAGTGACTTTTAATGGAAATCAGACTTTACAAACAATTTTGTCAAACAGTAATGTGGGCGGGACGGGTTTGGTATTTGTAAACGGGAATTTGACAGTAGGTGCGGATCAGAGCTTGACGTTGGGTGGATTTTTGATGGTGGTGGTGAACGGCAATATTACGGTGGCTCAAAATGTAAATACAATGACCGGAATATTTGTGGCTGATGGCAGTTTTATTACCTCACTGGCAACATCAAACAACACTCAATTAGTAATTAATGGATTGGTGTCGGCAAATTCAGGAGCGACTTTAAATCGGGGTTTTGCGACTGTTTCAAATAACAACTTAAATCCGGGGGTTTTGATTAGATATAAAGGAGATTTATTATTTACTATGCCGCCGAGACTAAGTCGGGGAATTTCCGAATGGAAGGTGACGGCAAATTAAAAATATGAATATAAAAGTAAAAAATCAAAAAGGTCAAATTGCCTTGATAATGCTTTTGGTGACGGCGGTGGCATTGACTTTGGGATTGTCAGCGTCAAAAAGAATTGTAACTGAGACTAAAATTGATACTGATGAGGAATCTTTAAAACAGGCATTTAATACGGCAGAGTCGGGAATTGATTATTATTTGGGTACGGGTAGTACTGAGTATCAAGCGTCTGACAGTGATTCAAAAGCCTTTATTTCGACCAGAGAAATTGTGGGTACCGGAAATACTTTGGTGTCGACAACTTCGGTGCCGCAAAATAAAAGATTTAATTTTTGGTTGGTGGCACACGATAGTAACGGAAATGTAAACTATAGTGACACGTCAAATTATGATGGAACGGTCTTTTATATTTGTGTGGAGAATGCTTTTACCGGTTCGGTGGGGGTGGACTATTTTTATAGTCAGACGTCGGGAGCTTTGGGGACAGTGGGAGTAGGCAGAACCGGAGCGAATTTGGGTGCGAATATTATTTCCGGTTTTGCCAGTATTTCGCCGGCAAATAATAGCTGTGTGACTGGGTACAAGACGGTAGCTACTTACAACAGGGGTGGTGTTTATACTGATAATACACCACTGCTAGTGTCTGTGGTTCCCTATTTTGGATCGACCAGAGTGATGTTGCGGGTTGGTAGTGGTGTGTCAATACCGTCTCAGGGAAAAGAAATTGCCTCAAAAGGAATAGTAGGAGATGAAAATACCGGGGTAAGAAGGACGGTTCGGGTGATGGATACTTTTGATTTTCCGGATATATTTTTTGAGGGGTTAACTTCGGAATCGGGAGACATTACCAGTGAATAAAATTCGTGTTTGTTAATGACGGAAATTTGTTTATACTGTAATCATGAGTGATTTATTTGGTATAGATGTCGGAGTGGGTAGCATTAAAACAGTCTCCCTGTCCAAATCGGGTAACGGTGTGTTTTTGGATGCAATTGGTGAAGTCAAAAACCCGGCTCCGGAATGGATCAAAAATGGAATTAAGTCTAAAGATTGGTCAGAAGTAGCATCAAGTGTTAAATTGTTGTTTAATGATTTAAAAGCCAAACCCAAACAGATTGTGGCTTCCCTGCCGGAAGATGAGGTGATCAGTCGGTTGATTCGTCTGCCGCCTTTGAAAGACAATGAAATAATAGATGCTTTAAAATTTGAAGCGGAGACTTTTGTACCTTATCCTTTGGATCAGGTGTCGATTGATTATGAGGTAGTGGAGAAAGATAATGCCGGGAGATTGTCGGTGTTTGCGATTGCGGCCAAAAATGAAACGATTCAATTGTATGTAAAATTGTTTAAAAGTTTGGGAATGGATTTGGCAGCTTTAGAATCGCCGGCAGTGGCAATGAAAAGAGTGATTAACCATAGTGTTGAAGCGGTAAATTCCGTAATGCTGGTAGATATGGGGGAAAAATACTCGGATGTTGTCAGTTTAAATAATAAAAAAGTTTATTTTACCCGGTCAATGTCGGTGGGAGGAGAATCTTTGACTAGGGCTATTTCGATAAATTTGGGTTTGGATATGTCTTCGGCGGAAGAGTACAAAAAGGCTTATGGTATGAAAGAAATGCAGTTGGAGGGTAAAATTCGGCAGGCAATTCAGCCGGTTTTTGTCAGTATGGCAGAAGAGCTTCGGAAGGCAATTGTTTCTTATAGAGAGGAATTGAATAAATCAATTGAGTTGCTGGTGCTTAGCGGCGGCGGGGCCAATATGCCTGGTTTGACCGAAGAATTGGCAAAAGTTTTGGGTATAGAGGTTCAGGTGATTCAACCGTTTTTAAAAATTGATACTAAAAAAGTGGTGTTGCCGATAAATATTAACGCTGACGGATGCCGTTTTAGTTTGGCGGCGGGGTTGGCGATGAGAGGTCTGGAAGATGACAAATGATTTAAATTTGTTGCCAAATGTAGCTAAATTTCAGGCGCAAAGGCTGAAATTTAAAAGTCAAATTATATTGGCGGTAGAGGTATTTGTAGGGGTTTGGGTATTGATGGTGGTGTTAATTTTTGGTTTAAGTTTTGTTAACAAAGCCCGTTTTAATGTGTTGGATAAAAAATATCGAGGAATTTTACTAGATATGGATAATTTTGCCAAAGATGTGGTTCTGACTCAGCAGATTAAATATAAATCAAAAATTGTGGGAAATATTTTAAATAACCGGTTTGAATACGGAGAGGCTTTTGACGCTATTGCGGGTTTATTTGGTCCGGAGATATCGATTACAAATTATGATTTGGTGGAAACAGGCAGTATTTCGATTCAAGCTATAGCTTTGGGATTGACAACTATGGACATTGTTGAAGATAAAATTGAAGAAATAAATTCAGGATCCGATGAGACTTTTGGGTCGGCTGAACTAAGTTCTTTGGCTTATGATAGTAATGCTTGGAATTTTACGATGGAGGTAAAACTGAAATGAAAATAGAAGTAAAGTCAGACAAAGTTTTTGGATTGGAGTCTTGGCAGGTAAAAATGATAGTTTTACCTTTGAGTATTTTGGTTTTGGCGATAATCAGTTTGATTTTTGTAGTGATTCCCTCATTTAATCAATTAACTTCAACCAACAATCAAATCAAACAAAAGAATATTCAGATAAAAAATCTCGAAGAAAAAAGGAATTATTTGATGAATTTAAATCAGGACGAAGTTGAAGCTAATGCGGAATATTTAAATTTATCTTTACTAAAAAATAAGGATGCCTATTATTTGGTAAATGTAGTGCGTAATGTGGTGGAGCAGAAAGGTTTCAGAATTGATGCTTTTTCCATCACACCGGGAGAAGTTGAGGCAGAAACTGAGGAAGTTGCCGAGACGTCTCAGACAGTCAATAATAAATTTGGTTTGACAAATATCCCGGTAGAGTTGACTTTGTTGGGTCCCAAAAGCAGTTATGTTGATGTAGTTAAAGCGTTGGAGAGAACTTTGCCGATTTTGTCGATAAGTAATTTTGAGGTAAAAAATGTGGGAGAAGTGGCGCAAATTAAATTGGAAGTAGAGACTTATTTTGTTGCGGATAAATTTGAGTCAAATTTGGATAAATTGACTTTGGCTGATTTGACCTTAACACAGGATGAAATGAGTTTGGTAAAAACTTTGTCCGAGTATGATAAGACGGCCGGAATGGTAATAGATAGCGGATTGATAAAATCGGGAGAATTCAAGAATTACGACAGGGAAAATCCGTTTGAATTGTAAAAATTAGGTTTCCTGGAATTGAATTAGGAAGTGAGTGTTGGGGTGAGCAATACCGAGAAGAGTGCGAATGGATTTAATAACACGTCCGTTTTTGCCGATAATTTGGCCTACAAGTTGTTGAGGTGCGGAGACAGTCAGATTGAAACATTCATTTTCGTCCTGAGAACCGGTGACGGAAACAGAATCGGCTTCGGGGGTAATAGCTTTAACAATATATTCCAGGGTTTGATCGATAGAATTCATTTTGGTGTATAGAACCTGAAACGAGTTCAGGATGACATAAATTAATAATTATTTTTCGGTTGAAGTTTCGGTTTTAGGTTCTTGAGAAACTTCGGTTTGAGCGGGAGCTTTGGGAGCTTGCGGGGCTTTTGTTTCTTTAATTGGTTTAATTTCTTTGGTTTCGGTTTTGGCTTTTTTCTGGCGGGGATATTTGTCGGGATTAATTAATTTATCAACGCCGATGGTTACCTGAGCGCCGTTGACCTGCCATTGTTTAAGTTTGGCCTGATCAATTTGGATGGTTTTGGTTTGGGGAGTCCAAAATCCCAAATCTTCGACAAATTTGCCGTTAAATTTTGATCGTCTTTCGGCGACAACGATTCGAAAAGTTCTCTGATGTTTTTTACCACGAGGGTAGAGTTTTATTTTAAGCATAGTTTTAAAAGATATTAGTTGGTTATTATAACTGATTTGTCAGAATTTTGGTAGCTTTTCGTGAAGCATCTTCTTGTGCAGACTGTTTGGAGAGACCTTTGCCTTTGGCAATCAGTTGGGAATCGAGATAAACCGCGACTTGAAAAATTTTTTTGTGGTCGGGACCGGACTCTGTAAGAGTCACGTAGTGAGGAGTAATCCCCTTTTTGGCTTGGGCGATTTCCTGAAAAAGACTTTTATCATCTTTAAAAACTTGTTGTTTGGCCAGACTGTCGACTTTGCTAATCAGGAAGTGTGAAAGAAATTTGTCAACCATAGGCCAACCCTGATCGAGATAAATGGCACCAACGACACTTTCAAAGCTGTCGGCTAAAATTGATTGATTTAAACGGCCATTGTTGTTGATTTCGCCTTTGCTTAGGTAAATATAGTCGCCAAGACCGAAATCTTTGGCAATTTGGGCTAAACAGGTGGTGCAGACTAAGAGAGCTCTTAAATTGGTAAGATTGCCTTCATCAAATTCAGGAAATCTGGTGAAAAGATAATTTGAAGCCCAAAGTTCAAGAACGGCATCACCTAAAAATTCATATCTTTCGTTGGAATTTAGTTTTAGATTTTTATTTTCGTTGAGATAGGAACGGTGGATAAGAGACTGATTAAGTTTTTGGATATCAAGAAATTTGATATGCAGTAATTTTTCCAGTTTGGGTAATTTTAAATTTTCGGTTTTTAGGGGGAGAATTTGTTTAGGGTTGGTCATTTTCTTTTTTTGAGTTTTGGTTGATGGTTGTACCTAATACTCCATTTATAAAAGAAGCTGAAGAATCGGATCCAAACTCTTTGGCTAATTCGACAGCCTCATCAATAATAACTTTTTGAGGGACATCGGGGAATGAGATAATTTCCCAAATAGCAATGCGAAGAATGGCCAGGTCGACTTTGTTGATTTTTTCCAGAGGCCATTTTGGAGCGTATTGGCTAATAAGTTGGTCAATTTTTTTGATTTTAGTAATGATTTGAGGAGAGTCCGGGCTTATGGGTTTGGGATTTCCGAATTGCCAGGCAAAAATTGCCTGCATGTTTTTGATGCGCCTGATATGGCGTGGGTCGTATTTACTTTTCACTGTTTGCAGTTAGGACATAGAAAACCAGCCCTTTTGGAAAATCCGCAATGTTTACAGATAACCGGTTTGGTCAAAGTTTTGCTGTTTTTTTGAGAAGCCCGTCTTTTGCCTTGTCGGCGGCTACTAGGCCAATGTTTTGGTAGTGCTGTCATGGAGAGTATTATATAAAATAAAGCTGGAATATAAAAGAGTTAGATTTTGCCGAAATAATCGAGGGAGAATTTAATTTTGAGCCAGTGAGGTAAGGGAAGAAATTTTAAGTTGCTTGCTTAAGTGAGGGTTGAGAAGTTGAGATAAATTAAATTTTGGATTTTGACGGGTGATATCTTTTAGAATTTGTTGGCTGGTTTCGATAAGTTGACTGTTTTGGAGATCGGCCAGTTTGAGAGAGGGATGGCCATGTTGAAGTTCGGAGAAAATTTCCCCGGGACCACGGAGAGAAAGATCGTATTCGGCAATATCAGAACCGGAGGGATGTTGTTGGAAAAATTTGAGACGGTTTAAAGTTTTTGGATCGATTGATTGGGTAAAAAGATAACAATAACTTTGAGTAGATCCCCGGCCGACACGGCCCCGAAGTTGGTGAAGTTGAGCCAAGCCAAAGCGTTCGGCGGATTGAATGATCATGATGGTGCTGTTGGGAATGTCGATTCCGACTTCGATAATGGGAGTGGTGACTAAGATATCGATTTTTTTGTTTTTGAATTTTTCGATAAGGTCCTGACTATTTTTAGTTTTACCGTGTATTAAGGCTAATTTTAAGTCCGGAAATATGTTTTGGGATAAAAATTCAAATTCCTGGGTGGCGGCTTTGACTTCCAGATTGATGTCGGATTCTTCAATAAAGGGACAAACAATGTATGACTGAACATGATTTTTTTTGATTTCTGTTTTGATCCATTGGTAACATTGGGATTTTTTGGAATTCGGGACCAGAAATGTTTTGACCGGCAGTCTGCCTGATGGCAGTTGATCGATGGTGGAAAGAGATAAGTTCCCTAAGTAAGTCAGGCTAATGGTGCGGGGTATGGGGGTGGCGGTCATGGTGATAGTGTGAGGAGGGTGAAGCGGATCGGTCAGACGTGATCTTTGTTTAACGCCAAATTTATGTTGTTCGTCAATGATAAGAAGGCCTATTTTTTGGGCTAATGTTGAAGAACGAAACAAAACGGCGTGAGTACAAATTAAGATATCGGTATTTTTTAAATCCTTGTCGGTGATTTTGTTTGAGGAAGTTAAAAGTTTTATGCGAATTTGGGGATGCTTAGTGAGAATTGAATTGAAGGTTTGGTAATGTTGTTTGGCCAGAATTTCGGTGGGAGCCAGGTAAATGGTTAAAAATTTATTTAGGGAGGTAAAATAAGTGGCAAGAAGGGCAATAATAGTTTTGCCGGAGCCGACATCTCCCTGAATCAGACGATTTCCCGGGGTATCGGGATTAACCAGATCTTTGAGGGTTTGATGCCAGACTTTAACTTGAGAAGTAGTCAGTTTGAAAGGTAAAGAATCGATAAGTTTTTTGATTTTTTGGGAAATGGAGGGTGAAATTTTTAGAGTATGTAGAGGTTGGTTTAGGGACCATTTTTGTTTTTGGATTAAAGAGTAAGATTGAAGGGAAAGCAATTCCTGGATGGCTAGTCTTTGGCGGGCTTTTTGGAGTAATTTTTCTTTGGTAGGTAAATGAACCTCAGAATAGGCAAGATCGAGAGGCATTAATTTATATTTTTTTATAATTGAATTTGGTAAATTTTCGATGATTTGTGGCAACAGTTGAGAAATATTTTGGGAGATAATTTTTCTGAACCATTTGGAACTTAGGCCATGAGTTTCCGGATAAATGGGAATTATTTTTCCGGTGTTATGGTCTCCAAATTGGGGAGCAATAATGGTTTTGGCTCCTTGGTATTCGCTTATTTTACCGGCGAATTTGTAAGTATCCCCTACTTTTAATGATTGGGCTAAATAAGGTTGGTTAAACCAAATTAAAGAAATTTTGCCGGTGGTATCGGAAACTATGGCTTTCTGAATATTTTTACCGTATCGGGTATAGATATTGTTAAATGAGTTAATTTTGCCGGTAATTGTGAGGTTCTGGTTTAGATCAGCAGTAGAAATGGTGGTAGTATGTGAGAAATCTATGTATCTGGTGGGGATGTGATTAAGTAAGTCAATATCGGTAAAAATTCCCAGTTTGGCCAATTTTTGGGAAGTTTTTGGACCGATTCCCGGTAGCTTAAAAATTGATGGTTGCATAGTCAGATATGTTATTATAGTTTATGAAAATTTTGGGAAAGAAGATTAATTCGAAGTCGGTTACGAAGATGGTTTTGATTTTGGCGACAGTAGCTTTGTTATTATCGAGCATCGTTCCTTTTTTGAGCGTTGCTTTTTGAAGATGAAGAGAAAATTAAAATTGTTTTATTTTCGTTTTAAAAAAAGATGCGAGCAGTTAAAATGGAATTTATCTGAATATATGCGGAAAAAAGGGATAAAATTGAATAAAAAAAGGCTGGCATATTGGTTTGTTTTGGCTTTTTTCGGGTTAACAATTGTTGGATTTTTGGGGTCATTTATTGTTTTTGCCTGGTTTTCTAAAGATTTACCAACGCCTTCAAAGGTGGTCCGAAGAGAAGGTTATGCAAGTAGAATTTATGACCGAAATGGCGAGTTGCTTTATGATGTCTATAAAGATTCAAAGAGAACTCCGGTGGAATCGATAGATGATATTCCCAAATATCTAAGAGAAGCAGTGGTTGCAGTCGAGGATAAAGATTTCTATAAACATCAAGGATTTGACCCTTTAGCGCCTTTCAGAATCATAAAAAACGTTTTTGTGCTACATAGGCTTACGGGAGGCTCTACCCTGACTCAACAATTGGTAAAAAATGTATTATTGACTTCGGACAGGACGATAACCAGGAAGATAAAGGAATTTATTTTGGCGGTCCAGATTGAGAAAAAATACAGTAAAGACGAAATTTTGTTGATGTATTTGAATGAGTCGCCATATGGTGGACCTTTTTGGGGAGTAGGGACGGCTTCAGAACAATATTTTGATAAAAAAGTAAAAGATTTGGATTTGGTAGAAAGTGTAATTTTGGCGGGAATTCCGCAAAGACCAAATGTATATTCACCGTTTTCGGGAACTCCTCAAGCTTATTCTGAAAGGGCGGCGCATGTGTTGGAGAGAATGAGGGAGGATGG
>DPKG01000012.1 GCA_003542615.1 Candidatus Shapirobacteria bacterium | reverse complement strand
TAATAACCATGTTCACACTTACTACAAGGAGTAGAATTATAAATATTTGTTGCTGTACTACAAACTAACCCATCTTTACCACTAAATGGAAGCGGTGTTGAAGTCGCATACGGCTGGCAAGTCCGACTGCTTGCACAATAAAATCCACTACAACACTTAGAACCTACCGCTGCACAAGACCCACCTTTACTAACACAAGCCTGCGTCGGAGTTGGTGTTTTTGTCGCTGTCGCTGTCGGTTTTTTACAAATACCACCGATATTAATAAGTCCATTATTACACACACACCCATACATATACGCATCACAACATGCTTGACCTTCAGTCCCACAATTAGCTGATGGCTTAGGTGTTGAAGTCGCATACGGCTGGCAAGTCCGACTGCTTGCACAATATAAACCACTACAACAGGGAGAACCAGATGCACAAGATCCACCTTTACTAACACAAGCCGGCGTCGCTGTCGGTTTTGGAGCACTGGTTGCCGTACTTAAATTAACACATTTACCAGTTCTACATACAAAATTAGGATAATTACATGCCATCGCAGCACTATATGTACCGTCAGACCGACAATAAATTATTTTATCTCCACTACACTTATTACTCGTACACTTAACACTCGAAGAAGGCGGTTTTGGAGTTGGAGTTACATAAACACAAGAATAATTTACACATTTATAATTAGTTCCACAATCAGAATTTGAAGCACACTCTATCTCCCTAGCCAAATTTCTGGTATCCGCATTCTGTTCACTTAATTTAGTAGCCACCGGAATAGCAATCGCCATTATCAAAAGCCCAATCATTAGAGGAATTTGCGCCAAACCAATCTGAGATTTTATATCACCTAACTTAAAGATTTTACCTATTTTTAGTGTCATTTTTACTTATTTGTCAAAATTAAACAGCTATATATTATGGAAAAGTAAAACAAATTTGACACCCCCCGTCAATAGATCAAAATTACATAATAGATCAGTAAGAGCATTGTAAATATGCAATCTATATCAAACCAAATCAATCAAAATTATCCAAAAAACTTAACAAAAATTTGCCTATACTATATATAGTGAAAACCAAAAAATCTCTCATTATTAGTACTCTCATCCTGGCTTCTATTCCCCTATCTTTAGCCGCCACCAAAAAAATCATCGACATCCGCAAAAGCGCCGCCGGCACTCCCGCCAATATTGTCATCGATGTCGCCAGCAACCAAGGCACTGTTCCCTCAAATCTTTGGCAAAATTTATCGCAAGGCGGCGAAGAAGCTGCCGACATGCTTTCACCTGTCGCCATCGGCTCTACCCTACTTCAATCACTTCATCCCAAATTAATCCGTATCGACCATCTTTTCGATTATTTCAATGTCTATCAGGGACCAAACAATTACAATTTTTACCTACTTGATAAATCTATCAATACCATAATTTCTTCCGGTGCCATTCCCATGCTATCTCTTTCCTATACCACTGCCGACATGTCCGAAAACGGCCAAAACGCCGGCGCCCCCAAAGACTGGGATCAATGGTACCAACTGGTAAAAGCCACCGCCAAACATTATTCTGTTGATAAAAATATTTCCGGAATTTACTACGAAGTTTGGAACGAACCCGATCTTTTTGGTTCCTGGCACTATGGTAAAAATCCAAATTACTCCACTCTTTACATCAAAACAGCTCAAGCAGTCATGGACGGTGCCCGGGGTACCAATTATTATCTCGGTGGTCCGGCTACCACTGCTTACTACAAAAATTGGGTCAAAGCTCTCTTTAAGACCGCCTCCCAAAACAAACTCCGCCTCGATTTTATTTCCTGGCACCGCTATTCCAAAAACAGTCTTGACTATCTCAAAGACATTGACGATCTTAATAAAATTTTTATCGACTATCCAGATTATTATACTGTCCAAAAAATTATCACTGAATTTGGCCCCAACCCCGAAGGCGATGCCTGGTACGACAATTCCCTTTCCGGTATTCATTTGATTTCACTTTCTACCCAATTAGCCGGCAAAATTCACAAATTATTTTCGTTTGAAATTGTTGACGGACCAAAGCGCAAAAACGACCAATCCACCGGTTGGGGTATGATTACTCACCAATCCCAAGGATCTCTGCCTAAACCCCGATATTTCGCCCTAAAATTTTTAAATCAGTTGGAAAATTCCACCCTTTTAAACTCTGTTGGCAATGGTACCTGGGTCACCTCTCTTAGTACCAGAAAAAACAAAATCACCCAAACTCTTTTAGTCAACTACGACCCCAAAAATTCCCACGTTGAGACTGTCCCCGTCACCTGGCAAGTTCTTAAACAAGGAAAATATCGCCTAACCGTTCTCCATTATCAAGCCGATGGTAATCTCCGTCCCACTTCCAAAATAATTAATTTAGTCAACAATTTCCGCTATACCGAAACTATCTACATGGAACCCAACACCGCCCTAATTCTGGAACTCACCCCACTTTTTTAAATCACCCTAAATACCGGATTTATTTTTACTTCTTAAAAATCCTCAATACATCCCCCGCCGTAATTGCCACTATTAATGTCAGCAAAACCAACATCCCGATATTATTTACCATAATTTCCAATTTCTGATTAGCTCTTTTCTTAAAAATCATTTCATAAATTACAAAAATTATTCTGCCGCCGTCTAAAGCCGGAAAAGGCAAAATATTTATCACTGCTAAATTTACCGACACCACTCCAAAAAAATGAAGCAATGCCCACATTCCCTGACTTTGTTTGATCGAACTTGTTGCCTGATAAATTCCAATCGGCCCCGACACATCTGACGGTACCTGGCCCATAAACAATCCACCTACCATACTCAATACTCCTCCGCCAATAATTTTACCCCAAAAATAGGCTTCTTTAAACCCTGCCCAAATTCCTTTATAAAATTCCCACCACTTAATTTTGATCATTTCCACATTGGAAATTGCCACCCCCATTGACCCCTCACCCTCCGGCGGATTCTCCCGTACCNNTCATCCGTTAACTGATTTGGATTTTCAATTTTCACCCCACCTACCGTCAGCACCGTCATTCCTTCCTTCAAACCTGATTTATCTGCCGGACTACCTTCTACCACCCCTACTATCTTCACCTGTTTTGTTTCCGTCGGCACTCCCAATACTCCGTATACTACCGTAAATATTACCACCGCCAACACCAAATTCATCGCCACTCCGCCCACCACTACCAACAACTTTTGCCACGGTTTTTTATAAAGAAATGACCGATTTTTTCCTGTTTTTTCACCTTTCTTTCTCCCTAACTCTTCGATAAAACTCGGATCTTCCCCGTACATTCTCACAAAACCACCAATCGGCAAAGCATTAAGACTATATATAGTTTCCCCTATTCTTCTGCCAAAAATCATCGGCGGCAGACCCAAACCGAACTCCTCCACCCTTATTCCATTCCACTTGGCCATCAAAAAATGACCCAACTCATGTACCAACACCAAAACCGATAAAGCCACAATAAATATTATTAAGTCCATCCCCTATTCTACCTCACTATCTACCCTCTAATCTCTACTTCTTTTTTCTTTGAAATTTCCTCCAATTTTCCAATATACTCATCGGTAATTTTTTGCAACTCTATCTCATCTCTCTTAAATTCATCCTCAGAGATTGACTTGTCATTTTTGGCATCCATCAAATCTTTACGCTCATCCGCTCTAGCCGACCTAATCATTTCTCTGGCTGCCTCCAATTTTCTCCCCAAAAGTTTTACATAATCCTCTCTTTGTTCGGTAGTCAACATTGGCAATGACATCCGAATAATTTGACCATCCACTGATGGGTTTAAATTGGCCGATGCCTGCATAATTCCATTGGAAATTTCCCGAATCAATGCCTGATCCCAAGGTTGAAATGTCAAACTCCTGACATCCGGCACTCCAATCGATCCTAATTCCACTAGGCGCATTTTCTGACCGCCATACACCACCACCACTATATTTTCTATCAAGCCCGGAGTTGCCCTCCCTGTCCGAATCGTCCCGATATCATTAACAAACAAATCGGTAATTTTGTCCATTCTGGACCTTAAAGTTTGAGTATTGATCATAATTACTCTATTTTAACAAAAACCCTTATCTATATTTACACCTCAAATCTTTCCATCCTACCGACTTTTATATTTTCCCCAAATTTAGCCACCAACCCCGTAACCAGATCTTTAATTTTGACTGTCGGATCCTTGATAAATTCCATCTCCAACAATTCTTTTACCGATTTTGGATTCATTGCCGCAATTTGCAAACACAAATCTCTGGCCACAGTCATAAATTCTTCATTTCTGGCCACAAAATCAGTCTCACACAACAATTCCACCATCACTCCCACCTGTCCGGTACTATGAGTATAAGTCGCCACCCGTCCGGCCTTAATTTCTCTTTCTGCCTTTTTTTCGGCTTTTTTAAACCCTTTCTCCTTCAATATTTCGCGGGCTTTTTTCTCATCCCCCTTGGCTTCTTCCAGTGCGGATTTAATTTCCATTATCCCCACTCCCAATTCAACTCTTAATTTTTTAACTTGTTCAATTAATTTTTTGTTCTCCATGCTTTCTCCTTTTTTACTTTTTAACTCCGGCGGCTTTAATAGCTCTGCCGATTTCTTCAACAATCAAATTGACACTTTTTACACTGTCATCATTGGCCGGTATTACATAATCAACCTTATTAGGATCGGTATCGCTATCACAAATTGCAATCGAGGTAATTTTTCTGCCTCGAGCTTCACGGATTGCCGTTTTTTCCATTCCGGCATCCACCACCACAATTGCGTCAAACAATCCATCCAATCCCACCAAACCGCCAATCATTTTTTCCAATCTAATCGATTCCTTATTCAAAAGTGACCTTTCTTTTTTGGTACTTTCGGCATATTTACCCTTTTCCAATCCGTCACGGATATCAACCAATCTTTTGATATTTTTACTGATCTGTTCCCAGTTGGAAATTGTTCCACCTAACCATCTGTCGGTAATATAACCGACACCAACTTCTTCAGCTACTCTTTTAACCACTTCCCTGGCTTGTCTTTTGGTACCTACCAAAATTACTTTCTTACCCTTACGTGTCAAATTATAAACAAAATTACAGGCATCATCCAAACATTCCAAAGTTTTAACCAAATCAAAAATTTGAACTCCGTCCCTGACTCCGTAAATATTTTCTTTGGCTTTGGGATTGGTTTTGGAAACTTTATGTCCCAAATGACTACCTGCTTTCAATAAATCTTTCAAACCGATAGTTAAACTATATTTTTTATCTTCAAATTTACCCTGAGCTTGTCGAAGGGCTTTCTTTTCCTCAGTCTGATCACCATTGTTCTTCACAATCTCATCCTGAGCTTGTAAAAGGGCCTTCTTTTTGGCCATCTCTTCGTTGAGTTTTTTAATATCTTTTACCTTAACACCGTTACTTTTCTTCGCTTTCATTACTAAAGAATTTCCTTTTGCCTTTTTCCCGGTCAAATTTACAGTTTTCTTAACAACTTTTTTAGCATCTTCTGCCATATTTTATTTATCCCGGTAAGCACCGGGGTACTCCTTATAAAAATTTTAGCCAAGGGTATGATTTACCCAGGTAGTTTTAGGCTAAATTTTAAAAAATTTTAATCTAGAGATTATAACACATTTTTTTTGCACACCCTTCTCTGATCTTTTGCCCCCGGCCTCCCCAAAATTCGGGGAGGCCTAAAGCATTAACCAAAAAAGGGTGTGTCCACCAACAAAAGATATTTATAATCCACACCCTCTCGGACTGTTACACGCTATTTAATACCGGCCGCCACCCGCAGGGCCACCGTCAGCCTCCAGGCATATTCCGCCTGTGCTTGATGATGATTCCAGGTGTTACACCCGCCACCTCCCTGGAAGCATGAAACATATTTCGCCATATCCCTCATGGCATAAATTTGTTTCATACCGTTTTCCTGCATATTGCGGACTGCGATCGCCGCAATAGGTGTGTCTGTCCGGTATTTAGGGTCTTTAAACCCCTCGGGGGCCCAGTGCTTGAATGTTCCGGGTAAAAATTGGAACACTCCCATTGCCCCCGCCTCATTCTCGGACTGATAGTTGGTAAAACCAGTGCTCTCGGCACTGCCAAAAACTATCACCCCGATTATCTGCTCTGGAGTACTGCCCGCCCCCACGGCAGCATTCCAGACCCTTGGCGGAATTTGGAAATTAAAATAATTTCCATTCCACCAGCGAATCTTAAATGTCGGTAGGTTGTTTTCATCACAACCCACCTTTACCGGACCCAACCCGGCTTTAATTGCATTGAAATTGCAATCAAAGCTGATCGGATCCCTAGAGGATGGAGGAATTACCGGCAACGGAGCCACCGGGTCCTCCACAGGTGGGGACACTGGGATTGGGAGTTCACTGGCATCAACTCGACTGCCACCCCAAAAATACCCAAATATCCAGGCCAAAATTAGAACCAACACTCCGTAAATTACCGGAGCGAGGACAACTTCTCTCAGCCCTTCCCACCTATCCATTCCTCCTGCTTTCAGAACTTTTTCGATTTCAGCATCGTAATTAAAATGACGCCAAATTCGATAAAGTACTCCTGAAAGTGTAAAAAATGCCCAAATACCAAAAGCGTATTTAAACATTTCCAGGAGAAGCAAATCCTCCAACCCCTGATCCTTTCGGACCAGATAGATTGTGAAGATCACTAGCCACAACCAGAAAAATTGCTTTTTCTTTCGGTCGCGGCGTCTACCCCAACGAGTCTTTCCCAGCCATCCCAGAAATGGCCGGAAAACCGTCAATACCAATAAAACCACCAGTATAGCCAAAGCCCAGGGCAAATACTGCTTATATTTGTCCCAAAATTCGGCATATATTTTTAATCCCGGAACAATTCTGATCGCATCCGCGATCTTATCCAATGTGGCTATCAAGCCCACACTAGAATCAGAATTGTCCCCCGGATCAGTTGATGGAACCTCCTCGTCTCCGATTACGGGTTTTATTTCCTCCGGAGGCAGAGGCTCCTTAATCAAATACTGAGGTGGTCTTAATGGATCTACCCACCCCAGCTTATCTCTTCTCTCACTGGCATGTTCGTACCAACCAGCGAAATCCCTAGGCAGCTTGTTACTTGCCGCCCAGTGAAGATGACAGCCGGTTCCTGCAGTCCCGACCGTCCCAATTTTTTGACCCGATACCACCTTTTGACCAACCTCAACTTTCAAGGTAGCCAAATGAATGTACCAGGTCACCCATGGTAACTTTGTGTTTGGATCATAACCGTGGTAAACGGCTACAATCCCACCGGAATAATCTTTCCAACCATCCCGGCTTAAAATTACCCATCCGTCGGCCACCGCATTCACCGGAGACCCACAGGCAATTCCAAGATCCACACCAGTATGGTGTGGTTCTGAACCGTGTTGCAAATACGGTTCATAGTATTTCCCGGTAATCACCCCTCCTGCAACGGGGCGAATCTGGGCAAAACTTTCAGGCAACCCCGGAATGTTTAATTCCAAAGTCGGCCTGAAACTTGGGGGTTGTGGTGAGGGCAAAGGTTCCCCTCCCTGAGCTCGTGCCGAGCCGGTCGGGAATGCCGCCACCACTGTCGCCATCAGGAAGATGGCGACTATTAAGTTATAAAACTTTTTCATCGTCAGCCTCCTTTCAAGGCGACTTCATCATTTTTGTGTCACTTAAGTGACCCGAATTTAAAGTTATCCCTCTAATTTTTATAACTACAAATTCGGATCACCTAAGCCTATAAATATCTTTTGATTGGTTGTTAAAGTGCTTGGAAATTTAAATCAGCGCAAATCTGCCAAAAAAATCTCCGAGGGAGTTTAACATTTTTTATCCTATAAAATCAACAATTACTCAATTTTTCAATTCCAAAATTGTCCTTGCTCTTCTACTAATATTTCTCATTAGTCTTTTCGCTTCTTTTTCTCCAAATTTCTCTTTCCATTTTTTTTCATAATTTGCTCTAAATTTAATTAAAAGTTTTGCACTTCTCACATCTAAATCATTAATTCCCGCTTTTGCCAAATCCAATTCCAACTGACTCGGTTTTCTGGGTTTTTCAATTCTCTTAGTTGGTCTTTCAATAAGCGCCTGATTATTTAAGGTAGTATTTTCCGGCCTTGGTTCTGTCACAACAGGCTTGGTAATTTCTTCATCAGTAGGTGAAATCTTTCCTAATATTTCCAAAACCACCGGTCTACGTGGAATTCGCTGTGCACCTTCCAACGCCTTATCAATCAAGATTCTCACCATTTGTTCTGGACTATTGCCCTCAACCTTCTTCAATTCCTCCAACCTTCTTGTCAATTTCTCACCAGCTTGAGAAACATCAGCTATTCTTCTAGCATGAACATCTACATGTAAAGCCGGAAACATTGTCTTTTCCGGACTACCTGTCATTCCCAAAATAACCCCTCCCGGTTTTAATGGCATGTTAACTCCATCATCTGTTCCTGCCATTTTTCGAATTATTCTAGTAAAAATGTTTTCACCAAATCTTGGGCTCTCCTTGTCCGCCACTGCTAAGGTTGCTGAATATATACCGGGAATTTTTTGATCAACCGTAACCTGTGGAACAGGAGCAATTGCATTTACATCCCCTTGACCAATTCTCAAATTCAAAACCCCTCCATTTACACTAACATTATATCCTCCGTTAATCGCTTCCCCTGTACTGCCGGTAGCGCCCCCGGCTGCTGCCAACAATCCCTCCCACCAGCTAACTCTCGTTACTCCAAAATTACCGTTATCTCTTAACTGTCTAAGTCTTTGTGCTTCCATTTGATCAACTGCCAATTCTCCAACTTTATGCAAATTTCTCAAAGCCTCCGCATTAATTTGATCAATAACCTGCTTTTCCGAGACTCTACCGGATGCCGCCAAAAGTCTTTGGGCAAAACTTATTTCATCAGGCTGAACCGGTTTAATATCAACCGGAGTTCGCTGATTCACCATAATTGTATTATCAATTACCGCCATATTGTCCGGACCCAAAGTCCTAGCTACGTAAGCAGTTACCCGACCTGAACTTTTTCTTATAATTTCCGTACTCTCAACTGTATTACTTATTGCCCTAGTCCAGTTCTTTGTCCCGTCTAATCTAGATGTCAGATTCTCCCGTCTCTTTTTCCTCTTTTTACTTTCATGTCCCAAGGCAATAGTCGGATCTGCAATTCTCATAGCTCTAGCCAACAACAACATCCCCCCTCCAACCGAAGCCTTAAACCCAACTACCGCCAAATCCACAGGCGCTTTGAAAATGCCCAAACAACCCGGAGAATTAACATTTCTTCGACCATTATTCCCATCATCATATACCACCATCTCATTACCCGTACCCGAACTATCAAGCGGTCTCGTAACACCCGGAATTCCATTACCACTGACTCCCAATGTATCTTTCCAACTAGCCATTTTGCCTGCCTCCTTCAGTTTCATCTAGATCTCTAAACTCTCCATCAATTATTTCCTCTTTATCCCCGCTTGGCAATCTATTTACGCTAAAATCACTTTTTCTGGCCACATTAACCACTCTTTTTATTAACCCTGCTCCCAAATGCAAACCTGCCACCCCTACCTCTCCCGCCTTCCTCATAGCATCTATTCTTTTCCTCTTTCTTTCTGATTTTTCCTCTTTACTCAACTTCACTTTTGATTTCCTCTCTGGTGGATTTACTACCGAATAGTATCCTTCAATTAATGCATTTCCTGCTCTTACTTGTAGATCCTGGCTAATGTCACCCAGTGCCTGTTTTATCGGCCCCGCCTCTCTTTGTCCGCCTGCTCCCGGCGCCGGAGTTCCAACTCCCGGGATATCTTTTAATTTATCCAAAAAACTCATTTTTTATTCTATTTAAATTTTTAACTTAATATATTTTATACTTGCGCCTCCTAATCCCCCCGTTTGTGCTCCGCCCCCCGAAGGGAGGCGGAGCGCGGGGTTGGGTCGTTAGGAGGCGCGAAAATTCTGCGCCTATTGTAAAGGGATGTACTTCCCCGAACTCAAATCCGGTTGCCCGTTTGAGCAGGGAATCCATCCCAGTTGCTGCCCATTGGAAGCGACAGCCTTTCCACAAACTGTTCCAATCCCAACGATCTTCTGCGGGGCAAACAGTTGTGGAGTCCAACTCACAGCTCCAGCTGCCGGCGGCGGGGTGATAATCACCGCTGGAGGTGGCGTGGGGGTCGCGGTCGGTACGATCAGATCGGTATAACAGGTTGAGCAAATCTGCTCCCAACTGCCAGTCCCTACCGACTCGCTCCCCGACGGATTCGCGTTGAAGCCTTTCGACTCCCTCGCGAAATATCCATTGACTGTTAGAGTCACCGGAACCATTCCCGAACCACTACTCGTATCCGTGAGAGTTAAAGACCATCTCTCATCTGTTTTTGATGTCAACAGTTGACAATTTGTACAGACAAGTGAGGCCTTGACTCCCACTGGGATTTGAGCCGGTCCGACAAGCTGGCCAGCCAGTTGGCTTGGCCAGTCGCCTGGAAATAAATTCCAGGCTTTCGAGAGAATGGATAAACCATCCTTCCGAAACTGTCGAACCACTTGTGGGGCCTGTGTCGGCGCTAATCCCTGGGGCTGTGATACCACAGGCGGCGCCGACTGGAGCTGGGAAGCCGGCTTCTGACCAATGCCCTGGCAAATTGCCAGTGAGGCTTGATCCGAGCCAGCCGACTCATAACAGCTCTTTAAGCTGGCACTACTTCCCCCGAAGAGGAAAGGCCAAACTACAAAGGCCGATATGATATATACAGTTAAAAACGACACCACGAGCAATATTACCGCTCCTAGTGCGTTTTTAGTTTCCCGCCATGCTACGTAAAACACCAACATGGCGACCAATAACCCTATTGCCCCGGGTACACTTACAAATCCGGTAACAAAGGTTACTAACATACTCAGGAGCTGCAAAAGCGCCCCTAGTATGTCAAGAAACATTTGGACTATGGCGTCCATTTTTTTCTCCTTTTTCTTCAAAAAAGACCCAACCTTCAAAACATAAAAACTTTTTATACTCTCAAGGTTGAGTCTCCCAAAGGAGATCATCAATGAACTTTTTTTATTTATAGGCGCAAATTATTAAGGTGCCAGAAGAGATGTGCGAAAAAGCAATTTTTAAGACGTCTCCCCTATATACCAAAAAAAAGCCCCAAAATACCTTCGAATTTACCGAAAGTTTTTAAGGCTCACATTTAGTTGTTTTTTCCCGATTGCTCGGGAGTTTTGCAACATGACCATTTATACATCAGCAAAATATAAATGTCAATCAATAATTTTTATTTATAAGACATCACTTTCTAATCATTACTCCCCGGTCCTGTATCAACTCTCGGATCTTTATTCTCCAATTTATATCCAAGTTTTCTCAACTTATCTACTTCCGCAACCGACAACTTTCTGGTCAATTCCGACATCTCCAAAGTCTCTGGATCAACCCCCATCTCCGAAGTCCCATCAGGTTTTATTACTCTATATGTACCACGCCTATCAACAAATTTCTCTACTCCCCTTTTTTCCATAATTTTTAAAAAATTAATATTAGAAATCTTCTGGCCTTATTGGCACTACTTTCCTACGTCTACTTGTTTCAACTCTTGCTTCCTCTACCATCGTTTGAATACCGGCATCACTAATTAGCAAACCACCAGGTGCATTTTTCCCCAACTCACCTAACCTTCGTCCAACAATTTGCCCGGGAGTCTTTCCCACCGGTTTAACTTTTTTTGGTTTTTTATCTTTTTCTTCAAATTCAAACATTTTTATTTTAAAAAATATTAACTATCTCTATTTTACCATTATTTCTCTGTTTTCCCTTCTGCAATTACTAAAACATTTCTCCCATTCTGTCTCACCACTAACTGTCTTAAATTACCCAAACACCCCGTCTGACAATCTTTTGGTAAATCTCCCCAATGCTTTTTTCCCACTCTACCTCTTAATTCTTCAATAATTTTCCAATCATCACTTCCCGATCCGTCTCCTGTTCCCCTTGTTGGTACGTAATCTGGTTTAAATTTTGCCATATTTATTTTAAATTTATAATTTATTTAATCTTCATCTTCTAATAAATCCGGCCACCCCACCGTCTCTTGAGGTGTTTCTTTGGTCTTAACCCCTTTACCTTTACCATCCGGAACCCTTTCTCTTCTTCTCAATCCATCTACCACGGTTCGCTTCACTCCTCTCTCAAAAGGCCTATTTAATACCGATCCGGGTATTTTACTTATTTCTGATTTTTCTCCTATTCCTATTCCTGGCATAATTTAAAAAAAATTATTATTCCTGTCCCCATTTTCAAGGGGGATACAGGGGGTTTTAATTTATAAATCCGTGTTTCTTTTTTTCTTGTTCTTTTTTGTGCTTGTCCCCCTTTGGGGGGGGGGAGATCTTTGAAAAGTCTTTCTCGGAAGGCCCGGGCGCATATCAATAAAGATAAAAAAATCGCCCGGACCTTCCATTTTTCCCCCAATCGGGTTACGACAATGAATTTCCGTCGTTCCCCGAACCCGACAAATTTGTCAGCTCAAAATCTCGCTGACTAATTTCTTTAGCTACCAATTTCAGGTTGGCAGCTGGTCGAGCTAGGGATTTACTACGACATAAAGCTTGAAAACTGCAACCTGCGCAGTTTTCTATTTGACACGTCCGAGGGTCGCCGGTTGGGTGGGCGGTCATTTTGACCCTCCGACTAAATTTTCCAACTGGCCGGTTGCCACAGCGTTTTCGAGCTGGACCTTCGACGCTTGGGGAAATTGCCGCCCAAGCTTCTGAAGTTCACGTTCACGTGCCGCTGCTTCCTGCTTCTCATCTTTTTTGGATTTTGTGCTGTTCTTAGCCATCATCATTCTCCTGTCGAAAAAAATTTTTTGTCTCCCTACGGGAAACACCAAAACAAAATACGAAAAATAAGCATTCATACTCTCTTTTGGTGTTTCCACTGGAAACTTTATTCCGATAATCACCGGAATCTCGAACAATTTTTTGTTTTACTCTCCTCTTATCAAAGAGGGGCTGGGGGAGATTTTGATTTAGGGATGGGTTTGTTAAAGAAACACGGATTGTTAAGGAACTATTATAGTCCGAACTTGGCTAACTGCTTTAGTTAGATAGTCCAACCTATAATATGATAGTCATATTCTACCCAAGTCCTTTTATTTTTGCAATAGGCCAAATACACACCAAATACACCTATTTTTCCAACCTATCGTGTAATATTCCCCGCAAAACACTCCCGGGGCTTTCTACCGGCCCGATATCCTGCCTGGGAGTCGCCACCCTGGCCAACTGAGTCGGCAAATGATCCCGTCTGTCCACCCAATCTTCCCTAAAACCCTGTACCACCTTCGTTCTGACATTCTCACTTCTCTGATCTATTCTATAAGTCGGAAACAAATCTGCCGGATTCAATTCCCCTCCATTTACCATTCTCCGGCACCTGGGACACATTTCTGCATTCAACGGTCCAATCCTGGTACTCAAACCTTCAAACCTGGTTGGTCTCACTTCTAAAGAACTTTCGCCGCAATTTATACATGTCCGCATTTCCGGCAAATTTGCCTTGGTCTCATTTGCCATTTCCCCATCCGTTTGATCATCAAATCTTCTGATCTCTGAAGCTATTTTTCTTGCCAAATTATGCTTTCTCTTTTTTTCTTTCTCCAAGTCTTTTCTGACTTGCCATTCAGATTTTGCCCGACCTCTTCCTCCCATCCCATTTTCTTTTGCATATCTCTTTGATGTCATCTAACTCAAATTACAATCAAAATTAAACTGTTTCAAGCAATATCTTTTCATGTTAAATTTAGCTAGACTCGTTTTTGCCCTGGTTTTTATTGTCCTTATCAAGGCTTTTATCATCTATAATACTTTTATGCCCGATACCGGAAATCCCAATCTTACCTTTCTTGAAATCCGTCTACCCCAGGATAATGAACTTACCGTCGAATCCATGTCCTCTCTCCTTTCCAATTTCTCCCAAGCTGCGTCAATTTCATTTTTTGACCGTCTTTTCGGTAAAAAACCAACCATCGCCTCCCTGGAAATCGTCCTGACTGCCGGCCAAATTCATTTCTACCTGGTCGCCAACAAAGATCAAATTGAATTTTTCCGCGCCCAAATTTTAGCCCAATACCCCTCTGCCCTCACCCGCCAAACCGATGATTATTTGAATAATGGAAGCGAAGTAAATAATTTTTCGGCGCGCAGCGATCGCGTGACTCCCGATTTATCGGGAGGACAGCCCGAAGGTAGCGAGCACCGCAAAAATTTATTTACAAGCAAAAATTTACAATTTTCCCAATTAACCCTCGCCCGCTCCTACGACTATCCCATCAAAACCATCCGCGACTTCAAAGACACCGATCCTTTAAATTCCATCCTCTCTCCCCTGGCCCGTGCCATCAACACCTCTGATTTTTTCCTATATCAAATCCTTCTTTCCCCCGCTCCCCGCAATTGGCAGTCACGAATTACCTCCACCATCCAAAACGGTATTTTGGTAGACAAAGAAAAAAATTTCCGCCAATCACATCCCGATAAAATGGTTTTTGAACAAAAAATTGCCTATCCCGGTGTTTTGACTCAAATAAATTTAGTTACCAACAGTCCCCATCTGACTTCATCTTTTTCTTCTTCTTTTGGAATCTACACCTCTCCCCGGGGCAACTACATCAAAATTTCTTCTCCTGGATTCTTATCCAAAAACAAACTCCCCAAATCTATCAAAAACCGCGCTCTTGACACCTCACTCAAAACTCAAGTTTTAAATACCGACGAACTGGCCGCCCTTTGGCATCTCCCCAACAAACGCACCCAAATCCCAAACATCGCCTGGGGCAAAAAGCTTTATGCCGATCCTCCCGAGAATTTACCAATAGCCGACGGAGCCAGCGACGAAGAAAAACAAAACACTACTTTCTTTGCCAAAGCCGAATTCCGAAACAAGGATTCCATCTTTGGTATCAAACAAGGCGAAGACCGTCGTCGCCATATGTATGTCATCGGAAAATCCGGTACCGGTAAAACCACCATGATCGCCAACATGGCCATCGATGATATCCGCAAAGGTCGTGGTGTCGCTATCATCGACCCTCACGGCGATTTATGCAATACCATTCTCGACTATATCCCCTCTTCCCGAATCAACGATTGCTGTTACTTTAATCCCGCCGATCCCGATTATGTTTATCCTCTCAATGTTTTGGAAGCCAAAAGCGATTCTCAACGCGAATTAGTCGCCTCCGGTACCCTTTCCATTTTCAAAAAACTTTACGGTAATATTTCCTGGGGTCCCCGCCTCGAGCATATCCTTCGCAACGCTATTCTAACTTTAGTCAATACTCCCGATTCCCATTTGGGTAATGTTATTGACATTCTTACCGACAAAAATTACCGCACCAAAGTCGTCGGTCAACTCCAAAATCCAACTCTCAAAAATTTTTGGGTCAACGAATTTGCCCAAATGGACGCCAAATTCCAAAACGAAGCCATCTCTCCTATTTTAAATAAAGTCGGTCAATTTATTTCCTCCACCAACATCCGAAACACCGTTGCCCACGCCCAATCCAAAATTAATATCGAAGATATTATGGATCAGAAAAAAATTCTTATTGCCGATCTTTCCACCGGTAAATTAGGCGAAGATAATTCAGCGCTACTGGGTGCCATGTTAATTACCAAAATCCAACTGGCTGCCATGAACCGTGTCTTCCAATCCCACGAAGAACGCGGCGATTTTTACCTATATGTCGACGAATTTCAAAACTTTGCCACCGAAGCTTTCATCAAAATTCTTTCTGAAGCCCGCAAATTTAAATTAAATCTTATTGTCGCCAACCAATACATGGCCCAACTCGAACGTCCCATCCAGGAAGCCATTCTCGGCAATGTCGGCTCCATCGCTTCCTTCGTTGTTGGCAACAACGACGCCTACGTCCTCCAAAAAGAATTTGGCGATCAATTCCCCGCCTCAGATTTGGTCAAAATTGGTCGTTATCAAATTATCTGTAAATTAAGTATCGATTCCGAAACTACCCAACCCTTTTACGCCGTCACTCTGCCTCCTCTTGACTGTAAAAATCAACAACGCGACAAACTAATCCGAATTTCTCAGGAACGTTGGGGTAAAAAGAAATAAGATCCTCCCACCCCTCTTTTCTCCCATTGCAATTAGCACCAGCAAACGAGTATAGTTTTTAAATTATGCCAAAAGAAAAACTACTATCTCCTCCCCAAAAAAAATCAAAAAAAGATACAAAAACAAATCCGCCCTCTCACCCCAAACTTGTAAATTTACAAACTAGAATTATGGATGGTACCTGTTTTTTAGATTGCCCTCGACCCTGTGATGGTGAACCATTCGATCATTGCACCCAAAGACGCCTACCTCCATCCGGACACTAATTCCAACCAGACCCTGCATTTTTTCCAACCCTAATTATAACTGCATCAGAAAAATAAAGACAGACCTTTACCTTTGTTGCCTTTTGTCTATATAATCGCCTATATTAATTAACCTGCACTTATGGCCAAAACACTTTCCCCGGATCAACAAATCGGACTCCAAGAAGAAATTTCAGATCGGTTTGGTGATAATTACGATCAAGCAGATTTTTCTCTAACCAGACTGGATACAACTGGAAATCATTTTACTTCTCCCCAATGCCGTAATTGTTCTGCTCACGACTGTCTCGATCAAGGTCCAAAATGTAAAAAAAACCGACGTACCGCAATTATCAACTAACTATGTCCGAAAAAAAGAAATTTAAACTAAGAATACCTGGACTAGGCGGTACCAAACTCGAACCCGCTCCCCAACCGGATTATATTGCCCTTACTAACGGCCAAATCAATAGTTGTCACGGATGTGGTAAAGATTGTCGCAGAGGATCCTTACCAGGAGGTTCTGATTGCACCGTTCAAAATGAGATAAATCAACGCCGTCTAGGTCGTCTGAATTAGAATTTGGTATAATACCAGCCATGAATTCAAGATTCGAAATAAGAAAAGGACTCATTCTATATCGGGGTACAGAGCTTAAAAAATACGAATTATCCGGTAAATTTCTTCTTCAACCACTAAATCCTAGAAATTGTCTGGATTGTCCGACTCAAATCGCCCTTCTCTGTCTGCAAAACGAAACTCTACCCAATACTCCGGACTGTCGCGCTACCCTTTTTTCCGACCAAGCCCAAGCCAGCGGCCTTCAAAACTAAACAAATCTATTTATCCCCTTGACAAGTGTTATAGGACATCCTATAGTTTTAATTAGTTATACATTAACTAAAAAAGACTATGGCAGAAACATTATCTTATCTACCCGAAGGAACCATTATTCCTTCCCGCCAAGTCGAAGCAGCTCTTCCTGAACGGAGATTAAGTAATTCAGAACAATTGATCGCTAATTTAGCTCCGGGACAACTCCCTACTGAATTAGACCTTGCAATATCTTCTATTATCTCCAGAAGAATGTCAAAAGACTAACATTTTTATCAATATAATTTTATAAAATACAATTATGTCAGAAAAATTTACCCCCTATTTTAAAACTTCCGCCGGAGAATCTTTAGCCAGACCATCCGTTGTTGAAAATTTTGCCAAAAGACAAGATTTATCCCCCGCTACCAGCAGACCTTTAGGTGAAGAAATTCAAATCAGACTAAATAAAGACTAAGGTTTTTTCCATCCCGCCCATTTACACTTGGGATAATTGGCACAACCATAAAATTTCCTACCTTTCTTGGTCTTTTTAACCACGGCCTCTCCGCCGCAATCCGGACATTTAAACCCGGCCAATTCCTTAAACTGAGCCGTATATTTACAATCCGGAAATCGGGAACATGATATAAATTTTCCAAATCTTCCCACCCTAATTACCAATTCCCCCTCTTTACAATCCGGGCATTTTTTCCCCAACTTTTCCACCTCTACCTTGACTCTTTCCGATTCTTTAGTCGCGGTAACTACTTTTTTCTCAAATATTCCCCAAAAATCCTTCATCATTTTTTTCCAATCCAATTTTCCCAAAGCCACCTTATCCAAATCCTCCTCCATATTTGCCGTAAAAGGCAACGATAACACATCATCAAAATTGGTCACCAAATATTGATTTACCGCCACACCCAAAGACGTTGGCTTAAATTTCCCCTCATCCTTGTCCACATATTGTCTTATCTGAATTGTCGAAATTATCGGCGCATAAGTACTGGGGCGGCCAATCCCCTGTTTTTCCAAACTGGAAATCAACGAAGCATCAGTATAACGGGGTGGCGGACTGGTTTCATATTCTTCCGCTGCCGTCTTTTTCGCTTTTAATTTATCCCCCACCTTCATCTCCGGCAAAATTTGATCTTCATACGTTTCCCCGGTAATTTTCAAAAAACCCGGAAACATCATTCTGACTCCGCTCGACTCAAACAAACCATCCTTATTTACCATCAATACCTTGGTATTTTTCAAAATTGCTGCCGCCGCCTGAGTCGCCACGGCTCTTTTCCAAATCATTTCGTATAATTTTTTCTCCCTGGCTTCCAAATCCTCTCCCAAATTACTTACACTGGTCGGCCTTATAGCTTCATGAGCTTCCTGAGCATTTTTGGAATTATTCCGGTAATGTCTTACCGTTTTAACCACATATTCCGCCCCAAATTTTTTCTCAATATACGATCGAAACTCATTTACTGCCTTGTCAGATAAATATACCGAATCTGTTCGATGATAAGTAATCAAACCTTTTTCATACAAATGCTGTGCCACACTCATTGTTTGTTTACCCGACCAACCCATTCTTCGGGAAGCATTCTGTTGTAATTTTGAAGTCGTAAACGGAGGTAATGGTGTCCGGTGAACTTCTTTCCCGCTCACCTTATCTATCAAATATTGATCACTTAAAGTTTTTACATAATCTTCAGCTTTCTTTTTATCCTCAAATATAGTCCGACTATACGTGTAATTTCCATCAAATAATTCCAATTTTTGACTCTTATGAACCCTTTGCTCACCCACCTTCATCAACTCCGCCCTAAATACATTTTCTCCCGATTTAAACTCGGCAAAAATTCGATAAAATTTTTCAGATTTAAATTTTTCAATTTCCTTTTCCCTCTCTACAATCAATCTTACTGTTACCGACTGAACCCTACCCGCCGACAAACCTCTACGTACTTTTCGCCACAAAACAGGGGAAAGTGAATAACCCACCATTCTATCCAAAACTCTTCTGGCTTGTTGAGCATCAACCAAATCCAAATCCACATCTCCGGCTTTCTTCAACGCCTCTTCTACCGCCTCCTTGGTAATTTCATGAAAAGAAATCCGGGAAATCTTTTTACTATCCACCGGCTTTTTATCATTTTCCATCAGCCACTTAACATGCCAGGATATCGCCTCCCCTTCACGGTCCGGATCTGTTGCCAACAATATACTGTCCGCCCTTTTTGCCCCTTCCAACAACTCTTTTACTACCTTTTTTTTGTCCGGACTTATTTCATAGTCAACTCTGAAATTATCTTCAGGATCAACTCCCATTTTACTTTTTGGCAAATCCCTCAAATGACCCACCGTCGCAATCACTTCATAGTCGCTACCCAAATATTTACCGATTGTACGTGCTTTTGTCGGAGATTCCACTACCAATAGCTTTTTTTGCATATCTGCCATTGTCGTCTATCTTAACACCATCTGTCAAGCCTTCAATATCCCTGCCTTCTTCTTCCTGTACTTAATTTTTTATTTCTAATTTCAGTAGGGTGTGCCTGACTTGACGAAAGTACGGCAAATTCTGATTCAACTCCTCCTGAGCTCACTCTCACATATCCCTGTCTCTTCAATACTTCTTTAGCAGCCCTAATTCTCCCATCATTTGGACCAAGAGCTTTCGTCGATTCCCCATCTTTAATAACATACACACCATCTTCTCCCCTAGGAGGTAATTCAAATGCAACCCGAACTATTTCTTGTGTTTTTCTCCAACTCATGGCCGTATTATATCACCACTCTGCCATCTTTCGTCAAAACCAAATTAAATTGCCCTGAACTTTCACTTTTTCTTACCCCTACTGCTT
This sequence comes from Candidatus Shapirobacteria bacterium, assembly GCA_003542615.1. Lineage (GTDB taxonomy): Bacteria > Patescibacteriota > Microgenomatia > UBA12405 > UBA12405 > UBA12405. The sequence continues at coordinate 15,447 of DPKG01000012.1, read as the reverse complement.
TAGTCTTTATCAAAACCCTAGCTGCAATTCCTGTCCCCACACACGCTCCCATTTTTACAGCCACATCTATCAGCGATAATTCCTTAAATTCTCCTCTCCTGCCAAAAATTAATTCATTAACCAATCTGTTCTCTCTTGCCTTTACTAACCTGGCTTTAGCCGGGTCCAAATCATTTTTCAAAACATTTGTCCGACCATATTCTATCTCCAAAGCCACATCCACCCCTCTTCGGACCAAAGGAAAATCAAAAAATTTTCTCACATTATTTTCCACCGATTTCAACATATCTCTATTATATCACTTTAAACCTATCTCTTGGGTATTTATCACTATTGTAGCCCCGTTTTTTATCAGCCAATTAGTCGCCATTGAATTTTCATCAAATATTCTCCCCGGTACCGCCCATACCTCCCTCCCTTCTTCCGCCGCCAACCTAGCCGTCACCAAACTTCCGCTTTGCCCTCCTCCCTCAATCACCACCACTCCAATCCCGATTCCGGCTACTATCCGATTTCTCTTTAAAAACTCATTTTTACTTTTTGGCATTTCTCCAAAATTTATCTCCGAAATTACTAATCCTCCATTATTTACAATATTTCTATAAATTTCACTATTTCCTTTTGGTGTCGCTATATCCGCTCCCGAAGCCAATACCGCAATAGTTTTGCCCTTATTTTGGACACATTTCCGATGTACCTCACTATCCACCCCATAAGCCATCCCCGACACAATCACCCAATCATCTTTTACCAATCCACCTACCAATTCACCAATCACTTTTTTACCATACACACTCATATTTCTGCTCCCCACCACCGAAATAATTTTTTTACTCTTCAACAATTCCACATTCCCCACACAATATAGCTTTTTTGGACAATCCGACATTTCTTTCAACAAATCAGGAAATTCAAAATCAGAATATTTGATTATTAATTTTGTCACCCGTAATAATTATCACACACCTATTCCGAAAGAATCTCTTCTTCATTTATTGTATCTCCATAAATTACCTTATGATCGGCATCATATCTCGGTACTTTCGTCTCCGGTTCACCAAACCATTCTTTTAAAATATCTCCCACAATCGGAGCCGCCACATCCGAACCCTCACCTCCCCTCTCCACCAATACCGTTATCGAAATCTCAGGATTATCCACCGGTCCATAAGCCGTCAACCAGGCGTGGGTATCATCACTTCCGTCCCCGACTTCTGCCGTTCCTGTTTTACATGCCAACTTTGTCTTAAAATTAAACAAAGGCCATGCTGTTCCCCCACTTTGACATGCTTGTCTTAAACCTTCTTTAACCAAAGTCAAAGTTGTCTTATTTAATTTCAAATCAATACAATTAGGTTTTTTATCCTTATCAATACTCATCGCACATCTGATTCCATTGTTGGCAATCACATTTGTCATTTGATTTACCTGCAAGGGCGTCACACTCAAATATCCCTGTCCTATCGCCAAATGATAAGTATCTCCCAAATACCACCTTTCTCCCTTCGTATCCAATTTCCACTTATTATCCGGTACAATTCCTTCCAATTCTCCCGGTAATTCCACTCCCGTCTTTTGCCCATAACCAAATTTCATCGCCCATTTTTTAATTTCATCCACTCCCAACCTTTCTCCTAATTTATAAAAAAAGATATCATTTGATCTTTTTATCGCCGTCACTATATCCACCATTCCATCCGTTGTTCCGCTTTTAGTCCACAGCCAATTAGAATAACTATAATCACCGACTTTCAATATCCCCGTATCTTCTATCAAACTATTTTTATCAATTTTTTTAGATTCCAATCCGGCACTGGCTATCGCAATTTTAAAAACCGATCCCGGGTAATATCTAGCTCCGATAGTTCGGTTTAACAAAGGCAATCCTTCCTTATCATGCAAATAATTTGTAATTGCCTGATTATCTTTTTGATATGAAAAAACATTGGGATCAAAACCGGGAGAAGACACCAAAGCAATAATTTTACCGGTTTTTGGGTCACTCATTACCACTGTCGCTTTTTTACCATCCAAAATTTTATAAATTTTATCCTGCCAAAAAGCATCTATACTTAAATTTAAATCCGTTCCTTCCACCGGCTCCTGGCGACCCAACTCCCGAACATAGCGGCCAACGGCATCCACCTCCACCAATCTTCTGCCATCTTTTCCGCGTAATTTACATTCCCAATACTCCTCAACTCCTCCCCTCCCCGCTAACATATCACCGCTCAATTCTTCCCCGCACTTATCATTTTTCATTTCTTCCTCATTCACCTTTCCCAAATATCCGCTTACCAAAGACATTGATTCTTTGTAGAGATACTGTCTTTTCAAATCATACGATAAATCCTTACCCTCAAACTTTAGTCCGGAAAAATCTCCCGAGCTATCATAAACTTTCACACCGTTCACAATCTTAAAATACTGATATACACTGTTGGCAATTACTCTGCCTTTTCTGTCCAATATCTGTCCTCTGGCTGCCGGAATCTTTGTTTCAAAAATTTTATTATCCCTGGCCAAACTCAAGTAATAACTGTTTTTTATCACCGATAATTTAAAAACCACCACCAAAAGTAAACCTAAACTTATCAAAACAGTTAATTTGGCCAAATAATAAAACCAGCTATTTTTAATTTCTTCACCCATTTTTTATTCCCCCAATACCAACCTAACCTGTCCCAAATATTCCGGATTTTCAATCAATATCCCCAATCCCTTAGCCACAGTCAAAGCCGGATCTTCCACTACTCTGGTCGCGATTTTTGTCTCTTCCTCAATCACCCGATCAATTCCTCTTAAAGACGCCCCCGCTCCGCTCAAAATAATACCTCTTTTTAATACATCCTCCATCAATTCCGGCGGTGTTTGATCCAAAATATCTTTTACTAATCTGACTATTTTTGATACTTCCAACCCCAATGCCTCAGATATTTCTCCGCCACTCACTTTTACTGTCTTAGGCAATCCTGTCGCCAAATCCCGGCCTCTTACTATCATTGTTTTTTGTGGTTCTCCGCTCTTTAGCGATAAACTTCCCACCTCAATTTTGATATTCTCTGCCGTATTTGTCCCAATCAACAAACCATATTTCATTTTTATAAAATTCAAAATCGCCAAATCCAAATCGTCTCCTCCGGTTTTTATCCCTCCACCCACCACCACCCCACCCAAAGAAACCAAAGTTACTTCCGTCTTGCCACCGCCAATATCCACCACCATCAACCCGGCCGAACTCCCAACCGGTAACCCGGCCCCTACAGCCGCCAAAATTGCCTCCTCAACCAAAATTACTTCACCGGCACCTGCCGTTAAAAATACTGATCTTACCGCTCTTTTTTGAACTTCCGTGATACTACATGGTACTCCGGCCAATACTTTAGGTTTTAAAAATTTCGGATATTTCGAAGGAATCTCATTGACAATTTTCAAATAATGCGACACCATCGTTTCAGCCGCCCCCAAATCCGAAATAATTCCGTTTTTTATCGGCGCCACAACTTCCAAATGTTTTGGTTCGCGATTCAACATTTCTTTTGCCTTTGCTCCAAACGCCATCGGTACCGCCAAACTAGTCTTTGGCGCCGATAAACCCGTCCACCTTTTCTTTTTTTGTCTGGCAATCAAAGACGGCTCATCCACCACCAATCCCCTCTCCTTCAAATAAATTACAATATTACTGCTACCCAAATCCACTCCAAATTCCCAATAAAACTCCCTAGTCAAATTATAAATTTTTGATTTAATTTTGCCAAATGATAACACCTGTTAAGTATAAACTAATCCCTACCTCTCCGGTACCACAAACAACTAGTTCTAATATAAAATAAACAAAATGTCTCTTTCAAAAACTATTAAAGCCCTTTTTCTCTTCCTCTTCTTTGCCACTCCTCTAATTTACGTTTCTGCCAACTCCGAACTTTTCGAACTCCCCAAAATGATTTTTGTCTATACGACGGCAATTATTATAATATATCTTCATCTTCTCAATCATTTTCATCATCAAATTCCCCTCTTTCGCCCTCATCCCCTAAATCTCTATTTAAATTTATTTCTTATCTCACAAACAATTTCAACCTTTTTTTCTATTGATCTCCACACCTCTCTCATGGGTTATTATTCCCGCCTAAACGGCGGACTTTATTCACTTATCACCTACTATCTTCTTTTTCAGGTTTTAAACGTCTATATCGATCAAAAACTTATCCAAAAAATCATTAATGTTTCCCTACTTTCCGGTTTTTTTGTAGCCATTTTTGGAATAGCCCAACACTTCGGCATTGATGCCCATCTTTGGGTTCAGGACGTCCGCTCCCGGGTTTTTTCCACCCTAGGCCAACCCAACTGGCTGGCCGCCTATCTTTGTATTTTAATCCCCCTTTCTTTTTACAAAATTTTATCAACACTCCAAAACCAATACAGACAACATATTATGCTGTCTTTACTATCAATTACCTATTTCACCTCCCTTCTTTTTACCAAATCCAAATCAGGAATTATTGCCGTCATAATTTCTCTAATTATTTTCACCCTACTTTACCTTATTAAATCCACTTCCAGAAATTATCTCGCTCTGATTTCCAATCTCATCTTACTTGTTTCATTATCCTTAATTATCTCAAACCCTATCAAAGACTATATCTTTCCCTCTCAAATTATCCCCACCGCCAAAGAAGAACAAGGAAAAATCCCGACTCTCAATATCACCCCGTCCGAAGATATCCGCAAAATTGTCTGGCAAGGCGCTATCAAACTTTGGCAACAATATCCCATGTTTGGCACCGGTCCCGAAACTTTTGCCTACTCTTACTACTGGGTCCGCCCCGCTGCTCACAACCTAACTTCCGAATGGGACTTTTTATACAACAAAGCCCACAATGAGTATTTAAATTATCTGGCAACTACCGGCACCTTTGGACTTATCACCTATCTTTTGGCCATCTTGGCATTCATCTTTATTCTCCTAAATAATTTAATTAAAAAAAATTCCGATCATATTTTAACTATCGCCGTCATCTCGAGCTATGTTTCAATTTTAATTACCAATACGGTCGGTTTTTCCGTAGTTATTGTTTCCCTCTATTTTTTTCTTTTCCCGACATTTTTCCCTTCCTCCTCCCCTATTTCTACCGCCAAAGTTTCCAAATTCAAATGGCCACTGATCATCATTATTTCTCTGATTACTTTCAAAATACTTTCCCAAACCATCTACTTTTATATTTCAGATTTAACTTTCTCTCAGGCTCAAAAACTTCAGGAAACCTCTCTTCTGCCCGCTCGTGACCAAATCAATATCAGTCTCAGTCATTTCCCCAATCAAGCCACTTATCTTAGTTTGGCCTCCTCAATCTACACCAATCTTTCCCTAAGCTATCACCAACAAAATGATGCCGCCAATACTTCCAAATATCTTTCCCAAGCCATCCAAACTTCCGATCAATCCGTCCGTCTTTCTCCTTACAATCTCAATTTTTGGAAAATCAGAGCCCAAAATTATTATCTTTTGAGTACTATCGATTCAAAATACTTTACCGATGCCATCAAATCTCTGGCTCAAGTCGCCGACCTTGCCCCCACCGACGCCAAAACATTTTATACCCTAGCCAGATTTTTCGACACCATCGAAGATACCGAAAATGCCATAAAATTTTACCAAGAAGCCATAAATTTAAAACCAAATTATGACTATGCCCACTTTAATTTGGCCAAAATTTATTTCAATTTGAAAGATTACCCTATGGCTCAAAAATATTTCGAATATACCCTAAAATATGCCCCCACCAATCCCGACGCCCAAAATTATCTCAAACAAATCAAATCAATTAATAATCAATAAACTTTGAAATCATATTTTTTTGAAGCCCAAAGACATAACGATCTTGAAGCGAAAAAAAATATGATGAAAAATTTATAAATCTAATTATAAATTCCCTTTTATCACTTCATCCAAATTCCACTTAACCATCTTTTCCCCCATCCATCGATAAAACTTTCCGCCATCTGCCTTTATATGATCGATAAATAATACTCCGTCCAAATGATCCAACTCATGCTGAAACTCTATCGATTCCAATCCTTCCAATATTTCTTTTTTATTTTCCAATTTACCCTTATTCAATTCCTGCCAACTCGCCGAAATTTTAAAATAACGCTTTACTGTCCCCCAATAATCGGGAAAACTTAAACACCCCTCCAAAAATTCATCCTGATTTCCTTTCTCGTCAACCATTATTGGATAAATTTTTTGGCCAATTACTTGCTCAATTTTGGGATTTATGTAAACTTTTACCTTTTTTGTTTTCTCATCCTTTAGTCCAAAAAATCTTCTATCCATCCCCAATTGAGGTCCTGCCAATCCCACACCATAACTTTTTTCCAAAGCCATCGCCAAATCTTTAACATCAGATTTTAATCTACCATTAAAATCCTCAATTATTTTGGTCTTAACCCTCAAAATTTTATCTGGATACACCACAACTTTTTTCATTGAACTATATTTTACCAAAGACTCGCTCTAAGTTATAATCAAGCATGATTAATATCGTCTTTTTTGGATCCTCACCATACTCAACCATATTTCTAAAACAACTGTTAAATTCCCCGGAATTTAACATATTAGTCGTAATTACCAAGCCGGACCGGCCCCAAGGTCGTCTTCAACACATTACCCCCAACCAAGTTGCCCAATTTGCCCAAAATCATCAATTAAAGCTCCTCCAACCGCAAAAATTTGATAGCGAATTTACCGACCTTTTTAAATCTCTAAAACCTGACCTGGCCCTAGTCGTCGCCTATGGGCCACCATTTTTTGACCAAACCCTCATCGACATCCTCAAATATAAAATTATCAATATTCATCCCTCACCCCTCCCCAAATACCGAGGCGCGACTCCCGGTCCCTGGCAAATCATCAATGGTGAAACCACCTCCGCTGTCACCTTTTTTCAAATCGATTCTCTCCCGGATCACGGCCCGATTATCACCCAAATTCCCCTCAATATCTCCCCAAACGATACCGCCGACTCTTTTTACCAAAAAGCTTTTTCTCTGGCTTCTCAAAACCTAAATTCCATCCTCAAATCCTATGTCCAAAACCCTCATCTTCTGACCCCTCAAGACCACTCTCAAAAAACTTATTTCCCCAAATTTACCAAAAAAGACGGTCAAATCGATTGGAGTCAACCTGCCGACAAAATCGAAAGATTCATCCGGGCTCTCATCCCCTGGCCAACAGCCTGGACCTACGTTACCAATCAATCAAAAGATCTTTTCAAAATGAAAATTTTATCCGCCACCCTAAATCAAAATCAAATTACTCCCCAACAAATCCAAATCGAAGGCAAAAAAGTTACCAACTGGTCTGAAGTTGAAAATTACTACACTATAAAAAAATCTTAAGCCGTCACCACCGCCGAATCCTTGACATCTTTTTTGATTCTTTTCAAACACTTTGTACAAAAATTACCACTGATTTTATCCCCTCCTACCGTTAAAGTTACCTTTTGAATGTTGGCTTTAAAAGTTCTAGGGGTTCTGTTTTGGGCATGTGATCTATTTCTTCCAATAGAAGTGCCTTTTTGACAAATGCTGCAAGTTCTCATATGGGGTATACTATAACAAATAAGCCCATTTTTTTAAACATGATAAATTTTCTGGCATTTATAGCCCTAATTATCACAATCACCGTCCACGAATTCAGTCATGCTCTGGCCGCCGACATTCTCGGTGATCCGACTCCCCGTTCTTATGGCCGTTTAAGCCTCAATCCTCTGGTACATGCCGATCTTATCGGAACTTTTCTCCTTCCTTTTGTCACCGCTCTCACCGGATTACCCACCATTGGTTGGGCCAAACCTGTCCCCATTGACACCTACAACCTCGCCCATCCCCGACGCGACGAATTTATCATCGCCCTGGCCGGTCCCGCAAGTAATTTTATAATTGCCATCATTACCGCTATATTTATAAATATTACCGGTTACAACCTAATTTTTTTACAGCTCATCATTCTCATCAATATATCCATTGCCATTTTTAATCTGATTCCTCTCTGGCCCCTGGATGGTTCCAAAATTTTTCTCAATCTGCTTCCCGTTACCGAATCCGTTCAATGGCAGGATGCACTTAGTCGTTATAGTACTCCTATTCTTTTAATTGCACTATTTCTTCCGATTAACGGGTCAAATCTACTTTCTATCATTATGACTCCTCCTATCCAATTTTTTAGCCGAATTTTAATTCCCGGTTTTTGACTTTCCTGAATTTTTCTCACTCATCAATAGCTCATTTAAATTCTCTATCATCACTTTGATATCCTCCTTTCCCATCCCATGCACCATTGCCCCCTGCTCCAGAGTCTCCATTCCGGAAGCAAAACAACCAATACAGTGAAATCCATAGTCCTCTACCAAGACCATGGCCAAATCCGGGTATTTTTCCACCAACTCAGCTATCACCATATCTTTACTAATTAATTTTTCTTCTTTTTTCATTTCTGTTTATTGTAATTCTGATAACTTAATATTTTTCAATTCATCCACAAAGACCGTCTCCAACTTTTGCCATATCAATTTGGCACTACATTTGGCTTCCCTGACACATTTTTCCCCTGCCAGGCACTTAACCATATGATCGTTTTCTCCCAAAGCTTTTACCAAATCATAAATATTTCTTGATTTCCAACCCTTCTCCAAATTATACCCGCCTGTTTTTCCTTCCTTACTTTCCAACAGTCCTCCCTGTTTTAAAGATGATGCCAACTGTGCCAAAAACCTATAAGGCAAACCTAATTCCCTAGACGCATCCTTCAGAGAAATTATTTTCCCCTCAAATTTAGACAAATACGTAATTAAGCTGATACTGTACTCCACCTTTTTGGATATGCTTATCATACTGGCTATATTATCACAAATTTACTAATAGATTCAATCTTTAAACACAAATGTTATAATTAATTGTCCTACCAAAATGCAAATCTTTAAGAAGGTGTTTTTTCTTACTAACCTTTGGTTAAGGAGAACGTTTTTTTAAAGCAATTCGCTTTAAAATAGTTTTCCGCACGTAATTTTCCTTTTTGGAAAAGCCACTATTGAAGAAAAGCTTTTGGTAGGATTTTTTTATATCCCCAAATCCTTTTTAACTCTTTTCCAAACCAATTCGCCACTACCCTTGTTTTTTATCGCTTCCGCATGAATACTCATCTCATATTTTTTATGAAAATAACTCGGACGCTTCAAATATAATCTAAAAAATCTCAACAAACTGGTATTCTTTTCTTTCACCCAACCCAATTTTTTCTTTTTTATAATCTCCAAATTACCGTCCTCTTGTCCGCCAATATGAGTAATTGCCACAAAAGGTTTTTCCGCCGCCACTACATCAAACATAAAATTAGGACCGGCTTTTCCAAAAACAATGTCAACTGCCGATAATATTTCCGCCATATTCTCAATCCATCCCAAATTTTTTATTAACACCTTATCTTTCTTCTTTAATCTGGCCAATAATCTCATATACTCTTTAACCATTTTAAAAGCTACTTTATCTTTTCCGGTATTAAAAATTACCCCAATCTTCCGTCTAGACAACAAAAGCACCGGAAGAAATTTGGCCAAAGAATTTGTCCCCAAACTGCCTCCTCCAACAAAAATCACCGGTCTTTCATCATCAAAACCCAAACTCTTTCGCATTTTTTGACGCATATTTTTTTTCTCAAACATTTCTTTCCTTGTCCACCAACCTGTTGCCAAAACCTTATCCTTTTCAATACCAAAATCAAGCGCTTTCTTTACTCCCACCTCATCATACACCAAATGCAAATCCGCACCCTCAACTATCGCCGCCTGATAACTAGTCCAAGGGTCCGCCACCACCGTCCACAATTTAAAATCCTTACCCTCCGTCTCCCGCCACCGTTGTAATGATTGACTATGCAAAAAATATGCCGAAATTATCAAATCAGGTTTGTATTGATTAACTAATTTTTTCAATCTCCATACATTCCTGTCCGCCACATCCTTCACCACCAATCTTGAAATTTTCGTTGATGAAAACTTATACACCAACCTATGAGCTTTTGGTAAATATCTATATAACAACACATACGCATCCCCTCCTATCCCCGTTTCTGCCCTAACTTCAGCATATTTTAATTCAACCTTCACACCTTTGGCCTTATCCTCTAAATTTCCGTATATAGCTTTTGCTATTGACCTATGTCCCCATGGCATATGATCCGTCAATACCAAGATTCTCTTTGACTTCATAAATCAATTTTACACATAAATCTGCCTTTTGCTTTGGTATAATTTCCTATTGCCTGAATAGCTCAGTTGGTAGAGCAGCTGTTTTGTAAACAGCAGGTCGTCAGTTCAAATCTGACTTCAGGCTCAAAGCAAATTCCTTCTCCACATCCCTTCCAATGGCCTACTATTTAATTGCTCCAATAACACTTCACCCGATCCGGCCATCTCCGCCACCTTACCCAACCTGTCTATAACTCTCCTTCCAAACCTTTCCGCTGGCGTTTCCCTTCTTTTAAATTCCCTGAATCCACCCATTAAAAACTCCGTCAATTGTTTTGTATCCACCTTATCCGGATCTTCCTCTACCACCCTACCGTTTCGACCTGTTAACTCAATATCCATAAGCCATTCTAGAGACAATACCAAAGCCCTGTAAACCACCAAATCAAAACTCTTACTTAAACCAGCTTCAAAATTCTATCAACCAGTTTTTCTCCGCCAACTTCTTCACCTTCCGTCCAAAAATCAGCCTTCAAACTTTTAGGATCGGTACTGACATCAATTCCCACTCCGTTTCTCATATCCCTATCATTTATTCCATTTCCCACAATCATTATTTCATCCATATTTATACCCAAAATATCCGCCATTTTTTTTAACCCACTTGCCTTATTAAATCTTTTTGGTCCGATATCATATGCCTCACCGTTCCACCAACAATACAACCATCCCTTCTCATCATTCTCTTTTACCGTTTTATTAATTAATTCAATTTCATTTTTTGCATGAATTGTAATTATCATTTCCTTTTCTTCAAAAGCAATAAAATCATCCATTCTCAACAATTTCTCTTCTAAAATTTTTCTGATTTTTTCCACCCGTTCCAGTTCATATTCACTCCAAAGTTCCCTAAATTCCCCATCTTTATACCAACCAATATTACCTATCTCAGCCTGCAAACTAAACTTATCCCCCAATACCAGCTCATACCTTTTTTTTAAAAATTCCAAATTTCTACCCGAAGTCACATTAATCCAAAATTTATCCTTTAATTTAAGCATTTTATTCCCCATCTCCGGACTCAAATCCTGAGTTATCGTCCAGCCACTATCCAAAAATTTTGTCCCTTTCTCTACCGTCACTCCATCCGAATCAAAACACAACATTTTGATATTTTCCAAATCTTTTTTACCCATTTCTTCTATGGGTAACATTTTATTTCCTTTCATGGATACATTCTACCAAACCCATCAACAAAAATATTATTTCAAATCATATTTTCTTTATCACTTCCAACCCCAAATAAGCACATTTTTTTCTGGCTGGCGTCAAATCCATTCCCAACATTTTTTCAATTTCTTCCCCCTTCATCTTTTTCACCTGACTCAACTTTTTCCCCACAATCTCATCCAAAAGTAAATCCACCGCTGCCATCGAAATCGCACAACCACCACCCATAAATTTTGCCTCCTCAATTACTCCGTCTTTATCCGTTTTAATATATATTTTCAATTTATCTCCACACAAATAATTAGCCTGTTCTGCCTGCTTAACATCCTCAATTTCCCCGAAATTCTGGGGATTTTTATATCTATCTAAAATTATTTCTTTATACAAATTGTCGTCCATTAGTCTTCCTTTACAAAAATTTTATTAACTTTTTTAATTCCCCCAATAAGTTTATCAACATCTGATTTGTCATTATAAACCGCCAAACTTACTCTGGTACTAGCCATTAGTCCTAATTTTTGATGCAAAGGCATAGCACAATGATGTCCGGCCCTGACACATACCCCAACCGTATCCAATATCTGAGCTACATCATGTGGATGCGCCCCCTTCATCACCAGAATTTTTATCGTCCCTTCACCCATCATCTCCGCCAACCCTCCGATCTTTTCCTCCAAATATTTATACGTATTTATCTCTTGCTCCATAATATCTTTCCATCCTAATTCTTCAATAAAATCAACCGCCTCCCCCAAACCAATTGCCTCCCCAATCGGCGGTGTCCCGCCTTCAAATCTAAACGGAATACTTGCCATTCTAAAACCTTCCTCCGTCACTTCCTCTATCATCCCTCCGCCAAAATTAACCGGTTCCGTCTCTTCCAACCTTTCTTTTTTACCCCAAAGTACGCCAATTCCTGTCGGCCCATACATTTTATGACCTGAAAATGCATAAAAATCCGCCCCCAGGTCTTTCACTTTTATTGGCATATGAGCTACTGCCTGGGCCCCATCCACTACCACCACTATTTTTGGATTTATCTTTTTTACTTTTTCAATAATATCTTTAACCGGATTTACCGTCCCCAATACATTTGACACCTGCACCATTGCCATCATTTTCGTCTTTTCATTTACCAAATTTTTTAAAACTTCATCAGAAATATCCAAAAAAATTCCATTCAATGGTAAAAATTTTATTTTTAACCCTTTCTTTTTGGCCAAATTTTGCCAGGGAACCAAATTCGAATGATGCTCCATTTCTGTTACCAAAATTTCATCACCTCTTTTTAAATTTTTATCCGCCCAACCACTGGCCACCAAATTTATACTGGCCGTAGTCCCGAAAGTAAAAATTATCTCAGAAGGCGCCGCCCCAATAAATCTAGCCACCTTCACCCTGGCACTCTCATATTCCTCAGTCGCTCTCTCAGAAATTCCATAAATACCGCGATGAATATTTGCACTATATTCCCGATAATATTCATTCATCTTTTCCAGCACTATTTCTGGTTTTAATGTAGTTGCCCCATTATCCAAATATGCCAAATCCGGATATTTCTTAAAAATTGGAAATTTACTTTTAATATCCATAACTCAGTTCCCTTTCTAATTTTACTCTAATTATTTCTGCTTCTTTTGAATCAATTTGACTCAACACCTCTTCCAAAAAAGCTTCAACTATCATCTTGGTAGCCACACCCTGAGAAATTCCTCTGGAAGTCAAATAAAATAATTGTTCTTTGTCAATTTGTCCGACCGTGGCTGCGTGTGACGCTTTTACATCATCGGTTTCTATTTCCAATTCCGGTACTGCCGTAGCCTTAGCATCTTCACCCAAAAGCAAAATATTTTGTCTCAAGAATGCTTCAGTCAACACCGCTTTTTCACCTATCTTAATCATCCCTTTCAGCTCCAAACTCCCCTTTCCCATTACTACTGCTTTTACCACTATTTCTCCCCTACCTCTGGGCATTTTATATTCCGAAATTGTCTCCAAATCCACCGTTTCCCCTCTTCCCACCACCAATGCCATCATCAAATTTTGTTTTTTAATTATCACTTTATTCATCCAACCGATCCCTCCATTTGCAAATTTATCAATCTGTTTAATTCAATACTGTATTCCATCGGCAATTCCTTCACAATCGGTTCAATAAATCCATTGACTATCATCGCTTCGGCTTCATGTTCCTCAAATCCCCTACTCATCAAATAAAATAATTGTTCCTCACCAATTTTTGAAACTGTTGCCTCATGTTCCAAACTAACCTCACTTTCAAATATCTTATTAACCGGATAAGTATCCGATCTGGAATTTCTATCCAAAATTAATGCATCACAAACTACCTTACTTTTGGCATTTTTTGCTCCTTTATTCATGGTAACCATTCCCCTATAACTGCTTCTTCCTCCTCTAAAACTTATCGACTTAGAAATTATTCTGGAAGTCGTCTCAGCCGCCAAATGAATACATTTCCCTCCGGCATCCTGATGTTGACCCTTACCTGCCACTGCAATCGACAATATTTCTCCATGAGCCCTTTTCCCTGCCAAAAACACCGACGGATATTTCATTGTCAACTTACTCCCCAAATTTCCATCCACCCATTCCATCACTCCGTCTTCTTCCACCCAAGCCCTCTTAGTTACTAAATTGTAAACATTAGTCGACCAATTTTGAATTGTAGTATATCGACATCTTCCGCCTTTTTTTACAAATATTTCCACCACTGCCGCATGAAGTGAATCAGTTGTATAAATCGGTGCCGTACACCCTTCCACATAATGAACATACGCCCCTTCATCCACAATAATTAAAGTTCTCTCAAATTGCCCCATGTTGGCGCTGTTTATTCTAAAATATGCCTGCAAAGGTTTGTCACATTTTACCCCCTTGGGAATATAAACAAACGACCCTCCCGACCAAACCGCGGTATTTAATGCTGCAAATTTATTATCACCCGGAGGTATTATCTTTCCAAAATATTCCTCTACCAACTCCGGATATTTCACCACCGCTTCATCCATCCCGCAAAATATAATCCCCAAATCTTCCAAATCTTTTCTCAAAGATCCATAAACCACCTCCGATTCATACTGGGCTTTCACCCCTCCCAAAAATTCTTTCTCGGCTTCCGGTATTCCCAATTTATCATAAGTATCTCTGACTTCCTTTGGCACATCATCCCAACTTTTTTCTACTTTTTGATTTGGTTTTATATAATAAAAAATATCATTGAAATCAATTTTTGATAAATCTCCTCCCCAATCGGGCATTTTTTTCTCCCCAAATACCCTATACCCTTTCAATCTTTTCTCCCTCATCCAAACAGGCTCCTTTTTCATCGCTGAAATCATCTTTACCACTTCTTCATCCAAACCTTTTTTTGACTTAAAAACATAATTCTCCGGCATCGAAAAACCATATTTATAATCTCCCAAACCATTTTGATCTAGCCGAGTATTTTTATTATTTTTGCTATTAATTAGGGCAAATCTACTCATTTCTTTGACACCTCATAACCTTCTTTTTCTATTTTTATTACCAAATCAGCTCCTCCGCTCTCCACCATCTTACCCTCTCTCATAATATGAACCCTATCGGCTTTAACATAATCCAATATTCTTGAATAATGAGTAATCAGCAATACTCCGATATTCATTTCTTTTGCAATTTTAGCCACAGTTTGGGCAATTTTTTTCAAAGCATCCACGTCCAAACCCGAATCAATTTCATCTAGTATGATGTATTTAGGAGAAGACACTATCATTTGCAATATTTCTAATTTTTTCTTTTCACCACCCGAAAAACCATCATTCAAACCACGCTTCAATAATTCCGGATTCAAACTCAATACCTCTGATTGCTTTAGCAACCAATTCCTAAACTCCACCACCTTAGTCTTATTCTTATTTCTATTTTTATATATTTGCCACAAAAAACTAAAAGTCGTCAATCCCGGTACTGC
>DPKG01000011.1 GCA_003542615.1 Candidatus Shapirobacteria bacterium | reverse complement strand
GTGACCCCAGTGGGAGTCGAACCCACGATTGCCTGGATGAAAGCCAGGAGTCCTAGGCCACTAGACGATGGGGCCAATCATAGCAGGCTATATTTTACCAAGCTATCCGCTCCTAGTCTATAATAGGTAATGATTTATTTATTCCACGGCGACAACCAATTAAAGAGCCGTGAAGCCTTCAACTTAGGCATCAACTCCCAAGCTAACTCCAATATCCAACGTTTTGATTCAAAAAATTTTGATCTCGATATCATTAATTCCTACGTCAACAGCCCCTCACTTATACCCGGTCAAAAAGTCCTGGCAATTACCAATCTTTTCTCCATCAACAAAGCATCTCTCGACAAAATCCTCAAAATCATCAATTCCCCAAACGATATCGATGTATATATCTGGCAGGACAAAAAACTAAATGCCTCCCAAATAAAAGCTATACCTTCCTCAAAGGTAAACCTTTTTCCCCTCAGCCGCTCACTTTTTAATTGTCTTAATTCCATCCGCCCCAATAATGCCTCCGAGTTCCTCACCCAATACCACTTAACTCTTAAAAACGATCCTCTAGACCTCTTCATTTATCTACTAAAAAATTCCATCCGAAAACAATTAACCACGTATAGCCGATTACCCACCGACAAATTAAAATCCTGTTATCTACGGCTTATCGAACTCGACTATCAAAACAAAACAGGGCAGCTAAGTACCCCCCGCGAAATTGCTCTGGAAAGAATTATTCTCCAATTAATCAATTAGTTTTATATAGATAGATATAGATTTATATATAACAATATTATACCTATAGTTAGGCATTATTAAAGTATTCATACCAATTAGCACTCATGCTATACGACTGCTAATTTGAAAAGACATCTTGTTCTACCAATATCAATAAATCTGCTATCATGGTTGTAATGCCAAACACCATAATCAAACCCTGGGGCTTTGAAATAAAATTAACTGATGATTCCTTACCCTATAGTGGAAAAATCGCTTTTACCAAAGCCGGACATCGTTGGTCCCTTCAAAGTCACGATCAAAAAACCGAAACAATCACCTTACTTTCCGGTCAAGCTAAATTTACCCTGGGTCAAGATACCAATGAAATGAAACCCAATATTGGTTACACCGTCTTACCAAATACCATTCACCGTTTTGAGGCCATATCTGATTGTGTCACCGTCGAAATTGCCACTCCCGAAATCGGTACCACCACCCGTCTGCAAGACGATTTTAACCGACCCAGTGAAACTGAAACTATTAGAAATTCGCCCAACCGTGGCTGGAACAATTTAAATGAATAACAAACAAGCCGACATACTTTGGTTTAAAGATATTCACTTTACCGATACCAATCTTGTTGGCGGGAAAGGCGCCAATTTAGGAGAAATGTATAACCTGGGAATCCCGGTACCTAACGGTTTTTGCGTTACCGCCAATGCTTACTTCAAATTTATTGAATTTAATAATCTAAAACCCAAAATTAAAGCCATTTTAGACATCACAGATTTTGATCAACCCGATCAACTTGAAGCCACTTCCAAAAAGATAAGACAAATCATCAATAAAAGTCCTATTCCCCGAGATATTGCCCAAAATATAATGAAATCCTACAAACGCCTATCCGATTGGGGAGGATTAAGAAATGTTGCCGTCGCCGTCCGTACTTCCGCTACAGCCGAAGATTCAGCCGACGCCTCATTCGCCGGTCAAGGTGATACTTTTCTAAACGTCACCGGAGAATCCAATGTTATCAACCGTGTCAGAGATTGCTGGTCCAGTCTTTTCACCTCCCGATCTCTCTTTTACCAGGTTAAAAAAAAGTATGATCATTTCAAAATTGGAGTGGCAGTACCGGTTCAAAAATTAGTAAGATCAGACTCATCCGGAATTTGTTTCACCGTCAATCCGGTTACTAATGACAAAAAAGAAATCATTGTTGAAACCGTCTGGGGTCTGGGAGAATACATTGTCCAGGGAAAAGTAACTCCTGATCAACATATTATCAATAAAACCGATTGGACCGTAAAAACATACAATAAAGCTTCCCAGGATATCCAATTAGTCAGAGCCGCTTCCGAAACAAAAGAAGTCAGTGTCCCAAAATCAAAACAGGACTCCTCCAAAATTACCGATCAAATGGCCATCAAAATTGCTAAAATCGGACAAAAACTTCACAACCACTATGCCAAACCACAGGACATCGAATTTGCCATAGAAAAAGGCAAATTATATATAGTTCAAACCAGACCCATCACTACCGTCGAATCAAATAAAATCACACTTGACAATCAAAAAGCCAACATCAACCAAATTCCCGACCTTAAAGGTGATCCGGCATCACCCGGTACTTCATCCGGAAAAGTTGTAATTATCAACAACCCCAAATATTTAAATAAAGCTCAAAAAGGCCAAATATTAGTCACCGAAATGACCACCCCTGACTTTGTTCCGGCTATGAAAAAAGTTAATGGCATAATTACCGATCGTGGAGGTCAAACTTCTCACGCAGCCATTGTTAGTCGGGAACTTGGAGTTCCCTGTGTTGTTGGAACCAAAACTGCCACCAAACTATTCAAAGACGGCGATTTGGTTACTTTAAACGGCACCACCGGAGAAATTTGGAAAGGAGACCTAACCGGATCCATATCCAATCAACCAAAAATTGAAAAAGTAGATCCTCACCTTAAAACTGCCACCAAAGTATATGTAAATTTAGGCGAACCGGAACTGGCCGCTGAAATTTCCAAAAGAAATGTCGACGGTGTCGGATTACTTCGGGCCGAATTTATGATAGCCAACATCGGAATTCATCCCCGTCGGATTATTGCCGAAAACCGTCAAAAAGAATACATCAACCAACTGGCCAAAGGCTTATTCCAATTTTGCAAAAATTTCTCTCCCCGTCCGGTAATTTATCGGGCTACTGATTTCAAAACTAATGAATATAAACACCTAAAATGGGGTAAATTTTACGAACCGGAAGAATCCAACCCCATGCTTGGATTCCGTGGTGCCGCCCGCTATATTAACGACAAAGAAGTTTTTATGATGGAACTTGAAGCCATCAAACAGGTCAGAAACAAACACGATCTTAAAAACCTTTGGCTCATGATTCCCTTTGTCCGTACTCCTCAAGAACTATCCAAGGTAAAAGCTTTAATTGCCGAATCAGGACTATTTAGAACCCCTAGTTTTAAATTATTCATGATGGTCGAAATACCCAGCAATATTATTCTTCTTGATAAATTTATCGACGTCGGTATTGACGGTATATCTATAGGTTCAAACGACCTAACCATGCTTACTCTAGGTTTGGATCGCGACAACCAAGAGGTTGCCCCTGGATTTGATGAAATGAATCCTGCCGTACTTTGGTCACTCAAAAAAGCCATTACCAAAGCTAGAAAAAGAGGTATTTCCGCTTCAATCTGCGGTCAAGCACCAAGTAATTATCCCGATTTAGTCGAAAAACTTGTGAAATGGGGGGTTACTAGTATTTCTGTAAGCCCGGATGCCATCGACCGCACCCGCGAGATTGTCTCTTGGGCAGAAAAAAAGAGACTAAAAAACAGCTAATAAAAAACAACCACAGCTTCGCCTTTCTCACCTGACAATTTTTCAGGACTTAATACTTCTTCAAACTTTTTCGTCATTTCCCGGCAAATTCTTATTTCAACTTTATCTCCAAAAATTTCTTTAATCTGTGAAATTAACTTCTTTAATCTAAAAGGGGATTCGTAAACCACCTTAGTTCCCTCAATTTCTTTATATTTAGACAATATTTTTTTTCTGTCACCATCTTTTTTTGGTAAAAATCCTAAATAACAAAACCTACCCATCGGTAAACCGGAAAGTACCAACCCATTAATCAGAGCCGACGCTCCCGGAACAGCCGTATAATTAACATTTTCCTTTTGACATCTTTTTACCAACAACCAACCCGGATCCGACAATAGGGGAGTTCCGGCATCCGACACCAATCCTACTTCCAAATCTTTTTTGAGATATTCCATTATTTCCGGAATTTTCTGCTCTTCCGTCTCCATATAATAAGAAACTAATTTTGGATTATTTTTTATCCCCAATTTTTTCAAAAGCATTCCGGTATGGCGGGTATCTTCACACAATAAAATATCCAAATTTTCCAACACCTCAATAGCCCTCAAACTTATATCTTTCAAATTCCCAATCGGAGTCGATATTATATAAAGCATTTTTAGCTAAATTGCCTAATTACTGCCACCACTTTACCACGTATTTCAATATCGGTCACATACATCGGACTCATTGTTGAATTCGCCGGCTGCAATCTAATTCTGTTTAGCTCCTTATAATATCTTTTTAAAGTAGCAAAACCATTTTTCAACACCGCCACTATGATATCTCCATCTCTTGCCTCCCGAACTTCTTTTATAACCAGATAATCACCATTTAAAATCCCGTCATCTACCATTGAATCACCTTTCGCTTGTAAAATATAAGAATGATCTCCGGCTCTTACTAAGCCCGAATTTACCGGCAATGTAGCGCCAGGGTCATTATATGGCTCTATCGGCTCACCACAGGCGATAAAACCCATGATTGGTAGCTCGATTAAATTCGGGTGGTCAATTACACCGTCATCCAAAATTTCAATTCCTCTGACTGCTCCCTTATATCTTCTGATCAGGCCCTTTTTTTCTAATACTGCCAAATGCTCATGCACTGTCGACAAAGAAGACAATCCAAAATTTTCCGCAATTTCAGTCAATGTCGGAGCATATCCATACTTTGATATGTTACCGTTGATAAAGTCAAAAATTTGTTTTTGTCTTTTGTATAAAACTTTAGCCATATATAATTAAAATATACACGAAGATTACCCGAAGTCAACCTACAGTTTGCTAATAGAGTCAGTCCAAAATCGATGATATAGTTTTAATATCCATGATTACTCTCATTTTGGCTCTATTTTTTAGCTTAACTTTCCCCCAAAAAGTTAACGCAATGGATGAATTCAAAATTATTGAAAATATTGACTACAGCATTGATCTTCAAGGCAATGCTCAAGTTAATCACAATATCGAACTAACTAACAAAATATCCGGTGTTTACGCCAAAGAATACATCATCCATCTCAATAAATTAGATTTGAGTCGTATAAGTGCTACCGATCAAGAGGGTGATATTCTCCAAAAAGTTGAAAACACTACCGACAAAACCAATATTTACGTAAAATTTAACTCTCCAGCCATTGGTAAGGATAAAACTCAATCATTTACTCTTCGCTATTTTATTACCTCCTTTGCCACTCAAAAAGGAAAACTTTGGGAAGTTTCTATTCCTGAATTTCAAAACCAAAATCTTATTAATCTAAATCTTAGTGTTCCTCAAGATTTTGGCAATCTTTCTTTTTCCTCCGTCAACCCCACCATTCAATCCCAAGATCATCAAAACACAATCCTAAACTACAAACTTCAAACAGACTCCAACAGAAAAATTTTAGTAGCCTTTGGAAATTCTCAAATCTTTGATTTTAGCCTAACTTACGTCTTAAACAATCCCGACTCCCATGATATCCAAACCGAAATTGCCATCCCGCCAGACACCTCCAATCAAAAAATTACCTACACAAAAATAGAACCCAAACCTCTAAATATCAAACTGGATCCTGATGGCAATTGGATGGCAAAATTTTTAATTCCATCCAAGCAAGTTATCGAAGTAAAAGTAAACGGACAAGCCAAAATATTTCCTTCTCCACTCCCACTTCCAAAATCCTATTCTTTGCCATCAAATCTTACCCAAGCTTCCAAATATTGGCCAACACAAGATACTTCCATCCAACAAATTGCCGACCAGCTGGATACCCCTAAATCTATCTACAATTACGTTGTTTCTACTCTTTCATACGACTACAATCAAATTAATACCGCTTACCGCAAGGGAGCTTTGGCTGCTCTCTCCAATCCCGAAAATTCTCTTTGTACCGAATTTACCGACCTCTTTGTAACTCTTGCCAGAGCCAAAAACATTCCTTCTCGAGAAATTGAAGGATTTGCCTACACCAACAATCCCAAAATAAAACCTCTCAATCCCAACGCCGACATTCTCCATGCTTGGCCTCAATATTGGGACGAAACCCAACACAATTGGATTTCCATTGATCCTACCTGGGGTAAAACCACCAACGGCATCGATTACTTCAAGGATTTAGATCTTAACCACTTCGCCTTTGTAATTCATGGCCAAAAATCCGATTACCCGCCTCCTCCCGGATCATACCGAAATGGTCAAAACATAAAAACTATCCACGTCGACTTTGCCGACAAAGAAACCGATCAAGGTCAAAGTACTCCCAAAATAGAATTTGCCAAAACAAAGTTTGGAAAACCATCCATTCTTATCATCAAAAACAATTCCCTCCAGGGTATAAATAACTTTCAAATAAGCCAACCAAACACCGACTGGCAATATTCTCAAATAAACCTTCCTCCCTTGTCTACTATTGAAGTCAATCCTCCCACACCCAATTTTATTCAATCAATCTTACCCGGCTCTCAAAACATAAAATTCAATCTCATCTATAACCAAAATGACCAAATCCAAATTACAACAAAATATCCGCCTCACTATCTTAATTTAGCCATAACTGCAGCCATTCTCATCGCCTGTCTCTCACTTGGGGGTATAATAATTACAACCAGAAAAAATCATGATTAAAAAAATACTAAAATACGTTCTGCTTTTTAGTTTTTCCCTGGCTACAGCCAATCAAATTTGGCATAACCTTAACTTTCAAAAAAATATCGAAACTATAATCTATGTCGCTCTGATATTGACCATATTTGAATTATTCCTCAAACCAATTCTAAAAATTCTACTTTTACCCATCAACTTATTAACCCTCGGTAGTTTAAGATTTATCATTAACACACTCGGTCTCTATTTAGCCGAATTTTTATTAATAGACTTCAAGGTATACAATATACATTTTGAGGCTTTCAGTTGGCAGGGTTTCACAATTCCTGCCCAAAATTTTAATTCATTTTGGGCATATTTTGTTTCCTCACTCACAATAGGTATAATATTCTACATATTTAATATAATACTTAAAAAGAAATCATCATGAAAATTACTCTAAACATAATTCAAATTATTTTAGCCATTGCTTTAACTGCTCTAATTTTTCTCCAATCCAGCGGTAACTCCGAGTCAAGAAGCAACATTCTCTCCCCGGTTACCTTTGAAAAAAGAGGTTGGGAAAAAGTCATGTTTATTATTACCATTGTAGTATTGATTCTTTTTGTACTACTTTCTCTAATTCAAACCATACTCTAAACTGTGTTTAAAAAAATTCACTTCAAATTCGAGTTTCTTTATCTCCAAATAAAACGAAACTATCCAATTTTATTTTTGATAGTTTTTTTAGGATCTCTCGCCTACATATTTCAAACCCAGATTAGAAATATTATTTTATCCAATCAAAACAACAGAGAAATTATTGGAGTTGAAGGCAGATTCACTGCCGATACTCTTCCAAAAGAAATTAGTCTTTTGATCAGCTATGGCCTGACTATCAATACAGACAACGACAGACCGGCACCCTCGCCTTTGGTAAAAGAATGGAAGCTCGACAACAACAACCGGGATTATATTTTTACCCTAAATGACAATATTTTTTGGCATAATAATAAAAAATTCACTTCCAAAGATATTAATTATCAAATCAACGGAGTGGAAATTACCTACCTCAATGACCAACAGATAAAATTTACCCTCAAGGATAATTTTGCCCCACTTTTAGCCAATCTCGACAAAACTCTGATCGAAGATGATTTCAACGGATTAGGTGATTACCGGGTAACTCAGACCATTTATCAAGAAGGCCATATCAAAAAAATTAAATTATTACCTCTCAACAAATCAATGCCCGCCAAAACATTTGTTTTTTATTCCGGGGAAAAAGACTTAATTAACGCCTACAAATTGGGAGAAATAAACCAAATTTACGAAATTTCCAACACCGACCCCATCCAAAATTGGCCCAAAACTGAAATAAATCCCAAAATACTTACCAATCAAAGATATATTGCCATATTTTTCAATACAGCCAAAATCGACAACAAACAGCTACGACAAGCTCTCAGCTACGCCACCCCCAAACCTAAAGATAAAAAAGACAGGTGTCTTGGACCAATATCTCCACTTTCATGGGCTTACAATCCCTACATAAAAGAATACAACTACAACGCCACCAGAGCCAAAGAATTATTTAAAGATAATGAAATCACCGAAATAAGTCTCAGTGTAATTGACCGTCGACTTTTACCTCAAGCCGAAGAAATTAAATCTTCCTGGCAGGAAATACTGGGTATTAAAGTTAATCTTTCAATTGAAAACCAAATTGACCCAAACAATTTTCAAGCCGTCCTCGCTTTTGGCGCAATTCCGTCCGATCCCGACCAATATCTTTTTTGGCATTCCACTCAAACCAAAACCAACCTAACAAAATTAAACAATCCAAAAATTGACAAATTGCTTGAAGAAGGCCGACGGACCCTCGATTTCCAGGAAAGAAAAATTGTTTATCAGGATTTTCAAAGATCTCTGCTAGAAGAAGTGCCGGCTATTTTCCTTTCCCACCCGACAGTTTATACTGTAATCAGAACCAACAAAAATGACTCAAAATAAAATAGACACCACCGGCATTATCCTTTTATCAACATTTTTTTTACTATTATTATTTGCCGGTTACCTCTCCTACAAAAGTATTGACTGGAACGTCCTAAAACGCTTAGAATCGCAACCATTAGTTCTTCCTACACCCATTCCGACTCAAGCTATTTCAACTTCACCCACCGCCTCCCCCTCCGCCACCATCAAGCCCTAATTAACTCTTAAACCCAACAATCACTTCTAAAGGTCCTATATTTTTATTATCCAACAAATAACCAGTAAGTCTCACATGACCTTCAAGTAATTTGAGTCCTCCAGTTTTGTCAGACAATAATATTAAGCTGGGAAATTTACCGCCATTTTTTACATGTTCTAAAATTTGCCAATATTGTTTATTACTGACATTAAATATTTCCATTCCTTTTTTGACATTTTTTGCCCCATCTACCACAAATCCGGTTTTTCCAGACAATTCATTCCAGTAATCATAATCAATATATTTTATTTTTTTAAAATCTTCACTCTCAAGTAATACCTTTTTCCAAGATATAACCTCATCAATATCGTCAAATAATCCATCTTTTTTTCCATAACCCCTAAATTCACCCAAAACCAAAGCTCTTAGGGAATTTTCCCTACTATTACTTATATTAGGACTAGTGACTATCCGTTTGTCAATTTTATTTTTTAATAAAATATTCTCAATTTTCTTTCCCCATCTAGGTGAATTTAATTCAGCTATTAAAAATACAGATATCATTTCCTCTACAGTAATATTATGAAGAATTTTCATGCTGTTGCCCCGCATGGATTCGAACCACGATAAACAGCTCCAAAGGCTGCTGTCCTACCATTAGACGACAGGGCATCAAAAATCCCCAAAACAGGGGATTTGTGCCGACGAGAGGACTTGAACCTCCACACCTTGCGGCATACGCACCTCAAGCGTACGTGTATACCAATTTCACCACGTCGGCAAGTTGTTAAATTTTCTGCATCGCAGAAATCGGGTGGTCACTGAGGGACTCGGACCCCCGACATCTTCGATGTAAACGAAGCGCTCTACCAACTGAGCTAAGTGACCAGAGGCTTTGGAGCGAGAGACGGGACTCGAACCCGCGACCTTCTCCTTGGCAANNCGACCTTCTCCTTGGCAAGGAGACATTCTAGCCAACTGAACTACTCTCGCAAATTTTTAATGTTCAAAAGTGCCGAAGGTTGGACTCGAACCAACATCCCAGGTTTTTCAGACCAGTGCCGTGACCATCTTGGCTACTTCGGCTAAAAGTAAACCTATTATAACAATAAAAATATAACGAAGCTACGCTAATATAAAACTAATTTATACGCAGTGCCGCAGAGAGGACTTGAACCTCCATGGATTGCTCCACACGGTCCTGAACCGTGCTTGTCTACCAATTTCAACACTGCGGCAACATGACTATTTTACCATCAAAACCTTCAACTTACTTCTAATTTTTTCCACCCAATTCTTTAATCTTTCCATTTCTCCTTTTTTAATCGGTCCTTCCTTATCTGTCACAATAAACCCCATCGATTCTGTAAACACTTTTCCCCCCAATATTCCAAATTGTCTTTCCATTTTTTCAGTCGCAAATCCTATCACTGATAATAAAATTTTTAAACCAAAACCTTGTTCTGATTTTTCAAATCTGGTATCAAAAAATACAACTTTTAAATTTCTTGGAATCGTGTTTATAAATTTTGTTATTACGTCTGTTGGCCTACCACCATGAGTAGGAGAACCAACAACCAACAAATCCAACTTTCCAATATCATCTTTATTCACCTTTCCAACACTCAATACTTTCGTCTCTCGACCCAAGTACCTGCCAATTTCATTGGCAATTTTCTCTGTATTTCCAAACATCGAATCGTACACCACCAAGCTTTTCATTTATACAGATTTTACAACTCTTTTGGATTTATTATATAATCTGATTAACCATGTCCTCAAAAGATATATTTAGGCGAACCTGTTACAGGATTCGCACCCTCGCCATTACTCATCAACCCCAACTAAATCCCGGAGAAATTGCTTTAGAGTTACTTCGAACAGGAAAATATGATTATATTATACCCGCATCACCCGACATTCATGCTCAACTTCAAGCCAGGAAACCAGAAGAAAAACGGGCTGCACTTTTTATCCGTACCAGAGAGCTTTTATCAAAATAAATACTAATTTTTGGAGCGGGATATGGGAGTCGAACCCATCACATCACTTTGGAAAAGTGAAGTTATACCGATTAACTAATCCCGCGATTCCTTTATATTTTATCAAAAAACAATTTTTATTTGTCGGGGATACTGGATTCGAACCAGCAACCTCACGGTCCCAAACCGTGCGCGCTAGCCAATTGCGCCAATCCCCGGGGGTGCCGTCGGAGGGGGTCGAACCCACACGCTTGTTGAGAGCACAAGATTTTAAGTCTTGCGTGTATACCAATTTCACCACGACGGCTTGCGCTATATTATAACTTAAATTAAGCCTACTGGTATAATCAAACGTATTCAATTTCCTATATGAAACCCAAATTTTTCAAAACTATCACCGGTCAAAAAATACCTCTGCCTGTATTTTTCCCTGACGCCACCAGAGCTGTCATCAAAAGTCTCGATTCTAAAGACATTCTCAACACCAAAACACCCGGGATTTTAATCAACACTTTTCATCTATCCCAAACTCCCGGCAAATCTGTAATCAAAACTTTCAAAGGCATTCGAAATTATATGAATTGGAACGGAGCTGCCATCAGTGATTCCGGAGG
>DPKG01000014.1 GCA_003542615.1 Candidatus Shapirobacteria bacterium | reverse complement strand
ACCTTCACTGCCGGTACCGGTATCGGTATCACCTTTGCTGGAAATGTCATCACCATCAACAACACCTCTGTTGGTACTACCTATGCTGCCGGTAGTGGCCTTACTCTCGCCTCAAATATCTTCAAACTCGGTGGTGCCCTTACTGAAAATACTCGTCTTAACATCGGTAACACCGAGGTTATGTACTTTAATTACACCACCGGTAATGTCGGTATCGGTACCACTGCTCCCAGCAAAAAATTAGATATTGATGGCGACATCAATCTCACTGGTACCATCTTTACTACTGGTACTTCCGGTACTTCTGGTCAAATTTTAAGTTCCACCGGCACTGGCTTATCCTGGATCGACGCCAATGAATCCGGTATCGGCACCACCTACTCTGCCGGATCGGGATTAACTCTTGCTTCAAATGTCTTCAGTCTTAATCTAGGTTCTACCAATGTCTGGTTAGCTCCTCAATACTTTGGCAATGGTATCGGAGTCACTGGTAATTCTACCTTCCAAAATAATTTAACCATTGGTGCTACTCTCAATACTTCTACTCTTTCTCTTTCCGGTACCAATGTCTCCTCTTCTGCTCTTGAATTAAATTATCTTGATGGCACCACTGTCACCACTGGTGGTGTCATCTACACTGATGGTACTAAATTAGCCAATACCGGAGTTGGAGTCTCCGGTCAGGTCTTAATGAGTAATGGCGCTGCCATCCCCACCTGGATGACACTTCCCGGCGCCACTTCCTATTCCGCCGGCATCGGACTAAGCCTTACTCCCGCCAATGTCTTCAATCTCACTGACACTGGTGTCACCGCCGCCACCTATGGCGCCGGTACCTCCATCCCCATCTTCACTGTTGATGCTCAAGGTCGTATCACTTCCGCTTCTTCTGTTTTGGCAAATTTTGAATCTCCTCTTACCTTTACCAATGGTCTTACTCGCACTGATAACACCATCGGTCTTGGCGGTACTTTGACCCAACTCACCAAAATTGATTTAAATAGTTACAACTTTGGTTTCTTTGGTGTTGGTAATGTCGGGATTGGTACCACCAATCCTACTTCCCCTCTTTCAACCTACGTAAACAGCACCAGTGTCGTCAACACCGGAGTCTTAATCGAACAAGACGGTACTGGCGATGCCGCCATGACCTTTTTACTCACCGGCACTCAAAACTGGTCTCTCGGAATCGACAACAGCAACAGTGATGTTTTCCAAATTTCCAACGGAGCCAACCTCGCCAACAATGCTTATCTATCCATCACCACCGCCGGTAATGTCGGTATTGGCACTACCGCTCCCACCGCCAAATTAGAAATCTTTGGCATAGCCTCAGAAACTATAGCAACAAGAAACCACTTAGCATTTTCCAATATAAACGATGTTTTTATACAAATGGGATTGGACGCTGACGGTGATCTGGCAATAGACAACGTGTACGGCACCGACGCAAACATCATGACCATTAAAAGAACCGGCAACGTCGGTATCGGCACCACCAATCCTACCCAAAAATTAGATGTCATCGGTGCCGCCAATATCTCCATCGGCATCACCACTCCTAAAATTACCCTAACCACCGGTGCTTCCAATGGTTTCATTCTCCAATCCGATGCCAGTGGTAACGCTTCTTGGGTTTCCGGTAGTGGTACCGGTATCGGTACCACCTATGCTGCTGGAAATGGTCTATCCATAATTGCTACCAACACCATCGGTCTTGGTGGTACTCTCTCTCAACTTACCAAAATTGATTTAAATAGTAACAACTTTGGCTTCTTTGGTACCGGCAACGTCGGTATCGGCACCACCAATCCCACTCAAAAACTCGAAGTCAATGGCAACATCACCGGCAACAAATTCATCGACAATAGCAGTGTTGGCTCCACTCACTTCTTTTTAGATCTCGCTCAAAGCGATCCTTCCCATTCTTCCGCCAATTTCACTTATTCTGGTTCCATTAGATTCAACGTCAACGACACCGATGCTACTTATCTTGAAAATAATTACACTGCTTCCAAAATTCAAAATTTTGCCAACGGCCTCTCTCTTAGTGTTGGTACTACCAATATCGCCGGTGCCACCATCACCTGGAACACCGGTCTCTTCCTCAACACCTCCGGCAACGTCGGTATTGGCACTACCGCTCCTACCGCCATACTCGATGTCGTCGGCGGCGAAATCCGGGTTGCCGCCTCCCAATCAGGCCAAAATTCCGGTTATTTTGCATACCTTCGTGCCAATCATGCCGAACAAGTACTTGATATTGGCGTTTCCAGCAATAGTGTTATCAAATCTTATGGATATTACAACACCTCCGCTCTCGCCCTTTTAACATCCAACACCGAAAGAATGCGTATTGATGCCAACGGCAACGTCGGTATCGGTACCACCGCCCCCGCCGCCAAACTTGATGTCAATGGCAATCTCTATGTTTCCAGCATCGGCACTTCCTCTGATACGGCTATCAACATTCGTGGACCCAACCAACCCACAAACTACGCCAGTTTCAAAGATATTAGCTATTCTTTCGATTCCGCCGGCTCCGCCCGTATCCGCGGATCTCGTGGCGGTGGTTGGAATACCAATCTCGATTTCCTTGTCACTGACACCTCCGCCACTCTCCAAACTCTAATTCACCTTAACGGTCAATACGGCCGAGTCGGTATCGGCACTACTGCCCCTCTATCAGCTGGTCTCCACATTGATATCGGTAGCACCAACACCACAAACTGGTGGCTCGACGGAGGTAACAACATGATAATTACCAACCCCACCGGTGACTCCGCCATTAAACTCGCCTCCCAAAATTCTCATATCACTTTCGGCAACGGCACTACCGGAGATTTCTTAACCATCGGCTCTCGTGATTCCGCTGGAAGCGCTACGGAAATGTTATACATGGACAACAACGGTAACGTCGGTATCGGCGGCACTCCCGCTGCCGGTCGAAAGCTACACGTATACGGCACTCTTTCTGCCGGTTACGACAGCGGTGGTCTAAGCACCTTCTTCGCCTACCAATCAGAAGATGGTGATACTGGTATGGCCAGAGTCAATAATGGTAATAATTTTGGATTATTAATGTTAGGACTAGCCAACACCCCCCACATCGGAGGTTACGATGGAGGCCGATTATACATCTCTGGATTTAGCTCCACCGGAAGCACTGCCCCAGCCCCACTCGCCACTTTCGAATTCAGCACCGGTAATGTCGGCATCGGTACTACCAATCCTGCAGGTAAATTAGAAGTCAGAAGTAGTGGGTACGCCACATACATTTTCACCGACTCTTCTACCAGCAGCTACTCCACCACCTTTAATATGGATAATGTTGGTCTAGATATTGGCCACAATTCAGCCTCCAGATCGCTCAACCTCAAAACCAGTTCTACAGACAGACTGACTATTCTGGGAAACGGCAACGTCGGCATCGGTACTACCGCTCCTACCTACAAACTTGATGTTATTGGCAACGGTAGAATTACAGGTGTGATTGGTGTAGGTGCAACCCCTAACAGTTCCTATGCAATTAATGCAGCTGGAGGAACTTATGGAATATGGGCGGAAGGTTCTACTATGGGTGGTCGTTTTGTAGATTCAAGCGGAACTTCAACAACATATGCTGCTTGGGGTGACTGGGGAATTTATACAGGACAGGATGGATATTTTGGTGGCAATGTCGGTATCGGCACTACTAATGCTGCCGGCTATAAACTCAATGTTAACGGTGAAATCTTTAGTAGCACCAAAATTGGCATTGGTGCTACCCACGCCACTTATGAACTTTACGTCACCGGCGATGGATATTTCTCCAATTCTCTCTCTGTCGGTACTTCTCTTTATGTCGGAACTACCCTCAGTGTCGGTGCCGACATCTCCATCACCACCGCCGCCTTCTTGGGAAAAGCCGCCGATACCGCCCTTCTCCCATCTTTTTCCTGGGAAACAGACACAAACAACGGTATGTTCCGACGTACTACTGATGTCGTAGGCTTCTCCACTGCCGGAGTAGAACGTCTTACCATCCTCGCCAATGGTAAAGTCGGTATCGGTGCTTCCACTCCCACTGCCCTTCTAAATCTAAGAAGTGGCACTGCAGCTGTCAGCATAGATCACACCCAAACTGCTTCGCTATCACAGCTCGCTTTTACTGAAGTCGGGACCACCTCCTTCGGTGGTATTAACTTGATAGGTTCTGCTTATTCTTCAACTTACGCTTACAGAAGAAATGATCTTGAAATCGTCAACTCCGCTCCAACTGGAGATATTACCTTTTGGACCAATTCTACCCAAAGAGCATCACTTTCATCTATCGGATACCTCGGTATAGGTACTACCAACGCTGGCTACCATCTCCAGGTCAATAACGGCACTTCCGTCGGATCCTATACCACCACCGGTTGGACTCACGTCTCCGACGTCCGCCTCAAGAAAAATATCACCACTCTCACCGATTCCCTCAGCAAAATTCTCCAAATCCGCGGTACCCGCTTCGATTATATTTCCGAACCCGACGCCGGCGGTATCCACATCGGTTTCATCGCCCAAGAATTAGAACAAATTGTTCCCGAAATGGTGGTTACCGACCCCGAAAGCGGCTACAAATCAGTCGCCTACGGCAACCTTGAACCAGTCTTAGTCGAAGCCATTCAGGAACAACAGGATCAGATCAATTCTCTGGGTGCCAACCTCACCATCTCCCAAACCGGTCAAATCAGCATCGGCACTTCCCTTTCCCCCGACGTCCTCTCCTCCATGGGGCTGACCGACGCCAAATCCACCCTAACCGCCTCCGACTACTACCTAACTGATACTCTCGGACAAATTGTCAACCAACTTGCCGACTTCTCCGAAATTGCCGCCGCCCGTATCCAATCCGGACTAATCAACACCTACAATCTAATCGCCCAAAACGCCGTTATCGACAATCTGCGGGCCGGCAAAACCAGTACCAACGAACTAAAAACCGATCTTATCTCTCCTCTCTCCGAGGTCACCGATACCATTGTCGTCGATGGCAATTTAGACATCGCCGGCACTCTCACCGCCGACGCCGTCAATACCAACAGTATTGGCGCTTCCCAAGCTACCTTTGACACCGTCTACGCCAACAATATCATCTCCAAAGACGGATCTTTCGGCCAAATCATGTCTGACAAAATCAGTGCCCTCCGCACCGAAGTCCGTGATCTTCTCGCTTCCGCCGCTTCCTCCTCCGCCGCCACTTCCGAAGCCATCGCCGATGCCCAAACCGCTTCCCAAGCCTGGTACACCAGTATCGAAGCCGACTCCGCCACCATCCATGGCAATCTTAGCCTCACTGATGATATGGTCATCGGCGCCGATCTCACCGTCCATGGCCAAACACAACTCGGCTCTGCCTTCATCACCGGCACCTTCACCGCCGGCGAAATCGCCATCCAAAATAATTACATTGAAACCACCAACACCGCTCTCTATATCCAACCCTCCGGACTTGGTTCAGTTCATATCCTAAATGATATTTTGGTAGTTTCCGAATCCGGTGACGTCGTTATCACTGGTAATCTCTCCATCGATGGAAAATTAGCCGCCAATGAGGCTACCATCAGCGGCGATCTCTTTGCCAATGTCATAACCGCCACCGATGCCTCCATTAGCGGCACTCTAACCGCCAATAATGTCGAGTCTAATACTCTATTGTCTGATCGCATCAACATCGCCACCGATTCCACCACTATTATTGCCGAAGGTGGATTTGCCCAGCTTGCCACCTCCTCTGCCAAGCTGGCTACCAACGCTACCGCCGGTACTGCCACCCTCCCGGCCGGCAAAACCGAAATCGTAATTTACAATGACAAAATCACCTCAAGCTCCATGGTCTATCTGACTCCCGCCGGCTCCACTCAAAACCAGGTAATCTACCTCAAAGACAAATACATTTCCCCCACACCCGCCCCAACCGCCACCCCCGAATCCTACTTTGTCATCGCTCTCGACCATCCTCTCACCGCCCCCTTGGATATCAACTGGTGGATCATCAATTAATGTACGGGCGGGATTCCATTCCCGCCCCATTTTATCCTCCCCATCGCCGTACGGGCGGGATTCCATTCCCGCCCCATTTCCATTTCCGGGCGGATATTGAAATCCGCCCCTACACATCCCGCCCTTTCCCCTCCGGCCTAGCCCGCCCTTTTCTTTCCTCAAAAATTCTTTATACTTAAATCACTCTATGCCCAAATTAACCAACGATCAAATCAACCGCCTCTCCCAACTTGGCATCGATACCAGTACGGGCGGGATTCCATTCCCGCCCTCATCCTCTTCACCCCCTTCCTCTCCTCCCTCCTCCGCTATATCCAAACCCCACCTAAATACCTCAAATACCCCCTCTAATATATCCAACAATAACAAACTACCCCTCAAATCTACCCTAACTACAGCCAAAACCGTAGATCAAACTGTATCTAGCAATCAAGACAATCGACTGCTAACCCCCCAAATATCCCCCACAAATTCCAAAAATAACATCTTCCCCCTTCTCTCAATTTCCGGTCTCACCCTCCTTTCTTTTGGTGGTCTGGTATTTTTCAAAACCAAAACTTCTGACTCTGCCATTTCAAACCAACCAAGCACCAACCAAACCCAACCCGCTCCCCAATCCACTCCCACCCAAGTGCCCAAATCCATCCAACACTACCTTCTGGCTTCCCAACAGTATTTTTCCAGCGCCCTCCAACAACAATCTTCCTGTACGGGCGACTCTTGTGATCAGCCTGTTATTGAACTACTCAACCAATCCATTCTTACTGCCACCGACGCCATTAAGCTTTTCCCCTCCGATTATCGTGGCTACCAACAACGTGCCAAAATCTACCAATCCCTTTCCGACTCCCAACCGCAACTCCTTACCCAGGCTATTTCCGACTATACCCAAGCCCAACAACTCAATCCCAATTCCGCCGAAATTACCCGTGACTTAGCTGCCCTCTACGCCAAAACCGGCGATGCTGCCAAAACTATCACCTATCTTACCCAAACCGTCGCCCTCGAACCCACTAAAGCCCAAAATTTCTATGATTTAGCCAAGATCCAACAACAAACCGGTCTTCTTCCCCAAGCTCTCGAGACATATACCCGTCTTCTTTCCCTGATTACCGATCCGGTCCAACGCCAACAAGTCGAATCCGAAAAACTTGCCCTTCAAAACCTCACCCTCCAATGTAAAAGCGAAACCTGCACCCAACCTCAATCTTCTCCTACCTCCTTACCCCAAAATCAACCCCTAAATTTTGACGCCCCCACTATCCAAGCCTTAACTTCTGATGGTCCCATCATTGCCTCCACCCCCGAATCAAAAAACATCACCGTCAACAACCAAACCGAATCCAATTCCTTCTCCGGTACCGCCACCCTCCCCGCCAATCAATCCCAAATCAACATTCCCAACACCAATCTCACTGCTACCTCCCAAGTCTACCTAACTATAACTAAAGGTGGCAAAAATCAAACTCTCCAAGTCATTTCCAAAACCTCCAAATCGTTCACCGTAGGTCTCGACTCCTCCATCCCCGAAAACATCGAGTTCAAATGGTGGATCATTAACTAGTGTATGGGCGGGTCTCGTGCCCGCCCTTTCCTCTCTCTACGGAGTCACTGTCGCAGATGGCGTCGGACTGGGAGCTTTACTCGGTACTGGAGTTGCTGTCACTTCAGCCTCCGGAGGTTCCAAACCTTCCGCCGGTACATTTACCTGCTCTTCATCACCTACTGTCGGTAAAGGTTCAGGTGCTTTCAAAGTCTCAGGTTCTTTCTGCTCAGCCGCTTGCTGTTGAGCCGCTAATGCCGCTTGCTGTTTTTTAATTGCCTCATCCAATTCCTTCTTCCAAACATCCAATTCCTTACTGGCCGTCTCATAATCACCCGAATCTACCGGTACCAAAGCTATCGCCTGACCTAATCTCTGAACTGCCAAATCAATTCTATTCATTTGTTTAGCGCTGTAAGCCCAGTTATACCAGGCATTAGCCAAGTCCTGCTTAGCTTTAACCGCCTCCTCAAACACTCTGTCAGCTTCTTCAAAATTATTCGAAGCATAAAGTAATCCGCCCAAATCCAATTTTGTCATCGGATCAGCCGGATCCAAAGCCACTGCCTGAGTATAAGCCTGATACGACCAATCAGCCGAACCCTCCAATATTCCCACCATCGATCTATAAATTGAAGCCAAATTAGACCAATAATGCGGATTCAAACTATCCAAACTAACTGCTGTCTTACCTTCCTGAACCGCCTGTTGCAACAATACCGATACCTTTTCCTTATCTTCATCACTGATATCTTCCTGTGACAACAAACTCGAAGCTATCGCCAAATTAGTTTGCGAATAAATATTTCGGTAATCAGCCATATTCGGATCAATTTCAATCGCTTTTATTTGTAAATTATAAGTTTTAGTCGCATCATTTTTTGCCGCCGCCACCAAAGACTCTCTGATGTAATAGCCGGCTCGGACTTGTTTGACCATATTAGTCATAGTAAAACCCACCAACACCAACATCACTATCGATACCAAATAAGGCAGAGCATTAAAACTATTCTCTCCCATTCCTATCCACAATCTATGTTCCGTTGATTCTCCAAATCGGCTAATCAACACCCACACCAACAAAAACAAAGCCACCAAATTCAAAGGCAAAAACAACACCACCGCCAATAAAAATCCGGTTCTCCAAAAATTCATATTCTTTTTTGATCTAATCCAACTCAACACCACTCCGCCCACCAACACCAATCCCACCAATCCCATCTCTGTCCAAATTTGCAACCATCCCATTCCCGACACCGAAAACAAATTAGACCAATATTGGGTCAGGTTATATGAATTTGGCCGAAACAAATCAAAAGCCTGAGAAAAATTACCTACTCCCATGCCAAAAATCGGGCTTCTTTTAAATACTTCTACTGCAATTACCCAGCTGGTAGTAAAGTCCAAAATCACCCAACCTAATTTAAAAATTCTATATATATCCAACAAAGCCACCAACACCAACACCGCCGACACCACCATCTCTTTTATGTAACTCATTCCGTCTTCATTTAATTTCAACTTCTTTACTACTCTCGCCACCCATTCCCACGCCAAAAATATCAACAATATCGCTTCCGAAATCAAAGATCCGGTCAATGACCAACTTTGGTTAATCGAAATCAAAGCTGATTTTTCATTCGGAATACTTATGGGAAATTTTGAAGTCGGAATTAAAAATACTATCAATGAACTCACTGCCGCCAACAAACCTGCTACCGTCAAAAAATTCATCTGTTTTTTAAATTCTGCCTTACTGTCTGCTGCCTGTAACCACAAAAATGACCAGGTACCCAACGCCAACCAAGTTCCAAATCCAAAAGGACCTACCCAAGTTCTGGTTCTCAATCCGGCCCCCATCCTCCACCATTCAATTCCGCTCCAAACTGCCAGAGCCAACATCAACCACAAAATTTTACTGGTTTTTACTTTATCTTTTTTCCCCAACAACAAATCGGCTATCCACAACACCAATCCCACCATCGCCCCCACAATCAAAAACCAATTTTTCGCCCAATCAGTTCCGTTGGCAATTATCGGCAAAAAGTATAAGGGCAATAAAAACATAAAAAGACGTAGATAGATCTTAAAAATTTTATTCATGTCAACAGCATAACAGAATCCATCTATCTCACTCAAGCGCTTATCAGTACTTTTTACCGCATATTTATTTATTCACCTATTTCAACACCGACAAAGGATCAACCTTACCCTGTGAACCAATCACTTCAAAATGCAAATGTGTCCCTGTTGACCTCCCCGTACTTCCCATTGTCCCGATTTGCTGTCCCTGCGACACTGCCTGTCCGGCCTTTACCGATATTGAATTAGTCAGCATATGAGCATACAAAGTTTTATATCCGTTTCCATGATCAATCACTACATAATTTCCATATCCGCCGCCATTCCAACCGGCCGTCACCACCGTACCTCCCTGCGCCGCTAAAATCGCCGGATTACCCGGACTGGCAATATCCGCTGCCTGATGGTACCAGGTAAATCTTTGAGAAATATACCCCGAAGTCGGCCACATAAAATTACCTTCACCCACCACTCCCGGAATCGGTGCCACTGTTCTGGCAATGTAACGATTGGTATCAATTATTATCTGATTTGGCTTTATTCCTTCCGGAATCAACAATTCCTGACCTGCCGCCAATGCAAATGTCTCATCATTTGTAAAACTATTAAAAGGATAATTGACTATATTCTGAGCCGCTACTCCATATTTTTTAGAAATACTATAAATCGTTTCACCTCGAACCACCTTATGTCGTATTCCCGTCAACGGTAAAATCCTCAATATCTCACCCGCCTTAATCGAATCTACACTTTTCAAATTATTCTCCCACATGATCGTATCAATCGACACCCCAAATTTTTGCGCAATCGAACTCACAGTATCTCCTTCCGACACTCTATATTCAGTTATTTCACCTTTTGGCAAATTCGACACCAAAGTATCCGCCATCTGACTATCAGTTGCCATAATTATCCCGCTGTTATAACCCCCTTCTCCTCCTCCCGAAGTCATAATACTTTCAATTTTTGCCGACAACACAATCCCCAAAAACGCCAACAACGCCATACTAGCATGAACAAATGTCTGCGAAAATCTCCCTCTCTGTCGATACATCAATCGAGTCGACCATTTTTTCAATGCCTCTGCCCAACCAAGTGTCATCACCATTCCATCGTTTAACAGTTTGCCTTGCAAACCCAAAAATACCCCTATCAACTCCAGTTCTTTTTTTATCTCACCGATAAAAGCTGGTTTATTGCTGGTTTTTAGCTTTAAAATTTCTTTCTTATTTTTCCTAAAT
Source organism: Candidatus Shapirobacteria bacterium (assembly GCA_003542615.1). Lineage (GTDB taxonomy): Bacteria > Patescibacteriota > Microgenomatia > UBA12405 > UBA12405 > UBA12405. The sequence continues at coordinate 145,630 of DPKG01000014.1, read as the reverse complement.
TTAGGGAATTTGAACCTTGCCATTTTCAAGCTGCTAATTTCAACCCTTAAATTATACCATTTTCACATTTACCCCACTTTTTGCTATAATCACCCCATGGCAACGCAAAAACCTGATTCCGAGGAAAATATAACTATCCCTCGCTCTCTTCTGGAGGAACTATTAACAGCTACCAACGCCACCATCAATTATCTGGAAGAAGAGCGTCAGGATCTTAAAAATAGACGCTGTACCTTACCTGAAGTTTTAAAAGATTATAAACTCAGAAAAACTCTAGGATTACTCGAGGGTATCAGAGATAACCAAACAACCCTCCGTCGCACCCTCTCCAAAATCTAAAAAGTCGAAGACTTATTTTTTCAAAGCCTAATGACATCACGATCATGAAGCTTGAAAAAATATGACGAGACTTTTTATGGATTTTATTACCTCTTCCCAATCTTCTTCAAAAACTCGCTATTATCCTTTGTCTTAATCATCTGTTCAATCACCATTGCTGTTGCTTCATTTTTATCCGTCAGCGTATCAAAGATCCTTCTGATTCCGTTCATCTTATCCAAATCTTCTGCCTTAAGCAACAATTCTTCCTTTCTGGTTCCCGATTTCAAAATATCAAATGCCGGATAAATTCTTCTGTCTGCCAAATTCCTATCCAGTCTCAATTCCATATTTCCGGTTCCCTTAAATTCCTCAAAAATCAATTCATCCATCTTCGAACCGGTATCCACCAAGGCTGTCCCAATAATAGTCAGCGACCCGCCATGTTCAATATTTCTGGCCGCTCCAAAAAATTTCTTTGAAGGATACAAAGCTGCCGGATCAAAACCTCCCGACAAAGTTCTTCCTGAAGTCGGTATTGCCAAATTATAAGCTCTGGCCAATCTGGTAATCGAATCAAACACCATAAATACGTCTTTACCCAACTCCACCAATCTCCTGGCTCTTTCAATGGCAATTTCCGCCGCTCTGGTTTGTTCCTCCGGCCTCTGATCAAAACTCGAAGCAATCACTTCACCTTTTATAAATCTCTGCATATCCGTCACTTCCTCCGGTCTTTCTCCCACCAACACTGCCATCAAATGCACCTCCGGATAATTTACCGCCACTCCATTAGCAATTTCCTTCAACAAAGTTGTCTTTCCTGCCTTCGGAGGTGACACTATCATTCCTCTTTGTCCAAATCCGATCGGACAAAAAAGATCAATTATTCGGGTCGACAAAATTGACGGATCAGTTTCCAACTTTACTTGTTTTTCAGCATAAATCGGCACCAAGTCCTTAAATTCCGGCCTCGGCGTCATCTGCCTTACATCCACTCCGTTTATCCTTTCAATTCTCACCATTCCCCAATATTTCTCATTTACCTTTGGCGCTCTGGCTACCCCGGCAATCAAATCACCCGACCTCATCCACATTCGCCTTACATGATTTGACGCTATATAAGAATCACGTGTACTTGGGGTAAATTTAGGCCTAACATATCCCGATCCATCCTGCATTACTTCCAAAACCCCCTCAATCGGTTCCAAATTACTCGCCTCCAATACCGGTCTGTTTACTGTCTGATTTGTATTGCTTTGCGGCCTGTCGACATTTACCTGTGGTCTCTTTATCTCGACCCGGCTATTATCACTTTTGGTTTCTTCTGTTTTCACTTTCATATCTAATTTTTCCTCAATTTTCTCATCGTTAACTTTTATATCGCTTTTTACTACTTTTACCATAGGTTTTTTCTAAAAATAAATGAAAATAAATATTATAAATCCGCCAAAATCAGAATTAGTGATGGAGAAAAATGTACGAAGTTCACGGGGAAATCAATTTAAACACTCCAATTTTACCCAATCCCTCCCCCCCTGTCAAGCCCCTCCTTACTTTCTATCCTACCTGTTCCTTCTCCAAATCTCAAAATCCAACAAATCCACCTTCCAATCACAATTAAAATCCCCCTTCCAATCTGGCCGACTTACACCCTGCCAGCCTCCCAAATCAAACATTTCCGATCTCCACACCTCAAAATCCCTCAAATCGACCAATCCGTCACAATTCCCGTCTCCTGCTCTCCTTCCCTGCCTGTCACAACCACACGTCCCGACTGGTGGTGATGTTGGCACCGCTGTTGGTATTTTGGTTGGTACCTTTGTTGGCACCGCTGTCGGTATTTTAGTTGGTACCGCTGTCGGCACCTTTGTAGGTACTAAAGTCGGTAAAACAAATCTCAAATCACAAGTTGCCACACTACTGGTTACAAATCCATTCTCAACTTTCTCTATCGCCCCATAATAGACCCTATCCACTCCATTTTCTTCCTTGGTAATCCATGTCGGCAAACCCACACTATGTTTATCCCAAAAATATTTTCCCGCCGTTATCAAATCTTTTCCCACCGGAAAATTAAATTTATCACTGGACTCCGATATTCTTATTCCCCCCATAAATTTGGTATAAACCAAATAGTACTTATCACCCTTCTTTTTAACCTCACCGATATTTGTTGTCTCTGCTACCGCACTTTTTCCATTATTCTCCATCGTAAATACCGTCCCCGCATCATTCGTCGCCCTCGCCACCAACAATTGCAAATAACTGTCAGTGTAGTAAAGATACAATTTGTCATTTTCTACAAACACCTTCGGCCAACTCAATGCTGAAGTTCCCGCCTCTTTATGTCCCGCCAATCCTATCACCTCTCCTGTCTTGGTAAATGGCCCAAACAAACTATCCGCCACCGCATGAAATATTCGATTATCATTCCCACTACAATTATCCGTCCCCTCATAATACATATGAACTTTCCCCTTCCATTCCACCACCGTCGGATCCGCAATCAAAGCCCCTTCTCCCACTCCTCCCGGATTAAGAAGCAATCGGGGTGTCCCCGGATCGCTCCACCAACCCGCCTTACTTATTCCGTCTCCAAAATGCCAGGTCATCCAAATCCTATCTGCCGCCCACCCTTTACATATACTGTTATAAGTTCCCGGATCACCGGTTCCCGAAGTCGGATTCACCAACTTCCCGTCTTTCACAATACTGGTTATTCCCAAATACAATAAATATCTATCCCATCCGACTTTATACATTACCGTCTGGCCAAAACCATTTCTTGCAATTTCCGACCAGTAAGTTTGCTGATTGTTAACACAACTCACCTCCACTGCCACTACTGATTTTGGAGTCAAAATACCAAAAAACCATCCGCAAACAAAAATAAATATCCAAAATCTCATCTTCACACTAAAACCTTACCACAAAATACTCCCCAATTACTTAGCTTAAAAAACTACAAATTACCCCAGACCATCCGCCCCTGATTTTCTTGACTTTATCACTCCCAACCGTTATTTTTAAATCGAAGAAACATTATTATACGTGTTCCACCTGCTTCGAGAACATCGGTTATAATGTTTCTTTTTTTTGTACCTACTTTTTTCAACCTACATTGTTGAAAGAGGTAGACCTGCCCCCTCTACCTCTCTCAACAATAAAGGCTACATCAAGATCAACTTTCCCTTTAATTTTCCCATTTCTCTCATCTGTTCCCTGGCCCAAACCTTCTTTTTTTCCTTAGATTCCTTATTCAAAAATTTCGTCACCCTGTTCAAAAGTTTACTGATCATTGATTCAATATATCATCGCCTTTTCTCGCTGTCTATATCCTATAAAAATTTGATACATTTTATCTAATCACCTATAATATTTATTATTAATATAATAATTCAAAATATACCCTGTTATAGGGTTACAAAATCTATGTGGAAAACTATAGAACAACTCCATTTTTCTTCAAAGATATTTTAATCAAGTCATTGTGGATAACTATCATAAGGTATAATTACCCATGACCGAACGCCTCCGTCAAATCATGTGTGAACTATTTCCAAATAATGGCCACCACAAATACACTGCCCTTTGGAGAGTCGCTGCTGCCAACGGATTTCCAACCGACCATATCAATAAACCCGGAGAAAACCGTTCCCATCAGATCATTCCCCAGGAAACCGTCAATATACTCCAAAAACTAAATGAAAAAGATCTGGAACTTCTTTTTGCCAACGCCCGCCTAAAAAATGTCGGTGGTCTCCCCCGCCTTCGCCCTGAAATCACCCAAAAATATCTCCAAGCTCTCCAAAGTTGTTCTTCCGACACTGACTAAATCAAAAAATACCCAAAAAAAGGCTTTATTTTTATCCACTTCACCAGACGCCCCCAAACTGACGTTTTTATATCAAAGGAATAAATGTATTATTAAAATAAATTAAAAAATAATCCGCCGAAGGGGATTTTACAAATTTTTTAATTCCAATACATTCCCTATATCAATCAATCTCCTTCCCAAACCTTGTGCCTCTTTCTGTCTCTTTTCCCACCCCCTAACTTTTTTCACCACTCCCAAAAGCGACACCTCACCCACCAAAACAGAATTTTTTGTCAACGCCTTTTCCTTATACGAACTCCACATTGCCGCCACCACTGCCAAATCCGCTCCGGTATCATCCAGCCTTATTCCCCCGCTGACCGCAATAAATACATCATATTTATAAAGCGGAATTCCCAACACCTTTTGGGTCACCGCCACCAATAATTGTCCCCGATTATAGTCAACTCCGGAAAACACTCTCTTTGGCATCGGCGCAAAACTTTCTACCACCAAAGCCTGTATCTCTATCATCATTGGCCGATTTCCATTCAACACCACCGTCACCGCCGACCCCACCGTGTTCTCCCCTCCGGAAACCAAATTAATTTCATCACCCCGAACTTCTTTAAGTCCACCCTCCTCCATCCTGAAAACTCCCACCTCGTCTGTCGGTCCAAACCGATTTTTAGTCGTCCTCAAAATTCTCAAGTCTCCGTTTCTTTCTCCCTCAAAATACAACACCGTGTCCACCATGTGTTCCAACAATTTCGGTCCGGCGATGTCCCCTTCTTTGGTAACATGTCCGACCACAAAAATTGCCACCCCCAATCTCTTTGCCATTTCCACCAACCGGAATGTCGACTCCCTTATTTGTCCCGGCGACCCCGCCGCTCCACCGACATTTTCTGTACTCATCACCTGTATCGAGTCAACTACCACGATATTGAACACATTATTTGCTCGATCCAATACCTCGCCCAACTCCTCAATTGAATTACTGGCCAAAACATCGATGTTTTTTGCATTCAAACCTAATCTTTTCACCCTCAAATTAATTTGTTCCGGTGATTCCTCTCCGGCTACATACAGCCCTCTTACTTTTCCCAACAATTGCGTCAAAAGTGTACTCTTACCTATCCCCGGTTCTCCCGAAAACAGCACCACCGAACCTCGAACAATTCCTTTACCCAATACTCTGTCAAATTCCCCTATTGTAGTAGAAATAATTTCATTATTTCTTTCCTTATTTTCATCCAATTTTGCCAAATTTCTTACCTCTATTTTTTCCGTACGGGCCGACCTTGTCCCCGCCTTTTTTGATAAATTATTTTTCACCTCTTTCAGACTATTCCACTCTTTACAAAAACTACACTGCCCCATCCACTTATTGAATTCATTCCCACAATTAGTGCACACAAACATCGTCTCTTTAACTTTAGCCATTCACAATTCTATCATCTATACTATTTCTTTTTCTTATTTTTTCTTCCCCTCCTTTCTTCAAGGGAGGGGGTAGGGGGTGGGTTTTGCATTTTTCATCACTCCTGCAGCCTCTCATAAAGCCATCACAATTTCTACCCATCCTACCTTTATATTTATTTACCTACCCAAAGTATTCAAATGCAAATAAACTTTCACATCCACAAAACACAAAGTCCCCCTTACTGAAGACCCGCTCACTCCTTCCTCCTTGGCAATACTTTTTATATCCATTCCCTCCATCAACATTTCCGTCCTTCTTCTTTCCAGATCAGTCAACTTTATACTACTCAAATCCAGTCCCATCAAATTTCTCCTTAAGTCATTTTGAAATTCTCCCCTTTTCATTGCCATACTCTATTATATCAATTTAAAAGCCTGATCTTAATTTTTCCCAATCTTCCCCCTATCTTGACTAAATATATATCCTATAGTACAATAATCCTGTAATTATAGGCTACCTTGGCTTTGCGCCTAGGATTTGCCCATAATCCATTCAGCTCTTGAATGCTCCTTAACAAATAGGATGGTCATAGCTTGAATTATCTCCATCAAGGCTCAAAATCGCGGATAATTGGGTATTATCCCCGGCTCTGAGCCTTGAATTTCAAGGAAAAAAATTTTCAAAAGGAGATTGAAATGCAGAAAGTATCTGTATCGTTTGTCCTTGGCTGCGTAATTCTAGCAGCCCTCTTGGCGGGTGTTTTCTCCCCCGCCCTCCCCGGTGTTTCGGCCGGTGGCAGGCCTGAGGAAGAATGCCCTCCTCAGGGCAACTCAGGCATTACCTGTGACTGGGTACAACACCGAGTCACAGGAAAGTGCAAGTGGATTCCATCCCATAGCCTTCATTGGCCTTGGGAAAAAGTTGAGGAAGGGACTTGTCCCGACCTCGAGAAAAAATCCACTCCCACCACCCAACCGGACCCCACCGACAAGCCGGATCCGACTGCCCAGCCGGACCCGACCGACACACCAAGCAAGCCGGATCCAACCGCCACCCCCTCCGGGGATGACGGATTCTTTCCGACCTGTACCCCAACCCCGACGGCCTTTGCCACCGGGGAAAACCTCGAGGCCTGCGACCTGTGTTTGGAGCTTCGGCGCATCGCCGATGCTGCCGAGCGGCAGGCCGCCGCCCAGGAGACCATGGCTGCCAAGCCATAAGTCTCCTGAGTCTCGCACTCCGGACCCGATCTATGGTCCGGAGTGCGGGCACCGAGGTCAACGACCATCCTAAACTTGCAAAGAATAAGAGCCAAAAGAATTCATCCAATTTGGATGACCCCCTCTTTTGATCTTTGCAAGTAACGCCACAAAATTGATTTTATTTGTATATCACCTTGCTCTTATCACTCTCCACCAATCCCAAAGAAATTTTCCTTTTGGCGGTATCAATACTTTCAATGTAAACATCCACCTCTTCATTTTCTTTCAAATTAACCCCATTTACCAATTTCGATACATGCACCAACCCTTCCACTCCCGCCTCCAATTTCACCAAAGCCCCGAAATTAGCAATCCTTACCACCACCCCGGAAACTTCCTTTTCTTTTGGATATTTATCAGAAATATCCTGCCAGGGATCATTTGACATTCTTTTTATTGAAAATTGCAATCTCCCCTCGTCTTTATTGATCAATTTAACCTGAATTTTTTCTTTTGCTTTGTACATTTGGGTCAAATTATCCACTTTCTCCCATGAAATTTCCGAAATATGTACCAAACCCTCCAAACTTAATTCCTGTTCTTTGTATTTATAGTCAATCTTTACAAAAATTCCGAAAGGTTCGACTCTCACAATTTCTGCCTCAAATACCGTATCTACTTTCAAAGCATCAATTGCATCACTTTCCTTCCCTACCTTACCCGGCTCCGATACCAATCTTTCCGAAAACACCAGTCTGTTTTTTTCCTGGTCCACTTCCAATACTTTTACTTTAACCTTTTTACCCAACATTTTTTCCGGATCACCATCATATTTTTCTCCGATTTGAGATCCCGGTACAAATCCATAAAAACCAAACGGCGCCACTACCACTGCTCCACCCCTATTTAATTCCTTGGCAAATACCGTCACTTCACCTTCATTTTTTTGTTTATCGGTAAAATAATTCCAACCATAACCCGAAGCCGCCCCTCTAATCGAGACCAATATCTGTCCCTTATCATTCTCCGGAGATTTTATCTGAACTTCAATTTCATCACCGACTTTCAAATCGGCCACATAATCTTTTACAAATTCAAACTCCTTACCTCCTACCACCGCATCCGATTTTCCTCCGACATCAATATAAATTGCTTTATTTTTGATTGAAGTAATTTTTCCCCTTACTTCCTGTCCTTTTTTAAAACCAACTAACTCAACTCCTTCTGATTTTAACAAATCCTCCATCGTCAATATCTCTTTCTTTTTGTTTTTTACAACTTTTTCTTTTTTAGCCATATTAAGTTCTGCCCTGCAGAAATAAAAAAACCCCATAAGGGGTTTATCGAGGGATTGATTACCCCAAATAAACAAATAACCTTAAAAACTTAAGTATTATAACATCAACCCGATAATTTTTCTTCCCTATATCACCCTTCCCAAAAATATACGCTTTTTTCTATAAAAAGAACCTTTTGTCGACTCTCTGCACACCGGACAGTCAGCAAAAAAATAAGCTTCAAAACTTGTCTCCGATGATGTCTTTTCACATCTAATTCCATCTCTGCTCCACTCTCCCGCTCCACTACAGCGCCCCCAATCATGCCTATTAAAATGATCTCCTATTTTTACTTCAATTATTGTTTCCATCAAAATATTTAACAATTTTTAACTAACCAAATATATCACAAAAAAAATCCCGCCAAATGCGGGATTAATTTTTAACTCTCTATTGAATCATCCGTAAAGTCTCCCTTGTCAAAGGGAGATTTAGAGGGATTGGCTTTAGTTTCTCGGTTCTGGCCACGACCTATCTTCAAGATCCCTTGCAGGAAAGCTATTGTCGGCGCTAAAACGTTTCACGACTCTGTTCGGAATGGGAAGAGGTGGTTCCATCTTGCTCTGGTGACCAGAACCCAAAAACTAAAAAATTGTGTTAACAATTTTTTATCCCGATTTTGCATCGGGATCTTAAGTAAAAAAACATTTTTTCCGATAATACATCGGAAATTCCATAATCTTGGCCTCTAAATTGAGTTGTTTACCCGCCGAAGCTTAAGCGAAGGTGGGCCCTAAGGCCCATTCCTCACCCAAACCTCGTCTAGGTAAAACCCGACTTACGTCGAGCCCTTAATTTTATTAAAAAATTTTATCGATCTATCCTTTGGTTAGCTTAAACCATTACTGGTCTTCTACGCCCAAAGTATTAACCGGTAGTCTCCCGGCGATCTCTCGTCCGATAAATCGGACATTGATTCCTAATCTTAGGGTCAGCTTCTTGCTTGAGATGCTTTCAGCAATTATCTTATAAGAACGTAGCTACCCAGCGATGCCCTTGACAGGACAACTGGCACACTAGAGGTTCCCTCGTCTAGGTCCTCTCGTACTGTAGACGAATCCCTTCAAGAATCAAACGGTTACGGAGGATAGAGACCGAGCTGTCTCGCGACGCTCTGAACCCAACTAACGCAGCGCTTTAATGGGCGAACAGACCAACCCTTGGCCCCTTCTTCAGGGCCAGGATGCGCCAAGTCGACATCGAGGTGCCGAACCGCATCGTCAATATGAACTATCGGATGCGACCAGCCTGTTATCCCCAGAGTAGCTTTTATCCAGTAAGCCCGTGCCCATACCAAATGGGTCACGAGGATCACTAAAACCGTCTTTCGACCCTGATCCCGGACTAACGCCGGGACTAACTCCAAATAAATGGTGTTACTCGACTAGTATGTCTCACAGTCAAGCCAACTTATACTTTTGTACTAACAGTCCGATTTCTTGCCGGACCAAGTTGACCTTTGTATACCCGCGTTACTTTTTTGCAGGTGCCTGCCCCAGGCAAACTAGCAACCATACACTGTTCCCAACCGAGATTCATCGGTTTAGGTTAGATTTAAAAATGAACAAGGGAGGTGTTCCATTGGCGCCCGAAGGCTCCCTCCTACGCTCGACAATATTCAAATTCTTATCAATGTAAAGATCCAGTAAAGCTTCATGGGGTCTTTTTGTCCTTCCGTAACTAAACGGCATCTTCACCGCTCTTTCAATTTCACTGGATAGATAGTTAAGACAGTTGCACAGTCGTTAAACCTTTCATACGGGTCGTAACTTACACGACAAAGGACTTCGCTACCTTAGAACAGTTAGAGTTACTGCTGACGTTCACCAGGGCTTATAAAACAGGCAGAATCCGATAAATCGAAAATCACCCGCCTTCTTAACCTTCTGGCACCGGTCAGGTTTCAGCCCCTATACTTCCCCTTACGGGTTTGCAGAGACCTGTGTTTCTGATAAACAGTCGCCATGCATTCTTTTGTTGTAGGCCGGTTGTTACACCGGTCAGGGTATCTTGCAAAGCTTACACCCAGATAATTTGCCAAGTTCCTTAACTATCTTTCTTCCAATCGCCTAGGTCTACTCGACCTACCCACCAGTGTCGGTTTTGGTACGAATTCCCTTAATTCTAGTTGCGACACTTTTCTCGGACACATGGGGTCAATCTAATTCTACGACTTTCGTCGCAGTTTTATTCGCGTCTCACTTTATAACGAAGGAACGGATTTTCCAATTCCTTCTTGCTACCTCGCTTAAATCCCGCAATTTCACTGCGGGACTAAATTTTCCATATGTCGTCATGCCCCAACTTAAAACGAATTAAAGGAAGGACCGGAATATTAACCGGTTGTCCATCCACTACCCCCGATTCTTCGGGGCTCATGTTAGGATCGCCTAACCCTCAGTCGAACAACGTAGCTGAGGAAACCTTAGGTGTTTCGGCGCTCAAGGTTCTCACTTGAGTTTCGTTACTCATGCCTGCATTCTCGCTTCTGACCGCTCCAGCCTGGCTTACGCCTTGACCTTCACCGCTGTCAGAACGCTCTCCTACTGCTCCTTTTTAGATAAATCTAAAAAGAAACCTCCAATTTCGGTACTATGCTTTAGCCTCGTTACATTTTCGGCGCAGATTGCCGGCCCCGAAGGGTCGAACAGTGAGCTATTACGCTTTCTTTAAAGGATGGCTGCTTCTGAGCCAACCTCCTGCCTGTCTTAGGCAATCCACTACCTTTCCCACTTAGCATAGATTTAGAGACCTTAATTGAGAGTCTGGGGTCTTCCCCTCTCGCCCGGCCAGCTTAGCCCGGTCGGACTGACTGCCTAGCTTAATTCTGCGGTATTCGGAGTTTGGTTAAATGCCTTGACTTGCGTCAAAAACATTCATTCAGTAGCTCTACCCCCACAGAGAAACACTAGACGCTATACCTATATATATTTCGGAGAGAGCCAGCTATTTCCAGTTTCGATTGGCATATTACCTCTAACCACAAGTCATCCGACAATTTTGCAGCATTGAACGGTTCGGGCCTCCAGCCGACTTTCATCGACTTTCACCCTGCTCATGGTTAGCTCAACTGGTTTCGGGTTATATCTGATTGCCTAACGCCTTGTTCAGACTCGCTTTCGCTCCGCCTTCGTCGCCTTTGGCGACTTAAACTTGGCAATCAAAAACACTCGCAGGCTCATTCTTCAATAGGCACGACATCATCCTGAGCATTGCTGCCGAAGGACTTTGTCTGTTTGTTAGCAAATGGTTTCAGATCTATTTCACTCCCATACTTTGGGTGTTTTTCACCTTTCCCTCACGGTACTAGTTCACTATCGGTCCGCTAAAGTATTTAGCCTTGGAGGTTGGTCCCCCCAGATTCCCGCGACATTACACGTGGACCGCGGTACTTAGGTATCCTGTCAAAATGTTACTAGATTTTTAAATACGGGACTCTCACCCTCTTTGGTGTTTCATTCCAGAAACTTTTTCTAATCTTTCACATCATACAACTGGACCCTGCAACCCCCCAGCCTTGCGGTCGGGGTTTAGGCTTTTCCGTGTTCGCTCACCGCTACTAACGGAATCTCATACGATTTATTTTCCTCCGGGTACTTAGATGTTTCAGTTCCCCGGCTTACCCCCGCCCCGATAAATCGGGACAGTAATCTGACTTTCATCAGAGTGGATTACTCCATTCGGACACGTCCGGATCATAGCCTGTTGACGGCTCCCCGAACATTTTCGCAGTCTTCCGCGTCCTTCTTCGGCCTTAGCGACCAAGGCATCCACCATTTGCTTTATTCAAATTCTTTAATAAATTTATTCCGGATTACTCCGGAATCGGCAACTCAATTTAGTTGCCAAGATTCACTCCGATTCCCACCGGAATTACCCCGGTTATTACACCGGGATTTATCCCGAGTTTACCTCGGGACGTGAAATTGTTTTTTTACTTAGTTACTTTGATTCAATAGATTGTTAAAGTAAGATCCCCATTTCTAGGGACAAAGATTTGTACTCCTAGTTTCATATCTCTAGTTTCTGAAATCTTTTTTGTGGACCTGGGGAGATTCGAACTCCCGACCCCCTCGTTGCAAACGAGGTGCTATAACCAACTAAGCCACAGGCCCTAAATTTGCCTGCCCTTTTGGCTTTTCCTGCCCAGCAGGTTCAAATCCTATTTAAAATGTGCATTATCTGCCTTGCAGACAAAAAAAGACCGAAAGCTTGCTTTGCTTTCGGCGCTACGACCTTATGTACACGTCACCTATCTTTCCATCTTTTTTGATTGTGTAAATAGGTATTTTTTTAGCATTTTATGCGCTTCTAGTTTCTGCAAGTGTTCCTATTTTACCTTAATATTTATACCTAGTCAAATGGCAGATTAATTAAAAAATATTATCTTTTTACAAAAAAATAATCGCTCTATATACTATATGAATATGGAAGATATCCTCAACTACATTCTTGGCTTAGTCCAAACACACGGCTTATTATCAATGTTCCTCGGTGGTCTTATCGAACAAATCATTGTCCCCATTCCTTCTCCCATCATAACTATGGCCGGTGGTGCCTTTTTAATCGAACACAATCAGCCTATTTTTGAAATTGTATGGCAAGTTTTCACCCGGGTCTCACTTCCATACTCCATCGGTGCCATCATCGGTACCAGTATGGTTTATCTAATTGCTTACTATGGCGGCCGTCCTTTTATTGAAAAATTCGGTAAATACATCGGTATCAGCTGGAGTCTTATCGAAAAAGTCAAATCCGATTTCCAAAAATCCATCAAAGATGAAGTTTTCATCCTTGTTGCCGCCTCCATCCCCATTGTTCCCGTTTCCCTGGTTTCCGCTTTTTGCGGTGGTTTCCGCATTACCCCATCCAAATTTTACCCCATGATTTTTCTGGCTCTCATCATCCGCTCAGTAATTCTGGGTCTCGTTGGTTATCAAATGGGAGAAGCCTTCATTTCCCTCGCTCACGGATTGGACAAAATCGAAAGTGTCCTCACTGTCATCGGTGCTGTCCTAATCCTCGGCTATCTCTATCTCAAACGGGAAAAATGGCTCAAAAACAACGGTTAATACTAATTAACTATCTTTTCTAGTTCTCTCCACACTTCACTTTCCTCCCCCTCATACCCCAAAGCCCAAAATCCCAACCCTCCCAAACCATTCTCTTTAATCAAATCAAACTTATACTTCATACTGACCAAATTTTCAAAATAAATCTGATAATACTCCTCACTTGTAACCGTCACCAACCGGGTTCTGGTTGAATATTTACTTATTCTCTGTCTCTCCGTTTTTGTTACTTCTTCCTTGTAAACCATCCATGGGCTCTTGGCAATTTCATCAAAATATAACCTAATCACTCCGGGTTCCAACTCGCTCATATCCTTCACATCCACTTCTTTCATGTCCACCACCTTATAATCTTCATCCTTCAACAAATCTCCGGCTCTTTTATAACTGGCCATCTGTGAATATCCCGGCACCACCTTCGAACCATAATTTTCATCCTCTGTCCTCCACTCATATCCATACAACGGCAAAGCCAACACCATTTTTTTTCTATTCAACTGCTCTAAATTTATTCTGTTTACCACATCTCCTAAACTCGGCTCTCCCATTCCCGACCCTATCGGTGCCACCGGTCCTGCATAATTACTCCCTGGTCTGTGAAAATCATATCCCATTACTATCAACTGATCCAAATTATTCAACAACTTATCCAACCCCTCTTTTTCCCCCTTGATTACCGTATTAGCAAATACATCCAAACTAATTTCTCCTAAATTTGCCTCCCTCAGCTCCCCCAAAAACATCACAAAATCATCCGACATCACCTTTACCGGACTACTTTGATATTCAAAATCCACATTAACTCCGTCAAAATTCCCCGCCAACACCACTCCCTCCAACTCATTTATCAACCTATCTCTTTTTTCCTTATCACCAATCAACAAATCTAAATTATCATCCCCAAATTGTTTTATTCCCAATATATTTTTACCCCCATTTTTTGCCACATTATTTTTCACCTTCAAATATTCTTCATTATTTATCTTTTTACCCTGTACATCCCACACCAACTCGCCTTCACTATTTACTTCCACCCCCAAAAATATAAGACTATCCACCTCGTCTCCATAAATTCTTGTTTTCCCCACCATCCAACTTGGTAAAAATCCCACCACCTCAATTTTATTTTCAGACACCTTATTTTTTCTAGATAATGGATTAATAATTTGCCATCTGCCTGTAAACCACTCATACCAACCCACCCCCAAAAATACCACCAAAACCAAAATCAATATTTTTAGCCCCATAGTCTTCATCTGTTTCATTATCCCACAAATTCTACTTTCTCAAACCAAATTTCACCGTCCTCAACATATTTCCAAAACTCCCAAATATCACTATCACCGTCGCTGTTACCAAAGCCATCAATTTAATTAATTTTTGATACCTCATCTCTCTCTATTCTACTACACTATTTTCTATCCAAAAAATCACTGGTGGGTGATGGAGAACTCGAATCTCCGACCCCTGTCTTATCAGGACAGTGCTCTAACCAACTGAGCTAATCACCCAAAAACGTAAAAGTAGTATAACATTTCACTGCTTTAACGCCAATCTCAACTTTTTACCTAATACAATATATCCAATTTCTCGTTTAGTGAATTTTTCAACAAAGTTATGTCTCTCGAATTATATTGACAATTCCCATCCAAATCTCCATTTCTAAACTGACCTTCTCCCCAAGTCTCATGGGTAATCGCCAACGCCTTCATTCTGGCAAAGTCCATTCCATTAACCAATCCGTCCTGCCCTTCACTGTTTCCTGCCATAATATCTCCCGGCAACAATGGATATTTTGAAAAATCATACCAAATGGAACTATTTACATCATTTGTCACCGAAATCTGCCCTCCTGCCATATTATAAAATGCCGTCTGATTATTTACTCCATATTTTGTTTGTAAATGCTTCGGTCCTTTAATAAATACTGCCAAATTACTGGTTTGGTTAAATCCTTTCAACTCCAAACTCCTTCTGTAAACCGCTCTGTCTTTAATTGCCGTATCTCTTTGCAAAGTCAAATTATGATATGTTTTACTTTCTCCGTTTTGCCCCAACACAATTATTGTCACTGGCCACCCATCAGCACATCCCCCGTTCACATCCATTCCTTCAAAAGCCATTTTAAAGTTCAACACCGGATAATCTCCCGTCGGTGGTATTTCAGTCGGTGTCGGTTTATCTGTCGGTGATGGTTTGTCCGTTGGTACTGGAGTCAATGCTGTCTCTACAATCGTCACTCTCCCTGTTCCCAAATTCAAACCCACCGTCTTAACATCACTATTAGGATTACTGCCTGTCACTAAATAATTATCATTCACTCTAAATATCACCAAACCACTGTTAACCGCTGTCACCTTAAATCTCATTACCTCAATTACTCCTGTCGGCAAACTGTTAGCCGCCTTACTCGACACCAAATAAACCGAAATCTTTTTATTTGTCTTATCTATTACCGCCGATTCCGCTGGCACATCAAAACTACTCGAAGTCACCAGATTACTAGGATCAATAATATTGGAAGTATAAACCAAATCAAGTTTAATCCCTGATATTCTGGTTTGTTTTGCATCCACCCTCACCACCACCTCAGTCGATTCCCCTTTTTTCAAAATCGCCACTACCGGATTAATTGTCAGATCGGCCGTTGCAAAATTCTCAGAAACTGGGGGAGTACTCGCTCCTCCTCCGCCTCCCACACTATAACTGGCCGGTAAAAAATTCATTTCCATCTTATTATCACCGCTTGCGCTGGACTGCGTTGCCGGTACCTGATACTCCGGTAAGGTCAAATTTAAATTTCCTGCCGCCTTAGCCACAAAGACAATTTTCGCTACATCAAATACTCCTGTTGGTAATTTAGTTTCATCAGCATTACTATTCCCGGCAATAATCACTATTCTTCCGTCTACCACTTCATTTTTCATTTTTTTATCAAAACTATTTTGAATTTCAATACTTTCCACTTCAAAAGTCGAAGAATTAAAACCCATTCTCAAATCAATCGCCGAAATCCGATAAGTTTTGGCATCCATTTTTACTGTCGCCGTTACTTTTTCACCAACCTGCATATTAGTCTTACTATCCGGCCAGACACTCAAATCAAGTTTACTTAAATATGCCCCCCTCCTTGTTTCCTGTACATTTCTCACCAACACCACCCCTCCCGCCAATGCCATCAGACCAACCACCATAAACAATATTGTTTTTATCTTTGTCATTGTCTATTTTTTCTCCATTGCTCAAAATCAAACACTGTCACCTTTCCGTCACAATCATAGTCAGACTTCCAATTATTTCTAATTGTCCCCAAATATCCTCCCTGATCAAACATTTCCGACCTCCAAAATTCAAAATCTGTCAAATCCACCCCTCCATCACAATTGGCATCCCCTTTCGACTTATCTCTTCCATTACTACAAACCTGACACTTGTTAGCTGTCCCCGTCGCCACCGGACTGGTAGGTTTCACTGTCGTCCCCGGACATCTCAACACCGGACAACAAGGAGCAACTATATCTATACAATTAACTTTCTCCAGATAACAACCATCCGGCACTACAATCTTGGGACAACCATCTATAAATGTCGGCGTCACTTTTACCACTCCTGTCAATACCGGTACCAAAGTCACCGTCTTTGACGGTAACACTGTAATAGTTTTAGTTGGCAACACCGTCCCCTCAAGAGTATATTTCCCCACTTTTATCGCACTTATAGCCAAATCCAAATCCGTACCACCGTCCGACCTAAAACCGGTAATCATATTATTGTATCCGCTATCCAAAGTCACCGTCGCCACTCCTCCCGATCCAATTGCCTCAAAATGTATCCTAGCCAAAGCTTGTACCGATACCATTTTTGCCTCACTCTCTTCCATGTTTATCCCCGCCAAATATATATATCCTTTAGCCTGATCAATTCTGGTATCCAAAACATCTTCTGATTTTTGAAAAAAGGCCAATCCCTCAATCGATTCCTTTACCACCGGTACAATATCAATCGCTCTTAGTCTGGTCTGATCATATTTAATTCTCAAATCCACTCCGGCTGGCTTAAATTCTTTTGCATCAAAATTGACTGTTACTGTAAACCTCTCCCCTTTCTTTAATGCTTTATCACTAGGCAAAAATATCAAATCAACCCCTCCATATGTCGCCCCCCTTCTTGTCTCCTGAATTCTTTGAACCAAAAAAACTGCTCCCGCCAAAGCCCCTATCAAAATCAATAAGCCAATTAATTTAAAAAAATTTTTCATTTTAAAAAAAAACTAATCATTTTTAACATCTATAACCGGTCCTGTTGTAACTATCGATTTAGGACACCAACCATCCGCCGGCTCTACTAATTTACAGGGGACTGCCGCGTCCAAACAATCCGGCCTTGGTACACAAGTAACTCCGGGAATAATTTTTGGACTTATCGTCGGAACTTTCACCACCTCAGTTATCACCGGTAATATCTTTGGGGTCGATATTGGAGTATTTTTAGGAATTATTGTCGGATTCTTTATCACCCCGCTCGCTGCCGGTGAAATTGCTGATGTCACCACTGCTTTAAATCTTGACACCAAATAACCCACCTTCCAAATTGCAAAATCTCTCATATTCGTCTTCCCGTCACAATTAAAATCAGCCATAAATTTCGTATTTTCCACCAAACCCCGTTTTTGAAGCATAAATTCATTTTTCCAAAATCCATAATCAGACCTGTCCACGGTACCATCACAATTTGCATTTCCCAAATTATGACCAAGCAAAGCTCCGTTTTGACACTTAAAACAACTGACGCTACCTGAAATCACTGGCTTTACCACTGGTGTCACCCTACTCATCTTAATTACACAACTATTATTTACTGCAACACATTCCTGTCCCTCCGGAGGCAAAATATCAACACAGTTATATCTCACGTTCGGGACCTTAACGATACAATTTGTTCCACACCACATACAAGTCACCCCCGCCTCACCAACCACACCTGTCGCCACCGGTTTTATCACTGGTGTTACCTTACTTGCCACCTCTTTAATCACACAACTATTATTAAGCAACAAACACTCTTTTCCTTCCGGTGGTTCAACACTTAAACAGTTATATCTGACATTTGGATCTCTTTCTATACAACTCGTTCCACACCACATACAACTCTCCACTGCCCCAACCTCCCCTGTCATCAAGCCAAACAAAATCGACATAACAAAAAATCCGACTATTTTCCCAAGCTTCATACAAAAATATTAAAGCTTTTCTTTCAATATGTCTACTACCAATCCGGCTACATTTATTCCTGTTGACTCTTCAAACCCCTTAAATTGACACTGTCTGTTTACTTCCAAGATATAACTTTTGGCATTCTTCTCTACAGAATCTTTCATAATATCCACCCCGCAATAATCAAGCTTACACACTCTCGCCACTTTTTCCGCCAATCTTGCATCATCTTCGCTTAAATCCCATTTTTCTACCTTTCCTCCCAATGAAAAATTTGATCTAAATTCAGAGCCCAAGGCCGATCTCTTCATTGCCCCAACCACCTTCCCTCCCAACACTATCACCCTCAAATCCCATCTACTGGGTAAATACCTTTGCCACAAATAAGTCCCCAGCCATTTTTCATCCTTATCCTTTAACCATTCCCTTACCTCCTCTTCTGATTTAAATTTTTTGACACTCTTTCCCTGATACCCCCTTTCAAATTTAGTAATCACCGGCCAACCCAATTCCGCTTCCCTCATCATCATACTATTTAATATCTGTTCCTTTGTATAAAAAATCCTGGTCGGCACCACCGGAATTTCATTCTCAGCAAATACCCCATACTGCGATATTTTCCCCATTCTCGACCAATCCAAATAACTCTGTCCATTGGTAACAAAAATATTTTTATTTCTCAAAATCCGAATAAGTAAATTTCTGGCTTCTATATATTTCCCTGTTTTTGTCCCGGCCACTCTAAACCATACCGCCCCATAATTTTCCTCTTCAATTTTTTCTCCTTTAACATACGCTCCGGTCAACCCATTTTCCAATTTAAATTCCAAATCCTTATATAACGCCCTATTTATCTCCACCCCCTTTTTTCCTGCCTCCACCTCCAATCGACTAACCTCATAATTACTTTGTTGTTGACTCATCGTCAATACTAATATTTTACGCATCTTATTTATTTAAATTAAATTATTAATTTGCCGTCCCGTTTAAAGCCTTCTACAAGCATCGGGGTTCTGGTCATACTATATATAATAATCCTTATAATAATTGACAATCCGCAGATAAGTTTTTTCGAAGCCCAATGACATCACGATCATGAAGCTCGAAAAAATTTATCAAGGATTGTTTATTAGTCTCATTTTTTTAAACTTACTAAAAATTTAACTATTTCTTTGGGTACATCAATCCCCGTCGCTTCCATAAACCCTTTAAACTGAGGACCTTTATTCACCTCCCAAATTACCGGTCTTAATTTGTCAAAATTACGAAAAGCCACATCCACTCCCGCCACCCACAACCCGCACACCTCAGCCGCCTTCACCGCCAACTGCTTAATCTCTTCCGGCAAATCTGCTACTTCCACCTTTCCGCCCACACTATAATTGTTTTTAAACTCATCTTTACTTTGTGAAGATCTTTTCATCACCCCCAACACCTTTTTACCCAACACCAATATTCTATAATCCCCATCGTTTTCTATATATTCCTGCAACATATATCTTTTCCCCTCCTCCGTCTCCGACTTTCTCAAATTTCTCACCAACTCCTCCAATTCCTCCAAATTATCAGCCTTAAATACTCTTGTCCCTCTGTCTCCACTACTTCCCTTTATTATTACCGGAAAATTAAATTGAGAATTGTCAGAATCTTTCGAAGCAATATTTTTCTGAAGCCCAATGACATCACGATCATGAAGCGAAGAAAAATTGTTGCTAGAAAGATTCTCTTGATTCTTCATATAATCAAACAAATACCACAAACTCCCGTAAACACTTTTTGGCACATCTATCCCCGCCTCCTTCAACTTCAACATTTGCCAGGCTTTACAGGCATAACTCGGTTTTCCAAATTTTACTATCGGATCCACTATTACAGCCTTCCCGCCTCCCTTCCTTATCTCCTCCACCACCAAATCCACCTCTTCTCCGTGTTTTCCCGTTGTCCTAAAAAACACTACATCAAAACCATTTATATCCACCCAATCTCCTTCTTCGAGGGATTTTGTTCTTATTTTAATTTCCCCATTTTCGGTGTCAAAACAAACTTGATTATAAGAAATCAATTGCAAATCCACTCCCATATCTCGAGCCGCCTGACGCACCAACACCAAATGCTTAGTAATCTTCCCTCCATAAAATAATGCTATCTTGGTCATCATATTTTTTAAAATTAAATTTTAACTCCTTCTTGCTGTCACCAAAAAACCCTCCAAGTCCTTTCTACCCAATAAAAATTTAGTTCTGAGTTTGTGTCTGTCAGCTACATTTACCGCCGTAATCACCTTTTTCCCTTTTAGCCAAAAAGTCAAACCTATCACCGGCCTATCTTTATGCTTCCCCAAACTCGATCGGTAATGTCTGTAATATAACACCTTATTTTCAACCAACAAACCCAGCTCAGAAGCCAAATTTCTATCAATCGAACTCCGAAATGCCCCGGTATCCACCTTCGCCCTTACTTCCCTAACATTTTTTTTACCTTTCCCCAATTTAATCTTAACTATTTCCAGAGGCTCGACTACCTTCGCCATCTCCTTAGCTTCAACTTTCTCAAAAAAACTTTCCCCAAACAAATATCTCGACAATGTTATTGCATGGTTTACCGACCTCACCGGAATTCCCTCCACTCTCAAAATCCTTTGTTTCAATCCTGCCTTATTGCATATTTGAATCGACAATCCCGACCTGTGATTTACTTCCAGCACCTCTGGTCCCTTATCTTTATCCAACACTACATCCACTCCCATAAATCCCAACTCAGGTATCGCTTTTTGACAACTCACTGCCGTCTCCAAAATTTCTTTCCACATCGGAATTTTGATACCGTTTACCTTAATTTTCTTTTTCTTTTTAAAGTCATAAATCCTTTTTATCTCTTCTCCCTTACCCATAATCGCAAAAGTAGTAATTCCCGTCGCCATATCTACTCCCATTCCTATAGCTCCTTGTTGCAAATTTGCCTTCCCTCCGCTTTTCTCTGTCGGCACTCTCAACATCGCCATCACCGGTATGTTGTTATACACAATTACCCTAATATCCGGCGTTCCCGATTTAGTTAAATTCAAAAACATCGGATGAATTTTAATTCTTTCTTCTACCAAAACACTATCCGGCATCCCGTGCAAACTATATTTTCCCGCCAAAATTTCCCTGCAGTGCATTTTCAAATTATGTGTCGTTACCGTCTCTCCATCCATTTTTTGCCATTCTCCTGCCCATTTTCCTCTTTTTCTCACAATTACTATTCCGTCTCCGCCATATCCCGACACCGGTTTAACCACAAAATTTCCATCCAGTTTATTCCAGTCGTATTTTTCCACCCCCGTCACCGTCTTAAATTTTATCAGCATTTTAGGCACCCCCACCCCCGCCTTGGCCAAAATCCTTTTTGTTTTCCATTTACTGTCGGCTATCAGTCTCCCTTTTACCGAATTTCTTCTCAAATACATCTTATTTCTCTCATTTATTGTCAAAAACTGTCTGTATTGTTTTAAATTAATCCCCAACATAAATATTTTTATTTCCCAAAATTTTATTTATTTCTAATCGGTTTCGACTGATCTCTGATCGCCTTTTTAAATCGGCTCAATTCCGACATTCTAATTCCGCTGTAATTCCCCACCCAAATATTAATCACTAATACTAGCAGTACCACTATCTCCGGATTCAACAACACCATCTCCTGTACCACTCTGATATTCATCATCAAAGCTCCACAAATCGCCAACACCAAAGTTCCCAAGGTTAATCTTTTTGCTTCACTTTTACTCTTAACCAACTGAGTTCTCACAAAATCTTCCGCCAAAATTATCATAAACAATATTGGAAAAATCGAAATTTTTGTCAAATTTATCAAACTAAAAAACGATGACACTATCATCATTCCAAAAGTCCCTAATGAAATAAACAACAAATTAATCGACCTGGCCGGCCAAAAATGTAGTCTTAATCTTTTTAAAAACAACCCTCCCGCAATTGAAATTATCAAAATCAAAGCAAACAAAAACAGGCCTCCCAATATTCCGGTCGCCAAAAATGTCACTCCCACCATCGTCGGTGTAAAAATTCCATAACCCGACAATCCAAAAATATAATGCAATACCGCCACCAG
Source organism: Candidatus Shapirobacteria bacterium (assembly GCA_003542615.1). Taxonomy (GTDB): domain Bacteria; phylum Patescibacteriota; class Microgenomatia; order UBA12405; family UBA12405; genus UBA12405. The sequence goes on along the minus strand of DPKG01000014.1, from coordinate 123,132 downwards.
AGTCGCTATCAAAGGCAACAATAGAATTATTACTATCGTATTTGCCGATACTCCTCTGTCAACCGCCAATCTCACTATCTTTTTCATGGTATTAAACCCGTTCCAACCGCCCACTTCCTGTTTATTCAATACCGCCTCCAACCTATAACTTGCTTCTTCACTCCCCGGTTCAGTAATATTTCCTTTTGGCTCTTCTACCTTAGTCGGTACCAAAGTGGCACTCACACTGGCCGTCGGTGTCAGATCCCTTTCTACTTCAAAGGTTTGAGCTTCTACTCTTCCGGTCCCCAACAATACCAAAACCAATAGGCAGATTATTTTTTTCATAAGTAAATAATTTGGCGTATTATAACAAATATTTAACTTCTCTTCCTAAATCCTACACTATCTATTGTATAATCTCTCTATATATGAAACCAGTTTTAGCTTTTGACATCGGCAACGCTATCCCCTGGGGTAATCAAAACCTCGGCCAACAATACCAAAACACTGGCTCCCTTATTACCATTCTCCTCAAAAATTCTTTTACTGTTGCCGGACTTATCCTTCTTATCTTTTTGATTTATGGCGGTTTAATGTTTATAATTGGCGCAGGTGGAAGCGATCCCAAAAAGGCCCAAGCTGCCCAGGGAATCATCGTCAACACCTTAATTGGATTTGCTATAGTTTTTTTAAGCTATTTTATTATCCAAATAGTCCAAGTTATTACCGGACTAAATATTTTAAACAGTAATCTTTAAATGGCAGGCATATTTGGACAAATCGCTCCCCCAATCAACAACTCCTACTTCAATGCCGGTACCCAAGGTCAGGGACTTTTCCTCTTTCTTAGCAATATTTTCAAACTCACCGGCACCATTGCCGGTATTATCATGGTTATCCAGTTCATCACCGCCGGCTATATGTATATCTCCGCCAACGGTGACATCAAAAAAACCGAAACCGCCTGGGCCAAAATCTGGCAAAGCCTTATCGGTCTGGTTATCATCGCTTCCGCCTTTGTTCTCACCGGTGTCGTCGAACGCATCACCGGCATTAAAATTTTAAATCCGGAAATAGTCGGACCTTAAATGAAAATCATCAACGCCGTCACTTACAACATCACCGGTCCCGGTATCGAACCCAACAAATACGGTTCTCCTACCACCGGCCTCGAAACCATCATCAGCCGAGTCATCGGCATCCTCACCATTGTCGCTTTTATTTATTTTGCCATCCAAATTATTTTGGCCGGTTATGCCTTTATCACCAGTAACGGCGATCCCAAAAACATCGAAACCTCCCGAAAACGTCTCACCGAAGGTGTTCTTGGCGTAACTATTGTTATCTTGGCTCTCGCTATTTCTGCCCTTTTTGCCAAAATCGCCGGCATCAACAATGTTTTCGACCTCAATAGTTTATTTAGTAATATGGGTCTCTAATTATGATCAAACCAATTTTAGCCGTCATCAACAATCCTCTCCTCCCCAATAACGATTCGGTTACCAATCCCGTTGCTTATACATCCAAAGCCATCCAAACCATCTTTACTCTTTTCATGATTATTGGTGTTCTTTATTTCGTTTGGCACATTGTTTTTGCCGGTTACCATTTCATTGCCTCCGACGGCGACTCCAAAAAAATCTCAGACGCCAAAACCGAACTCACCTACGCTTTTGTTGGTATTACCGTCATTTTCTCTGTCTATGCCATTCTCAAACTTTTTGGCACCGTTTTTGGTATTGCCGATCTTCAACAACTAAGATTTACTTTACCAACTCTTTAATTTTCTAAAACTCTCTGTTAAAATTAATCAAATTTATAAATTTACCAAAAAATAGAATAAATATGTTCCAAAAACTAAAAGACAAAACCCTCTATGCGTTTGCCTTCGCTCCCGTACTTGCCGAGGATATAAACATTTCCGCTGAAGGCAATTTCAGCGCCCTTGAGAATTTAACTCCGGCTTCCTTAGTTTCCGGTGCCATCAGTTTAGTTCTCCTGATTGTTGCCCTTGTTTTCTTTTTTATGCTCATCTGGGGAGGACTCCGTTGGGTTATGTCCCAAGGTGATCAAAAAAATGTCGAAACCGCTCGAAACCAAATCACCAATGCCCTCATCGGTTTGGCCATTGTTTTCGCTGCCTTCGCAATTATGAAATTAATTGGTGCTGTCTTTGGAATTGACCTCTTCAGCTTTGAAATTCCCAGCCTTCAACCTTAATTTCTTTCAAAAACCTCAAACCCCCCGACTCTTCGGGGGGTTTTTGTTTTCAAAAAAATTTCCGTAAATATAATTTTTATCTAATTCGCCGATATAATTTTTTGATTGTTTAGCTTCATTGCTATTTTTCAATCAAAAAATTTATATCAAGAATTAAGGTGAAACGCGTATAGTATAATCAAACCATGAAATACTTTGTTTTCCTCTCAATTCTAATTTCTGGTTTATTTTTCCTCATCTCCCCCTCTCCGGTAACTGCCCAGGAAGAATGGTCCTCTCAAAACGCCAAATGCGTCGCCGGTCCCGACAATGACGTCGCCACCATCAAAGGTTTTGAATGTCTTTTTTATAACATCCTCCAGGTAATCTCTCTTATTGCCGGAATTGTCTTCTTTGTTATGTTTTTAGTCGGATCCTTCCAATATCTATTTTCTCTCAATGATCCCAAAAGAGTCGCCCAAGCCGGCTCTACTCTGACCATGGCCTTTGTCGGCCTTCTCGGTGTCATAATTTCCTGGCTAATCCTTCGATTTATTCAGCAATTCACCGGTATCAACGTCACCAATTTCGTCATTCCCGGCTAATAAATAAAAAAATTTTTGATTAGTCTAATTTTTCAAAACGCAACCACAACCCGTGCAGCTACGGATTGGTGTGAGTATTGAAAAATTATGATTACAAGCAATATAAAAACAAATTTAAGGTAAAATAACATTGTGTCAAGATTACCTAAATTTTTCCTATTTTTTCTAATTCTCTTTTCTGTCATTCAGATTCAAATTTCCACTTCCCACGCCTTTGAGCCCATCATCATCGACAAAGCCGACCCAGTCCATCCCGGCAACGACGGCGACCAAAACTATCTCCCGGTCGACCCCAACACCATACCTCTCGAAAAAATCACCCGTCAACCACCCATTTTACAAAGCTTCGACCCTATCAAAATCGGTACCTCTGACGGCAGTACCATCTTTGCCCACCAGACCATAAATAAAGTCGAACAGGAAAAAGACATTGCTGAATTTACCAACCTTGGTTTCCGTCAAATTTTCTCCCATCTGGCCAACAAATTTCCCAATCCTTTTGCTCCAAAAGACGAAATCTCCAAAACTTTCAAATCCCTCAATCCCAACACTCCCATCGGCGCCTCCAATATGGCTCGCCGCGCTCTTCCCTACAAAGTCGAAAAATGTCTTATCTCCCGCCGTATGATCCAGGCCGCCAACAGCCTCCAAAACCCCAAAGGCACCACTGTCGACATAATTATTGCCACCGCCCCCCACCAAATTCGCATCAGCGAAGTCGCCGCTTATTTCAAAAATGATGACTCCTACTTTTACGACCCAAATCAGGACTGTACTCCCGCCTCTCTTCCCGTTGGTATCCCTTCAAAGACCAAATCCATTCTCAACTCCCACAACTTTAACTTTGCCCCTGATGATATCTATCAACAACTTTATAAATACGCCATCGAACCTGTTGAAGCCAATTCCTATGGCGTAATTTACGAAAATTGCGACCTCGACGACGCCGGCAATACCAGCAACTGCGATCGTCAGACTGTCGCCATTCCTCTTGGCGCCGCCCCCGCCGGCAATGGTTCCGACGTTATGTCCCAAATCATCCCCGCCAAATCCCAAATCGAACAACTCGACCATGGCAATACTGAAATCAATAGTCCCATTCCCGACAAACCCAATCCACTCAGCTTCCTGGCTCGTTTTTTCAAACTTTTTTTCGACGGTGAACTCAAAAATTCTGTCACTTATCAAGGTAAATACCAACTAAACTACTACATGCCCACCGAACTAAAAGAAGGCCTGGAAACCCAACAAACCGGTATGCTCCAACTTTTTCCCCAAAAAGACATCGAAGCCAACAATTTAAACGATCTAACTCCTTCTTCCACCAACGGCGACACTATCGACCCCGGCAAATCCAATAGCGACATCAATCAGCGAGCCCACTATCAACTCACCCCCAAATCCTGGCAAAACACTCAATAATATTCTCCTTTCCTATTTGCAAAGACAGTGGGGTTTTTGTTCTTATCTATTATTTTCTTAACTTAATCTATGATAAAATTTCCCATATATGAGACTTAGTAATTGGCTCTCCCGCCTCAATCGCCGCGACACCCGAATTTTTCCCAAATTTACCATCTTTTCCAAATATTTAATTATCGCCATTTCCGTCATCGCTGCCTTCTATACCGCCAATTCAATCCTTGCCCAAACCAACATCCTCAAAGACAAACAGGACGCCATCAAAACCGGCAACAACCAAGAATCCTGGCTCGACGAGGCTATGGGCAGCAATATTGTATCCAGCGTCCGCCTTCTTACCGGTGACATTCCTGACGATGTTTTAAATGGTACCGCCACCAGTTGGGTTCCCGGCGGTGCTCTTGGTACTACCACCAACCTCGTTGCCTCTGTTTTTACCCCTCAAGCCTCCGGCATCCAATATATCGCCCAAGTTAAGGATAATTTCTTAGGTAAACCTGCTTATGCCCAAGGCACTGGTTTTGTCGGACTTCAGCCACTACTCCCTATCTGGCGCGGTTTTAGAAATGTAATCTACCTTTTAGCATCAATTATCTTTATCGTCATGGGTATTATGATCATGCTCCGCATCAAAATCTCCCCCCAAGCCGTCATTAACATCCAAAATGCCATCCCTCAATTAATCACCACCTTAATTTTAGTCACCTTCTCCTATGCCATTGCCGGACTATTAATTGACCTTACATATCTCATCCAAGGATTAACTATAAGCATCCTTTTTTCTTCCCTTGGCGCTCCAACCAGTCTTCTGGAACCTACTACCACCCAATTGGCTGCTTCAGCAATTTCTTCGCTTTTTGGAGGTAATTATGCCGCTTACTCTCTTTCCGACCTCCTAACCAACAACGGCTTTCTTCAAACTTTTGATTTGGTTTCTCGTTTAATCCCAATGGGATTAATCACTATTATTGGTGGTGTTTTAGGAGGAATTATTGGTGGTGTCTTCACTATGAACCCGATAACCGCCATTGGTATTGGTCTAATTTCCTCTGTTTTAGTTCTCCTAATTCTTTTGATTATCGTTTTTATCAAATTACTTAGCTTGCTATTTGGCCTAATTAAAGTTTATATTAATATCTTAATCAAAGTAATTTTAGCTCCATTAGAAATAGGTTTAGGTGCTTTTCCTGGTTCCAAAGCTGGATTTAATACTTGGCTTTGGGATCTTATCGCCAATCTACTTGTTTTTCCTTTTATCTTATTATTTCTCCTCCTTGCAAATATTATTATGGAAAAAATACTTGCGGGCGGACTTTGGACTCCTTCTCTTATGGGAGTAGCTGGAGCAGCCTTTGGTGGCCGACTCATTGCCGGTCTAGTTGGTATTGGAGCTTTTATGATAGCTGCCAAACTCCCCGAAATGATTCCTCAAGCCATCTTTGCCATCAAACCATCTCCATGGGGTGCAGCTATCGGTGAGGGAATGAAAGCAGGAGATCCGCGAAACAACTTCCTCTATAAGGTTGGTAAAGGAGCTGCTTACAATAAAACTGCTGATAGTTTCGAAGCTGGTGTCGGAACCACATTCGCCAAAGCTAGACGTTTCGCTCAAAAAACATTCGGACCAGGTTCAGAAAAACAAATCGCAGACTCCATAAGACAGCAGGGAAAATAACCTAACAAAAAATATTTAGACCAATTTCCAATTCCTTCCACTCTGTACTTTTTGTCTTTCTTTAAGGTCTACTGTCCCATTAGTTACAAAATCATAGTCAACAGCTTTTTGAAATAAATCATTTGCCCCTTTTTTGTTAACTCCAAAAAAATTCATCAACCAAAGCCTCTCTGCATCTGACTGGGCTGTGTTCCTAATAATAAAATCCCCCGCATCCACATAATCATCTTTAAATGAAGGTCTACTTATTGCCTCATCAGACTTATCAATCCTCATATATAAAGTATTAAAGCCCCCAACACCATCAAATGGCCACACAGTTGTTGATCCCGCAATCGCAGCTGCCAATACCTCTTTAGGTGCAAAATCGATACCCGTTTTTTTCGACTGTTTTCTCAAACCCCAAACAGCATTGTAAAGACCTTTTCTCCAATCAGCAACTACATTACTTAAATCTGCAATTGACCGCATTTCCAACTTCTTGTCTCCATTCACATATTTCCAAACATCTATCGAATTCATTACAAAATCTTTTTTCCAAGTAAAGTAAAAATCATTCGCGTTGCTTTCAAAAACAACATTTTTTCTATTCAACAACGCAAAACCCAACGGAACTTTATCTCTTGATCCTTCTACCTCAACCATCATATTCAATACAGAACCGCCCAAAACTTTAGGGGTTATTCCCAACCCATCAATTAGTTGTTTCGCTCTTTTAGCGTCATTCCCAGCTACAGTCATCGCCCACATCCCAATCGGACCACCCCAAATCTCACCACCAATAAGCTTTTTTCCAAATTTCACATCCGGTCTTAACGCTGTCCTCAAAGCATCGGAGGCATACCCCACATCTCTCTCACTATCTCCCACCTCATACTGCCCACCCATCTCCAAAAAATCAGATGCAATTGATATCATAATTTTAGCTTGTTCTAGTGATTTAAATTCACCACTCCGTAATAACCTTTCCGCTAAATTTTCCTTATATGCTGCCGAATCAAGCATAAATCTATCCACTGAATTATTATCTTCTCTCTTTTTAAAAACAAAAATACCTTGATCACTAGGTTCAAACAAATCTATCACTAACGTTTCCAAAGCGTTCCTAAACCCATAACTAAACTCTTTCTGTTCATAGTATTTTTTCAGTCTCTTCTCTTTCATTGCGTACATTCCAAATATAATTTCCTTAATATAATCCACGTCAGTTTGAAACTTCCCATCAGTCCTTCTTCTCACCACCGCATAACTTAATCCTTCTGCTAAGGAATACACATCCCTCCATTCTCCCATCATTTCAGACTCATTTTTTCCTTTTCTTTCCATCCACTCAGGAGCTCTCAACATCCACCTTGCTGGAATTTGGGCTTTCTCATAGTCTTTTCCCATCAAACCATCCAACCACTCTACTTCAGACACTTCTTCCATTTCACCTTTAAACTGCATTTCTTCTTCATAAAACTTTATTTGTTGTTCTTCTAACTTCCTTCTTCTTTTTCTGTCTGCCTCACTCAGCCCATCGTCCTCTCCACCCCCCAACCTCTCCTCCAATCTCTCCAGCACACCTATCAATCGACTATCTGCCCCCTCCCCCTTCGTCACCACTATCTCCGGTTCTTCCCCTCCCAAATCGTCTTCATCACTAGTCATCAAAGAAAACAACACCCTTTCTTCAATTCCACTCAACACACTATTTCCACCCAATATTTTCCTTATTTCATCAATCTGTTGATCCCTTTCAGTTTTACCATCCATTTTCAAAACCTTATCCATCTTCCCTCTTGTAAAAGCACTATTCATTAAACCTTCCGCCACCCCTTTTTCAAATTCATTTTCTACCTCCTGACATTCATCCATCAATTCCGGCTCACTCACCCATTTACCATTTTTTTTATCCCACCTTTTATCCAAAAAACTATCCAAATTCCCAATATTTCCAATCGGAGTTCCTTCAATCATCACTCCCTCCAACGTCACTCCTGGCTTCGAAGTATTAAAAATCTTCTTTTCCGCTCCGGCTTTTTCCAATGCTCCTACAAAATTTTTTCGCAAATTACCTCTCTCCAAAGCCCTATTTTCTTCTGACAAATTCGGATTAACCAACTTTTTCACTGCATCAGCCACCTGCAAATTCAAGGGTCTCTCTGGGGTATTTTTAATATCAGGCAATGCCATAAAGCTATTATAGCATCAAACTCATTCTAAACTATCGACCTCTTCTTCCGCCAAATCTAAAGCACTCTCCAAACTTTTGACATAACTATTCAAACTCCACAACACATCACCATAATATTGAGCTTTGATGTCAGAAACTTCAGCTCCCGCTTCAAACAACCCCGCTAATTTTTCCGCATCTTCCCTTCCCAAATCTTCACTCTCATCATAACCCTGCAATATTTTTTCTGCCTCTTCTCCCAGCTCACCCTCTAACTTAGTTTTTTCCAACATTTTTTTTATTTCCAATACCTTCATTTTTTATTTTAATAATTAAGCCGCACTTGGTTGTGGATTCATTTTTAAATCTCCTGCCATCTTTCTTCTTTCTCTGGCTTTTTCAGAGGCACTCATCAAATCTTTCTCATATTTAATCCTTACTGTCTCCAACCCATTTTCGTCTATCTCTTTGTAAGTCACCTCATACCAGCTGGTATAACCATCTCCTCCAAATTCTTTTATTAATTCTTCTCTCAGTCTATGATAATGAGGAATCAAACGAATTCGTTCTACCGTCTCTCCGACTTTTTTCACAGCCTGTTCATTTGCATGCTCCACGTTTACCGTCGCCATTGTTTTGCTAATTCCCGCCCTTCTCTCAAATCTGGCTTTTGCCCCTTCATATCCTTTTCTCACTTCGGCACCAAGTTTTTCAAGACCATCCGCCACCCTCTTTCCAAACGCCTCCAATCTGGCAAAAAGCCCGGGTTTTTTTTCTTTTTCTACTACTGCAGGACTAGGCTCAGGATCTCTCAGTGTTCCTTCAATTATTACTGGTTCTTTCCTTGGCTCCTCTGGTATTTTTGGAGGTTCAGGATCAATAATAACCGGTTCTACTTTTTTACCCTCTTCTTCACCTTTTTGTCTTTTATCCGCCAACCATTGATCATATACATCATCAAAACTTTTACCAAAGTTTAAACCAAACAAATACTCCAAATCTTTTAACTCTTGCCGATCTTCTCCTGACAAGGTATTTGGATCTTTTTTCATCAACAAACTATATCTTTCTAACTGTTTTTCATACCCATGATATATTTTTCCTTCACCTTGTTCGTTTTCTTTCAGTACCGGCTCATCCTCCAAAACAATCTTCGGTTCTTCGTTTTCATTCAATACCGGATCTTCACTCAAGACTATCTCTGGCTCGCCACCCAAAACAACCCTTGGCTCTTCATTCAGTATCGGCTCTTCTTTCTTCCCGCCTAATCTATCACTAACCTCAATCCACTTAGCCTCCACTTGTTGAAATCCATCCACACCATAAATATCCACCAATTCCTCCTCCAATCTTTTCTTTTCACTCACCGCCGAAGCGGCATAAGCCCCATTCTCAGCTTCCAACCTCTTTAATTCTGCCAATCTGGCCAATTTTCCGTTTGCCACCCCATTCAAATCCTCCATCTTATCAGTCATCGCCAAACCCCCAATCGTCAATTGAGCATTCAAATTTCTATCATCTTTTATTTGTTTACTACTTCTCTCATCTTCTCCTGGTACTTCGGCTGCCGGTACTGTCTCTGTCTGACCTGCCCCATCTATTGTCAAATTACCCCCAATAGGTTCATAAAAATTTTTGGTATTTCCATCAGCATCTACCACCAACGACCCCACTAGCTTTTTGTTTACCAAATCCTCAGCCAATTTCATCCCCGTCTCAATATCACTGGGTTTTTTATCCTCTGGAACTTCTATAAATCCGGTATCACCCGTAACTTGAATCCCAGGAGCCACCTTGTCAACCACATTCGGCGATACTCCTACTACCAATCCTTGCTCATTAGTCGTAATCCCGGGGACACCCACTCCTGTCACCAAACCTGTTTCACTGTCAACCACCGGTTCCATTTTAAGATTTAAATCATTATTTTGATCCACCACCGCCTGAACCCTGGAAACATCTTCAGCTGTCAAATTACTCGGTCCTGTCTCCTGCCTCTTTATTTCATTATTTAACATCTGTGCTTCCTCCCCCGGCTCATTTACTGAATTTTCAAGTTTATGAAGTGTTATATTTTGTTTGAGGTGATCAATGGACTTTTTTAACCTACCAGGATCTAGATTTGTTTCAGACATATTAGTACTCATTATAAATATTTATAAATAAATATTAACAGATTACAATTGCCGGATTATACCTTAAACATTATAGGATTTCAATTAATTTAAAAATTATATTTAAAGCTCCCTTTTTCAAGGGGAGATCCCGATTTATCGGGAGAGGGGTTTTAAACTTTGAAACTTAAATCTTATACCTTATACTTCATTTACTTATGACCTCAACCATCGACTCCATCGACCTTCATGTTCGCTCCTATCGTTCCGCCCTCAAAAGTACCCACGAACTCACCGTCAACTCACTCTCCAATTCCCACCTCCGCCTCGAACCCATTCTCCACCCTTTAGCCAACAACCCCTTCCAACTCGATGTCGCCGCCTTCGTTTACGCCCTGCTTCGTCTTCCCGCCCAAATCGACCAGACTCAAAAAATAATTATTGGCCAAACACCCGATGTTTTTACTCAAGCTGGCTATAAACAAGTCGAAAACTGGGCCAAAGTCGAATCGCCTGCTCGCCGTCGCACCACTTTCTTTCACTCCCAAAAACACCTTCTGGCCTCCTTTGCCGCCTCTATCTCCGACATTGACGATCTCACCAATCTCCTTATTGCCTATCAAACTGAATGGAACAAATTCCACACTCTTCTCAAGACTCAATATAAATCTTACTTCAAATTCAAGTCCGACCTAAAAACAGATAAATTAACCCAAACTCTTAACATTTCCCCTCAAGACTGGAAAAGTCTGACCACCGCCCTCGGCTCCAAATGGCCTTCCCGCCTCCAAAATATCTATCAATCCCCCCAAAATCTCCGCATCCAACTTTTAGCCGGTTCCTGGATCGATTACACCAAAACCACCCAAAAGTGGTGGAAAAATGTAGCCAAAACCGTCTCTCCAAATCTCCATATTTCCCGTCAAAATATTTATTTTGTCTCCTCCAACACCCACAGTCTTCTCAATATTTTTAGTGGTTTTGTTCTCAAAAAACAGGACTTTATTATCTCCCAAATCAAACAAGACCGCCCCCAACTCTACCAAATATGGCAAGAAATCCAATCCAAACAACTATTTCTCCACCAAAACGATTTTCTCTATTTTGCTTCAAAATATTACCTCGATCAGCCCAAAATCAAAAAAGAATTTATTCAATATCAAAAAAGCCTGGGTATAATTTACGTTCCCAATTCCCACTATCTCGATTCCAATGTTCAAATCTTCCCCGTCAAAAACCTGGTCAAATCCAAACACCTCGACCCTCGTCTCAAAATCACCCACCCAAAAAAACTTTCTCAATCTAATGCCTTAATTTTTAATATCGATTATCCCCTGGGCTTTGCCGCTTATCACATTCTCACTGAAACTCTGGAAAACGTCGCCCGTGTCAAAGGTGTCTATATTACCGGTAAAGCTGCCGTTCTCAACAGTGAAATCGGCGACATTCAAATTCCCCGTCTGGTATTCGACGAACACACCCAAAACACCTACATGTTTAATAATTGTTTCAACAACTTCTTTCCCTACACCAACAATCAGGGTTCAATTCTAACCAACCAAAAAGCCGTTTCCGTCCTCGGCACCTATCTCGAAAACGAAGCCTTATTACAAAAATATTCCGAAAACAATCTCACTATCATCGAAATGGAATCCGGCCCCTATCTTGGTGCCGTCGCCGAAGCCACCTACGACCAACCTACCCCCCGCAACACCATCATTGATCTCAATCCCGCCCCCATGGATATTGGTATTATCAATTACACTTCCGATACTCCCTATTCCAAGGCCAAAAACCTTGGTACTCAGCACCTCACCCTCGACGGCGTCGAACCGGTTTACCTGGCTTCGCTTGCCATCCTTCAAAGGATTATAAATCTGGAAGAAGATATCTAAGGCGAAATAATCTAATTTTTTAAAGCGCAACCGCAACCCGTGTAGCTGCGGATTGGTGTGAGCATTAAAAAATTATGGTTATGAGCCAAAGAATTTACCCCATCAACTTCGCAAATTCCTTGTCATCCAAAGTCTCTTTCTCAGCCAAAAGCTTGGCAATCTCATCTAATTTTTTCCGATTTTCCTTCAAAACCACCATCGCCCTCTCCAAAGCTGTATTAACTAATTTTTTAATTTCCTCATCCACCTTACTCATCATCCCGTCAGATATTTTTGAAGGTTCCATATAAGCCTTGCCAAAATCATTCACATCAATCTGTGGCCCCAAACTTACCGGTCCCAAATCCGACATCCCCCACTCGGTTACCATATTTCTGGCAATCTGAGTCACATGAGTAATATCCGAAGCCGCTCCGGTAGTAATATCCCCAAATACAATTTGCTCTGCCGCCCTTCCTCCCATTGCCATTGCCATTCTTTTTATCAAATTAGATTTTGTTCTGTGTACTTCATCTCTCCTCGGTGGAATTAGGGTAAATCCCAACGCCATTCCCCGTGAAACAATCGAAACTCGATGTACCGGGTCCAAGTCCTCTACAAAGTTTACAATTGCATGTCCGGCCTCATGGTAAGCCGTCATTAATTTATCTTCCTCTGTTTGAGTTCTTCTTTTTGCCGCTCCCAACTTTACCTTCAATGCCGCCTCTTCAATATCATTTGAATTAATACTTTTCCTATCATTCACCGCCGCCGCAATTGCCGCCTCATTCAACATATTTTCCAAATCTGCCCCCGAAAAACCTACTGTCCTTCTGGCCACCGAATCCCAATTCACGTTCCTGGAAAACGGCTTACCTTTAGCATGAATTTTCAACACCTCTTTTCTGGCTTCCAAATCCGGTAATTCCAATATCACTCTTCTGTCAAACCTTCCCGGACGCATCAAAGCCGGATCCAACAAATCGCCTCTGTTTGTCGCTGCCAATACCACCACCGCCGTATTCGACTCAAAACCATCCATCTCCACCAAAATTTGATTCAAAGTTTGCTCTCTTTCGCCATGTCCTCCGTCCAACCCTCCCCTCATCCTTCCGATCGCGTCTATCTCGTCAATAAAAATAATCGCCCTCCCGGCTTTTTTTGCTGTCGCAAACAAATCACGGGCTCTTGAAGCTCCCACCCCCACCAACATCTCCATAAATTCCGATCCCGCCATCGAGAAAAAAGGTACATTAGCTTCTCCGGCTACCGCCTTCGCCAATAATGTCTTTCCCACCCCGCTCGGCCCGATCAACAACACTCCTCTCGGTGCTCTGGCGCCTAATTTATGAAATTTAGCTGGATTTTTCAAAAAATATACTATTTCTTCCAAATCTTTTTTGGCCTCTTCTACTCCAGCCACATCTTTAAAAGTTATCTTTTGTTTACCTTTTACAAACAATTTAGCCGGTGATTTCCCAAATCCAAACATTCCGCCCGCTCCGGTCCCACCTGAACTTTTTCTAAAAAACCAAATAATAAACAACAACGGCAGACCCACTGTCAAAAAAATACCCAAAATATCGCCAAAAGCCTTCAATCCGGCCCGATTTTCTACCTTTAAATTTACCTTCGAAATATCAATCTCTGCATTATTCATAATCTCCACCATTGACGCATTTACTTCTTTTGAAGCTGTATACGTCAATCCACCATCTGTTTCCTTCAATACCACCTCATTATCGATCACCGTCACCTCAGATATCTTTCCTGATTTAATTTTCTCCAATGCTTCCGACAAAGTTATACTCGTCGACGGAGCTCCTCCGCTCAAGCCACCAATTGCCGACACTATCCAAAAAATCAAAATTAAATAAAACATCCATTTCAAAATCGACTGTGGCGTAATCGTAATTTTTTTTACCACCACTCCCTTTGGTAATTGTTTTAAAATATCCTCAGGTATATCACTCCCCCCGGATTTATTGTTGGATTTGTCTACGCTTTTTTTACCGGTTTTAAGGCTCAAACCAAATAGTTGCTTTATTTTTTCCCAAATCTTTTTACTTTCTTTCATCCTCCAATTATATCACCCCTTTAGCACTCAACAACCCCTTCTGATAAATTTGTTTTCTCCGCACTATCTCCGATTATTCCCCGCATCCCTCTTTCTAATTCTTTCCGCCATTTCTTCAAAACCGTTCTCTCCTAATCTAGTTACAACCACAGACCCCTTTCCCCTTCCACCTCTCACCCTCCTAACCAAATCACTCAAATCTTGATACAAACGTCTCTTAGAATCCCCNNTCCCCCTTTCCTTCCTTCACCCAAAAAACATGACTACATTTACTGCATTTATATTTAATTTTAAATTTTCCCCCTTTATACTCCGTCGCCACCGGCTCCATCATCCCTCCGCAATCCGACTCTCTGTCCCCCGGAACCTCTCTGTCCACATGTTTCCCCCACAAACACCCGGGGCAATGATCGGTATACCCGTCTCCTTTTACCGTCTCCCCGCAATTCTCACACTCAAAATCCTCCCTAACTCTTTTAAAATTTTTCATAAATTTTTAATTACTTTATTATCTCCACTCCGATTTTAATATCTTTTTCCAATTTCTGATTAAATAACAATTTATTATTTATCACACTCGCCACCGGCTGCACCTGTGCCGGACCCCATCCTTCCGGATAATTCACCAATGCTACAAATCCGGTCTGACCATAACCTGGCTGTCTTTGAATATAATTCATATAGGAAAATTTATTCTTATTGCTCAAATCAATATTGCTGGTATATCTGATCTCCACCACTCTTTTTTTAGTTACCGGCACCGTCATCAAAAAACCCACTTCCTTCTTCCCGGCCACCTGGGCAATCTTCAATTCATTTGGCATGTAAATTTTCTTTGAAGATGGATCGTTCCCGTCATAAATACTTACCTGTGACAAATTCACATCTTTAGGCAAATAAACCCTCATATAGTTTTTATAATCACCCCCCGGCCAATTCGAATTTTTAGCCGTATTTTCATAATTAATTTTCACCACCCTGCTTACCGCTCCCAACGATATCTCCACCAACTGTTCTATATTTCGATACAAAAAGTAATTAGCCTTATTTACCCCCAAATTTGCCTCCACTATATACAAATAATCCGCCAAACAATCTCCTTCACAGCTATTATTAAACAGCGACCCGTCCCAACCCAATCTTGCCACCTCCATTCCGGCATTCTTATCGTTTAAAGCTATTTGGATATCATTTGATTCCAACATATCCACCATTGCCTTTATCAACTCCACCCTCTTCATTCCCTTCAGCGCTTTAATATCTTCATACAATTGTTTCCCTAAAGTGCCCAAAAAACTCTCCTTCTGATTCGATCCCGGAAAAAATTGATTCTCGGAATAAAATTCAGCCTGTTCATATAAATTATCTTTACCCACCTTTTCTTTAAAATCAGGCACATAAATCTCCCCCGTCACCCCCAATATCTCACCCACCGATGCCAAATCTACTCCGATCACCCCGTCCACCTTCCTTCCTGTCTCCTTTTCCAAAAACCATTGCAAATCTGCCGCCACCACCGGAAAACTCGCCCTCCAATTAGCATCCCTCATATACCAACCGCCCTCCCCCAAAATATCTCTGATTTCCCACGGAGGTTCCACATGCCCTTTTAACTGTCCGTCCGCCGCATAAATATCCTTAATTTCCAAATTAATTAGTTTACCTCCCTCAAAAGTTAATATCCCATATGACCCGATAAATCCGCCACTCGGCCTCAGCTCCATTTCATTTTGAAACAACATCAAATATTCTTTCCTCCCATTATTTACTCCCAATATTTCCGGTAAAAACGCCAATGATCTTTTTCCCGTCCCCAAATAACCCCTTAATTCTTCCAAAACAATCATCCCCTTACTAAGTTTTTGTCGCCAATCTCTTGATAGCCAATTCCAATCTCCTCCCAACCTCGCCTGCAATATCCCCGCCTTCGATTCCAATATCGTTAATTCTTTTTCCAATTCCCCAATCGAACTCTCCCACTCCACCTCGCCTTCACCCATCACTCCCTCAGCCATATTCTCACCCAATCTCAACACCCTTACCGACTCTTTCTCCAAATCCAACAAATCCGCCACCACCCTCAAACCCGAATCAAAATTACGAAAAATTGCCAATTTCTTCAAACCCCAAGCATCCAAGCTTTCCTGTGTCTCCCTCACCTTTATTACACTTTCTTCCAAATCCTTCACCATTTCATTTTCATCCTGTTTTGCCGCATTTACCAATCCGGGAAACCCCGTTGCCACATCTACTGCCCTTTTTGTCACCCAAACCCACTTTACCGGTCCGACCAACATCAGCAATAACAAAATTGCCACCAAAAAAATTCCATAAATTTTCATCCCCATCCAATCAACTTTCTTCCTCAATCTCCTCATCGGTTTTGATTTTTCTAACTTAACCTCCTTAATCTCCTTAATCTCCACCACTCCGACATCGTTTTCTTCCACTTCTTCCACTACCTCCTCTTCTTCTGGTTTTTCTTCTTCCTCTTTCTCTTTAGTCAACTCCGCCTGCTGTAACCTAATCAACTCTTCTTTATTTTTTTTCCATATTTTTAACGGCACCAGTTCTTCCATTTCTTCGGGCTCTTCCGGTTCTTTAGGCACCACCACCTCCACTTCCTCCTTAACCTTTTCCAACACCTCTTCCTCCTCCACCTCCACCACCTCCTCCACCTCCTCCACTTCCACCTCAAATTTCGGCAAAACCTTATTTTTTTTAATTTTTAGAGATTTCTTTAAAGTTCTATTTTCCTCATCCATTCGTGAAAAATAATACTGCAACAACTCCTTTACCCCGTCCTTAAATTCAAATTCCGGCTTCCACCTCAACTTACTCCAAACCGCCTCCGCCCTGACCTTATCCAAATTATTTATCTCTCCTTTATAGCCCTTTAGCTCAACCTTCGTCATTTTTGCCTCACTTACCAATATTTCTGCAATTTTTTCACTTCTTACCTCTTCTCCGGCCACTTCAAACACCTCACCCTCAGTCCCCGACAAAAAACACGCCCTCAACACCACCTCAATAAAATCATCAATCGCCAACAATCTCAAAGCCCTATTCTCCTGTGGTAACGAAAGACTTTCATTCCGTACCGCTTCTCTTACTACCTTGGCAATCAAGTCATCATCTCTCATCCCCAGTCCGTACACCCCCCAACCCACCACCAGCCTCCAATTAGTTCCGCTATTTTTCAAAGCTTCCTCAGTCTCCTGCCAATCATCAAAATTACTCAAAATCACCACCAATTTTGCCCCATCATCTCCGGCTTTATCCCACACCTTCCTTTCACCTTTAAAATCAAACACATAACTCAATTTATCCTCAACCTCATTTAAATCCCCTCTCTCTTCCCACTTATCCCTTTTATCCTCAATCAACAATCCTCTTCCTAGTCCAATCACTCCAATATCCTGATCCAACAATCTCTCAATTAATTTTTTGGCCCCAAAACATTCCACCCCGTTAATTAAAGCCTTCGGCAAATACTCGTTCATGGTTTTATTGTAAAGCATTTTATCTCATTCAAATTAAATCAAAACCGATACGGTAATCTTTCGATTATTATGCGGTTAATATCTCTAAGTTTGCCTTCAATACACCCTGGGAGGAGATGATGGAACGTGAAAAAATGTAATAACAGAGATAGGGGAGTAAGAATATTTAGTAAGAATTTTTTTAAATAAATGTTTGTGTTTCAAGGCGAAGTCAAAGCTAATAATGTATTTTTTTGCGGCCAAAAAGATCCCAAAATTGTATTTACAATAAAAGAATAATGTAAGTACACCAAGGCTATAAAGATATCATTTAAATGAAATTTGGCCGCAAAAAAACTACAAACTCTTTTTTCTCAAATAAAACCACATCATCCCGGCTGCTATCGCCTCAGTCAACACCGTCACCCAGGCCGCTGCTATTATCCCAAAGTAGGGGATTAATAAAAGGTTTAATACCAAATTTATTAATAATGCTGCTAAGCCCACCTTCAACATTTCTTTTTGACCCCCCTCCGAAATTAAAGTAAATCCAACTATATGACCAATATAGGAAAACCCCAAAGCTAACAACAACACTCTCAACACTTCCACCGAAGCATAAAAACTATCTCCGGCCAAAATCTTAATTGCCAACGGCGCCAAAACATACATAACTACCATTACTGTTAAAGCCATTACTAAAGAAATCAATAAAGATCGGTCAAAAATCTTTTTTTTATCTCTGTTTTTTACCGATAACATCGGAAACACATTACTTATAAAAAAGTATGCCGGCATGATCAAATTTCCGTAAATCTTATATCCCAGGCCGTACCAGGCCACACTGCTTGCCCCCCAATAGTGATTTATTATCATCGAGTCCAAAGCTCGGTCATATGAAGTAAAAATGATCAAATAAAGCCCCATCGGCCACGATTCTTTTAATAACCATCCCCAGGTTTTTTTATCAACCAAAACATTTTTTAATCGCTCCAGCTTCCATATTTTGTTTACCAGCCATGCCCCCCAAATCAAACTCACTCCTCTGGCTGCCAAATAAGCACCAAATACCCACAATAAGGTCAGATTTCCACCCCAAACAAGCAAAAATATCAGAAATAATCCCGGAAAAGCCACATCCATTAAAGTTTTCAAATCCAATCTCATCTTGCTTTGAAAAATTATCTCCAAGCTACCTGCTAGGGAAGTAAAACCACTCATCAACAATGCCAACAAAATTTCATTTCTTATATCTGAAATCCCCGGATAAACCAAAAGCCACACCAAACCTATCATCATCGCCCCACTCGCCATCACCAATCTCAAAACCACTAAATTCTTAAATATACCCGGATGATTCGAAACATCTTTTGCCGCTTCCCGCACTCCTATCACCCTGGTTCCAAAATCAGCCAACGAATCCAACAATATCAATACTGCCGTCACCAAAGTAAACAATCCGTAATTTACGGTTCCCAATTTCCTCACCAAAATCGCTGTTGTCACCAAACTTATCAATACCGTTATAGCCTTTCCGACTACCTGAACACCGGTATTTTTTAACGATTTCCCCAACATCATGCTTTTATTGTAACCTTAATTGTCAACTTTAATAAGCTACCCGAAATCACTTTTTTCTGAAGCCTTCAGGCAACGACCTGACCAGCGAAGAAAAATGTGATGAGGGTTACTTAAAAATCAAAAAACCAATAACTATCGCCAACAACCACCAGTTCTGTGGTAACGTCACCCAATAATGATCAAACATTCCGGTTACCGCCACTATCCCCACCAATATCCAATCCGTCTTTTTCAATTTAATTTTTTTAATTTTACTCCAGCCCAAATTTAACCATCCCAAACATCCCAATATTCCCAACTCAGCCACCAGCAATAGGGGAACATTGTGTACCGGCTGTCTCCACAAATTAGTATCCAAACTATATTCCGACAACCTTACCAAAAAATTTCCCTCTCCCACTCCCAGCCACAAATTATCCTCAATCATTTCCGCTGCTTCCTGACTCAACCTCACTCTCTTTTCCCAACTCTCACTATCCCACCCTCCAAAGTTTCTCCCCACCCACATTATCCCTATTCCCATCAAAACCAAACCCAATCCGATTCTCTTGTACAAAACACCCAAAGGTCTTCCTTTCAAAATTTTATAAATCCATAACACTCCCAAAATAACCCACCCCAACCTGGATCCGCTCACCGCTACTCCCAAACCTGTCATAATCACCACCAATCTATTTTTCTTACTTCCCTTCAACATCTCCCACAACCACCAACTTACTATCAAAAATCCCGCCAAACTATTCGGATGTGAAAAAGTTCCGTATCCTCGAAGCATTAATCTGTCATCAAACGACATCTGCGCAATTCCCAATGTGTTTAAGTTAAAAGTTCTTTCTCCCAACCAATACCAAATTCCTCCCGCACTCCTTCCCAACCACATTTGACTTACTGCCAAAAAAGTCTCAACCGTAATCCAAATCGGAATTATTTTAGTCAAATATTTTTTTATTATTTCTCCGTCCGCCGCCATCCACCAAACCGTCAAACCCCACTGTCCCCAACGCAACCATCGATAAACCGCCTCGCATCTGTTTACCGCCGCCAAAATATTCAACCCAATCAAAATCAAAGCCATCCACCCCCTCCAGCCCCATTTAAACTCCAATCCTTTTCTTATTTTTAAAACTACCCATCCCGTCCAAAAAATATCCGTCAAATACAATACAGGGGAGAGATAGTCCACCCGTATTCCCGCCACCTTACTCCATTCCGGCCAAAAATGTAATCCTAGCTGTGTCGGTATTGTCACTAAAAACCCAATCAAAAAAATCTTCTCCAATCTTTCAACCAAATTCTTCACTCCAACATTTTATCACCAAATCTAAACAGATATTAAAACCAGACAGTCCGAAATCACTTTTTTCTAAAGCCTTCAGGCAACGACCTTTTTAACTCTTTATCTTTATCACAATATGCCTCTCTTCACCTTCTCCCTCACTCTCCGATTCAATTCCCTCAATCTCTTGCAAAACCAAATGACAAATTCTTCTTTCATACGAACTCATAATTGCCATTGCCACCGGCTGTTGAGTATCCAATACTTTTTGTGCCAAATTTTTGGCCATATTTTCCAATCTAATTTTCTGTTCATTTCTGTAATTATTAACATCCAATAACACCCTCACCCATTCACCCAACTTATTTTTAACCAACAACCCCAAAATCAACTGAATCGACGCCAAATTTCTCCCTCTCAACCCGATCAAATTTGCCGGATTTTCAACCGTTATACTCACCAACACCTGACCTTCCTCACCTTCAACATCTTCCGCAAAAGCATCATCAACTTCAAAATTCATTTGCCCCAAAAGTTCACAGGCACTTTCCAAAATTACTTGATTTCTTTCTTTATTGTCCATTTTACTAAAATAACCAAAGGTTAATTAATATTGATTCCTCCTTTGGCCAGATTTGATATTCTATCACACCCAAACCCAACCTCCTTTTCCTTATTTTTTATTTTTATTCATCCCGTCAATTACCAATTGCTGCCCCACACTAAATAGTGAGTTCACAAACCAATACAACAACAAACCCATCGAAAAACTCCATCCGATAAACACCGTCATCAACGGCATAAAATACAACGACTGCGTTCTCATTGCCGCCATCATATCATCACCTTTCTCTTCCGTTTTTTTGGCAATATTTTCCGTTACTGCCGGTGCCGGCATCATAAGTTTTGCCCCAAAATACTGAGCCACCCCCGATCCGATCAAAAGTATCACCGGCAATACCATCAAAGCCATATTTCCTTCACCCCAAATCTTAGATGGTGTCAAAGTCAAATTCGATCCCAAAAAATCAGTATTAAACTTAAAATTTTGCTCGATCCTAAAATTTGAAATCAAAAGCGAATTCAATTCCTTATAATTCCCATTGTCATTAAAACCCACCACCTTATTAAAAGCCGAAAAGAAAATCAAAAGCACTGCAATCTGTAAAATTTGCGGTAAACAACCAGCCATTGGATTTACCCCTTCACTCTTATACAAATCCATCTGAGCCGTCGCCAATTTACTTTTTTCACCTTTATATTTTTCCTGAAGTTTTTTTAATTTAGGCTGTAATTCCCTCATTTTTTGTGCCGACTTTAGACTCGGCATCACCAAAGGCAATAATAAAAATTTAACCAACAAAGTCACAATAATCACCGACCAACCCAAATTTCCGGTCAGGTAATAAAACCCAAACAGTGCATTAACAAAAGGCGCTATAAATAAATTCATTGTCTTAATTTTAAATTATTTAAAAAAACAGAAACGAAGCTTTAATTTTTCCGCGCGCAGTTTTTTGAAGGAATGAAAAGTTCGAGCACGGCAAAAATTAATGCGAGTTTTTGTTTTAAGTTCTTTATTCTAACAGATCCACTCCGCCTTTATGCCACGGATTACATCTCAACACCCTCTTCAATCCCAACCACAACCCCTTTACCACCCCATATTTCTCCACCGCCTGGTAACTATATTCACTGCAAGTAGGGGAGTATCGACAACCATAACCCTTCGAAATATATTTCTTATAAAAATACAATATTTTTAAAACAATTACTTTCATAAAATTATTTTTTTCACCTCTTCTGCCAATTCCTTCATCTCTACCCCCAACATACTTTTCTTCACCAAAAATATTCCTCTCGTTCCTTCTTCAAACTTATCTAAATTTTTTCTCAAAATCTCCGCCATTAATCTTTTTATTCTGTTTCTGTCTACTGCTTTCTTGGAAATTTTTTTAGAAATTATAAACCCAAACTTTTTTTCCTTATCACCTTTTTTCAAAAACAACCATCCAAACAGGGGATATTGCTTCAATTTTCCCGTTTTTTTTACCTCATCAAATTCCGACCTCTTACTCAACCTGTTTATTTTTTTCAACATATCCAATTCTACCCCAAATATTAAATATCTTAATAATATTTGCGCAGTAATCCAATTTTCCGCGCGCAATTTTTCGAAGGAATGAGAAGTATGAGCACGGCAAAATTGTGGTTACAAGCAAATAAAAACTAAAATTTCTTGGTATTTGTCGGAGTTAAAACTTTTCGACCTTTCAACCTTCTTTTTTTAATTACTTTTCGTCCTTTCAAAGTAGTCATTTTTTTCAAAAATCCGTGCACCCGGACTCTTCTGCGTTTTTTAGGTTGATATGTTCCTTTCTTCATGACTCCTATTCTATCATTTATTCCCCATATTTCTACTTTTTAATATCATCACCACATTGATACCTTTTCAAATGTGGAAAACTGCTTTATTATTATGTGGAAAACCAAAACTCACCCCCGAGTCGACATTCTCAATTCTGCCTATTTTACTTAATTTATTAATTTTATGGACCTCGATCAAATTTGGAAAAACACCCAAGAGGAACTCAAAGTCATCCTCGCACCGGCTGTTTATCAGACCTTCGTCACCAAAACTCAACTGATTTCTTATCAGAGCAACAAAGCCGTCGTCGCTTGTCCCAACTCCTATCTGGTCGAGATGAACAAAAAACGCCATTACGACTATTTCAAATCCTCCCTCGACAACCAAACTCATCAAAACAACACCCTTGAATTTATTATCCAAGAAACCATCACCCTCGAATCCGACGGTTCTACTTCTACTCCGCTTTTTTCCACCCCCATCCACAAACCGGTCAACACCGGCAACCTTCATCCCAAATACACTCTTGAAA
Source organism: Candidatus Shapirobacteria bacterium (assembly GCA_003542615.1). Classification (GTDB taxonomy): domain Bacteria; phylum Patescibacteriota; class Microgenomatia; order UBA12405; family UBA12405; genus UBA12405. Next base: position 99,790 of record DPKG01000014.1, on the reverse strand, counting down.
ACCTTATCGTTGGTAATTCCAACAATTTTGCCTTTGCCGCCGCTCAAGGTATTATCAAAAATCCTGGCCTTCTCTACAACCCTTTCTTCATCTGGGGTGGGGTAGGGGTGGGCAAAACCCATCTCATGCAGGCTATTGGCCATGAATTACTTAAACAAAACCCTCAACTCAAAATCAAATACTTTCCGGCCGAAACCTTCGGCAATGAGCTTATCAACTCACTCAAATCCAAAAATATCGGTCAATTCAAAGATAAATACCGCAACCTCGATTGTATTTTAGTCGACGACATTCAATTCATCGCCGGTAAAGAATATATTCAGGAGGAATTCTTTCACACCTTCAATGCCCTTCACATGGCCGGCAAACAGGTAATTCTCACCTCCGACCGCAAACCATCCGACATCGACCGTCTTGAGGACAGACTTGTATCCAGATTTATGGGTGGACTCACTGTCGATATCCAGCTCCCAGATTTTGAAATGCGTCTCGCTATCATCAAGCAAAAAGCCGAAGAAAAAAAGGTTAATATTACCCCCGAAGCCGCTAGTTATCTGGCCGACAATATTGTCTCAAATATTCGCGATATTGAGGGTAAATTTCAAGAAATTACCGTCCAGGCCATGGCCAGCAGAATAGGGGAAATCGACGTTAATTTTATCCAGTCCTATCTTTCTGGTTCATCACCTCAAAATTATTCCTCCCAAAAGAATGAAAAAATAAATCCCCGCCATCTCATCTCGATTTGTGCCAAACATTTTAATATCAAAACAGGGGATCTCTGCGGTCAAAGCCGAAAAAAAGATCTGGTTTGGGCCCGTCACTTCACTGCCTATCTTCTTCTCACCGAAGCCAATCTTCCTTTAGAAGAAGTCGGTCGTCTCCTCGGTGGTCGCGACCACACCTCCATCATGCACGCCCGTGACAAAATCCACCAAGAGATTTCCACAAATCCCCAAACCCGATCTCTTATCAACCAAATCAAAGATTCTCTTTAAACCCTCCTCTTACTTATCCACAAAAGGGGACTACTTGTCCACAATCTTATCCACAATCCCAAATTTCTTTTCCCCCGAAACTTACCCAAACCCCAAACACTTCTTATAAGCCAAAACCCCGATTTTCTTACCATTCTTTCACACTTTTCCGTTTATCAACCTTACTACTACAACTGTTTACCCCTATCACTTCAGTCTCTCCCTTCGCTTCTCAACTTCCCCACCGAACCTAATATAAACACTACTATTCTTTAAATAAATTTTTGTTTATTAACTCAATAAAAATCTTTATTTTCTTTTTCTCAATTTATCGACATATGTCATCAAGCTATTTTTAAATCTTATCCCCTAATCCCTTCGCTCATTTTTCCTCCTCCCATACAAAATAAATTTTTTTTCTCGGCTGAATTTCCACATAACCCTCTTCTCGAAATTGTTCCTGGTCTAAATATGCATCGAAAAAATGGTATCTAAAACTAGTCATTAAACCGGGATAGCTTGGCGACTCTATTTTTGTATTTATTACTTCTTTGGTCATTAACCCAATTTGACCTCTTACTCCCAATTCTTCCGTTATCCCTCTGTATGCCGCTATTTTAGGGTTTTCCCTTTGCTTTATTTTTTCCGATAATGAACTTAAAAGTTCTCTTCTCCTAACCCTTCCGTCCTTAAATTCTTGCCTGTCTTCTCTCAATCTGAGTTCTTTTTCTCCTTTTCTGTAATACACGTCTACACAAGCCACCGCCACTTTTCTCAAAGCCTTACCTTTTTCTTCGGTAACTATCGAATCACCTTGTTCAACTTCTTCCATTAGATCACCAATTTCTTTCGCAGCCCCTCTTCCCCAGCGCCACAAAGGTACACCAGTTTCTAAAAGGATTTTTAAAGTATTTTCTTTTGTTTTCATATCATAATTTACCCCGTATCTTCAACTCAATCTTGATATTATCTTCCCAAATTCTTCACAAAAAACCTCAAAAATCACAAAATCATCATTATTTATCTAAAATTGATATAATTCTCCCATGGATGACTTTGAAAATTTTCTCCTAAAATCACGTCAATCCAAACTGACAAATTATGCCAATCTTTTTAATTCCCATCAAAGTCTTTCAGTTTCAGCCTTACCGGGCTACGGCAAATCTTTAATCTTTACCAATATTCTTCCTTATTTTCTTTCTCAAAATTTCCCTGATAAGTTCAGTACCCATTTAATCAGCTGTCTTGATTCGAATTTTGCTGAAATTATTTACGATCTTGAATTTGACCAACAACACATCCATCTTTTAATCATTGATGACCTGACACCTTTCACCATTAATTCTACTTTTTTACCCCTTTGGGATTACCTTTGGGCCAAAAGAACCGCTCTTCAGCGTCGCCTGGTTTTTCTTTTCCTAACCAATCAGCCAATTGAACCTTCACTTTTAGGTCGACTTGGTTTTTGTTATCTTGAAAACCAAAAATCTCTCCGTCCATTTAGTCTTGACGAAACCGCTCATTTTATCCATTCGGTTACTTCAAACAAATTCAAAACAGATCAAATCCAGCAAATCTACTCCGTTTCATCAGGAAATCTTCGCTTAATTAAATCTATGGTAAAGGAAATGGACAACGGCTCTTCATTTGATGATTTACTAAAAAATCCCTCACCCCGAATTTCCTTCTTTTTTAACCAAATCCAGTCAGAAACCCCCTTAAGTTCGGAAGAACTGAAAATTCAATTTCCTCAATTCGCCGCCTATTTTTCACCCAAACCTGTTTCTAACCTTGATATCTCTCTGACCGCTCTCGAAAAACGTCTGTTTGATTTATTATTAAAAAACCAAGGTCAAATCCTAACTCGTCAGGCAATTGTTGAATCGGTCTGGTCCGAGTCTAAACAGTTTGATCTTTACGATCATTCCATCGATCAGTTGGTTTATCGTTTAAAAAATAAACTAAAAGGAAAATTTCGAATCAGGTCTCTTAAAGGTCGTGGTTTTGTTTTAGATTAACCGCATTTTTCTTTTTTCAATATCGGCTACCGGTTTTAGTTTTTTTCTAAATTGGTATCATTATCTCAATGAAGTTCTCCGTTCTCCAAGAAAATTTAAATACTGCCCTCCAAAACGTCTCTCGTTTTGTTTCTCCCAAAACTCAGCTTCCTATTTTAAGTAATATTCTTTTTCAATCAGATCAAGGCCGGCTTAAACTCTCGGCCACCAATCTGGAATTAGGTATCAACTATTGGCTTGGTGCCAAACTTGAAGATGAAGGTTCTTTCACCATCCCTTCCAAAGAAATTACCGAATTTGTTTCATACCTTTCTGCCGGCAAAATTGACGTTGATCTTAACGACAAATCACTTCTTACTGTCAATTCAGCCAAAGCTAGTTCAACTTTTACCACCTCTCCTGCCACCGATTTTCCCACCTCTCCCTCTCTTGATCTTTCCAAAGCTTTTGATTTAGACCTTTCTCTTCTGACCAAAACCGTCAATCAGATTGTTTTTGCCTCTGCTTCCGACGATACTCGGCCTATTTTAACCTCTGTTTATTGGCATTTTACTCCGGATCAGTTTACTATCGCCGCCACCGACGGTTTTCGTCTCTCCGTCAAAACCTCCAAATTAGTTAATCCTTTAAATATTCAAACCGATCCCGACGGTTTTACCTTTTTGGTTCCCGCCCGCACCCTTGCTGAAGTTGTCAAACTCGCTAAAACCTCCAAAACAGTTAAACTAGGTCCTAGTCCCGACGAACATCAACTAGTCTTCGTTCTGGAGGATCTGGAGCTGGTTTCCCGTCTTGTTCAGGGCGACTTTCCCCCCTTCCAAAAAATTATTCCAAAAGAAACTGCTACCAAAGTTTACCTGGATCGTGCCGAACTGACTCAAGCCATTAAAATCGTATCAGTTTTTGCCCGTGAATCCGCTAATGTAGTCAAGTTTAGTCTCAAAACCAACTCTATCGAACTCTCAGCCAATGCTCCCCAATTAGGACAAAATAAAGTCGATGTCGATGCCCGTATAGAAGGAGCTCCTCTCGATATTGCCTTCAACTTTAAATTTGTTTCTGATTTTCTAAATATTTGCACTGGCGACGAAGTCCTAATTGAATTAAACGAACCTCTTTCCTCCGCTATCTTCCGCGACCAAGCCGATCCCGAATTCACCCACATCATTATGCCTGTTCGCATTCAGGACTAGTTGATTTCAATCTCATCTACGTACAAAGTCGTTCCGCTATACATCCCCGACACTTTTACTTTTTTCTTCAAATAATCATCTAAATTTACCTTATTACTTGCCAGATTTACTATTTCAGTCTCCGTTTTCAACAACCACTCATCCCCTGATTTAATCGTAATTTCGCCTATTTTTGTGGCTACTCCACCTTCTTCTACCACCTGGTTTGTTGCCGGCTTACTGGTTAAACTGCAAGAACTCAACACAAAACTACTCAACACTAAAGCTAAAAATATTTTTTTCATAATATTAATTTACCATTCTAATTTCTATTTTTATTCTTCCCAGCTTATTTCAATCGTCTCCGGATCAATTCCGTTTACTTTGTACCAGTTTTTAACCAAAGTTTCGATTATTGTCCTGTCTACACCCTGAATTTTTACCACTACCAATCCCGGCTCCACGTATCTGTCAATTGTAAATCCCTCACCAAAATAGGGGAGTCTGTCCCACAATGGGTATTTTTCTTCCACCTTTTCTTCAACTTCCGTCGGAGTCACCGTCTCTTGAATCGTATTATTTGGCGCTACCACAGGTACTTTATAAGTAATTTTGGTAATTATCATCGCAATTGCCACCAACGCCAACACCGTCACCAACAAATATCTCCTTTTAAAATCCTTCCACTTCATTGTCTTATTCTAAACTATTTCTAATCTATTTTTCTGCCGCCGTCATCATGGTAATTTTTACCGGTCCTGTCCTCAACACGGCACTACCCTTAATTATATATACGGGTACCGTCTCTTTCCTCTGGCTATTAAACCAACGCCCCCTTGTCAAACTATTTACCACCACTGTCCCGATTTCCTCGCTACCATCAGACAACTGATAACTTTCACCCCCCTGAGCCTCCAAAATATAAAAATTAGCCATTAATCTGGTTTTTAAATCCTCCAAACTTACCAAATCAACCTCATCTCTTTTGTTTATACTTTTAAACGCTTGCTTAATTTCCAACTTTATTAACCTTCCTCCTCTGGTATAAATCGCCTTAATGGCTTCTCCCCCTACATTCACCAACGGCTCACCGTCAATATAATAATTTGCTCCTATTTCAATAGTTTCAGCTTCATTTTCATTAGTCGTTACCCACCTCGGAAATATCATCTTTTTAAATTCATTGCCTTCAATTCTGATTTCCAATCCCGTTCCCGTAATTCTTTTTACTGTTTCCACCAATCTGTTTTTCAACAAACTTACTTCAACCTTGTTTGTTGAAATCAGTTGGCTGGCCTCATTAATTTGCTCAGTATAGTGGAAATATCCATCATTTTTATTTACATAAGCCCCGAATTTTTCCCCTCTTTGATAAACCGTAAAACCCTCTTCATTACTCACCATGTCCTTTTCACTCAAACCCACAGTCTCCAAAAATACCGCCTCTTTCTTCGAATCAATTACTCCGTTATCGGTTTTCAAGATATCTGATTTTCCTCCGCTAATATCCTTATCTATCTGCCAATCGATTTTTTTAGGTTTATCCAATTCCAAATCCAACTCAATCTTTTCTTCATCAATCGACATATTTTCAAACAAGTTTCCCTGATCGGGTTCATCCAAATTCCTTTGTTTGTTGCTGGAATTAATCATTAAAACTACCAACACTATTCCGGCAGCCAACCCCATCATTATTTTTTTGTTTTTCAATAAGCTTAGATACTTCATTATTTAAATATAAACTATGGCGGACAATATTTTATATTACTGCCCCAACCACAACATCCCCACAATTTTTGGGCAGTTTCCGGGCTCAGGTTCAAATATTGTCCGAATTTATTTTTATCCAATCCCCGGATATCATAATGCAAATGCGATCCTGTTGAACTTCCGGTATTATCTACCACTCCTATCACTTCTCCTGCTTCAACCGATTCTCTATTTCTTGCCCTATATCCGCCGACTGGCATATGAGCATACCGGGTCACAAAATTCTTTCCTTCACACTCACCATGTAAGTCAATATAATACCCATAAATACCGTCATATCCGGTTTGTACTACTCCTGCATGTGTCGCTCGTATCGGTGTATTCATTGCGGTTCCTATATCTACCGCTGGTACCGACATGGCATAATGTGAACACCCCGGTGCAAACGGTCCCTGTGTAAATCTTCCTGTTGTCGGTCTTCCCGCCGGACATCCTTCCGGAACTGCTGTATTCGGATCCCAGGTACCACTAAATCCACCCGAATCCGCCAAATTTGCCGCCTCATCGTAACAAATCCATTTTACTCCGTTTTCATCTTCATATATTCTGGTACTCGAACTTCCGCCCGAGCATGTTTCTGGCGTAATTCTTAGTGGTATTTCCTCTAAAGTCAAATTCGGTGCCACCCAACCAATTTGTTCTCTTATGTTTTCCAAATAACCTCTGCCCGTTTGTCCTGTCTCCGGGTGGGGGAAATCAGGGTCACACCCTCCCGTCAAAAAATTCGTTGCCAAAGACAACCATGGATTTAACGCCGGACAAGCTGTTTCCATTTTTAGTGTCAAAAAATAATCTATTTGGGCCGAAAAATCTTTCGGAGGAGCCGACGGCTGACCATGTATCCCAAAATCCTCCACGTCAGGTATTGAATAATTACTTGCTCCCGATTCGTGCAACCACACCCAAATTGTAAATATTGGGTTTACACCGACATTTTTCGATCTACAAATCACATCATCCAAACACTGAGCCGCATGGTTTTCGCCCGTTCTCCACTGATCGGCCAACCTGATCACATTTTCTCTGTCTACTCCTTCCACTGTCATTGTCGGCAAATCCGTCTTACAGTTTATTTCACCCAAAAACTCCGGATCATCAGTCATTCTCACACACCCTCCGCCGATATTTGGCGGCACCAAGCTTGATACCGGATTAGACACAAACACCATTTGGTAAAAAAACATCCCAATAAACAAAAAAACCACCACTGCCGTAATTAGTGGAGCTATAGTCACAAATCCCAATCCGGTGATCAGTATAAAAGGTAACATTGCCAAATCCAACAGGGTATTTCCTATACCCGACATCCATTTTGGCAAATTATTATCCATCCATCTTTTGATTCCCGTTGTCGGCAACAAATCTCTGACAAATTTTGCCCCTTCCTTCCCCAACACCCTATCCATCATTGTTCCGAAAGCTTTCCCGATTTTCTTAATTGAATTCCATAATTTTTCCACCACCATCACTCCGGCCATCACCACTGCTCCTACCCCGGTACTGCTTATCCCTAATTTCACCAAAAGCTTACCTGCTACCGCCATCAACCCTTTCTCTACCGCCTTCCCGCCGGCAGTTTTTCCCAACACTCCTACCGCCTTCATCGATATCGACCCCAAAGCTCTTTTTTCCAACAATTGTCTTCCTATCGTCATCATTCCCTGATTCAATCCTTCCTTACTTAATATCCTCAAGGATTCTCTGGCAAAATTCAGTGCCGGAGTTCTCAAAATTATTCCAGCCGCATCCACTGTTTCTTTAGATTTTCCCGATCTCCATATTAGTCTTTTTCCTGTTTCCCACACTCCTCTTATCGTGCTATTTTTTTGAAATATCTGGTAAAACCTCTTTGTTTCCACCCCAAAACTCCTGCTGTTTTCCTTAAACTCAATTCTCCCCAAAGCTTTCTCGGCTTCTTTTGTCTGACTTTCAATATTTTGACTTTTATTTGTCAGACTGTTCCACATTAGTCTGACCTGTTTAAATAATCTTGGGTCCCGTATCTGGTTGACGGCAGTCTTATCCTCACCATTCTCAACCATTATCCTCGCCTGTATCTGAGCTTCTCTTCCCGCCGCCACCATTCCGCCGCCCATCTCGGGATTATTGTTCACATAAGCTTTTCTCACAAATTTTGCCGCCACCAACGCTTCTTTATTAATTTCTTCTATATTTTCTACAATCCTCCCGTCTTCACTTCTGACTACCGCCTCCTCAACCACTTCTTTCCACGTTTCAAATTCAACCTTATTTGCCCTATATTCCTCAACTGTTTTTTCCGATTTTTTAACAAAAATTTCAATACTCTCATTGGCAGTTTTCAATACCACCGGACTTCCCATCACCACCACCTCACCTCCCGTTTCCTTCTCCAATTCCGACGTCCAGCTATCAACCTGTTTTTCTCCCTTATCATTAAATTCAACCCTGGTTTCTTCAATATCAACCGTTTCTCCTGTCAATACCGATCTCACCCTTGCTTCCACAATCTCACTTACTCTTTCTTCCCTTCCTTTTAATTTAGGATTACCATCAACTAATTCTTCTACTATTGGTTTTGAAACTTCACTTATTTTATTTTCTACTATAATTTCAGCACTGCTTTGGCTAATTAGTTCAATTATTCTTTCTCTGGTTTCCAAATCTACTTTTTGTCTTTCCAATACTGACTTAGATATTGCCCTTGATCTGTCCGGTTCTCTGACCTCACCTCTCAGATTTGGTTGAATCATTGTCTCTTCAACAATCTCTTTCGCCTTTTCTATCGGTAACTCGGTTTCAATTATTACCTGAGTTAGGGCAGATTTATCCGCAATTGTCTCCAAAATCTTCTCGCTAGCTCCGGGTCTTTCTCTTTTTAACTCTTCCAGTCTTTCTTGATAAATTTCCAGCTGTCTTTCCAACACTCTTCTGATTTCATTTCTGTACTTTTCTCCTAGTTTATTTTTAGTTAATCTTTCCAGTTCTCTTTCAAATCCCTCCTTACTTGAAGCCTCGTGTTCATCTAAATCTCTCAGTAAATTTTTCAATGTATCTGCATCCAATACTTTCGAGTCGCTTACTTCTGTTTTTTCAATCAGTTCTTCCAAAGATTTATCGGCTCGTTCTGGATTTTTTAAGTATTCAACAATCTTTTCTCTGTCTTGCCTTGAGTCCAAATCCACTCCCTGGCTATAACCAATTTTTTTCAAACTATCTAATAGTTCAACATAAATTTGGCTCTTTCCTCCCTCACCTAATCTGTTCCAGGCTTCTATCAAAATTACCAAATCCTTTACCGTCGACCAACCGACACTAATACCCAAATCTGTTGAGATTCTGTTTAAAACATCTCTGTCCATAGAACTGATTATACTCAACAATCAGTCTTCTTTCTTTAATTAAACAATTCCGTTTCCAAACAACTTATCATAAGTGTCTGGTTTCATATCCTTATTGGCTACCGGATTCTTCGATTCATTTTTTACCGGTTCTGTTGTCTTTTTTACCTCAATATTAGGGTTTTCTCCCAATACTGGTTCCGGTTTTTTTGCCAATTGCGGAGGTTGGGGGATTATCGGCTCAAATTTCGGTAACGGCGGCAATGGTGGCAATTTCCCTCCGCCTCCTCCGGCTGGAGATTTAAACAAATCTTGATACTTTGGTAAACCGCTATTTTGTGCCCCAAAATTAGTAAATTCACCACTTAATTTATTTTTCGCCTCTTCTGCTGCCTGCTTTTCCTTTTGTTCACTTTCCTGATTTTTTTGATGTTCATCCAACTTAAGTTTTTCCGCCTCTTCCATTTCCCGAATTCTTCTCGACAACACATCTTCAACCTCTACCACCTCATCCTCTTCCTCAACTTTCACCTCAGCCTTTTCCACCACCTCCTCTTTCGCAGGAACATCCACCGGTTTTTTATTTTCAACCACTTTTGCTTCTACAACCTTTTCGGAATCAACCTCACTGGTCTGGTTTTCGTTCAATTTGTTTATTGCCGCTTCCTGATCAAAGGTATTTTGTTCCACTCCCTGACTGGGCACAACCTCTTTTTTAGCCGCTTCTGCCGCCAAATTCTTCCATTTCAAAATTTCTTCAGGGTTTGACGATATCAGTCTGTCTTCCTCTTCACTGGCAATTACCTTAATTGCCACATGGTTTTGACCGGCAAAAAATATTCCTTCTCCCTTGTCCGCCGCCAACAACAACTGTTTTTCTCCTTCAGACAGGTAAAATATTTCACCCACCTTGTCGATTGCGGCACTGTGTTGCTTTAATAATATTTGAATTGAAGAATTGGTTACGATTTCTTTTCCAAATGGTGTTTCCAAAAAATCATCCACGTCCTGAGTGATTGTCGTCACTCCCAGATAATATTTTCGCCCCCTCTTAACTATTCCCCTCAAAAACGAAGCCGAATCCGGATATTGCATCATGTACCAAGCCTCGTCCACCACCAAAATTCTCTTTTTTAAGGTCTTTTTTACCACTGTCCAGATATAATCCAAAATCACGTGCATTGCCAATGGTCTCAATGCTTCTTCCAGATTCCTGACTCCAAATACCACAAAACTGTTTTCCAAATTAATTGTTGTTTTTTGATTAAATATTCCCGCAAATGATCCTTTAATAAATTTTTCAAATCTGGCTGCCAACATTTGCGCCTTTGGATCCTCCATTCCGATCAACGACTTATACAAATCCTCAATTAACGGCGGTTCCTTGCTTTGACTTTCCGGATCCGGAGTAATTCCCTTCATTTTATAAGCATCCATTATCGCCCTATCCAATATTGACTCGTCCATTGGATCCATCTCTCCAATCATTGTTTTAAATAATTTATGTAGCGACAATATCTTGGCATTAAGCGCATTTTCTCCCTCTTCTTCCACCAAAGACAAATCAAATGGGTTAATTTTTGAATCCTCACCATAACCAAAAGCCACATATTGTCCTCCCACCGCCTCACATAAGTCTTTGTATTCATTTTCCGGATCAATAACGATAATTTCCGATCCCAGCATCAGCGATCTCATCGCTTCCAGCTTAATCATATAAGATTTACCCGCACCGGCCGTAGCAAATACCACCGAATTGTAGTTTGGCATTGAAAATCTGTCAAAAATCACCAAAGAACCGTTGTGTTCATTAATTCCATACATTACTCCCTTATCATCCGATAAATCAGAACTAACAAACGGAAAAGTTGTTGCCAAAGACGTTGTATCCATGTTCCTGGTAAATTTCAGTCTGTCTTGGCAAATTGGCAATGTCGATACAAAACCTCTTTCTACCTCGTCTAAAGCGGATTTTTTGGTGATAATCATCAACGCTCCCAGGGCCGACTCAATATTTTTAGTAATTCTATTCAAGTCTTCTTTTGTGTCGGCAATCGCCCTTACATACAAGCCAAACTGATAAAACCGCTCCACTCCCTTAACCAAATCTTCCTGCAGGCTCAACGCATCTTCCAGTTTGGCCTGAGTTGCCGGATTTACTATTTTTCCTCTTTGGACATCAGTACTGATTTCCGCCTCCATTTCTGCAATTTTTCTTCTCAAATCATCCAAAATTTCTTTTCCGTCGGTAGGGTATATGTACATCGAAATATTTAATGATGCATCAAAATTAATCAATGGACTCAGCCAGTTTATTCCCACAAATCGGGGATATCCCACTACAAACAGTGTTCTGTGAAACTTATTGTCAATCCTCATGTAATCGGTTTCTATCTCTATCGCTGACGGAGCGATTATATCCTTAGTCGACACCAATCCTTCCACAAACGGTTTAGTTTCCTGAATTCCGCCATTGTTCTTTACTTCCGGTTTCTGTTCCACCAAACCTGATTTTTGTTCAGCAGTTTCACTCTTTTTTCCTAATTTTAATTTATCCAATATATTCATAATTATTCTGGTTTTTATTTTTTTGTCGTCACCACCGGCGCATCATAATTAAGAGTTTGCACTTTTTGATTAGCCGCTGTTTCTTCGTTGTATATTTTATAAAACAACTGTATCAGCTCCTTAGTATTTAGTGGGCTAATATCCAAACCCAAGCGGGAAAACAATCTCACCAAATGGTCTTTTTTTGGCTCAAGCGCTGCCTTGGCCTTTTCCAAAATATAGTCCTTTTCAAAGGGCAATTTTTCTTCTTTCGGTTTAATTCTGGAAAAAAATGAACCCACAATTTGACTTCCTGCATCCTTCATTCCCAACTCCAAAGTCGAGAAGGGGATGGCAATATAAAAAGACTTTGACAAAACATCGTTTTTCTTTACCGTTTCTTCAATAAACTTTCTATAAGACTTAATCCTAGATTTTAGTAGCAAATTTGTTTGTTTCTCCTCGGCTACCGACAATCTGGTCAAATACGAACTTACATCCTTTGTATTCGAATTAATTATTATTTGAATCGTAAAATTCAACGAATTTAAAATTCCTCCGTATGCATACACCAAAGCCTGTTGTTCTCTCTCGGATAAAAGATCAAAATTTACCGAAGATACTTGCAATACTACGCTACAAGATCCGTCTTTTTGCAGCACCATTCCATCAACAATATCCTCAATTGGTAAATGATCTTGAGTGCTGCCTTTTATGGCAATTTTTAATGGATCTGGCATGTCTAATATTAACAGTTATTCCTGTCTCTTTTTATCATATCTCATCCGCCCTTCACTGACCACCTATCAATATTACATTTTCAAAATTTTTTACTTTGATCTCACAATAATCGGTTCTACTATCTCACCCTTCATATTAATTTTAACTACATCAAATTGGAATCCTTCTTTTTCCGTAATTACCATGTAATCTCCATTCGCCAACTGTGTCGAACTTTTAAACTGACCCAAAGGATTGGTTCTCATTACTCTGCTTGGATTGCCTTCGGCATCTTCTATTTCAATTATTGCGTTCTCCACAATTTTTCCCTGAGTATCCACCACCATTCCCACCAATACATTAGGAATATCCGGAGTATCAGGCATTGGTATATCTCCAAACACTGCTCTTCCCGTAGCAATTACTTTTTCTTTTTTCAAATCTAAATTAGTTTTTTGATTTCTCCAATTTTCTTTTATTTTTTCCTCAGCTTCTTCTTTAACTTGTTCCTTTTTAGTCTCAACCTTTTCCTCAGTCATTTTGTTTGCCACCTCTTCCAACTCCGACTCCGGCTCCTTAATTTTCTCTTCTTTTTTTACCGATGGTAACGATTGAATAAATTCCTCCACCTTAGCCGGTTCCTTTACCGGCACTTCTATTTTTTCGTCCTCATCTGATTTAATTTTTTTACTATAATCAATCCCTAACCAATTTAAATCCGCTTTCTTTTTCCATGTATAAATTGTTGGTGAATAAATCGCCTTAAAAAAGGATATTATCCATCCCTCCAGAGGCCTGTCCTGAAATGGTACAAACGCCATCGCCAAACCCCCTCCCGCCGCAATAACTATCAGTGGCCATTTAACAAAAAAGATCAAACCGCTGGCATTAATCAAAAGTGCGATCACCACTCCGCCCGCCGCCTTTCCGAATTGTTTCAATGTCATCTCACCCACCAATTTAAATTCGTAGGAAGTAATATGTTGTGGAATCGGATGTTGTTCCATGCTTTTATTCTACCAACCTTCCTTTATAAATTAATAGCTACGGTTTAATAGACCTACTCTTGTTAAAATAACCATATGTCTCGTCTTTTAATTGTCGATGGTCATGCGGTTATCCATCGTGCCTACCATTCCATCCCCAAACTCACCTCCAATGGTCAGGTCGTCAACGCTGTCTATGGTTTTTACTCCATGCTTTTGTCTGCCATCGACCAACTTCACCCCAAATATGTCATTGTTTGCTCCGACTCTCCCGGTCCTAATTTTAGAAATGAAGAATATCTCGGCTATCGCTCCAAACGCTCCGTTCCCGACCAGGATCTGGTCAGACAATTTCCCATTATTGAAAGCAGTCTGACTCAATCCACCATTCCCGTCTTTTCCATGGGTGGTTATGAAGCCGACGATCTTATCGCCACTCTCGCCCGTCAGGCCGTCACCAAAAAATCAAAAAAAACCAAAAAGAAATTTGTAAATCTGGTCACCATCATCACCGGCGATAAAGATCTTATGCAGTTAGTCGACCGGCACACTCAATTACTCATGCCTGTCCGTGGACTTTCCGAAATCAAAATCATTACCCCCAAGGAAGTAAAACAAAAACTTAACGTTCATCCCGACCAGGTAGTCGATCTCAAAGCCTTAATGGGGGACAGCTCCGATAGTTATCCCGGTGTTCAGGGAATTGGTCCCAAAGGTGCCACCACCCTTTTAAATAAATACCAAAACCTAGACAATATCTACCGGCATTTGGATGAAATCACCCCTCCGGCCAAAGAAAAATTAGAAAAAGGCAAAGAAGATGCCTATCTTTCGCAAAAATTAGCCACCCTTGTTTACAATGTCCCCATCCATATCAGCCTCAAATCCGCCAAATGGGATTCTTCCAAAGAATCTGCTCTTCTCGAGCAATTTAAATTATTCAACTTCAAATCGCTTATCAATCGTCTTCAAAACCTCAATCCCGATCTCAAACCTTCCAGGTCTACCCCGTCATCCGATCCAAATCAGGGGAGTTTGTTTTAAAATAATGCCATGAGACCCAAAACAAACACCCGAATCGCTCTCGTTCAGGACTATCTCAAAGAATGGGGTGGCGCCGAAGCCGTTTTTGAAACCCTTACCGACATTTTTCCCGATGCCGACATTTTTACCACTATTTACGCTCCTCAATTTTTTGGTCCTCACCGCCCCCGCCTCCAACACAAATGGCAAAATCGTGTTCATCAAAGTTTTTTTAAATACCTCCCGTTTGGCTACAAACTTCTCAGCCCTCTTCGCTTTCTTTCCCCTTTGGCTTTCAAAAGTTTCGATTTCTCCGACTACGATCTCATCATTACCTCTGCCACCGGTGCCTTTTTCCCCAATTCCATCAATAAAAAAAAGGCCAAATTAATTTGCTATTGCCACACCCCTCCCCGTTATCTATATGGCCTGGCTACCGCCAGAGACACCAGCACCCTTTTTTACCGTCTCGTCAACATCCCTCTTCAATTCACTCTCCATTTTTACCGTCTCTTCGATTTTAAATTTGCCCAAAATGTCGACCAATTTATCGCCAACTCTGCCACCACCGCCTCCCGTATCCAAAAATATTATCGGAAAAACTCGATAATCATCAACCCCCCCGTCGACCTCCCAAATAAACCAGCGATGGATGGCATTTTAAGCGCACAGCGAACGCGTGACTCCGGCAAAGCCGGAGGACAGCCCGAAGGTAGCGAGCACTTCAAAATGTCATCCAAGCAAAAGTTTTATCTCACCGGCGGTCGTCTGGCCCGTGCCAAACGTTACGACATTGCCGTCCGTGCTTGTACCCAGCTCAATCTTCCTCTAAAAGTTTTTGGCCGCGACTTTTCTGGTTACCAAAACGAACTCAAAAAAATGGCGGGTCCTACGGTCCAATTTTTGGGTGAAATTACCCAGGAGCAAAAAAAAGAACTTTATTCACAAGCTCAAGCTTATATTTTTCCTTCCGACAATGAAGATTTTGGAATCGTCGCTGTCGAAGCCCAATCCTATGGCTGCCCTGTCATTGGATACAACTCCGGCGGCATCCGCGAAACCGTTATTAACGGTAAAACCGGTGTATTATTTGACGAACTCACACCAAAATCCTGCATCTTAGCCATCCAAAAATTCCAAAATTCCAAAATTAATCCTGTCGATTGCATTCAAAACGCCCAACAATTCTCCCGACAAAATTTCATAAAAAAAATAAATTCTCTCGTTTCCTCTCTCTAAAACTTCCCCGTCCCAAAAATCAGACAA
Organism: Candidatus Shapirobacteria bacterium; assembly: GCA_003542615.1. Taxonomy (GTDB): domain Bacteria; phylum Patescibacteriota; class Microgenomatia; order UBA12405; family UBA12405; genus UBA12405. The sequence continues at coordinate 83,991 of DPKG01000014.1, read as the reverse complement.
TTTGCCGTTCCTTTTACTCCAACTCCTACATATGCCCATTTATTATCCAGCTGATTTTTGTCATGCGGTTCATCCCCGGCATACACCCACTCAATCAAATGCACTCCGTTTAGCCTATACCCAATACTGGCATTTTCCCCCAACCAGGTAAACCCCAGTTTATTAAATCCATCCTCTTCTTCCAGAAATTTTACAAACCCCTTATGTTCATCCAACTCTCCGCTCGAAACAAAATACTCAGCTCTCTCCAAAGCATAATTCGCCAATTTCTCATCCCAAGTCAACACCGACGATCCCTTATTTCTTCTGTATTCATTTAAAGCCTCAAAAATTTCCCCTGCTGTCGCCATTTCCGCATCCATTCCGACTTTAATCCTCCAACTAACGTCACCTATCTGTTCAGATACCCCCCAAGGCTTCCCGTCATCATACATAGTCGGCGTCACATAAATTATTTTAGTTTCACCCACCCCGGTATCCTTTTTTGGTAGCACCAAATTTTTTATCGACTGATCCACCAATTTAATTTCCTCCAAAGTTTTTTTCTGTCCGACAGGGGAAACCAACCTATCTCCAAGAATTTTAAGTCTGCCCTGCAAACCCATTATCCCTATCGTTCCCAACATCAAAATAATTACAATCCTTTTTTTCATTTTTGGTTTCCAATCCACCTTTCTGCATCCAATCCCGCCCTGGCTCCGTCTCCGGCTGCCACTATTGCTTGGCGGTAAACATCATCCACACAATCTCCGGCCGCAAAAATCCCCGGTATTGAAGTCATCGTCCCATATTCTCCGTTTTTACCCGTGATTATTTGCCCGCTTTCCTTCATTTCTACCAATCCTTCCACAAATTTTGTCGCTGGTGTATGTCCTATCGCCACAAACAACCCGTCCAATTCCAAAACCTTTTCCTCTCCTGTCTTATTATTCTTAATCAAAATACTATGTAGCTTATTATTGTCCAAGTCCCCCTTGTCAAAGGGGGATTTAGGGGGATTTATTTCCTTCACCTCACTATTCCATAAAAACTCAATTTTTGGATTATTCAAAATCTTTTTCTGTTGCGGTACCTGAGCCCTCAATTCATCCCTTCTGTGAATCAAATATAATTTAGACGCAAATTTAGTCAAAAACTCAGCATCAGTCGCCGCCACATCACCGCCTCCAACCACTGCCACCACCTTATCCCTAAAAAACATTCCGTCACAAGTCGCGCACCCTGAAATTCCATGTCCTATCAATTCTTGCTCCTTTGGCAATCCCAACCACTTCGCCTGTGCTCCGGTAGTCACAATTATCGCCTTACTTATCAATTTATCTCCATTTTCCATAAAAATTTCAAAATCTCCCTTTGACAAGGGAGACTTTGAGGGATTTTGTCTTTGGATTTTTTCAACTTTCCCAATTCTTATTTCCCCGCCCAAATTTCTTACCTGTTCCTGGGTATCCATCATCAGTTTCATTCCCCCGATTCCCCTGGGAAATCCCGGATAATTTTCTACAATTGTGGTAATTGTCAGCTGTCCGCCCGGTTGTTCTCCCGAAATTACCAGCGTTTTCAAATCCGACCGTAAATTATATATTGCCGCCGTCAATCCCGCCGGCCCCGACCCCACAATCACTGTGTCAAAAATATTTTTCTCTGTCATAGGAGTATTTTATCATTGGCTTCTTCTACACCCCACACCCCAAATCTAGTAATATTGTATATATGTCTTCTCAGACACGGAAAGTAATTTTCTTTATTTTCAAAATTATCAACAACAAAATTTTATTTTTGTTCTGGTTATCGGTTCGCTTTATCTCCGCCATTCTTCCTCTAATCACCATTTATCTTTTTTCCCTCGTCATTAGGCATCTCGAAAACCACGAACCTCTCTCAAAAATCTTACTTGTTGCCGGAATTTTATTTCTAAATCGGATTTTAGACAACTTTCTCCGTCTCAAATCAATCACCAAACTCGAACATTGTATCAACGACATAGTTTTCGATATTCACGAACTTTTTCTTTCCGATCTCAAAACCAAAAGCCGTGACGAGCGCCATGCTATTGTCCAGGCCATCCGTAATTTTGCCGATGCCACTTCAGTCACCCTCAACAATCTCAAACAGCCCGGTATCGACAGTTTAGTTTCTTTTCTCTTTATCCCCGCTATCCTTCTTTTTATTGATGCTAGAGTATTTGTCCTTACTATGGCCAGTATTTTAATTTATTATTCTATTGACCATTACACCACCCAACATTACTCCCGCCTCAAAAACAATCTCAACACCAAAACTGAAAATTATTACGCCAAACTTCAAGACAGCAACGATTTCGACTTAGAAAAAAAAGCCTACAATCGTCACTTCGAACGCCTTACACTTTGGGGTTTTACTGAATGGTTTGCTCTTCAAAATACCGCTGTTTTTTTTCACTCCCTTATCCTTATCTATCTCATTTATACCGTAATTAACGGCCAAAAAGAAATATCTGACCTTGTTCTTATCATGGGTTACGTTATCGAAACTCAAGTTCTTCTTAACTCATTTTCATCCATTAAAGATGCCCTTGCCGATATGTTTGTCGGTCTGGAACATTTAGCCAAAAACAACGACATTAGTGTTATCGATATCGACGACCTAATCTAAGGTAAAATAAAACATGCCGGAACTTCCCGAAGTTGAAATTGTTCGTCGTTTTTTGGAAAAATCAACTCTCAATCAAAAAATTACCAAAATTACCGTTTTCAACCAAAAATCCCTTGACGCCGACCTCTCAAAAATAATCGGTCAAAAAATCATCAAATTTTCCCGCCAAGGCAAACAGCTTTCCGCCCATCTTTCCAACAAATTAATTTTACTTTTCCATCTCAAAATGACCGGTCAACTCATTTATGTCCCTCTTTCCTCAAAGGGGGAAGCCCGAAGGGAGGGGGATTTTGTTTTTGGCCATCCCACCAAAGACATGTTGACTTCTTCTCTCCCCAACAAGTCTACCCGGGTTGTTTTTTGTTTTTCTCCCCTTGTCAAAGAGGGGACTCAAGGGGGGATTTTGTATTTCAATGATCAACGTAAGTTTGGCTGGATTAAATTATTTTCCCAAAAAGATTTAACCGAATTTCAATCCGGCCTTGGCGTCGATCTTCTCGATGATGAATTTACTTTCTTATATTTTCAAAACCAAATTTCTCCGACTTCCCGTCCCATCAAATCAGTTCTCCTTGACCAATCCAAATTTGCCGGCATCGGCAATATCTATGCCAACGACGCTCTTTTTTTAGCCGGGATTCATCCCTCCGCCCCCTCAAACCAAATTTCCCTTTCCCGTCTCAAAAAACTCCACCGGTCCCTGCTTCAAATAATTAACGAATCAATTTCCCATGGCGGTTCTACCGCCAAAGACCAAAAATATCTCCGCCCTGACGGCACTTCCGGTACCCACCAATTTCATTTCTATGTCTATCAAAAAGCAGGGAAGCCTTGTCCCAACTGCCAAACTCCCGTCCAAAGGATTAAACTTTCGAGCCGCGGCACTTTCTTTTGCCCCCGCTGTCAAAAACTTTAATATACAACCTCTTTATCTCACTATCATGTAATAAAACTGGAATTCTTTCGTATTAATTATTAGTTAGCAATTATTTATAATAATAAAATGACCAATATCAAAAAAGTACTTCCCTTAATCGTTCTTTTAGTAATTCTCAGTTCAAATCCCGCTTTTGCCCAGGATCAGGACCGTCTTAATTTCCAACAGCAAAAACAGGACTATGTCCAGATACAAAATCAGGATCGTGATCAGGTTCAAATCGACAAACAGGATGCTACAGCCACTATGGCCCAAGAGCGTCAACAAAACCGTGAGCAGATCAAGGCTACCATTACCCAGGCCAAACAGCAAAGAAATACTTTTTGGAATCAAATTCGTACCCGAACCGTAAATTTTTATTTCGGCAATATCAAAAACAAGCTCACCAACCAATACGAACTTCGTCTTCGTCAAAAAGAGTATCTCGACACCCGTTTGGCTACTCTCAAAAACGAATCAGACAAAGACTATTCGTCCGTTGAGGCCAAATTAAATCAGTTCGAGCAATTCCGTCAGTCTTTTCAGGATGATTTTGCCGTCCTCGAAGCCAAATTCAACGAATTGACTTCAGTCGAAGACAAAAACCCGGGAGAAATCATCAGTGAATTAAGATCACTCACCAATCGTGTCAATCAAGATCTTAGAAACATGAGAAGCAATCTTTTGGAGTCACTAAAATTAATGCTTACCATCAATCGTTAATTGACAATGAAAGGTCTCAAATTATTGGTGTTTTTCATTCCTGTTTTACTTCTTTCGGCTTGCAGTCTGACTTCGAATCAACCGGACTCTCCCCCTGTCTACATCGACGATAGCCAGTCAGTACCGACTCCTACCGCTCTTCCCACCCCGTCCTCAGATCAGGAGTTACTGGATCAACTAAACCAGGAAGATCTCGATCTGGATTCCGATTTTCAGGATCTCACCGACCAGCTCAAATAATTCTCAAAAGAATTTCCGGCTCAAACACTTTCCTAAATATTGTCAAAAATATCGCCGCCAACACTACCGTCAAAAACACGGTAATCCAAATTCTTTTAACGCTCTTTTTGTAATTTTCTCCTTTGTTTTTATAAATCACCGCTCCGGCTATCAACAAAAACACCGTAATCCCCAAACTGACATGGGGGAGGCTCTCCAAAATCAACTCCAACCCCAACCTCCCGTAATCCAGTGCCTTTATCGGTCTAATAAGTTCTATCCAAAAAATTCCCACCGCCAAAAACACCGATGCCGCCAAAACTATTATCCAATTACCCATTTCCAAGCCCCATCTTATCCCCTCAAACCACCATTTTGGTTTCATTTTCACCTCATCTTTCCTAATTTTTTCCATTATTTCCTTATTTATTTTTTTCATATCTCTTTTTTAATTTCTCTTTTGCTCTAAATAATAATACCCCCACGTTGCTTGTCGGTATTCTCAAAATATCTGAAATTTCATCATAATTTTTGTCCTCAAAATAATACAACCATATTACTTCTCTATATTTTATCTCCAAACTATTCACCGCCTTTCTTAACTCTTCGCCCTCCTGTCTGTCAATTTCTATATCTTCCGGCAATTTCCCTCCGTTCATCCAATATTCTTCATTTTCCCCTATATCTACGTCAATTATCGTTTTCTTTTTTTTAAAATAATCTATTGCTTTGTTATGGGCTATTCTATAAATCCAGCTGGAAAATTTCTTTTTTGTATCAAACCCCGCCAAATTTTCATAAGCTGCCACCAACACCTCCTGTACCAAATCCTCTACCTCCTCATCCGCCTGATTAATCATCCGTTTTATATAATAAAACATTTTCTTCTCATATCTCTCAACAATTTCACTATACTTTTCTTTATCACCGCCTCTTACTAGCTCTACAATTTTTTCATCTGTCATTTTTCTTATTATATTTTAACCTTTTGCTACAATAACTCCATGTCCAGTCCAAAATGTTACGTTTTCGATATCGGCAATGTTGTTTGGTATTATCCCGCTCTTCAACGCCAATTTTTAACTACCTGGGCCGGCCAGTTAAACCTAACCTATGATCAGATGTTTTCTGAGTTTGTTTTAGTTTATCAGCAATTAGAAACCGGTCATCTAAAATTATCCGATTGGGCCCTCTCTCTTGGTGGAGATTTGGACAAATTTATCGCATCCTTAGATCAGGTTTATTCCCTCCCAAATTTCAATCACCATCTCATTTCCACCACCATTAACTTCATAAATCAGTTAAGATCCGAAAACCTCCCTCTGGGGTATCTTTCCAACGTCGAAGAATTTCTTTATCCCTACATTCACCAAAGACTCGAGCATCTCTTTGATTTTCATATTCTTTCCTACCAGGTTGGTGTCCGCAAACCTCATCCTCAAATTTATCAAGAAATTTTCAAATACGGCCCCTGGCAACCGTCAGAAGTTATCTTTTTTGACGATACTCTCTCCAATGTTACCGCCGCCAAAGAATTAGGCATTAATGCCATCCAATTCCACGACACCCCTGACTTCTACAATCAATTTTCCCTCAAGTAAATATCTTTTTACTTGCAAAGTTTCCAAGAATCTACTACACTTGTCGTATATATGCCAAACACTAGGCTTCTTGGTTCTCTTGAACAAAAAATCATGGACATTCTATGGAAAACCGGCCGTCCCCAAAAACCTGCCGAAGTTCTCGAATCCTTAGGTGATAAACACGCCTACACCACTATCATGACCGAGCTCAAACGCATGACCGATAAAAAACTTCTTTCCCGAAAGCTCATCGGCCGTGTCTATTTTTATACCCCCATCAAATCAAAAGAATCCATTGCCAAAAATTGTCTTTGTGGCCATTTCAACAAGTTGGTCGACTCCTACGGTGAACTTGCCATTTCCCAATTCGTTGATGCCGTCAAGCAAAATCATACCGACCTAAAACTTCTCAAACAATATCTTAAAAAAAACACCTAAAATGCCTCAAAACATTCGATTTTTTCGAAATTTTACTTTCACCTCTCTCATCTTTTTAGGTGTCCTGTATCTATCCCTCTTAATTATCTCCACCCCCAAAATTTTTTCCGGATTTATCATGCAGTTAGTTTATCTGGTTCAGTTTTGTTCTCTCAATCCCCTCAATTTATTTTCTCTCACCAATACTTTCCAGTTTTGGGTAAATATTGCTGGTGGTCTTTTTTTAATTTATCTTTATCTAAATATTTTCAAAGCTGTCATTCTCTCCCTTTTGAGTCTTCACAAAACTCGAAACTTTCTTCGCTCCCTCCCTATAATTTCTACCAATTCCCAATATTCACTTTTCAAATCACCCTTTCCTCAGGCATTAACTCTTGGTTTTTTTCAGCCCCGAATTTATCTATCTACCTCTCTCAAAAAAATTTGTACTCCTCCCGAGATTCAGACAATTTTAATCCACGAACGTGAGCATCTCTCCAATCACGACCCTTTCAAGAATTTTCTCATCAATTTTCTCCGATCTTCACTTCCCTTTTTTCCCGGCAAAAACTTTATTTTTAACCATTATTTTACCCTGATTGAAATTTCCTGCGACCATTCCGTCTTCTGTTCACTTTCCAATCAATTACCCCTCTTTACCGCCCTCCAAAAAATTATCAAAAATCAATTTCAACCTACTCTTATTAACACCTTATCTTTCGCCGGCCATGCCAGTCAGCGTATTTCTATCCTTACCGGACAAAAATCCCTTTCCTTCAAGAAATATTTTAGTCTTCACCTTTCCGCCTTAATCACTTTTTCCTTTATTGCTCTTTTTGTTTCCCGTACTGATCTTCTTTTGGATTGTCCTCATCTCGCTCGCTGTCTCCGGTCGCTCTTCCAAAATTCAACTTCACTCCATCAAATTACTCCGGAAATTAGATATATCCCAAACATAATAAAAACTTGTCATTAAGTGACCCATCAATATCTTATTGACATCCAAATTAATTACTACTACACTTGTAGTAATAATGGATACTAAGACAATCATCTCCAAATTTTTTATTAGCGGACTCCACTGTCCTTCTTGTGAAATTCTTATTGAAAAAAAATTAATCAAACTGGATGGAGTCGAAATGGTTGATGTTTCCTTAGCCAAAAATCAGCTTACCATCGAGCACCACCCTTCCCAAAAAATTACTCCGTCTTTTTTAAATAATCTTTTTAAAGATGAAATTTATCGTTTCTCTTCTTCACCTTTCAAAAATTCTGTTAAATCCTCCGATTCCTGCCCCGTCGACCAAACCCGTCCGAATTATCTTTCCGCCTTACTAATCGCTTTATTTATCGGCACCGCCTTTCTTTTGTTAAACAAAACCGGTTTTACTTCTCTCGTTTCCGTCAACAGCGGTTCTTCCCTTCCTGTATTTATGTTTTTTGGGGTCTTAGCCGGCTTTAGCACCTGTGCCGCCCTCACCGGTGGCATTATTCTCTCTCTCAGTCAACAATGGCTTTCCCGTTATTCTCAAAATTCTTCCAATCTTTCCAAGCTCCAGCCTCACCTCATGTTCAATCTTGGTCGGGTTCTCGGATATGGATTATTTGGATTTATTCTCGGTCTTTTAGGTAATTATTTTACCTTATCACCCGTCTTTACTGCCGCTCTGGTTATTTTAGTTTCTTTTATTATGGCTGTCACCGGTCTTCAAATGCTGGGTGTCAAGGCACTATCCGGTATCCAATTCAGTCTACCCAAATCCCTCACCGGACGACTTTCTGATGAAACCAATTTTTCCGGACGCTTTGGCCCTCTGATAATGGGAGCCCTCACTTTCTTCCTGCCTTGCGGTTTTACCATCACCGCCCAAGCCCTTGCTCTCAGTTCCGGCAATCCAATTTCCGGAGCCCTGATCATGTCTTTCTTTGCTCTTGGTACTATTCCCGGCCTTCTTTCCATCGGATTTAGCAGTGTCAAATTCGGTGGCCATCCCTCAACCTCCAAACAATTTTCCCTTATCGCCGGTATTTTGATTCTTCTTTTTTCTGTCTACAATATCAACTCTCAAATGGCTGTTTTAGGTTATCCTGGTCTTGAAAATATCCTCCCCGGTGTTCTTGCCTCAACTACCAGCAAAAAAGATACTATCAACAACGCCGGCCTTCCTCCTATTGTCAACGGCGTCCAAATTTTAAAAATGGAAGCCAATGCTCGGGGTTATTTTCCCGCCAATCTTACTGTCCGTGCCGGTGTCCCTGTCCGTTGGGAAATTACCGACACTGGTACCAGCGGCTGCACCAACGCCATCATCTCTCGAGCCCTATTTACCGGTCAAATTGACCTAACTCCCGGCCAAACTTCCGTCAAAGATTTTACCGTTTCCCAGCCCGGCAACTATCGTTTTTCTTGTTGGATGGGCATGGTTACCGGCACTATCCAAGCCGTCGATGAAAATGGAAATGCTCCTCCCGCTGACTTATCCTCAACCGATAACCAAAAAGTTGGAGGTTGCGGTTGTGGTGGTAATTAGTTATTTATTCAAAAATCTTAATTTATGACTCAAAAAACAATTTCTTACCTGGTTTCTGACATGCATTGTTCATCTTGTCCAAAACTAATTACCATGGATTTACTTGAACTGGATGGTGTCACTGACGTCAAAGCCGATCTCGACTCTCATCTCGTTACTATAAATTATAATTCTGACTTAGTCCAAACCGATCTTATTGCTCAATCAATTAAAGATTCCGGTTATACCCCCAAAGATGTCCGATAATACCGCCAACCAACAAGCCGTCAATCTTGACATTGGCGGCATGCATTGTGCCTCCTGTGCAATTTTAATCCAAAAATCCGTCCAAAAAATTCCCGGCATCAAACAGGTCTCTGTCAATTATGCCACTCAAAAAGCCCGTGTTCTGATTGACTCAAATCAAGTCGACACCCAAAAAATAATTTCTGCTGTTGAATCCGTTGGTTATCAAGCTTCTTTACCTGATGGTTCCGCCAATTTAATTCAAAAACACCAGGCAGAAATTTCCCTATGGCGTACCAAATTTTTTATTGGTGCCCTTCTTTCTTTTCCCTTATTAATCTTTATGATTTTCGATTTCCTCCCTTCATCTGACTTAAAAATGCAAATCATGCCTTATGTAGGGGTAATTTCTCTTATCGTTTCCACTCCGGTTGTATTTTTTATTGGTAAAAGTTTTTTTGCCGGATTTATTTCTGCTCTTAAAGTCCGCACTTTTTCCATGGATTCTCTCATTGCCATTGGCACAGCTACTGCCTATCTTTACAGTCTTTATGAGTATTCTGTTTATGTTTTTCAAAATCAAACTTTTCTCGGACCAGAGGGCAAAATGATCCCTAATCTTTATTTTGAAACTGCCGCTTTTCTTGTCACCTTCGTTATTCTTGGCAAATGGCTCGAAGCCCGAGCCAAAGGTCAAACTTCCCAAGCTCTTGAAAAACTTACCAATCTCGCTCCCGATACCGCCCTTCTTTTAATCAATGGAAAACCCCAAGAAACTCCCATTGCTCAAATCAAAATAGGGGGTTCTCTCCTTGTCCGTCCCGGCCAGCGAATTCCTCTAGACGGCATCATCACTTCCGGCTATTCCGCCGTCGACGAATCCATCCTTACCGGTGAAAGTCTTCCTGTCGAAAAACAAATCGGGTCAAAAGTTTATACAGCCTCAATCAATAAGACCGGTTCCTTCGAATTTAAAGTTACCGCTCTGGGCGCCGACACCACTCTTTCTCAGATCATAAAACTAATTGAAGATGCTCAAAGCAGCAAAGCTCCCATCCAGGGTTTTGCCGACAAAATTTCCTCCGTCTTTGTCCCCGCCGTCATTATCATTGCCCTTCTCACTTTTCTCGTTTGGTTTTTTCTGCTTGGTGCCACTCTTGAATTTTCTCTTCTGGCCTTCGTCTCTGTCATTGTCATTGCCTGTCCCTGCGCTCTCGGTCTGGCTACTCCCACCGCTATCATGGTCGGTACTGGCAAAGGTGCCCGGTATGGCGTTCTTATCAAAGGTGGTCAGCCCCTGGAAATGGCTCAAAAAATCAACACCATCGTCTTTGACAAAACCGGCACTCTCACCCAAGGTAAACCGGTTGTAACCGACCTAATATCTTACTCAAAACAATCAGATAAAACCATAGCCTCCATATTATATACTATCGAAAATAAGTCCGAACACCCCCTCGCTTCCGCCATTGTTGAATATTGTAAACAAGTCATTCCAAATTCGTCTCAGAATCTTTCCGTTTCCAATTTCTCTTCTGTCCCGGGTCGGGGAGTAAGCGCCACCATCAATAATAAAAATTATTTCATCGGTTCTCCATCTGCAAGCCATCCTGAATTTATTTCAGGACCTATTTCAAAAACCATTAAAAAACTAGAAACTCAAGGCAAAACCGTCATGCTTCTGTCCTCTTCCAAAAAAATTCTCGCTCTTGTTGCCGTCGCCGATCAGCTCAAACCCAATTCTGCCTCGGTAATCCGACAGCTTCAACGTCAAAATTTTCAAGTTTATTTGATCACAGGGGACAATCAACGCACCGCCACTTCTATCGGCGCCACTCTTGGTATTAGTCCCGATCACATTTTTGCCCAAGTTCTCCCCGGTGACAAAGCCGCCAAAATCAAAAATCTCCAATCCCNNCGCCAAACGGTAAGCAAAATCCGTCAAAATCTCTTTTTTGCCCTTTTTTACAACATATTAGGTATCCCCATCGCCGCTCGTCTTTTTTATTCTTTCGGTCTGGTCTTACGTCCCGAATTTGCCGGTCTTGCCATGGCTCTTTCCTCTGTTTCCGTCGTTACCAATTCTCTCACCCTCAAGTTTTTCCGCCCTCAAACCACCAATTGGCCATCTCTTTTTGCTCCTTACCTTATGGCAATTTTCTTTTTCTCAATTTTTGTCATCTTTATTCGCTTCTCCGTCTAAACAATCAATCCTTTTAGTGCTAACATTATAGTCATGAACAAATCATATCCTCTTTTTTTCAATCTTCTTATATCTCTTTTTTTAATTTTGACTTTATCAATTTTCTTTGTCCCCACCGTCAAATCCCAATCAGATAAGGTTTTAGTTTGTCATCGTACCAAAGGTCTCCAAAATCACTGGGTTGCCATCAGCGTCTCATCAAACAGTCTTTCTTCTCACCTCGACCATGGTGATTTTGATTATAATGGTGACACCGACGCCGAAGGTAATTTACTCAAAGATATCTCCACTGACTGGTGTCTTGGCCATTCTCCTTCCGTCGAACCTCCCTCTGTAAGTCTTTTCACTATCACTCCCCAATGTCAACCCAACGCAGATGTTGTTCTAATTCGACTCGAAAATCCCACTCTGGATACGATCAATTATCGTATCGGTCCTGATACCTCTACAATGATAATTTCTAATTTTCTTCCACCCTCCCAAGACGGTCAACCTAGTCTAATTTACCACGTTTTACCGACAAACCAACCGCTTATTTTGGACAATTATCAATATATTTTTGATGAAAACGGTTCAATCATTGGCGAAACTATTTTATCTCACACCTCTCTTTATTTTCCCTCCACTAGCGATCCTTTCTGTACTTTTGACACCTATTGCTACAACGGGAATCCTTATTCACTTTTCGATCCCTCTACCGGAGTCGTCAGCTATCCTCTCGAAGGCTCCACCGACGGCGCCTGTATCCAATAGTCTTTTTTCTTCATGTACTTCCTCTACATCCTTCTCTGTGCCGACAACACTCTCTATACCGGCATCACCACCAATCTGCCCCGCCGTCTTAAAGAACATAATTCCCCCAAAATAGGGGCAAAATACACCCGCGCCCGCCGTCCGGTCAAATTAGTCTATTCCGCCTCCTTTCCCGACCGCTCCTCCGCCCTTATTGCCGAATCTCAAATCAAAAAACTCTCCCGTCTCCAAAAACTAGCCCTAATCAAAGCCTAATCTTTCGTCACTATAATTCTCACTCCCTTTACTGCTCTCAAAATAAAAAACCGATGAAATCCTTCTTTGGAATTTTCACTGTTTCGTCTCACCCAAGCTATATCCGGATTTTTTTTAATTCTGGAGAACCAAACATACCCTATTTTACCATTTTAAATCCACCATTTGGCTTAATTATGACCTTTCCCCCTCGCTAAATTTATATCCTTATCAATTCTTTCAATACTCTCAAACCAAAAATTGTTTTTAAATTCCGGCTTTTAGCCCCCAAGCGGTATAATCAAAACATATGAAAAATATCTTTGAACAACTGACAGATTTATTAAAAAAAGATGAGCGCCTTGCTTCGCAAGATGGCGTACTTTTGAAAAACCAAACACAGGAATTAGCTCGAAAAAATGATCCTGAACTTATCATACTTTTGCTTTCCGACAAAGCGACAAAGCAACACTTCTTTTTTGAAGTAGAAAAGACGCTGATTTTTGATAAAGAGAAATTTATCCGTTTTGTTTCCAATAAACAATTTTTACCGGATTCTTATACAGCTTTCAAAAATAAAATCGGTTTAACTACTAGTGATGAATATGTGGGCGAAAACAAAGAAGTGGTTTTGGCATGGCCATACAAAGATTGTATTTTGGAAGGTGGAATGACCAAAGAGGACCAAAAAAGAAACGAGATTTTTTATAACGAAACATTGGCGCCGGACGACATCAATCGCTTGCTAGACGCCAAAGTTTTTACCAATTTTAAGCGGATAGACAAAAAAGGCGAACACAAACTGGACGGCTTCAACAGAGATGTAAAAGGCACGATTAAAGATAATTTGATTATCAAAGGCAATAACCTGCTCGCGCTCGCATCGCTCAAAAAAGAATTCGCCGGAAAAGTAAAATTAATTTATATTGATCCACCGTATAATACTGGAAAAGATTCTTTTGGTTATAACGATAGTTTTAATCATTCTTCTTGGTTAACTTTTATAAAAAATCGTTTGGATATCGCGAAAACATTATTGAGCGAAGAGGGATCTATTTGGATCAATATTGACGATGATGAATCCCATTATTTAAAAGTTATTTCAGATGGTATTTTTGGAAGGGATAATTTTGTGGCAAATATTATTTGGCAGAAAAAATACTCCCCACAGAATGATGCGAGATATTTTTCAGATATGCATGATCATATTTTAGTTTTTGCTAAAAATAAAAACGATTGGAAGATTAACTTACTTCAAAGAACTGATGAAATGAATGCAAGATATGAAAATACTGACAATGATCCAAGAGGGGTTTGGAAATCCAGTGATTTATCTGTCAAAACTTATTCTGTAAGTTACGATTATCCAATTACTACGCCAAGTGGACGCATTGTGAATCCGCCAAAAAGTAGATGCTGGAGAATGTCTAAGCAAAAGTTTGATGAGCTTGTGGAGGATAATCGAATTTGGTTTGGAGCCAACGGAGAAAGCGTGCCATCGCTTAAAAGATTTTTATCTGAAGTTAGAGATGGCGTAACCCCGCAAACAATTTGGTCTTATGAAGATGTTGGACACAATCAAGATGCTAGAAAAGAAATAAAAGAATTATTCGATAATGCTGATTTCTCTACACCAAAACCGGAAAAACTTTTACATAGAATTTTAGAAATTGGAAGTAAAAAGGATGATCTCGTTTTAGATTTTTTTGCTGGGAGCGGAACGACTTTGGCGGTGGCACATAAAATGGGGCGACAATATATTGGTGTTGAGCAAATGGATTATATTCACGATTTACCAGAAGCACGACTCAAAAAAGTTATCGCTGGTGAACAGGGTGGAATTTCAAAAGCTGTAAATTGGCAAGGTGGCGGTGATTTTGTGTATATGGAACTTGCTAAATGGAACGAGGAATGGATAGAAAAAATTGAAAAAGCAAAAACCGGAAAAGAACTTTCCAAACTTTGGAACGAAATGGAAGAAACAGCCTTTTTGAGCTATAAAGTAGATCCCAAATCGGTTGACGCGAACGCAAAAGGTTTTGCCGACTTGAGTGTTGCTGATCAAAAGAGATTTTTAGTTGAGTGTTTGGATAAAAACCAGCTTTATGTCAATTTGAGCGAGATTGAGGATAAGGAGTATGGTGTAAGTAAGGAAGATATTAAATTAAACAAAGAATTTTATGGGTAATTTTAAAAAAATATATGAATGGGGGAAACAAGAATTGCCTTATTTGCTAGGCATAGTTTTGTTTTTTTTTATTGTAATTGGATTGGTTGCATTAATTATTTTTATCGTTCCCAAATACAATGAAAACAGTGCAAAACAGACAACGGATTTACTACAGATTTTACTTTCTTGGCCAACGTTAGGAGTTTTAGGTTTTTTTGTTTTTATGAGAAAATTTCATAACTCAATAGAAATATTTTTGGAAAACCATAAACCAAAAGTTCCTGGTACAGATGAAAGACAGCAAGAGCCCAAAGTTGAAAACGTAAAAATTGATGGGAAAAATAAAGAACTCCCAGTTGATAATCCAGAGCAAATGGCGAAAGTAGATGAGCTCAAAAAACTACTGGATAAGAACAAACAAGAAAAAGCCCAAACTGAAGAACAACTAATGGCCCAGCAAGCACTTTTAGAGATATATGAATTTAGTTACCTCGCTTTATTTTTTGTGGACACAACGAAGCGGGTTCTAAAATGGTTTTTTGATTTAAAAGATAAAAGTATTATTACCTACGACTCATATAATATTGCGTGGCAGTCATTTATTATAGATCCAGGTCAGAGAGCGACAGTATTCAACGTTTTACAGCAAAATGGAATGATCAATGGGGTTACCGGCGGAGCTTTTTCTATTACAGACAAAGGAGAAAAACTTTTAAGGTTTATTGGTTTTGTTAAATAAAATGCTTTACGACGAATTTAACTCATATAAAAACTTTGCTGGCGCTGATGTTTTCAAAAACAAGGCGACAGAAAAAACGGATATTTTGAAAAATCTTAATCCGGCTTTTCCAGCGCGCGAATATCAGAAAGAAGCGCTGGGACGATTTTATTATTATGTTGAAGAATATCACCAAAAACAAAAGCCGATTCATTTGATGTTTAATATGGCGACCGGCTCGGGCAAGACGCTCGTCATGGCCGCCAATCTTTTGTATTTTTATCAAAAAGGCTACCGCAATTTCATTTTTTTTACTCGCCTTGGCAACATTATCCAAAAGACCAAAGCCAATTTTCTTGATCCGAATTCCAAAAAGTATTTGTTTGCCGACAAAATCACGCTTGGCGGACAGGAAATAAAAATTAAAGAAGTAGATAATTTTGAAGGCGTAAATAATGCTGACATAAACATTATTTTTTCTACCACCGCGCTTTTGCATTCTCGCTTTAATTTCGCTCGCGAAAATGTTTTGACTTACGAAGATTTTGCGGACAAAAAAATTGTTTTGATTGCCGATGAAGCGCACAATCTATCTGCGGAAACAAATAATAAAATAAGTAAAACCGAAGAAGAAGACCGCCGAAACTGGGAAAATACAGTGGTGCAAATTTTGAACGCAAACAGTCAAAAAGACAATATACTTTTGGAATTTACAGCAACGGCTCGGCTCGAGCAGGAATATCCTGAAATTTTGGAAAAATACAAAGACAAAGCGATTTATCGTTATGATCTGAAAGAATATCGCTTGGACGGATTTTCAAAAGATGTGCGAACTTTGCAAATTAACGCGCCGATTATGGAACGCGCGCTTTCGGCGGTGATTATTTCGCAATATCGTCGTAAAGTGGCAGAAAAGTACAAAATCGCATTGAAGCCGGTGGTGATGTTTAAAGCTAATAGAGTAAGTATCCCCAAAGAAGGAATATCAAAAGAACATAATCCGCAAATTGTCGTTTCGAGCATTTTCAAAAATTCTTTTCATAAACTTATTTCTGAACTCGGCGAAAAACATCTAAAACAACAAACAGCCATTAAAGACGCAACATTGCAAAAAGCATTTCAATTTTTCAATGAGCAAAAAATATCCTTGGCGGATTTAGTGTTAGAAATTAAAAGTGATTTTGCGCCGGAAAAATGCTTGACGGTTGATGAAGATAAAGATTTAGAGCAAAAGCAAATTTTACTTAATTCTTTGGAAGATCAAAGCAATGAAATTCGCGCTATTTTTGCGACAGAAAAATTGAATGAGGGTTGGGATGTTTTGAATCTTTTTGATATTGTCCGGCTCTATAATAGCCGTGATGCCAAAAGCAACACGCCGGGTAAAACAACAGTACAAGAGGCACAGCTTATCGGACGAGGCGCGAGATATTATCCATTTACGCTCGGCGATTTTACGGACGCATATAGACGAAAATTTGATACCGACACACAAAACGAACTACGGATTTTGGAACAGCTTTATTATCACAGCGTAACGAACCCCCGTTATATCCAAGAATTGGAAAGTGTTTTGGTTCGTGAAGGTATTATGCCGTCACGCACAGTGCAAAAAGAGATTAAGATCAAAAGTAATTTTAAGAACAGCGATTTTTGGAAGAAAGGTTATATTTTCTTAAATTCTCGCAAGGAGAATTTGGGTAAGGATGTTTTTGCGCTCTCGGACGCTAAAGCGGAATTTGACCACAATGCTGAAATAAACATTTTTCAACTACCCACACGAGAAGCAATAGAAAAAGATTTGTTTGTGGCGGGGGCTGGCGCTGGAGTAAAGGCAAAAATAGAAACTATGGATTATAAAATTGCTGATTTGGGAACGCATATTGTCCGCACCGCTTTGGCAAAAATACCTGCCGGTCGATTTTATGAGCTAAAAAAGATATTCGGCAATATAGAATCCGCAAAGGATTTTATTTCCAACGAAAAATATCTTGGCAGAATAAAAATTAAGGTGAAAGGCACAAGTGAGCAAGTAGAAAATCTTTTGCAGATTGAAAAATTGAGTATTGCCGAATTTGTGATTGATAAAGTGCTAGAAATCGCCGGCAAAGAGAAAAAGGAATATTATGGAACAAAGGAATTCAAAGCACACTTGATCCAAAAAATATTTGAAAATGACAAGGTATTGCAACTTGATAGCGAAAGTCCGCGAGCGCAAAATATGAGGGATTTTGATTTTGGAACTCGCGACTGGTTTGCTCAAAACGAAATCTGGGGAACGAGTGAAGAAGAATCATTTTTGCGATTTATTGATGAGGCAATAATAAAGTTAAAGAAAAAATATCAAAACATTGCATTGCTTCGCAACGAGCAATTTTTCAAAATTTACTGCTTTGAAAACGGCGAGCCGTTTTATCCGGATTTCGTTTTGTTTTTGACAGAGAAGAAGACAAAGCAAGAAGTTATGTACCAAATTTTTGTTGAGCCAAAGGGCGATCAATTTTTAGACGCGCAAAATACTTTTGAGCAATCGAAAGAAGGATGGAAGCAGAAACTATTGATTGAAATTGAAAAAAATCACACTGTTGATTTGAAGATAGAAAATAAGGATTTTCGTTTGATTGGTTTGCCTTTCTTTAACGAAGGACAGGTAAACAGCGCATTGCGTGAAAAATTTGAAGAAGTGTTTGAGAAACAAATTTTAAAATAACCCATGCACCCATCATATAAAGGAGTGTACAAACCAGAAGAATCGAAATTTTATCAAATCAGCCGCAGCAAAATTGAAGATTTTGTCAAATGCCCCAAATGTTTTTATTTGGACCGACGCCTAGGAGTGGGGAGACCTTCTATGCCCGGATACACCCTCAATTCAGCAGTAGACGAATTATTGAAAAAAGAATTCGACTTACTTCGCAAGAACGGCCAGACACATGAGTTGATGGAGCAATACGGTATTGACGCCATACCATATCAAGACGATCGAATGGATACCTGGAGAGCCAATTTTACCGGTATAAGTGTTGACCACGAACCTACTAAATTTCATGTCTTTGGAGCTGTCGATGATGTTTGGATAAATCCGGCAGGGGAGTTTTATATCGTCGATTACAAATCGACTAGTACCCAAAAAGAAATATCACTCGAGGATCAGTATAAGCAAGGATACAAAAGACAAATGGACTTTTATCAATGGTTATTTAGGCAAAATGGGTTTAAGGTCAGTAATAGGGGATTTTTTGTTTTTGCCAACGCCGACAAAAACCTACCCGCCTTTGATGGCAAACTAAATTTCAAAATGACTATCGTCGAGCACACTGGTGATGATTCCTGGGTTGAAGATACTATCCTAAAGGCCCACGAATGTTTAAATAGTGAAACCATCCCCAATTCAAATCCCGACTGTGAATTTTGCAATTATCGTCATGCCAGCCATAAGTTCGATTAAATTATTAGTTTGAATTCATCTTTTGACACAATGCTGTGGTACATACCCAAAACCTTTTTCCATACAAGCCTCAGCAAGCACTTGACTTAAAAAGGTACCTGTTGAGATTGAGATATCTTTCGGAAGTTTAATTCCATATATCGCCCCACCGATATGTTTTTCAAAAGGGATAAATTCATGATGGAGAGACTTTTCGCGATCAAGGCAAAAAAAGAATGAATTTCCCTTGCTTGTTGAGTATGACAAGCGGCTATCCAATTGAGGAGCGTAGAAGTTTATTTTTGTTTGACGTCTTATTGGAACATTAGCATTAAAGTCAGCCCCAAGTAATTTTTCGGTTTTCAAAACGGTGCATTTTATTACTCCTTTTTCACGCAAAATCGACATAAATTCCTCATCAACCACATTTTCCAATCCAATAGCCAAGATATCTCCGTCATAGGTCACAATTCCACCAAAAGACAAGACGTCTCTAAGCTCTCTGTTTGACCGATTCAGTTCATCCCGCAATAATGGCCCATTAGAACCCAACGTTAGCCGTTGCAAGTTAGCAGTTATCCAAGATTCTACCCCGACGAAACCTCGAGATCTTAGTGTTTGACCATATTTATCATGCCTTGGAATAAAATATCCTTCTTTAAGCATATAAAGTTTAAATTTCATATGTATTATAGGACTAAAATAATCAACAATCAAGTATTTAGTTTTATGTAAAACATACCCGGCTGGCAATATAAATATGAGGATGAATAAAATTTTTTTACACCACCATGTCAATACAATTGACACCAGTGCTACAATAGTCTACTATTTATATATATGATTAATCAAGATTTTCTTTCCCGCATTCGTCGGAAAAACAATTGGACTCAAGAAGATATGGCCAAAATAATCGGTGTTTCCCGACCTACTTTTATTGCTCTCGAGAAGGGGATTGGTTCGCCTACTCTTGACCAGATTAAAAAGCTGGCCGACAAGCTTGGTTGCGAGTCTCAAGATATTTTATCCGAAGATATTGTTGATGAGGAAAAATACCGTGAAGTGTTGCTGGAAACTATCCGTTATGGTGCCGCTACCGACGGTAAAATTACCAAAACAAAATTAGCTAAATTGATTTATTTAAACGATTTTGCCTGGTATTACCAACATCTTGAATCAATGACCGGTGCCAAATATCGCCGGCTAAAACTAGGTCCGGTCCCAAACATATATTTTTCCAAGGTAGAGGAGCTTATCAATGAAGGAGTTCTCAATTTGGAAATTAAAAAAGACGGTAGTCAAATGATTAGTTTGTCCCGGGCTGGGCAAATGTTAAAACCGAATCTATTAAAAACTGAAGAAAAAAAATTAATCAAAAACATTTCCCAAAAATGGCAGGGCAAGAGAACTGAAGAGATTGTCAAATTTACCCACGAGCAACTACCCTACAAAATTTGCCGTGATGGTGAGGTAATTCCCTACGAATTGATTACTCAGCAAGATCCGGAATATGTCTACTGATGGATATGTCGTTTTAATCGAGGATTTTGCACAGAGGCATTATATAAAAGGTTTTATTAAGAAATATAAAGGTAAACAGTGGGATATTACAATTTCTGCAGTCAAGTCAATATTTGAAAGATGTGACAACTATGCCCCAAACAATAAACCGACTGATTCAAAATTAGACATTATTTGTCCTTGTGGGCAATACATCATAGTTAAACTAGATTTTGCGGTGGCTGGTACTCATACTTCCCCAAAATCTTCAGGTAATCGTATTATTGCCGCCGTAGATACTGTCAATAAAATAGTAAAAATTCTTTTAGTTTATTCAAAAAACAACATCGGACCGCCAAACGAAACTATCAAATGGAAAAAAATCGTTGCTCAATATTATGAAGAGTTTAAAACTCTAAAATAATTTTCCTGGTATTTCTTTTCAAAAAGTGATTTAATACAGTAATGAAACCTTTTTTTCAAAAAGGCATCACCCTTCCCCTGATCCTACTCATAACTTTTCTTTTTCTCTCCGCCGGCACTCTTATTGCTATCAAACTCAAAAAACCTCCTTCAGACAACTCCAACTCTACCTCAGTTACCCCCACACCTTCCAATATATCTCCAACTTCCGCCTCCGATCAGGGTACCATCAGCGGCTATCTTATTTACCCTTCTTCATTTATCCCCCCTGGCCTTGGAGTCTGTGCCCAAAAAATTAGCGATCTTCAAAATGTCGTTTGTACTCCTCAAATTAAAGACCAAAAATTTAAAAACGGTGTCGGCTATCAAATGGAACTCGACCCCGGGGAATACTATGTTTATTCCTATCTTGACGATCAAAAAGCCTATTACACTGAATTCGTCACCTGCGGTCTGCAATATTCCTGTCCTTCCCACGCCAAAATCCCGGTCCTGGTCACCGCCAACTCCGTTCAAGACGACATTCTCCCTCACGACTGGTACGACACCGCCTCTCCCACCCAGAATCCCACCGCCTCCCCTCCGACTCCCACCCCCAAACCCACCTCTCTTGTCAATCCTTCCGTCTTTCAAATTAATCCGAATCTGATCATCAAAATGCCCACTTCCACTCCCACTCCGACTCCCACCCTCATCATGTTCAAAATCCCCACCATCAAAATCAAAATCCCCGGTTTTTAAATCACCACCTCCACCCTTTATATTGCCAAACTTCTGCCTTTCTGCCATCATTAACTGTGAAATTCATTATTGCCGCCTCTGCCCTAATCATTGTCTTTACCTACCTTATTTTTAATGACCCCACCCCCAAACCGACCCCTTTAAATTGGCAAACCTACGTCAATCCGGAATTAAACTTTTCCCTTCAATACCCTCTGGATTTTGAATTTCTCCCCTTCAATCCCTACGAAAATGATCAGGTCGACACCTTCAAATCTCCCGATTACTTAGTCAAAGAAACCAATTCAAAACGTATTGTCCTTAGCGGCATAAGTTATTCAATTTACCGGATAAACGGCCAATGTGGCGATCTCACCTCTTCCTCTTCTCTTTCCAAAATTGAAAGTATCCCCGTTGATGGTCAAAAAGGTCTGCTTTATCACCATTCCCTGGAAGGGGAGACCGCCGATGGTGTCCAAATCCCTTACTTAAAAAATTGTATTTATATCATCGTCCACCACGGTCCAAACTACGACCCCGTCTGGTCCAGGCAATTTCGTCAAATTCTTTCCACCCTCAAATTTCCCCAAAAATAGCCAAATTCCACCTATCTTCTCATTCTTTTACTAAATCTTTCCGGAACAAATCCCAACAACGAATCCAAGTTAAACAATGTTTTGGCCATCCTTTCCCCACTTTCTCCACATTCTTCTTTTCGATATACCGGCAAAAATGCCCCCTCAGGTTTTCCCTCCCTTCCCATTCCGTTTCCGATTTGTATTACTTCCATTGGTGGTTTTTTTTCCAATCCTAATTCAATTTGTCTTTTTTTTAAGTCGCTAAGTGTTACTTTGTATTCTTCAGCTTCTTTTGATAGCACCCTTCCTTTTACATAATTCAATTACCTTATCTGACCACAATCAAAATTATTAGTCAATCTATCAAAACTAACTCTTGACACACCCCCCTTACCTTACTACACTCGTAGTATTAGACTAATAGTTCAAAATATCTTATGATTATTGTCGTCTTTTTTATTCTTATTTCTGCTTTCCTTTTATTTGTTTCTACTGCTCCCGTAGCTGCTCAATGTCCCGTTTGTATCGTCACTGTCGGTGGGGGAATGTTCCTGGCCCAAAGACTTGGTATCGATGATCTTTTAGTTTCTATCTGGATCTCCGCCCTCAATACCGCTATTGCCTTTTACCTTGCCCCAAAAATTAATTCCGGTGTCCGCCGGAATAAAATTCTACAAATATTCGCCAATCCCTGGATTCTTTCAATTCTTCTTTACCTCACCACCATTCTCTATTTCCAATTTACCAATCAATTAGGTGTCTCTACCAATAAATTATTAGGCTTCGATAAAATATTTCTAGGCCAAACCATCGGTCTTTTGACCATGTTTGCCGGTAACTATCTTTATTCTTACTTCAAAACCAAAAACGGTAACAAAGCTCTTTTTCCCTATTCCAAGGTAGTTTTTCCTGTAGGTATGGTATTATTAATTACCTTAATTTTTAAATTTTCTTTTAATTTATAAAAATGGCCAAAAAAATAAAACCTGAAATCGATCTCCAAAAATTTATGGACAAAATCAAGTCCGCCGAAAAAGGCAACCTTCTCGACCTCTCCAGTGACGAAGATCTTTCCATTGCCATCATGAATTTAATTTCCATCGAAGAACACCTCTTTTTTACCGGCAACAAAACCGGAAAGACTAAATATTTTAGTCTCCTCCACCAAGCCCGGGAAATGAGAAAGGAATTATTAAAAATGATTATCAAAGATTACGAAGGTGAAGTCTGGTGTACCTCCAAACATCTTCTCGCCGCCTCCATGCGTCTTATGGAAGTCGGTACCAAAGCCCAAACCAAAGGCGACGACAAACTGGCTTACAATTTTTTCAAAAAATCTTACGATCTTTACAATCTTTTCTGGGCTCTCAATCTCGGCATGCTCAAGTCTCCATTGTCAAAGGGAGATTTAGAGGGATTGAGTTCCGGCGAAGCCGAGAGGGATTTGGAAACCCCCATCTCCTACGAAAAATCTGATTTCATGGGCAAAATAAGCGGTGTCATCGGTAAAATTCTAGATTGTTGCCGGGAATAAAATCTAGGGAAGTCTTATCTCTTTAATTTGAACCTTTCCAGCCCTTACTACAAATAGTTCTGCAGACTGATCTTTTATCTTTTTATCGGACCTAACTCCAATAAATCCAATCGACTTATTAGCTTCCTCATCGTGTACCACTTCCACTCCAACTGGGTTTTCCCTGTCATAGCGTAATGCCAATTTTAACTCTGGACTCATACTAGTCATACCATATATTATATCATTTTTTGCCTCTGAATAGTCACAATTATGTAAGAAAACAGAAAATGTTTTTTACCAGCTTCCTCCGCCCCCGCCTCCAAAACCTCCGCCGCTACTCCCTCCTCCTGAAAATCCCGACCCTCCCGACCAACTCGATCTCCCCGTATAACTCCACCCTCCCGATCTCGACTGTCCCGAAGGCGCGCTAATAATTCCCGATTTCATTGAACTCGAAAACAAGCCCAAATCATGGGCAAATACGCTACCCGTAGTGTTTCCAAAATATTTCGGCGGTTCTACACCAATATCTGCCATATCTTTAGCCAATTTATCTACCACCCCCAAAGAAATTGCCAATGGCAGCATTTCCTCCAAAAACAAATTCTTTTCCATAATTTCTTCCCGCCACTTTCCTTTTTTCAAATACCATCTCAACCCTACCGCCTGTCTATGTAAACTATATCCCCAGGCCGTCTTAGCCGGCATGTAATAAGCCAAAATCAACACCGGCACACTCAATACTCCCAACAATATCAACGGGCCGGGATTAAACTCTGTCGTCCCGCTAGCCACCAACCCCACCGCTGCCAATCCTCCCGCCATCAATCCAATTCCTACCCACTTCCCCCTGACCTTATCAATATTTCCCGTCAGCGCTTTTTGCGTTATCGTTAAATAATCCAAAATTTTACTTCTCAAATCTGCCAAATGTTTATAAAATTTATTTTTCAACTCCGAAATTTTCACTTCCTTTTTCTCCCCAAACAATTTCTCCACCAAGAATTTTTGATAATCTCTTAATTCCCCCAACCCTTTCTCTGACCTGATCAGCTCATAATCCGTACTTTTTATCCCCAAAAATCCCTTCTTTTCAATTTTCTCAATTTTGAAATATCCAAGCCTTGCCATCTCCACAATTTCCGCCACCACATCCTCAATATCTAGTTTTTCATCTACCATCACTCCCACCTCCACCGGACTTAAACCATTTATTGGACCATACACCATCGGCAAATGAGGTCTTTCAAACAATCCTACCTTTCTTTCCGATTTTCCCTCGGGTTTATAAAATACATTAGCACTCTTAAATCTTTTATCCCGTCCCCAACGTAACCACGCCCAAATCATGAACAGCAGTGGCATTATTGCCAATAAATAACCCCAATTATCCCAGATAGTTTTTACTATTCGCTCGGTCGAGCTTGGAAATACCAGTTTATTTGTCTTATCTAATCCCACTACTACCGTCAAATCCCTCCCTTGGCCTAAACTATTATTTGCCAAAAACGTAGCCTGAGTTTTTTCCTGACTCATATTACAATCCTTTTCACTTGTCCCTACAATTCCGCTAAAACAATCTATTTTTACAATCTCCGCCCACTCTGAAATCACTTCTGCCGATGTCTTTTCTATAGCTGCATCCCACTCCGCCCCCGCCACATTCCAATAAATTTCCGGCCCCTGATCATAATCCATTACCGCATCTCTTACCTCATATTTAATTACATATTTTTTTTCGCCTCTGATTGTTTTATCAGCATCACCGATTTTTATTTTTTTGCTTTGTTTAAAATTTTGCGTCGTATAAGTTATCGGATTACCATTCTCATCCTTTACTCCCAAAATTTTCACTTCCGTGTTCAAAGTCTTCCCTTTTGCCACATAAGAATAGGGGATTACCCGAATAATTCCATGTGATTCCACCAAAAAATTTACCTCAATTTTTTCTTCAACCGATAGACTCGTATCCTGGTTCAAAACAATTCTGCTCTCAAAACTCTCAATCACATATGTACTGCTCTGCCCGTTTACATTTTTTGCCGTTGCCAAAAATACCATCGCTACCAACATCACCAATATTCTTTTCATAACATATCTTACCAAAATATTTATCCCAAATTCTCCAACTCTTTTTGCCATTCCTTGATTATTTCAAAACTTCCTTGCCAAAATTTCTCCGATCTCATATCCACTCCCACCTTTTTCAAAATCTTATCCGGATCCTCGCTTCCTCCCGCCGCCAATATTTTCTCAATTTTAGCAATAAAACTTTTTCCTTCTTTTTTATATCTGGCAAACAAAGCAAAAGACAACAATTCTCCAAAATTATAGGCATAACAATAAAAAGGGGAGTTGACAATATGCGGTATTACACACCATTCATATTTAAAAATTTTGTCTATCTTTACACTATTTCCAAACTGTTCCTTCAAAGTCGAAAGCCACATTTCCGACAACTCCTCTGCCGTAATCCCTTTTTGGATTGCTTCATGGGCTCTCTTTTCAAAAATTACAAAATAATTTTGCCGGAGAATGGACGCAAAAGAATCCGCCATTTTTTCCGACAGCATCGATCTTTTTATATCTATATTCTGCTCGGCAGAAAATATTCTTTCAAACAGTACCATCTCTCCAAATGTCGAGGCTGTCTCTGAAAGCGGCAAATTGGCGTGTTGACTCCCCATCCTGTGATGTGCCGCATAAAGAGAATGTATCCCGTGTCCCAATTCATGGGCCATCGTAAATACATCTCTCATTTGATTATCATGATTAAGCATTATATAAGGGCTAATTTCCGGCATTACCGTCGCGCAAAAGGCTCCGCTTCGCTTTACCGAACTCGGATGCGAATCAACATGCTGATCTTCAAAAATTCTTTTCGCTAACTTAGCAAATTTTGGCAAAAAATTCTCAAAAGTCTCCAACACCAATTCCTTTGCCTCCTCAAAATTAATTTTTTTTGTCTTTTTTTCCAGCGGGGCATATATATCCCATCTCTCCAATCTTTTCATTCCCAATCTCTTGGCTTTATATTTAAAATAATTCTGAAAAATCTCCCTATTATTTCGACAAACTTTCAATAATGTCTCCACTGCCTCATCCGGTACATGATTCCCAAAATTCCTGACCGTTATAGGGGATTTGTATCCCCGCAGTTTTGCCTCGTAATCCCAGTCTTTAACTATTGCGCTGTATACCAAAAAAAACTTATCAATATTTTGCCAATATTTAAACAACATCGCTCTGTATGCCGCTTTTCTTTCTGTCTTTTTTGGCGAATGTACCAGCGACAACAATTCCGACAAAGTTCTGATTTTTTTTGTCTTTTTTCCTTTAATTTTCAAATCAAATTCAAATTCCGTTTCAATAATTTCTCTCAAATTTATCAATTGGTTGGCTCCGTTGACGTCCTTATGACTGATAATATCCTCCTCATCTTTTTTTAGGGTATATTTGGCCGCCGTTCTGTCATAATTCAATCCGTATTCCAAATCCGGAATCGTTGCAAACAACCTTTTGGCATTTTTATCATCCAGTCTTTTTAGTCCCTCCATTTCTTTTCCTATCAACCAATGACTTATCACTCTCGATTTCTGGGCCAGTCTCACCCCCAAATCATCCGCCCTCCCTTTTAATTTTTTTGCCTCCTGATTTTTTTGATCCACCTGCTCCCATAAGTATGGCATGTATTCTAATCGAGTAATCTTTTTACCCAATTCCTCTTCAAAATCCATAATCCCCCGAAAAGTTTCTTCCTTCATTTCTGGCTTTAATTTCTTTACCCACCCCTCAATTTGCCCCATTTCTTTCTCTATCTCTTTATATAATTTCTCAAAATCTTTCGCCTTCAATATCTCATCCAAGTTCCAACTCAATTTTTCTTTAATTGTTTTTTTTGCCATCTATCCTATTTTACTCCTCTTGCCGCTTCTCTTTGCCTGTTTATTTCATACATAACTATTGCCGCCGACACCGACAAGTTAAAACTTTGCACCATTCCCTTCATTGGTATATAAACTTTTTTATCCGTCCCCCTTATCGCTTCTTTTGACAAACCCCGATGTTCATTACCAAACATTACCGCAATTTTCTCTTTTGTAAAATCCGCCTTTGAAATTTTGACTGCCTTTTCGTCCAACACTGTCGCCCAAATCTCAAAACCATCTTTTTTTAATTCCTCCAGGCATTCTTTTGTCGATTTAAAAATTTTAAAGTCCAACCATTTGTTAGCCGAACCGGAACTCGTTTTTCCCGTCTTTTTCGGATTAAAACTTTTCTCATTTTCAAATATCAAATAAATTTTTTGAAAACCAAATCCGTCCGCCGATCGGCAACTCGCCGCCACATTATGCAAATCATGAATATCTTCAAAAACAATTATTCCTTCCTGTCGCTTACTTATTACCTTTTTAATTTTTTCTTCTCTTTTGGTATTCGTCACTAATCAATTTTACCAGTATTATCCCCAAAATCCAGACTAAGTAATAAATTTCTTTAATTTCAATTTTTAACATTGTTTGAGCCACCAAATTCGACAGATCCTCATTTAAAAATCTTATTTTATCCGTAACTCCAATAAATCTAAAATTATCCACCAAAATTCCCAACATTCTTTCTTCCTCCACCACCGAATATCTTAAATGTTCCATAATTTTCAATCCCAACCATCCCGCTGCTATCGGAAATATTTTAATTTTTAACAAAATTACCAACCCGATCATCCCTGCCATACCCAACCATAAATAGGGGAATCGCCACCCCTTTACCAGATTTTCACTTTTGTAAATTCGGTTCAAAAAAGTTTTGGAATCTTTTTCAAAATAATCCCCAAACGCCATCCCTTTTATGTATTCAGTTTTTTCTCCTAGTTTTTTATTTTCCCTAAAATCAGGAGTCATCAACCAATCATCAATTCTTACTTCATCCGGATTTTTACCACCATAAGCCATTTTGTATTTTTCCTCCATTTCCGACATACTTACATCAACCACTCCCTCGTTTTTGATCCACTCCAGCTGTCTTTTATATTCATCCAAAAATCCTACACTTTCAATTCCTGTTTCCAGTCCCACCGTAATTTGGCCGATTTTGTTTCTTTCATCAAAATAAATATTTGCCAGTTTTTCAAAATACAAAATATCCAATCCTTGGCTTATATAATCATTGGCCTGCATCGAAAAATTAGAAAACCGCGGTCCCTCTCCTTCATATGCCTTCACCGGATCCCTCAACGCCCACTGCAATATCAAAACTTCCAAGTCTCCCGGAGCCAATATATTCACTTTATCCGGATAATAGGGGACTCCCCACCATTGCCCCCACACCCCGTAATTATCTGTTGTCTTTTGATCGGTCACTATCATCGCCGTTTTTATTCCATATTTTTTTTCCAAATATAAAAGACTCCAACTGTCTATCCACCATGCCCCTACCGATTTAGGGTAATAGCCCAACTCATTTTTAAAATTTTTCATCATCGTATCAATTAGCAGTTTTCTTTCTGATATTTCATATCCCGACAAAAACACTGCCTCCGGGCTATACCATGGCCGGTTTATCGGATAATAAACTCTGGCCTTTTTTGCCAGCTTTTCACTTACCTCCAAAAATATCCCCAGTTCCTGTTTGTTATCAAATTTTTTTATTTCTTCCACCAGTTCCTCGTCATCAAGCACATCATTTTGTATCAACCAAGTTGCTTTCAGGTCCAGCTCAGAAATTATTTTGTATTGATTTTTTATCGGCTCCAGACTTTTATCCTTCCACAATTCTCTGCTCCTTACCGGATTAACTATCGTCACCAGTTTTTGAAAAGAACCTGCTTGCTTTTCTCCATAATTCACCATCAGTCTTTCATAAATATTTTTGTCAGTCAGCCGATACCATCCCTCATTAACTCTGCCCCTATACACCCGGTAATTATTTCTATTTATTATCTCTCCGCTTGGGCAATCATATTTATTGCCGTCACAAAAACTAACTGCCTCTCCCTCGCCAATCCTATTTTCCCGGTAATACAAATAAAATATTGGTAGCGACACCATATCCGAACTCATATAGTGAAATATCTCCACCCCTCCTTCAATTCTCTTATCCAATTCCGCCTTAATTTCCATCATTTCATTTGCTTGGCTCGGCTCCCTCCAAATTACTTGCCAATTATTTATCGTTGCCCAAACCAAAATTAATCCCAATACCATTCCTCCCGCCAATTTTTTCCACTCCCAAATCACTCCCACCACCCAAGCTGTCAAAAAAATAATATACCCATGAAATGCAATCAAATATTCTCTCGACCTTACTCCTTTATAAAACCTCATCAGTAACACCGAAATCATCAAAGAAATTACTATTACCCACCACGACTTTGGTAATTTAAATAATTTTTTCCTGGATAAAATTACTGCTATCAATCCCAAAATTAAAATTAAATACCCCAAATTTGCCTCTCCGGCAATTACTTTTCCAAACAACTGCGGCCAAAAATCTCTCAGCTCCGTCAGCCATCGTACTGGTACATAAAATTTTTTCACCCCCTCCGTATAGTACTCAATCACACTTTTTATCCACACCCAATTATTATTTATGTCAAAAATTATCAAAGGTACAAAACTCAAAAACCACCCCGTCCCTGTCAATATCCCTACCCTAAATTTATCTGCCAATTTAAAATTATTTATCAAAATTGCCATTGCCAAAAGCGCCCCCAACCCCAACGCCTGAAAATGAAAATTCATCGACAATCCTATAAAAAATCCCCCCAAAATTCCCCAAAATATTATTCTATCCTCAATCATTTTCACCAAAAAATACATTCCCCAGGCTGTTGACCATCCAACAATCACTGTATTTAACATATCCGGTGCATTTTCTACTCCTCCCGTTGCTACTGCCGCGATTATCCCCATAATAAAACCCAATCCCGACCCTCCAATCTTTCTCCCTATCAGATAATAGGGGATTACCGTACTTACCGACAAAATCGTAAATCCCACCCACGGGCCCAATAACCAACCAAAACTTATTTTCTCCATCATCATTATTATCCAAAAATACCAAGGTCCAAAATTAAATGGTCCCGCCGAAGAAGGGGACCCGATTTCCGGCCATACTCCATTGCTCAATCCGTACCAGGCAATAATCGCATCTCTGGCCTGATCCTGATTAAAAATCCAGCGATTATTATAATTCAAAAACCGGAAAAACAAACCTATCGCTACCACTCCTGCCAAACTCCATATCCACAAACTGATTTTATTTATTTTCACTTCAGTCAACAACATTCAACACATACACTTTTACCGCTTCTCCTTCTTTTTCCCCGCTAATTTTTACCCTGGTTCCGTCTTCATATTTTCCTACCATTGAAGGATTAGCCCCCATTAAACACGGTTTATTCTCACACCAACTGGTCGAATTAAAAACTAATTTTACCCTTATTGCCGGCCGTCCCGGTTTTTCATACACCAACTCATCTCCCACCAAATTTCCTTCCTCACTAAAATCAGCATCTCTTGCATCCAAGGCTACCTTAGAAGTTGGCACTACTTCTCCTTCCTCGACTGTATTACTTAACTCTCCTCCCACCACATTTGGATTTATAGCTTTTAAGACCTTAACTTCTTCCTTATTATCAGCCAAAGTATTTAATAATTTATTTTTTGTACCCCCATCGTCAAATATCATCAAGACTATTGTTCCCAACAAAATAACAATTATTGAAAATCCTACCAACTTTACATTTTTCATACTTATATTATTACACGACCTCAAAAAAAAATCTTACCCCATCCCCTATCTTAAAAATCCAACGTCGCAAAATATTTGTGTATTTTATTAAATTAATTAAAAATCTTGAAATCCGAAAATTTCCATATTATTATTAAAATATGAAAAATATCATCAAAAATCTAGTTTTTACTTTAATTTTATTTTTAATTTCTGCCAACCCGGCTCGGGCCATGTTCTTTCAAAGCGGGGAAAACATTAACCTCCCCTCGGACCAAGTTTACGACGAATCCGTCCTGATAGCAGGGAGCCAAATTACCATAAACTCCACTATAAATGGAGATTTATATTGTGCCGGCCGTGACATTCTCATCAATGCCCAAGTCAACGGTAGTATTTTTTGTGTTGGTCAGAATATTAAAATTAGTGGTATTATCCAAAATAATCTCTTTGCCGCCGGTCAAAATATTATTACCGATGCCAGCGTTTCCAATTTAACCACCCTTGGTCAAAGCCTTACCGTCCAACCCGCCGCCAATATTTCTCAAGATGCCATCCTGGCCGGACAGGATATAAATTTATCCGGTACCTTTGGCCGCGATCTAACCGTCGCCGGTGAAAATTTCACCCTCAACACCGCCGTTGTCCGCCATGTCTATTTCTATGGCCAAAATATTAATCTCCAGCCTGAATCAAGTATTGCTGGAAATTTAGACTATTATATTCCCCAAGACATTCAAGTCAATCTCAACAAAGAACTTGTGGCTGGCACTATTTCGGCTCACCGTCTTGACACCCCGACCACTCCAAAACAACCAATCATTACTCCCGTTGCCAATTTTGTCCATGTAATTTATTCCATTATTTCCTTTTTGATTATTGGTCTGGTTCTTCTTAGTCTAAATCCAAAAAGGACACTATCTATTATATCCATCATCAATACCCGTAGTCTCGTTGCTTTTTTGGTAGGTTTCGCCGTCCTAATTCTTACCCCCTTTGCCTTTATTATTTTACTTATTACTGTCATTGGTATTCCGCTGGCTTTTTTAATTCTTTTTGTCTATATTATCGCCATTATCACCGCCACCGTTTACAGCTCCCTAAGTTTTGGTCAGATGCTCGTTCACCGCTTCAACCTTTCCGACAAGTATTTTCAGCCGACTTACTACCTCCTCATTGGTCTTCCCGTACTTTGGCTGATATTTAATATTCCCTTTGTTGGTTGGTTTATAGCCATGGTCTCATTTTTTCTTGGCTTGGGAGCTTTCTTTTTGAGTTTCCTGCCATCATCAACCCACAATAAATAGTTCTTCCTCGGCTCTGGTGACTGCTGTATACAACCATCTTCTCCACATATTCTCATCCATCTGTGAAAATCTCTCCTCAAACAGTACCACCCTCTTTGCCTGACTGCCCTGAGCCTTATGTACCGTCAGGGCATAACCAAAATCAAACAAGTCTCCTTTTATGGTCAAATATCGGTTTTTACTAAAGTTCATTGCTTCCTGACTGTTAAATTGTGATTTCAAAATCAACCCTTCGTAACTATCTTGTTCTCCGTCCATTTTAATTTCAGCCTTAAACCATTGATCATCCTTGCTTTTCAAACCTTCAATTATCCCCAACATTCCGTTATAAATTCCTACCTTATGATTATTTCTCAAACATATTACTCTGTCATTCACTGTCGGTTCGGCCGATTCAAATTGCATCCCTTCCCGAATAAATTTATTCAGTTTTACCCTGGTATTATTGTATCCGCACAATACCAACAAATCTGTCGTAAAGTTTCCCAATAATTCCTCCACTCTTTCCTGACAATCCATTTCTCTTTTATTCATTTTTTCCACTCCGTTTCCAAATTTCTCAAAAGGGATTTTTCCTTCCTCTCTGGCCAACATCGATACCTTTATTATCGGATTTTTTTCCGCCTGTCGATGGATTTTTTCCAGTTTTACCATTGGCCTCTCCATCAAATTAAAGTCTCCTCTTATCGGTGGTAATTGACCATGATCTCCCACCACCACAATCGGCAACCCATAACTGACCAAATCCCCCCAAATTGTTCCGTCAACCATCGATCCTTCATCAATCACAATCAAATCCGCCTCAATCTCATCTTTTTTTTTCCACCCCACAATATTTTTTTTAGTATCGACTATTGGGCTATAAATCAATGAATGTATCGTTCCGATACTGTCTTCTTTGTATACCGTTTCCATTTCCGCCAATTTCCCTCTCAACACTCTCGTTGCCTTACCCGTAAAACTGGCAAAAGCCACTCTTATTTTTTTGTTTTCTTCTCTGATTTTTTTTCTGTACACCGAAATCAAGGTTGTTTTTCCCGTTCCTGCATAACCACCCAAAGTCAAAAACTGATTTTCTCCCATTTTTTTACTCCACCCCATCAAAGTATCCAGCGCTTTCTTTTGATCTGTTGATAATTCCATCACTCCCAATTCTACCTGATCACCAATTCTTTCGTCGGAATTATTCTGGCTCTTTTCTTTTCCTCATCCGGCAACCCGGTCAGCAATAAATATCCCTGTCGTAATCCTTCCCCCACCTCCAATTCTAAATGCATTAAATCCGCTAGCTTAGGCTCATTTTCTACCTCATATATTTCATATTTTCCCACCGCCAACAATTGATCGGTTTCATGCTCTGTATACGAACTCACCAATATTTCTCCAATCTCCTCCACCCACACCCAGGCAAATTGTTTTTTCCCCAGATACAAAATCTTCACTTGCCCTTTCGTTTCAATTAATTTATATTTCCCTTTTTCAATTAAATTAATCATTTCATCCTTCCATATTTTTATTATTTTCTCTCAACTTTTATGGTGCATTCCGTTACCAAAGCCGCTATCGCCCCCACTGCCGCCAATACCGGCACCAACACTGCCCCCACCACTCCCAAAGTCAAAGGTAATATCACTATTGTTTTTCCGTTTTTATCGATAATCGAAATCTGGCGGACATTTCCTTCATTTATCAGTTCCTTTACCTTGGCGATTAAATCTTCCCCTTTTACTTCAAAAGTGTCTTTTTTTGTTGTCATAATTTATTTTACCTCATTTATTTATAAAAACCCGATCGGTCACTCGCTTCAAAAAATATCCTATTACCAAAGCCCCCAACCCTAAAATTTTACTCAAATCACCGGTGTAATTTAAAACTATTTCTCTTGACCATATCAAAGATATTAAAAATACTCCGCCAATCACCAAAAATATTTGGTTTTTATTCATATGACCTATCACTATATACCTCCATCTACTATTTGTGTAGTAATCAGCTTAAAATTCTTACATGTTTTTCTAGATATAATTTTCCTATATAATCATACTTATCTATGGATGCTTTTCTTGAAACCCCTCCAATCGAAATCCAAAAAACGCCCTTACTCACGAAAGAAATCCTCAACATGCTTCCGTACCCGACTTGTTTTGCCGACCCAAAAGGCAATATTTTATCAAAAAACGATGGTTTTCAAGAAATTTTTACAAAACCTAATATCTTCAATATCCACGGTCCATACGATCCAAAAGATCTCAAAAATGTTTACACTCAATTAACCCCCGACAACCCCATTATTCAACACGACCATTCCGAAAAGCCCGACGATAATGAAAACTTAATTTGGTATACCCGAAATATCAAAGCCGTTTTTGACCCCCAGGGAAATTGTCTCGGCTATACCTGTCAGGAATTCGACACCACTCAGCAAAACAAAGACCCTCTTACTGGACTTCACAATCGCGCCTATTTTATGGAACAAATATCCCTTCGTTTGGCTCAGCACAATCGTTTATCCCGATCCCATCCCGAGCAAACAATCCCTCCTCTGACCGCCGTCTATTTAGATGTTGACGGACTAAAAGTTATTAATGACGAGGTCGACGAAAATGGCAATGAAATAGGCCATGCTAAAGGCGATATTCACCTCAAAAGAGTCGCCGAGATTTTAAAAAAAGTCTTAAGAGAAGAGGATATCCCTTCCCGTATCGGCGGTGATGAATTTACTGCCCTGCTCGAAATTCTTCCCGAAAATATGGATATTGTCAAAAAACGTCTTCAGGAAGCCATTGACCAAAACAATCTGGAAAACCCCAATCTTCCCGAAGTTAGTATTTCTCTTGGTTTTGCCCTTTACGATCCGTCCAAAGACAGAGATCTTTGGGACACTTTCACCCGTGCCGACAAAAATATGTACGAAGCCAAAGAGTTGCATTATGCCAAGCTCGATCCGGCTATAGAAGAGCGTCTCAATCAGGTAGCCAACCCCCCAAACTGAACTTATTTTTTATATTTTTCCTCAAACCGCTCCCTCAGCGAATACACACACCCGCAATAAAATTGTTTATAAAAACCTGCCGTTTTAAGATCACAACATACTTTTTTTGGTACAAAAAACTTCACTTCCTTTTCTGCTGCCAACTTATCGGCAATCACCTCTATCATTTTTCTATTTTGATATTGTGAAGTCACCAAAGTCGACGAAAAATATTCAAACCCGTTCTTTTTTGCATATTCTGCCGTTTTTCCCAACCTCAAATTCCAACACTTTACACATCTCCCTTTTTCTGTTTTAACCACCTCAAAATATTCTCTTGGACTCCAATCCGGAATAATCAATTTCACCTCTTTATTTTCCAAAACTTTTTGTATTGCCTTTAGTCTGCTCAAATATTCCGATCGGGGCTGAATGTTTGGATTGTAATAATACACCGCCATCTCCTCCCATTTTTTCTCACTTTTTGATTCCAAAAATTTCAACACACAATCCGCACAACAAGCGTGAATCAACAATTTCATGCCGCTATTCTATCAAACTGAAAGAAAATTGCCGAAATTTTTGTAATAATTAAAGATATCTCTCTATGTTTGATCCAAAACTTTGTCAATCTCTAGACGATCATCAATTGGTCCGTCTTTCTCTTGACGACAGTAATTATTATTATTGCCTTATGTCACGTTACGAAAAACAACTGGCCGCCTATGTCCACCATCTGACTTTTTTATCTCAATCAGATATCGACGATATTATTCAAAATTCTTTTGTCAAGGCTTATCAAAACCTAAATGATTTTGATTTTGACTTTAAATTTTCTTCCTGGATATATCGTATCGTCCACAATCAATCCGTCAACTTCCTCAAAAAATCAAAAAAGACCCAGACCTTAAACATCGATGATGATTATAGTGAAATTACCAATTGGTTAGTTAGTGACACCGACATCGAAAAACAAACTCAGGATTCCCAATTTCAGGACTACATCCGGTTGATCTTAGCTCAACTTAAACCGGAATATCAACAGGTTCTTGTCTTAAAATTCTTACAGGACAAAGATTATAAAGAAATTAGTCACATTTTACAAAAGCCCATGGGTACCGTCGCTACCCTTATTAATCGGGCCAAAAAACAATTTAAAACAATCTATGACCAAAACCAGTATTAGCCAAAAAGCGCTAAAAACCATTCAGCAACAACACCTCAAACCAACTCCCCGTTGGCACTTTTTGAGTCGGAATATCTTTTTTTGGACCCTTGCCCTCCTTTCACTTCTGGTTTTCGCCCTCGGTCTCTCACTTTCAGTTTATATGATTCAGAATCCCGAATTTACCCCTTACTTTTGGTCTATTACTGCCTTTTTCTTTGTATTAGTTACCACTTACTTTCTTCGTCATACCAAAAAATCTTACCGCCTTGACCCCAAAATTCTAATTATTTCAATTTTATTTTTTGGTGCAACTATTGGTCTGATTTTTCACCAGCTCAATGCCGCTCCTCTCACCGATAATTATCTGGCTCATCGTTTCAAAATATATCGCTCTCTGGCCCCTCTCAAACAGCAGGTTTGGTCAGATCCCTCATCAGGCTATCTTTCCGGCAAAATTATCAGCCTCGACACCGCAAATCAATTTACTCTCCTCGATTTTAACGGCAAAACCTGGACTATCACCCACGACCAACCTCTTATTCGTGGTTGGGCTTCCCTCACTGTCGGTCTTGAAATTAAATTGATTGGTCAGCAATTATCCTCCGATAGTTTCAAAGTAAATGAAATCCGACCCTGGGGTTTTAGATAAATGAAAGAAATGGTATCTTGCCGCTGTATTAATACTAGATAGCTCATCCGGAAACTATCTACAAATTAATAATTAAAAAAAATATGAAAACCAATATCGTTTTAGGGTTAGCCGCCCTTACTCTAGGCTTAGTTGCTGTTAAATCATTTACTCCTGTTCTTGCCTATCAGGGCGACCCGGCTGTCAAGGGTCCCAACTACACTGAAGAACGCCATGATTCAATGTTGCAAGCTTTTCAAAATAAAAACTATCAATCATGGGCAGATCTCATGGATGGTCGTGGTGCTACTCGTTTTGTTAATGCCGACAACTTCTCCGAATTCGCCGCCGCTCATTTGGACGCCGAAAAAGGGGACTATACCAAACTTAATGAATTCAAAACTAAGTATGGCATGGGTCAGGGTCAGGGCAAAGGTCAGGGTCGGGGAATGGGTTACCGTTCTTCCAACTAAACTTTAGCTTCTAAAAAAATAGCTCCGGTTTTATATCGGGGCTATTTTTATGCTAAATTACTTCTCTTCCCAAATTTCGCAGTCCGTTTATATTTGACATCCTTCTCACTTCCGCTGGTACCGCCTGTTGATGTATCGACCACAATTCCGTTCCGTTTCCGGTAATCCACACACAGTTCTCCGCCCTGACCCCGATTTCGATAGCCGGATTAATATCTGACCTTGGACTGTCTCCAACCAGCATACATCTTTCTGGTCTTACCTTAAAATATTTCCTAATTCCTTTATCCCATTCTTTCGGAGTTTTATGCCCATTTTCATCAAATATATAAACATCATCCCAAGGTACATATCTGTGCATCTTTAAACAATTATATTTAAATCTTGTCCAATCCCAATTCGCGTGTGTACCAATACCGATTGGCATTCCTGTTTTCACCAAAAACTGCAACCCCTCCTCTGCTCCCGGTAAAAATTCCTGTCTGGTTTTATAAATATGCCCCAAAATTTTTACTGCACCCCTGGTATTTTTTTTATCCAATCCTGTTTCTCTCTGCACTAAATCCATTACTACTGACCACCTTATTGGATTTACTCCATGGGTTTCAAAAGAATTATTATTATGAAATACTATTCTCTCCCTCCATTCTTCTCTACTCAAAATTGGCGCTCTTTCAGCCAAAAAATCATAACATCTATCCATCTGCTTTTTAAAAATTCCTACTGTCTTCCCAATTGTATCGTCCCAGTCCAAAATAATTTGCTTGACCCCATTAACTCGGCATCTCTCCACAAACGCCAATTCTTCCTCCACCGGACTCAAATATCCCTCAAAATACCTGACTTTTTCTGACATCCACCATTATAACTCTATTTATAGTAAGATCTGATTTGAAACAAAAAGTACCAAGACACTATCGAACCCACCACCAAAGCTCCCAAATCAAATCTGAATATCGCCCCGACCGCTGTCACCAACGATACCCAAAACAACATTCTCCAGCTTTTTATCTCTCTTTTAAATAATCCCGGTAAAGCCACAATTTCCAACACCAAACTCACCACCGCTACCAAAATTCCAAGCATATATCCTGCCCCTAATCTTGCTCCACCCATCATTGCAAATGGTGACATCACCGCTCCCAATCCCAACACTCCCAAAATAAAAGGAAGACTAAAAAACAAAATAGCCAAAGTAATATAAGGTCCGAATTTCACCAAAATCTCTTTTACATTTTCCGGCAATTGTGGTGCCTTTATACCAAAATATTCATTTAACAAACCTTCTAATTCATCCAAGGAAGAGGGGATTTGAGTTTTTTCTTTTTTCATAATTAACTTATTCTAGCATTATTACCAAAAACAACACAATAATATACTAAAATATAATATTCGTTATGAAAAAACTGTTTCCTTTAATTTTAATCACCGCCCTTATTCTTTTTTTCATTTTTAAAAAATTTTCACCTTCTCTCCAACAATTAGCCCTCCCCACTCCCACCCCCGCTCTCCACCCTCTCGCTGTTTCCAACCTTTCTTCCTTTATTGACCCAAATACCATCATCACTACCGAAAAAATTCTTTCCCGTCATTCACGATATACCTCCTATCTGGTTTCCTATTATTCTCAAAATTTAAAGCTTTATGCTCTCATGAATCTTCCTACCGACAATCCCCCTCCCTCAGGTTTTCCTATTATCATTGTCAACCACGGCTATATTCCCCCATCACAATTTTCCACCAGTCGATCTTATGTCAACACCTCCGCCTATTATGCTTCCTCCGGATTTCTAGTTCTCAAACCTGATTTTCGTGGCCATGCCAATTCCCAGGGAGAAGCCGACAGATTTCTCTCCCGTTCAAACTATGCCATTGATGTCCTCAATCTTATCGCCGGCCTCGGCACTCTACCGCAATCCGATATCAGAAACATTTTTATGTATGGCCACTCCATGGGAGCTGAAGTCAGTCTTTTAGTAACTCAAAATTCACCCCAAATTAAGGCTATTTCTCTTTGGGCACCTGCCGTTACAGATTTTCCCAAAAATGTCACTTATTTTCGAAATCGCCGCCTACCCGTTCCCACCGATCAACCCGATTTTCAATCCTCTCTAAATCAACTATTAAGCCAATATCCCGCCTCTGATTTTGCCGCCATTGATCATTTAGATAAGATTAATATTCCCCTGATTATCCACCATAGTCCAACTGACGAATCCGTTCCTTATTCCTGGGGTCAGGATTTAGTTCAAAAACTCAAAGACCAAAACAAATTCGTCATTTTTTATACTTATCAAAACGACGACCACAATCTTTCCCGCCACTGGAGCCAAGCCTTAAACCGCGATCTGGAATTTTTCCGTTCCCACATAGACATATAAAAAATAATTTTACTTATCCTTTCCGCCTCTTTTTGCCATTGTCTCGCTTATTGTTTTCATCATCTCCAAGGGAAAATCATACCCCATTCTTTTTGCTGTCAATAAAAGCGGTATTCCCCACATTCCCACTCTTTTAATTTGTCCCGCCACCGCATAAGTCTCCAACTTTTTAAAAAACACCTCCTGATAAAATTCCACCACTCTTTTTTTATATTTTTCCATTATCTCAGCCCACGACTTTCCCGAAATATCATCATCATACAATTCTGCCTGATACTCCGTTAATTCTATCTCTTGTTTCCAAAACTCTCTTTTTACTCTCTTTACACTTCTTTTATAAATCATTTCTCTTATTTTCCCTTCTCTTGTCGGATAAGTATCAATCCCCAATACTCCCTGATCTCTTAGAATTTCAAACAGGGGATTGAAAGTTTTTCTTAAACGTCTCAAGTTGCTGGGATGAATATTGGTATTCAAGGCAATTTTTTTGTCCGTCAATTTTTGTCCTCTTTTAATTAACTCCTCCATAAAATCTTTTGAAATATTTGCCATCACCTTCGTCCCCTCAATTCCGTGCAGATCCGGCCATTCATTACCGATGTAAAATTTCCCAATCCGTTTGTCCTTTCCGTACCTTTTCAAAAACGCCTCAAAAAAATTTAATCCGAATTCTCTGATGGCCTCACTTGATTTCGGCATCCATCGGTCTATTCCCATCGAAATCTTAATTTGATTTCTTCCTGTCTCTTTTATTTCCTGACTTAATATATTTTTCACTTCTTTTGGCAATCTTATTCCTGGATTGTAGGGATAATCAATCGGTCCGGTACACCAATCCGCCCTGATTCTATATTTGACCATCAAATCCAGAATTTTTTCTACCGGTTTCCAGTTATAAACCCCTCCTTCCCCAATCAGTTCATCAGGCATCAATACCAACCTCAAACTTTTAAACCCCGCCTCAGCCAAAGTCGACAGGTTCTCCTCTATAATTTTTTGCTGTTTTATCCAATCATTTTCACTTCCACCTCTCCACTTACCCATTTTTTTTAACACCTGTACCGCCTCCCATGTTTCCTTTTTTGGGAAAAATGTTCCGCTCAGCTCAGATCCCGGCCCAAAAGCCAATTTTCTTATTTTCTCCAAAATTACTCCCCCTTCGGTTATTTGTATTTTTTTCTTTCCAAATTTCCAAAATTCCACATCTAGAATTATATTCGACAACTTACTTTTGACAAGCCAATATAAAACCGTAAAATTTAACTATGGAACTTTCCAAACTCCAAACCATCGCCCTTGTGGTTTTAACCACCATTCTTACCGACAAGTTTCTCATCGACCACAATCAACCACTTCCTCCTTCCACCAACATAACACCTCCTCCGTCAGAACTTATTACCCCCACTCCTCTAAATGCTAATTCCCAAACTGAAATTATTCTTCGGGAACTGATTAACCTTCG
The DNA here is from genome assembly GCA_003542615.1 of Candidatus Shapirobacteria bacterium. Lineage (GTDB taxonomy): Bacteria > Patescibacteriota > Microgenomatia > UBA12405 > UBA12405 > UBA12405. The sequence continues at coordinate 42,380 of DPKG01000014.1, read as the reverse complement.
AAAAGACATGGCTTCCAGTCTAAATAACCCAAATACTTCCGCCAATTCCAACGGTTCTCCCACTCCGACCCTTAGTTCCTCTCTTCTTGGTGGCATGGTTAAAATTAATTCACCTCAATGGCAAAAAATTGATGTCTACGAAAAACCTCTGGCTTCAAGTAAAATCATCAATAATATTTTTTACGATACTATTTATTTTTATCGCCTAAAACAGGACGGTTGGTATCAACTTGATCTGGACGGCAACCAACTTGGTTGGGTCCAGTCCCAATTTCTAAAGGAATTTCCATGAAAATCAAAATAACTCTTAATCACATTCTTTTTTGGTACTCTCTCCTTTTTGTCTTTTTAAATCTTGTTCTCGGTTTTGTTTTTGGCGTTTGGAAAAATAATCCCCTTGCTCTGATCGCCTTTACTTTGGTATTAATCTATCTGATTTTCAAAAAATTTATTTCCGGCAAAATCTCCCGATTTATTTTTTCCATATTAAATTTATTTTGTTATCTTTTGGTCGCCGTTATCTGGCTAATGAATCTTTTGGTGGCTCAATCTACTCTTCAACTTATTCTTGGTCTTACTTTTACTCCCTTAGTTTTCTTTTTTGGACTCGAATTGGTCAATCAAATCAAAAATTTAATTTCTCATCTTAATTTTCGCCTTCCCCCCAAACCCACCCCTCCGCCACCCGAAAAAGATTTAACTCAGGTTCAGATCTCCGACCAAAGCCGCCGCCAATTTCTCAAAATGGCCGGTTCTGCCGGTCTTGGTCTTGCCGCCCTCACTTTGGTCAATCCCAAAAAAGCCTCTGCTTCCTTTTTCGGTTCTGTCCCCGGCCCCGGCACCATTTCAATTAAAGATACCGGTGGCAACAAAATCGACCCCGCCGCCAAACAGCCCACCGATGGTTACAAGATTAGCAAGATGGATGACACCAGCAGCGACACCTATTCTTATTATGGTTTTGTCGACCAAAGTGGCCAGTGGTACATCCAACGGGAAACTACCAGTGGGGTAGGAGAAGGAGACTTCCTTTATTGTAATGGTGTGTCTGATTTCACCACCGCCTGGAACGACAAAGAAAATCAAACTTACGAATCGTTTGATACAATTTTTTGATATCATCTTTTGACATTACAAAAAGCAATACCGTGTTATATCATAAGCAATTATGACTAAAAAATTTTTTTATCTGATTTCAACAATTTCTTTTGTTATTTTTTTTGCTCTTTCGTTTACCTTATATCAGATTACCGGAGCCAGTAGTATCAAATCTTTGGTTGAGCAAATGCTCCATCGCGAACAGGTTATTGTTCGTTCTGGAGCATCTTCTATCAGTAGTTTTATTGACTTAACCTCCAGGTCCTTACTTATTCTTTCCAGCAATAATATTATCACTCCTAAAATTCTCCAAGACTTTGTCGATAATTGGTCCGACACTCCCGTTGTCGGTATCATTCTCACCGATATCCAAGGTCAAATAAAATTAACCGCCAGTAATGCCGAAAAACTTTCTCTTGGAGGCAATGTCTCAGATCGTGATTATTTTATCGCAGCTTCAGGTTCACCTCCTGGTACAATTTCTTTTGGCAAGCCATTTGTCTCCCGGGTACCTGGTGCCGGCCAAACTTTTAAAATTCCCGTCGCCACTCCCCTTTATTCCAACAATAAATTCATTGGGGTTCTCACGGTTTCTATTTCTATCCCTTCCTTGACTGAAAAATATCTTGAACCTCTAAAAATCTCCCCACGTACCGGTATTTATCTATTTAATTCCAACGGAGATGTCTTCAATGGTACTACACAAGAAGTAGTAAACCAAAACATTTTTCATATCGTCGACGAACATCCTTTTCTTGGTGACAAAATTGTTATGCCACTAATACGTCAAAAACTGACCTCTAATCAAGAATCCAAGCTTGATATTGTCATCCCCGATTTCTCTACAGGTAAGCTTACCAGAACTTTAATCGCTTCATCACCTGTCAAACTTAATTCTTCTACCAAATGGATATTGGCCATTACAACTCCGATTGATGACGCCTTGATATTTATTTCCCCTTTCGTGTTGCGAAATGTTATCCTACTTATATTCACTTATTTCTCTAGTATAGCTTTAAGTCTATTTATTTATAATCGTTTTTTACAAAAAAGGTGAAAAAAGAATATCTCTTTATCTTTACCTTTGCCCTTATCGTCTTAGCCCACGCCATCGACTCAATATCCGGACCAATTGCCCTCACCGTCAAAAATCCTTACCAATTTTTGAATTCTCCTCTGATGTCTCAATATCCTCTGACTACCTTTGGTATTTTTTCCAGAACCATCGGACTTTTTCTCCTAGTTTGGCTCGTATTATCCTTTATTAGTGGCTTTAATTTTCAAAAAGCCATTTCCCTCTTTGTTATTTTTATCCTCAGCAATCTTTATGCCATCCAACAACTAGCCACCGGCATGAAAATCACCACCGTCCAGTGGACTATTTCTATCGCTTTTGCCAGTACCCTTCTCCTTATTCCTCTAATCTACTACTTGATAACGGGTATAATTCACCCTTTTTCCGACAAGAAAAATTACATCCTCAATTCCCAGCCAAAAACTGATGAACCATCAGTCGATTAAACGACCTGCTGTTTCCTCCACCGAAACTAAAAATAATTTCTCCCTTTTATAACTATCATGATCAAAACTTTTAATTAAGTTAAGCATAGATTAAAAAAAGTTTAGCTCAAATGTATAATAGCTTATGGCAAATATTGAAAACCAAAATCGCTGTGGCCAATGTACCCTGTGTTGCTATCTATTACCTGTACGCAGTCTTAATAAACCAGCCAATCAACTTTGTAAACATTGTGTTCTTAAAAAAGGCTGTCTAATCTACAAAGATCGCCCAAAAGCCTGTGCCGGATTTCGTTGTGCCTATCATCAAATGGAAAAAGTCTCTATCAAATTAAGGCCAGATCACTGTAAAATGATATTTGAAAAAGTTAATGATAATATTTTTTTTGGCACCCAAGACCACCGTTTCGAGATGACCGAAATTGCCAAACAACAGATTAAAAATTTTGGGAATCAAGGTTATTCAGTGATTATCAATACTAATGGAATTAACAAAATTTATCTCAAAAAAGGAGATAATGCCCAAGATGTTAAAAATGAGTTTAATAACTTTTTAATCGAAAAATATGGCCGTACCCACATATAATTCTGATCTAACCCCTCTCACTAATGCTGAAAGCGGCACCTGGGTGGAAATGACGGCTTGGGCTGTTGGAGATGCTCCACTGGGAGAAGGTGATTATTACATTGAAGGTTCAGGTTGTCGTTCATCCGACACCAATAATAAAACCGGACTCTGTTCCGGTTGTTTTGATTATGGCTCTTCTTTATCTGCTTCATTTACTGCTAACTACACCTGCGTTTTTATGTGGCACGTTCTTTTACCAGCTAACGCTATGAGCAACTACGCTTCCGGAGGTTTAAGAGCCATCGTTGGTGCCGATGTTTTAAACTTCTCCGCATGGAGAGTTGGTGGTAGTGATAAAGGTCGCAATCCCTATGGTGGCTGGCAATGTTATGCTGTTAATCCTGCCAAAACTGCCGATTATACTGTCGGTACCGGCCATGGTGGTACCTATCGTTTTTTTGGTGCCGCCGCTGATGTTATTTCTAATATTTCCAAGGGAACCATGCATGGTTTTGATGCTATGTATTATGGCCGTGGCCAGATACTTTTCGACAACGGAGATAACATCGGCGGTGGTTACGGCAATTTTGCTGCCATGGCTGCCGTCAACGATGCGCAAACAGCCAGATGGGGTCTATTTCAAAAAGAAGGTACCGGTTATCTCTGGAAAGGTCTCATGAGTTTTGGGGAGACAGCAGCCTGTTACTTTGTCGACTCAAATATCAACATTACCATAGACGACACCCCCGCTACCTTTGCCACCTTTAATAAGATTGAAATAAAAAATACCAGTTCGGTCGTCACCTGGGACAACGTCAACTTTACCGCCCTTTTGTCCACCCAATTATCTAAAGGTGATTTTGAAGTTGTTGCTAATGCCGATGTCAATATCAACAACAGCTCCTTTACCGACATGAACACTTTTATCTTTCAATCAAATAGCACCGTCATTTCCGCCACTTTTAGAAGATGTGCTCTAGTTACCCAGGGTGGTGGAACTTTCACCGACTGTACTTTTACCAATACCACTGCTGCCTCATCAATTTTAGCTACTAATCCCTCAGTTATTACCGCCTGCACTTTTGTCTCCGATGGTACCAGTCATGCCATCGAACTTGATACCTCTTGTGCCGGTAATTCTTATAGTCTTTCTGGTCATACTTTTACCGGCTATGCCACTACCGATGGTACTACCGGAAATGAAGTAATTTATAATAATTCCGGCGGAGCGGTTACTCTCAATGCTTCCGGTATTACCGGTACCATATCCGTCCAAAACAGTGCTGGTTCCACCACCAGTGTTGTTTCTTCTGTCCCCGTTTCTGTCACCGTTGTTGATGTCACCAACGATCCCATACAAACAGCCCAAGTCGCTGTCTGTCTTTCCAGTGATGATTCCGTGTTATTAAATACCGATACGGATATTAATGGTGAAGTTTCTTTTGGTTATGGCGGCACCACTCCCGCCGCCATTTACGTTCGTGTTAGAAAATCTTCAACTGGGGACACCAAATATATTCCCGTCAGCTCATCGGGTACTATTACTGGTACTGGCTATTCAGCCACCATTACTCTAATCGAAGATATCACTGCCTCTACATAGTCAATTCAAAAATTGTAAAATAAGAAAATGTCAAGCACTGTTCTATCGGGAGATTTTACCGTTTACTATCTATCAGAAACCCGTCAAAAAAGAATTGTCTGGTCTGGTACTACCGGTACTTATTCTGTCAGAGAACTTTACATTGCTCTTCAAGACCTGTTTGATGAACCCACCCAAATGGATGACGGTATTCCTATTAATGCCATTACCCCCACGGAATATCAAATTGGCCTTATCGATTTGGACGACCAGCAGGACCCTTGGTATATAGACGGAACTACTACTCAACATTTGTATGGTGGGGGATTAATTAGCAAAGATTATCCCCGCGTTGCCACTGTTCGTACCGGTATAGTTGTCATCAAACGTTCCGGCACCAATATCGTCTCCGGAGATATTGGCAACACTATTACTCACGCCGATGGTGATTCCGGTACCCTTCTCTTTGTCAGTGGTGAGTATCTTGTCATTCGTCCTGCCAGCAATGCCGCTACCGACAATTGGGATTCTACTTCCGGCGATGTCACCTGTAATTTTCACATCGATACCCAAATATTAGCCGCCGCCACCGGGGGTACCACCTGGGCTAATATCTATACCATCGGTACTCTTGCCTCAGGTACCGAAATTTATATTATCCAAGCTGGTACCAAAATCACCGCCTGGTGGCCTTCAGGTCACATTGACATTTTACAAAGAATTGTCATTCAGGGCACCCTTAATGATAGCGGTGTAATCACTATCTTTGCCCGAGAATACGGTAAATTATACGATCATTATCAAACTATCATGACCACCGGTGGTCGCTCTCCTATCCCTCTGGCTACCAGTACCGACTTAAATAACACCACCGACATCAGTACCATTGCCGCTCTTTCTGGTATCACTTTTACCTTTGGCGCCGACACCAAAGATCTAAGTAATGGCAATGGCCTGCAACCTTACGATGTAGTTATAAACTGTGGCGGCAATACCATCAAAAATTTTTACGAATACACCAAATACGTCACCCGTCGCACCTCTACCACTTCTCTAAATGGTTTAAACGGCGAACAGTATACCGGAGTCGGTACTCTTCGTCTCTCTTATGACACCCGCACCGCTGCTTTCACCCAAGGTCTGGCTGTTTCTACCGCTACCGGTACTGCTATCATCACCGCCGACCATTACAATGGTGACAACACTGGTATTTTGACTCTCCATACCGTCAGGGGAACTTTTACCGACAATCAAGCCATCACCGATTCTTCTACTGGTGCCGCTCTCGTTAACGGCACTCCGGAAACATTAATTGAAGTAAAAATCGCTCCTTTCGGTACTTTTGCCGGAGGTAAATTTTATGGGGCTCGTGGCGTTTATGTTTACAACATGGCCGGTGCCGACTCCAACAATTATCAGCTCACCGATTCTACTGATACCATCCAAACTCCGCCCAGTACCGTTGCCACCACTATTACCGTTCAGGATTTAGCTACTGCTTCGGTCATCGAATTTGCCAACGTCCTGGTTTGGGTTACCGATAACGCTAACTATTTTTACCAAGCTCCTGTCTCTATTACCGGTTCCGGTACCACCGCCACCGTCAGTCACACTGCCCACGGACTAACTAGTGGAGATTACGTCATTATTAAAGGTGTTACCAATGACGACGATTACAACGGCGCCTTTGAAGTTACTGTCACCAACGAAAATCAATATACCTATACTGCCACTGAAACTCTCGATTTATCACCGGCTACCGGTACTAGTATTACCGCTACCTTTGCCATTATCAACGGTGCCACTAACTCCATTGGGGAAATTAGCGATACCCGAAGTCTTACCGCCAACCAACCGGTCGCCGGTTGGGTCCGGAAATCATCCGGTACTCCTTACTATCAACAGGGAGCTATCAGTGGTACTGTCAATACCAGTACCGGTCTATCAGTCATTATTCAATTAGCCAAAGATGAATAGAGAAGAATTTGAAAATTCCTCCTCCCAAAAACTCCAAGAAGCTGTTTTAAAAGCCAAACGAATCCGAAAACTTCTTCGACATCTGGAGAAAGATATTCTAAACAAACAGGATATAATTAATAATTATCAACACAAATTTGCCAAATTACAAAAACAAATGCTTGAAATGTTAGCCTTAATTTATTCCAAAGGCTCCCAAAGATGATTAATCCTTCCAAAAAATCAAAAATTCTCCAAAAGAATCGAAACTGGGTAAGACCTCCCAATACCATGCTTAAAAAGGGGAGTAACAATTCTCCTCAAAAACTAAGTTATTGGACCGATACTGACAATAAACCAAAACTTTACACCAAAAAACAATTAGCCACTTGTAATATTTTAATGAATCTAAACTTTTTATTGGTTAAATCTTTGGTTTTAATGGATATTTTAAAAACTTTAGACAAAGATACCAAGGTCGGTGATTTGGTCAATCAAGATTTTGTCAAATTTGAAGCCTCCAAGGATTCTGTTTTTAATAGTTTTATCAGCTTAATGGCCGCTGTTCCCGATGTCACCTTTAGTGAATTTTTAAACTATATTTCTACCAACAATACCAACAGCAATCTTCAAGAAATTATAGCTTTAGGACAAAAAACTCTAAACGATTTTATTGATGGAAAAAGCGACAATATTACCAATTTCTACATTTCCGACCGCTTCAAAAAGGCTTAGGGTAACCTGTCATTGACATCCAAATTTTAAAAAGCTATAAACAATATAACTTCATTAACTAATTTATAAATTTACCTCTAAAATAATTTTTAAAATAATATGGCACTAGTTGCAACTGACTGGACAATTACCCGTGGAGTAGCCAACGATATTAGATATGTCGGTGGCGATCACGACGGCACCGGTGGTACTCCGTCTTATGCTACTGTCATTGAATTTCACCGTTGGCTCCAGGGGTTAGCCGACGATGCTGTTGCTGCTGGAGACGACGAACTCGATATTACCAGTCTTAATCCTTCTGCCAGGTCCACCGATAACATTATTACCCTAATAAATAATTACAATATCGATGCCACCGCCGCCGAACATCTATACGATGGTTCTATCATCCAAAATGATGGTGACGACATCTACGACGGTATCGTTAACTTCGGTAATGCTGACGTCCAAATCAGAATCATCCAAAATGGCGCTGTTATAAGCAGTGCCTTAAGTTTCTGGAATTATAACAATGCTGGTCTAAATGCCGACGCCACCTCCGGTATCTCTCACCGTTTTATGATCAAAACCGTATCCGGCGGAAACCCCATTGATGGCAGAAAACTTATCGGTACCTGCCGCCGTTTCGGCTATACTTACTCGGAGTTTACCATCAATGCTACCGCCCGGGGTAACAACGTTTTGGCTTTGACTGATTCCACCGACCTTAACAACCAAACGGATTCCGGCACGGTCTCCGGTTGGAGTACTGACTACACTAATACCGAAGGTTACGCTGCATTGGACATAGACAACAATCTTGAGGATGAACATTATTATTCCGATTGGAACATTTCCGGTACCCATACTACCATCAACGATTTCTATGAATACACTAAATATCTTTCCCGTGATGGTTCATCTGCAACTACTTTATATGGTATCAGCGGTGAATTATTCCGTGGCATCACCCACGACATAACAGTCGTCCAATCAACTGGAACTTTTGTCGAACCTGAGTTATTAACTTGGGGTGCTGGCGCTACCCTTGGCACTGGTCAGCTTTTCGCCGCCAATAGCACTACATCAGCCACCCATTTATATATTCAGCTTCTAACTGGAGCTGCCCCCAACGGTTCTATCACTGGTGCCACCGGAGTGGCCTCGGTAACGTCTTACCTTGAGCGTACCGTTTCTAAACCTTTCTGTGGTGCTTCTACCGGTTCAGCTATCATCGGTGCTTATGGATTAGGTATTGAACCAACCGATTTATCATCAAGCGATTCTCTTTCCGATTTGGAAGGTGATGCTCCAAAATCTCCGCCAAACTATGTTACCAACACCTTGGCTGGCCTGGTAGATGGCGAAGATCGGGTATTAGTTGCCCCTCGTTTTGGTGTCGATAGCAATAACGATCCGGCCATCAACAAGACCCAAATGACACTTTCTACTGCTTTAGCTGCTGACAATATTACTTCAGTCGTAGTCAATGCTGTCCCCGACTATACTCCGGCAAGTGGAACTATTAGGGTTATCGACAATGATGGCTTTGAAAGACGACTAATATATACTGCTGTTAATACGACTAGTAAAACATTTACTATTGACCCAGCAGCTTCCGAAGCTGACGTCCCTAATGTAGCAGATTTTTTAACAGTTAATGCCAGTATCAGCAATGGTGTTTATATTTCCTATATAGATGACCTGGCCGGTGCGCCGGGCTCCCTCTCTTTTACTAGTGTTCATAGCGATGTTACTGCTTTAAGCTTAGTTATTATAGTTAGAGATGGAGGTGAAGTTAACAATACCCCCATCAAACAATATATCGCTCCCTGGTCACAAACTAACTCCAACAACACCGCTACCGCCATCCGTACAAGTGATACCTAAAATATTAATTAAAAGTATTTATGCCACAAACATTTGAAGATTTAAATAAACACATAGTATTCACTAAGGTCAAATCCCGCAGTGAAGCACTCAAAATCAAAGAGGAAGCTCAAGAAAAATCACTTCAGAAAAATGTTGTTATATTTTTTGAAAATAGATATCATTTGTACCTGACATCGGGATATGATCCTTATCAAATCCGCAAAGAAATTGAAAAATATATGGAAAATCCAACCAAAGATAACGAATCAGCCGTTGATGAAAGCGATGAATCTGAAACCCCAAAAACCAAGAAAAGTTTTTTTAAGAAGTAAGAATAATTCTCCGATCATTGAACATATCAGTCACTTGTCGTATCATTAGAATACAAATATGGATGCCGGCGAACAACAACTACGAGAGATTTTTGAAAAAAACACCATCAACAATATCAAGGCAATTATTGTCTACAACCAATTAACCGAAGAATTAGTCAAGAAATTACAAAAGCAAGTCAAAGATTTGGATGGTATTATCAGACAGTACGACTCTAAGTTTGAAAACATCAATAAACAGTTAGTTGCTATCCAAACTCGAGTCTATGCTGGAGGTAGCTAATGGCCATTTCTATAGACCCCCTTACCTTTGTCATTCTCATCCCTAGGGAAGACATGACTTTAATTCAAAGTATTCCCACGGAAATCAGAGAACTGGACCTTAATTGGTTTAGATTAGCCTTAAAAGCCTACGAAGCCGCCGTGTATGGAATCTACTTGTTAAAGACCCACAACCACAACACTGAAGTCACCCTAGGAAGTCTTACTTTTGCCCGAGTTATCGAGATATTACCACCCTATACTATTACCTTTGAAGATGGTCAGTATGCCGTTAATCTTGTCAACGCCAACAGTAACGTCAGTGACCGTACCAACGTCAACCAAGTTTCAGTCAGATCATCAAATTCTGCTGGTTTGGTAGCCGCAACTTCAACTGTCACTGTCGAAGATATCAATGCCATTGCCGACGCAGTCTGGGATGAGCTCGTCAGTTCACATACTATTCCTGGAAGCACCGGTAAAACTCTCAAAGACACCAAATCCAAAGCCACCCTGGCTTCCCTCAAATAATTTGCTACTTGAACTTTTGTCGTTTTATATTTAAGATTCCTTATATGTTCAATAATATTGGCCTTACCGAAATTCTTATTTTTCTCCTTATTTTACTTCTTCTTTTTGGTGGTAAAAAAGTCAGTGAATTAGCCAAAGGTGCCGGTCAAGCCGGAAAAGAACTCAAAAACATCAATAAAGAACTTAAAGACGTTAAAAAAGACATCAACAAAGAGGACGAATCATGAGAATCGGTACCAACGAATTAATTTTATTAGGTATAATCTTACTCATCCTTTTCGGCGACCGAAAACTTCCTGAACTTACCCGTGGCATTGTTCAATCCATAAAAGAATTTAAAAAAGCTCTCAAAAATTAAAATTTAATTCAAATTTATGTTCAGCAACATCGGAACCACAGAATTAATCATATTAGGTCTTATCCTGCTCCTTCTTTTCGGCGGTAAAAAATTACCCGAATTAAGCCGTGGAATTGGTGACGCAGTCAAAGAATTTCGTAAAGGCTTCGAAGATCAGGGTAACAAGAAATAAATGTGCCCCAATTCGACCATTATCTAAACGAGATCCGGTCAAAAGTTTTTAAGGTCGCTCTTGCCTTTGTTATTGGTGTTATTTTTGGTGCTGTCAAAAATCGTTGGATAATCACAAGTCTTATTTCTATTTTTAACCTCGAAAATATTAATATCGTCCTGGTTTCGCCCTACCAATTCATCAATCTGGCTATTAGCATTAGTATTCTTTCCGGCATTATTTTTGCCGGACCGCTTTTAATTTATGAACTTCTGGGATTTATCAAACCCGCTCTTCGTCCTCATGAATTTCGTCTTATTACCAAACTTCTACCTATCAGTATAATTCTTTTTATTGCCGGTTTTATTTTTGGTGTTCGTATCCTCCAGTTTGTCATCGACATCTACGTCAATACCAGTCAGAAATTTAATATCGGTAATTTTTGGGACATTGAAGCTTTTTTGACCCAGGTTGTAGTCATGGGTACCTGTATGGCAATTGTTTTCGAACTTCCCATCTTTTTAACAATTTTACTTCGTCTCGGTGTTATTGACAGAAATATTCTCACTGCTCAACGTAAATACGTATATGCCGGTCTTTTAATTTTTGATATTCTTTTACCTCCCACCGATATTTTATCCATGTCTCTAATCTTTGTTCCCTTGGCTTTATTGTTTGAAGGGACCTTACTTTTTAATCCTCAAAAAAGTCTTTATCCTATTGCAAATCTAAAAAACTCAATTAAGATAAGTTAAGGAGGCAAAACAACAATTATGAATATAGGAACACCCGAATTAATACTAGCTGGAGTTATACTCCTCTTCCTTTTCGGTGGAAGTAAGTTGCCGGAACTTTCAAAGGGTATTGCTGAAGCCATCAAAGAGATCAAAAAGTCTCTAAAAAGCTAACAAACACTATCAAACTCTTTATTAATTAACTAGGAGGCACCAATGTTTAGAAATATTGGCTCAACTGAGCTCATAATCATTGCCGTCGTCTTGCTCTTCCTTTTCGGCGGTAAAAAATTACCTGAATTAGGTCGTGGAATTGGTGATGCCATTAAAGAATTCCGTAAAGCTTTTTCCGGCAAAGAAGAAAATAAAAAATAAACCTTATTTCATAGGTATTTATTTAAAAAAAGGGAATCATCGATTCCCTTTTTTTGCGTCTTCTATATTTTGATATATTAACAACGATTTTTAGCTATTTCACCTGTCTCTAAAATTACGCTATCATGTTAGTAGTATCACTATTAAAAAGTAATGAAGACGGTAACAAAATATTGCAAATGGCTAAAAATTCTTTTAGCCGGGATCTTTTTTTTGGTCCCGGCCTTTCCCGTATCTGCCGCCCCCGGAGAATATCAGCAATGTACCAATACTGCTGATTGTATCGTTGGTGAATTTCTTTTCAACGATGAATATGTTCCCGTAGCCGATGCTGACTGTACTCTTACCGCTCGTTATCCGGATGGTACCGTATTTATTAATTCCGCTACACTTCCCCCCTCCGCTGACGGTTGGTATTCCTACGATATCGGCACCTCCGGTCAACCACTTGGTTTATACCGTAGCCAAATTTGTTGTACTACCATTGATGGCTATATGTGTCTGGACAAAAGCTTTACTATTACCCAAGATACCGCCGAATCAGTTTGGAGTTACGATAACCGCACTATCAGTTCCTTTGGAAATATTGTCCAGGAAATCTGGACTTATTCTGATCGTTCTCTCTCTGGATTTGGTACTTTGGTTAGTGATATCTGGGGACACACCTCCAAAACCCTCTCTTCTCCAACTCTCGACAACGGTGCCACCCTTGCCACCACCGACACCGTCAATTCCGTCGGCACCAGTCTTTCCGATATCTCTCTTCAGCTTACCTCAGTTCAAAATGATCTCGTCACCATCGATTCCAAAGTCGATTCTCTCCAAACTTCAGTCACCACCATTCAGACCAACACCGACAATATTCTAGCCAAATGGAGTACTTATAGTGTTACCGATATTTTAAATTATATTGACTCTCTTGAATCAGAATTAGGCAACAATACCCAAACCTGCACCGACGACTCTGTTTTTGGTCAGGTCCAGTGTCTTATCGATAAATGGGGCACCAATTCTGCCTCTACCATCTACAATGCCGCCAATGGCGCTTACACCACTGCTACCGCCCTCCGTTCCGAGTTAAATTTCAATGGCAAATCAACTACCGCCTACGATGAAATCATCACTCTCAAGGCTTATGTAGACTCCATTGAAAATTCAATCGGTTCTACCTCCGACACCTCAAACACTGCTTCAATTTTTGGCCGTATCCAACAGGTCAAAGAAGCCATCGAAGCCATCGACAATAGTACTCTCGACCTTAATGATTTACTTGAAAAATGGGGGAGTCTTTCTGCTACCGATATTTACGACAAGGTCAAAGATCTCTCTACCGATATCGCTGCCATTAACTCTGTTTCCAATGTCGAAAACATTACCAACAACAATATTACCCAAAATACCGATCTTTCTGAACTTATGAACCAGGTTTTGGCTATGAAGGCACTCCTTAGTACCAACCGCACCCTACTCGAAACAGTTGTCAGTAAACCCATCATCACCTCCTGGCTTGAAGAAGGCAGTATCATCTTCAAAAGTTTAATTACCAATCCTTCTAAAACTTCCACTCAAACAGTTCCTTATCTTTATTATTTCCCCTCAGAAGTAAAACAGGAAAATATTATTAAAAAATCTCCTGAATTAGAAATAAAATTTGACGCCACCAAATCTGTCTATTATGCCTCTGCAGATATCACCCTAAAACCGGGAGGAACCATCATTCTTGAAGTTCAAGTTGAAGATATTTGGACTATTCCTCAAGAAAAAATTGACTCCCTCAAAAAACAGGCTGATGAACTTTTTGCTCCCCTCAAAAATACCTCATATTTTGCCCAAGGTACCACCCTCCACTCAAATATCCTTGCCTCCCTTGACAAAATAACAATTCTCCAAAAACAAGCCAAACTCCCGGAAGACAAAATCATAGGCTATTATGAAACCAAAATTGAACTTGATTCAGTCAACCGCAATCTCGAGAGCCTAAAAACCATAGTTTCATCCGCCGGATCCATCGGTACCCTTTCCGGCTTCATCGGGGGAGTTCAGGCCATATCGGTTTGGGGTATTATTATAGTACTTGTGGCCGGCTTTGCTTTCCTGGCAATTTACATTAGATCTCTCACCCCCCCCAAACCCACCCCACCTTCTCTCATTACTCCTCCCGTTTATTCCACTTCTCAAGCTCCCCCAAGCCAACCCCAAGACAATGGTATTCCCCCTCCCACCAAACCCCGTGCTTCTCCCAAAATTCATCGAGGAATTACTATTGCCGCCATAGTAGGGCTTTCTTTTGGTTTATCTTCTTCTGTTACTTACCAAATTTTTCAAAGCCGACCCCAAAAATCTGCCATTCTCCCTTCTGTCCTTTCTGCCACTACAGATGCTACCCCCACCCCTTCACAGAAAACCGAACCATCTCCCACAAAACCCCCGCAAGAACCCACCAATACTCCTCAAATTACCCCCACCCAAACTCCGACTCCCACCCTTTCTATTCTTAAAAAAGTCATTATTGCCCCTACCAACGGTAATAAAATCAACCTTCGCAGTCAACCCGACAGCAATTCCGTTTTAATTACCACCATTCCCTCCGGCATAGAAATTCCTATTTATTCCGAAAAATACAACGATTTAGGCGAAAAATGGCTACAGACTTCTTATGATTCAACTCAGGGCTGGATACTCAGCCTCCTGGTCCAGGAAATTCAATCTCCCGCTCCCTCCAGCTCCAGTGCCCCTCTTTCAAAAATTAATATCCGTGTTCCCAGTTACGACACTGTCTATCTTTATTCCAAACCTTCCTTTAATTCCAGTGTCACCCACAAACTAACTCAAGATCAAACGGCTGAAATTTTAGTTGAGACCAAACGTTGGGTCAAAGTGATTCTCACCAGAATCAATGTTGAAGGCTGGATCAGTCAGGATTTTATTGAACGGAATTTACCCTAAATGACTATTCCAATTATTTTCTGCCTCTTTGCCCCTTTTCCTCTTTGGTTAATTGAGACCCTAATTCCCTATCCTCATCTCGTCGAAGAATTATTCAAATTTTTCCTGGTTAAATTTACCCCCTCCAAAAATTCATGGATATTTCCTTTATTATTGGGAATTACCTTTTCCCTGTCCGAAACAGTACTTTATCTTGTCAATTTTTTTGCCCTGGGAAACTTTTCCGACCTTCCTCTTCGCCTTGTCACCACTACCCTACTTCATGTTTCACTTTTTTATCTCCAATATTACACCCGCAAAACTTCCGCTTCCTACCTTACCCTTATACTTGCCATCCTGATTCACTATTTTTATAATTCTCTGTTTGCCTAAAAAATCCGCCTTTCTTAATTTAAAGTAAAATTATATATGCCAATTAATAAATTCAATTTCCTTTTTTTATTAACCTTATTTTTACCATTTACTATTTTTCCCCGACAAATCAATGCAATTGAAGACAACACCCAATCCGTTGAAGCTACTGTAGTCAAAATCGAAGAAGAATATCAAATCGAAGTAATGGGCAGAAATCAACTTTATCAAAAACTCGAATTGGAATTATCCACTCAGGACAATAAAAAAATAATTATTGAAAATGGCAACCAACCCCTCGCCAATCTTGTCAAATATTCGGTCAATGACCGTGTTTTGCTAAATCTTGCCACCTCTCCCGACGGCAAAAGTGAATACGTAATTATAGATTTTATTCGCAAAGATAGCTTAATTTTGCTTTCAGCAATTTTTATATTTTTATTGATTGTCGTAGCCAAATGGAAAGGATTTTTTTCAATTTTAGGTATGGTATTCACTTTTATTGTTGTTTTTTTGTTTATCTTACCCAGAATTTCAGCCGGCGATAATCCTGTATTTATTGCCATTTTTGGTTCCCTAATTATCATTCCTGTCTCATTTTATTTAGCTCACGGTTTCAACAAAAAAACCACTCTCGCCATCATCGGCTCAACCATAACTTTAATAATTACCGTAATTCTTGGCTCAATTTTCATAAAACTAAGTTATTTAACCGGTTTATCATCCGAAGAAGCCGGAATGTTATCTCTTGCCAAAGATTCTTTAAACATGAAAGGAATTTTGCTAGCCGGTATCGTCGTCGGTGCCCTGGGCGTACTCGATGATATAACCATTTCGCAATCAGCCATAGTTGACGAACTGGCTACTACCGCCAAATTGACCAAACCCAAAGATCTCTACTCCCGTTCAATGGTAATCGGTAAAGATCATATTACTTCCATGGTCAACACCTTGGTTTTGGCTTATGCCGGAGCCTCTCTTCCTTTACTTCTTATATTTATCAACAATCCCCATCCCTTTGGTCAAATTATAAATTATGAAATGATTGCCGAAGAAATTGTCCGGACTTTAATTGGTAGTATCGGATTAATTTTAGCCGTCCCCGTAACCACCTTTATCGCCTCACACCAATACCGTAAATAATTAGTAAAACAACTTTTTCAAAAAATATTATTTTAAATTTTACATTCGCTGTTAATATTAACTATGTTTACCAAATCAATCAATCAAGATTATGTCCGAAGTATTGTTTTTGGATTTCAAGATGCACTGGTATCTACAACCGGCATTGTAGTTGGTATTAGTGCTGCCGTAAACAATCGTAATTACATCTTATTAACAGCAGCAGTAACCATAATTATCGAAGCTCTTTCTATGGCCGCCGGTCAATACCTAAGCGAAAAATCTGTCCACGACCTTCCCAAAAGTAACCATCAAGACGACCTTTTTATTGGTAGCATCCTAATGTTTTTATCATACATAATTGGCGGTATCATCCCTGTTATTCCTTTTTTGTTTTCTTTCTCAACCTGGACTCCGGTACTATCGGTTATTAGTTCTTTTGCTGGATTATTCATCCTGGGATACTTAAAAGATAAGCTTTTTATTAAAAAATCAAACCATGGATCCATTGAAATGTTAATTGTTGGAGGAATAACTGTCCTGATAGGTCTTCTGATCGGTTCACTTTTTTAGTCGGATATAAGGTTTTATTGGAAGTAGTCACAAATTACTAAGTATCAACTACCGGTGAACCATTAATTTATATTGAGCTTGTCGAAATACGCAGTTAAAACCTATTTTATTAACTCAACTTCGGCAATAATTCTTTGTAACGAATAATTTTCTCTAGTTTTGTTATTGTTGCATATCTAGGAGAGGGTGAAGGTAATGTCACTAAATTAATTTCGGGATATTTTGATGTTAATTCTTTGAAATTTCTCTTGAATAATTTCTCTGCCATTCGACTGGAAAAGAAAATCGCATTAATTTTATTTTTCTCAATTATTTTTCCAATTGCATTAGTGTTGTAAACAATATTAATTAAGTTATTGTCAGCATTTGAGTTCTCACTTCGTTCGCATTGGAGAATAATGTCAGCTATCGCCATCTGTAACTTAGAAAATAGTTCTTGTTTATTGATTTTTGTTTTTAGGTCAACCCCAAAAACACTCTCTAACATTGGCCAAAATTGATTTCTTTTGGTTCCAAAAAACCAGTCATATGAAGGGTCAGTTATTTTTCCGGTAAAAGTTCCTAAAAATAAATATTTACAATTGTCTGGGACAAAATTTCCAAAAGGATGGGTTTCCACCATATCTGATTATATATTGTTACTACACGGGCGGGGTAGGTGGGTCTGGATCCTTTCTACCCTTATAACTACCCAGTCACTCGAATTTGCTTCTTAAAATCTCTCTCGAGTATTTTAAGTAGAGCTTCAAACTGTTTTTTTGATTCATTATTTTGTGCAACATAACGAGGAATAGTGTCTGAATTGTGGTCTGGCTTGATATCCTCTTCCTTTATATCTTTTAGTTTAACAATAGTTTCTTTATTGACTTTAAATTTGTTGAGAGTGTTAAAAATTGCATTTAACTTATCGTGATGTTTATCCTCAATTAGTAAGCTGTGCTTTTCAACAGAGTCGATAGTCTTTTCAAAGTGAAGAGCAAATGCTCTTAAATTTTTAAAATTTGCCTGGTCCCACAATTCATTTACTAATAACTTCAACTTATAAAGAAGCCTCCATAATTCGTTATAGAGGGTGAACTGATGTTCAGAATACCTAAAGAACAAAGATTTGGATTTCTCAAGCTGGAGTTTGTATGTTTCCAACTGTTTTTCATATTTTGCCTTTGTTGTTTCAAGTTCAGAATTGTATTTGAGCCTGTCTTTTTCGAGTAATCTGTTTGCCCACACTTTACCCAACCAAGTGCTTAACCCAATCAAGATTACGCTGGAGCCACCAAAGGAAAGAATTATTGCACTTGTAATTTCCCAGACATCTTTATTTGGCATGGCGGAGGGGGCGGGATTCGAACCCGCGAGCTTTTTACAGCGCACGCTTTCCAAGCGTGTGGAATGAACCACTATCCGACCCCTCCTAAGTGTCTTATTTTACCATCGATTCTAGTTTATTTTTAGCCTTTTTCAAAAGTATCTTTTCCGAGTCATAAGCCAGTTTTCCCAAGGCTTCTTCAAAATCAAACCACCCTCTTCCCACCACTCTCTCTTGATCAAAATATTTCAAGTTACTTTCCTCCCTATATTCCATCAAAAAAAACGTTACTTTCTTAATCGTTTTTTTCTTGGTCAATTTGTCCCACATCACATAATTCCACGATCCCAATTTAGCCATAATTCTTGCCTTTATTTTTGCCTCTTCTTCCACTTCTCTTAGCGCCGCCTGTTTTAAAAATTCTCTTTCTTTCAGGTGACCTTTTGGGAATTTAAAAAAAGTTTTTTTAGGATTCTTTCGGCTCATAGTTTGAATCACCATCCATTTAATCTTACCTTCGTCTCTACGAAACACCAAACCTCCCGCCGATCTCTCGTCGTAATATAATTCTTCACTAATTTTTGTTCCTCTTGTCATCTTACATATTATACCTTTAAAATCCGCTCTCTTTTTATTGGTTTTCCAAAAATGTTAAACTATTATAGTTATAAATCTTACTCACTCAATGAAAAAACAAATCCTCACCCTTCTTTCTGCCACCTTACTTTTATCTGCCTGTAGCCTAAATCCGACCGCTCAACCCGATAATTCTGATACCACCAGTCAAAACCAAACTCCCTCCCAATCAGAATCAGTTGCCCGATCTCTCAAAGACCTTATGGGTCTCGGATCAGCCCAAAAATGTACCTGGAGTTATACCGATGAACAGGGGAATAGTACTTCAGGTGAAATGTTAATCGACGGCCAAAAATTCTCCCAAACTGTAAACTCTAAAACCTCGGAAGAATCCATGGTATTCCGCTCTGTCAGTGACGGCGAATTAGTCTATACCTGGAACGACCAGGTTCCCGATACTGGTTTTAAAATGAGTCTTGCCAAGACTCAATCTCAAGAAAGTCCGGATGTAGAAGATGATCAATCATCACCCGATACCGATACCCCCAAGCTTGATTTTGAGCAGAAATATAATTACAACTGTACTCCGGTCACTGTTTCAGACTCCGATTTCCTGCCGCCTTCCGGTATCAATTTTATTGATCTTTCCCAAGAAACACCAAATTATCAGGAAATGCTAAAACAGTTTGCTCCCACAGAATAACAATTTTTTACTCTAATTCTTTAATCAATCTTTTAACTTCAGCTCTAGTCGCCTCCACCAAATATCCTGCCACCGGATTATTACTGTCAATATAGGCAAAACTATCCAGCAATAAACCGGCTATTGCTCTTTCCAGCAAGGCCGCACCGATTAATTTTCTATCTCCCAACTTATAAATTTCTTCCAGCCACAAATTTCTTTGTTCTTCAATTAATTCCGGACCAATCCCTGCAATTTTATGTAGAGAATAAATTTGCCAATGATAGCCAAATACCGCATCATAAAAAGGATATTTCCACTTCCAAAACAAATTCGAAAAAATAATTACCTCACTTCCTTGCTTTTTTATATCATTCACCGACAAATGACCGTGCACAAATTCTTTTTCTGTCTCTCCCCAAGTTTTTTCCAGCAAACTTGCCGCTGTAGATGCCAATTCTTTATTACTACCTCTACGAAAAGGGGATTCCGGTTTTATCTTCAAACTTAACTGCCAAGCTTTTTCTATCATCTCTCCAATCTTTTCTTTGTTTTTCTCTTTTCCCAACCACGGTTTTCTTATACATTTATCCCTATACTCACGATAAATATCAAAAAATTCTTTTATATTTTCTTTTCCGCTTATCTTTCCTTCCTCTACAATTTTGTTCCCCCATATTTCCTCCATAATTATGGCCTCATATTGACTTTTGTCATTCCACTTTTTTCGCCAAAATATTTTCGGTGTCCTAATTAATTTGCTTTTATTCTGTTTTTCGAAACTTTCAATCATCTCCACCTCCGATATTGCCGGCTTTGCTCCTTGGATTTTTAGTACTGCTTTTTTATTCTTATATTTTCCCCTATAAGTCACAGCCCCAACTACCCCGGATCCAAAATAATCCGAACTCCATATCAATTCACCAATCTCAAATCCTGTTTCCCTGTAAATATCGTCAATAATATTTTTCTCCCGTCCTCTCAAATCCTTTACTTTTTTAAAATCTTCTCCTGTATTTATTGCTGCACTTTTATTACTTCCCATAATTTTTATTTTAAATTTTAAAACAAAACTGAAAAAAGTATGCCCGGTGGGACTTGAACCCACATCACTCCCTTCGGAGGGGAGAATTCTATCCATTTAACTACGGGCACAGGATTGCTCTATTTTACCTTAAAATATCAACATAAGTTCCCTACAAAACCCTAGTTCATCAAACTCGCCACCAACTCATTTCCCCGTAAATCCACAATAATTGCTGCCTCCTCAGTCTCTTCTTTATCCAACAACAACATCGCGATTTTATCTAATACTTCACTCTGTATCAATCTTTGCAATGGTCTGGCTCCAAAAATTGGATCAAAACCTTTTTCCGCCAAATACTTCTTCGCTTTTTCCGTTACTGTCAAAATAACTTCTTGTTCCTTTAATCTTTCAATCACTCTTTGAAGCTGATTATCCACAATTTTTTCCAACTGCTCCTTACTTAATGATTCAAACAAAATTATTTGATCAATTCTGTTCAAAAACTCCGGCTTAAAGGTTGATCTGACCAAATCAAATACTTCCGTTTCCATTTTTTTGGATTCTTTTTTCTTATCACCCGCATATAATTGGATAATTTCTGCGCCGATATTCGAAGTCATAATTATTACCGTATTGGTAAAATCCACCGTTCTGCCCTTACCATCGGTCAATCTTCCTTCATCAAATACCTGTAAAAACACCCCAAATATTTGCGGATGAGCTTTTTCAATTTCATCCAAAAGAATCACCGAATATGGTTTTCTTCTTACCGATTCGGTCAATTGCCCTCCTTCATCATAACCAACATATCCCGGGGGCGATCCTATCAATCTGGCCACAGTATGGGCTTCCGTATATTCCGACATATCAATTCTTATCATCGCCTTTTCATCACTAAAAAGCTGTTCCGCCAAGGCCTTAGCCGTTTCAGTTTTACCCACACCTGTCGGTCCCAAAAACATAAATACCGCTACTGGTCTGCCAGTTTCACTCAAATGCAGTCTTGACCTTCTAATCGCGTTTGCTACTGCCCTAACTACTTCATCCTGTCCGATAACTCTTCTGCCGATAAATTCCTCCAAGGTTTTTAATTTTGCTGTCTCAGCTTTTAGCAATCTATTGACCGGTATCCCTGTCCATTTTGACACCACCGCCGCGATATCGCTTTCGCCTACCTCCTGTCTGACCAATTTTTCATCCTCAGGGATTTCATTCCACACTTTTTCCGCCTCTTCCAGTTTTTTCATCACTTCCGGTAACTTTCCGTATTTTATTTCCGCCGCCCTATCCAGTTTTACCTCTCTTTCCACCTTTTCTAACTCCAGTTTTAGTTTGTCTACCTCACTTCTAAATTCCTGAACATTATTTAACAACTTTTTTTGTTTTTGCCACTTACTTTTTTCTCCTTTCAATTTTTCCTTTTGAAAAGCTAGTTCTGCCTCAACTTCCTTCAATCTGTCTTTAGTTGCCGCAGTCCCTTCTTTCTTCAAAGCCTTTTCCTCTATTTCCAATTGTCTGGTTTTTCTTTCCAAAATATCAATTTCGGAAGGACTGGATTCCATCTGTATCCGTAATCCCGAAGCCGCTTCATCGACCAAATCGATGGCTTTATCGGGTAAATACCGATCTCTTATATATCTATTCGATAATTTTGCCGCTGCCACCAATGCCGTATCAGTAATTTTTATCCCATGATGTACCTCATATTTTTCCTTCAAGCCTCTCAATATTGAAATTGTGCTATCTACACTTGGCTCATCTACCATTATTGGTTGAAATCTTCTTTCCAAAGCCGGATCTTTTTCCACATATTTTCGGTATTCACCCATAGTTGTTGCTCCAATCACTCTCAGTGTTCCTCTGGCCAACCCGGGTTTAAGCATATTGCTGGCATCCACCGATCCTTCCGCTCCGCCGGCTCCCACAATAGTATGCAGTTCATCAATAAACAAAATTACCTTACCTTCCGCCTTTACTACTTCATCAATCACTGTCTTTAACCTTTCTTCAAACTCTCCCCTAAATTTGGCTCCTGCCAAAAGTGACGATATTTCCAAAGATAATAGTTTTTTATTCTTTAATGATTCCGGTACATCTCCGCTCATTATTCTGTTGGCCAATCCTTCCGCAATTGCTGTTTTTCCTACCCCCGGATCTCCCACCAAAACCGGATTATTTTTCGTTCTTCTCGACAATACCTGCATTACCCTTCTGATTTCCTCTTCCCTGCCAATTACCGGATCCAATTTACCCATCTCAGCCAACGCTGTCAGGTCGGTTGTATATTTATCCAGCGATTTATAGGTATTTTCTTTACTTTCCGAATCCACTTTTTTACCTCCTCTTAATTCTAATATTTCTTTTTTAATAATGGAACTCTCCAATTTATTTTGTTTTAAAATATTTTTTATTTCATCACTTCCGTTTTCTGCCAGACTCCACAACAGCATTTCCTGCGAAATATACGAATCACCCAACTTCTGACTTTCTTCCACTACTTTTTGCATAATCCTCTGCAATTGGACCGATATCGACACGCTTTCGTTACTGCCCTCGACTATCGGTAATTGGTCTATTCTTGCTTCCAAATCTTTTTCCACATTTTCTACGCTATCACTGATTTTTTTAATAATTTCCCGGGAAACTCCGTCTATATCCGCCAAAGCCTTCAATAGATGAATTTCCTCCGTACTTGGATTTTTGTTTTTGCTGGCCAAATCTATTGCCCTCTGAATAGTTTCACTGGCCAGTTGGGTAAACTGAGGTTGCTGCATACTCATTATTTTAGTATTATTAGCAGTCTATGTCAACTACTGCTAATTATTTAAAATTGAAATCCTCAAATATTATCGAATTATTCTTTACCCCAATATTTTTTAATTGTTTTATCATACTCTTCATCATTGATGTCGGACCGCACAGGTAAAACCGTTTATTTTCTACCGATCCGATAGTCTTTTTAATTTTTGCCATAGTTAATCTTGGTTTTGAATCACCAAAATTTGGATGATAAATAAATCTCTCCAATCTATTTTCCCATTCCTCTAATTCCCGGTCATATACCGCCTCGTTTTTTGATTTTACACTATAAAACAAATCAATCTTTCTCTTTTTTGGATGGTTTATTTCGTATTCCAACAAACTCAAAAATGGTGTAATCCCTATTCCTCCGGCAATACACACCACCTCCTTATTTGCATAAAACCCCTGATACATCCTTCCATGCGCTCCCCAAATTACTGCTTTTGTTCCCGGCACCAATTTTTTCAATTTCGAAGTATAATCACCCAATATTTTCACGGAAAAACGCACGATTTTATTATCAGGCGACGAAGAAAAAGTAAAAGGATGCGCCTCTCTTAATTCCGGATCATCAAAACTCAAATAGACAAATTGACCGGGGAAAAAAGCTATCGGTTTTGATTTTGCCTCCAAATATATCTCCAAAATATCCCCGATTTTTTTTACTCTTTTAACCAAATATTCATGTTTTGGCCCCAACCATTTATATAAAAATACTTTATAAATATAAAAATAAAACCCCGTTCCCAACATAAAAAGTATCCACCCCCTTAAAGGTAAATAATGAGACACATCACTTTCAACCAAAAACACATGAAAAATTCCCAAAAGTAGCACCAAACCCATAAAATCATGACTCACTATCCAGATGTGATAAGGCAAATTTGTCACCAATGTCAAAAACAACACTGCTGTCATCAAATATAAAGCCAATACTCCAAAGTTATATACGTTATTTTGGGATAAATATAAAAAATTAGTTGCCGCCTTAACATTTGGTAATACGTTTACTGCCAGCAATAATGGATGAAGTAACAATAAAAAATATGAAATTTTACCAAGTCTCTGGTGTTTTTTATTTACCTCATCCAAACCTCCAAACCAATTTTCCAAAAACTTCGACCTACTCCCCAATACAAAAGTAAAAGACAGCAACACCACTCCCACCAAAGACATCATCTGACTTACGCTCAACCAGGGATATCTCCACAATATTTTCAAATCAGCTTTCGACAATAAATACAAACTCAAAGTTAAAATTACCAATACCATAATAATGAAATTACCCTTTTTCTTCTGCATATATACTTTTATATTTATTTTATAAATTATTGCGGAGTAGATGAGTTTGGAACTTTTCTATCCTTATATCCCTAACATCAATTTAGTCCAATATTCAACTTTATCAAAGTCTATCACCCAATCATTTCCAATTTTGTTACAACACGGGGTTTTAATTCCATAATAAGGACCATCAAGAATTCCACTTACGTTAAACCTAAACAACAATCCTTGATAGTTTAGATCTGTTCTTTCAATTTCCGGTCGTGTTTTTATTTTTGATTTAATTTTTTCAAAGTCATATATTTCTTTTTTACTCCATAGATCAACTGGTCCTACCGACAGCCAATAATTAAAAACACCTAAATTTATCGAGTCAGTTTGATTTAACAGTAAATATTCCGATCCAATAATCTGATTATCAATAATGTTCAAAAAATCCTCGAAATTAGAATAAGTATAGAAAAGATCTAACGATATCTCGATAAATTTCTTTGGGTCCTGAAGTTTACATTTTTTGTCAAGAAACAAAGTCAAAACAAACCGATTATTATCGTCTTGGGAATTCCAAATATATTCAACAATTATCGTTTCAAACTTGTCTTTTTTTAAATATCTTTCAATGTCTACTTCAGTTGGCTTTTTGTCACTTAATTTAATAATCCATGCCTCTTCATACTTCCTGTCTTTGGCAAACTGAATTACATCTGGCCTTGAAGTAATGATGTGGGAAAGTTTATCTTTTAGATTTATCATTTTAGCGGAGGGTAGAGGATTTGAACCTCTGCGGGCTTTCGCCCACACGCTTTCGAAGCGTGCGCCATAAACCACTCGGCCAACCCTCCAAAATTCACCAAAACAATGGCTTTAATATGTGCGCCCACCAGGAATCGAACCCGGATCAACGGTTCCGCAAACCGCTATTCTATCCATTAAACTATGGGCGCAATAATGTTGAATTATACCTCAAAAATCCTTCAATTTCTTCTTTATTCGGATTTTTCCTTTCTATCCTCCAAAGGCAATCTTTGGGCAAACCAATTGGTCAGCTTATCAACTGTTGAAGGTGAACTTTCCATCATCGGAATTCTCTTTATAACAATTTCTTTAATTTTCTCTTCACTTGACTTATCGATTATCATCGATACCTGTCTGGGAAATCTCAACCTAGTCTCAAAAAATACCGCGTCACTATCCAAAGATTTTTTAAACCAAAACCTTTCCAACAAGTCCCAACCATAATGCGAATCTCCGAAATATATCCCCCTATTTGTAATTTTACAGACCACATTCTCCGGAGGTACCGTCGAAAGTACATATGCCAAAAATAAAATCGATGCCAGTGCAATCACCAGAAAAAATTCTCCAATCATAAAAAATATCACTCCCACTAATACCAATATCGCAATAGCCGTTATCCAAAAATCCCTATCCCTTCTCTTAAACGCTCTCTCAGCCGCTTCCCAAACCATTAATACTTTTTCCTCCATCCCGTCATCGGTTATTTCTTCTGTTGGATTTACTTTTTTCTCCTCATCATTCATTACTATCATCTTATCAATATTTTAATCCACTGTCACCGTCTCTCTATTTATCAATATCAGAAAAATTACGAAGCAAACCCCACTTTTCATAAATCTCATCTTTGTTTTTCCCGTCAATAAATTTCGGATATTGAGAATGGGCATTATTTACCCGTCTGAAATATTTAATCGGACACCAATAACGCTCGGTTCTTCCGCCAATTTCAGAACTGTAACTAATCAGGTTGTTTACATACGAACAATAATAACAATTTATTTTTTCCCACCAGTTTAAATATGACATTAATTGTCGGTCATAAATAAAGTATTTTTCCGCATCAACCAGTGGAATTCCATAAAGCCGGAAACAAATTTGATGATAAATTTCCAGTCCTAAATTCCACACAATTGCCGGCACAATCATCCCATAAATAAAGGGTATGCTCAAAATATATCGCCAGTTAATCGGCAAAACTATCTGATTCTCTCTGTGACGCCATAGTTTCAAATAATCCCGTCTTACCTTAACTTTTTTAAACAAACCGCGCTTAACCATCAAGTATTTGATTGATTCATCAAAGGCTTTTCTGGTTTCAATACTGAGATTTTCCAGTCTCGTAATTGGAATATGGGGAATATTCAATTCCTCCTGTATTCTTTTAAGTCTTTTGATTAGTTTTTTTCTTATAGCCATATTAGGTATTGTAAACTATTGTTACAATACCATACGAATAAATCAACTTTCTCCTAAAGCAATTTTTCCAGTCAATTTTCTATTTGTAATAAAACCTTTACCTTTTCGTATTAATAGTAGCTTATTAATTTTTATTTTATGAAAAAAATTATATTGTCCTTGTTCATATTTTCAGTTGTTTTTATTTTTTCTGCCCAGTCCGTACTTGCAGGCGGGGATCAGTTAGTGGGTGAAAATTCTACCGGTCCATCCAATCAATATGGGGAATGTCCTTTTACCGGTACCGACTACTAAAAACTTGAACTTGTAGGTGGAAGTTTGATGGTTTTATAACACCGTTTAAAGGAGTGTATTAAAACGATGATCTAAATTAAACAAGTTTGTTACTCAAACTATACTTTACCGAATCTAGTATATAATTACCCTATAAATGCACATCATTTATCTCGCCGGTAATAGCCTAAATAATAAAATCTGGATTGAAGAAGTTAAAGCAGAATTTGATAAATTTTCAGACGGTCAAATTCTGTATTACGATCACTGGCAAACCGGAGACAAATGGATAAATCTTCAAAAAGAATCGGAAAAATTAACAGAGTTGCTTAAAGACAAAAGAGATTATTTTGTCTTTGCCAAGTCCATCGGTTCAGTTCTGGCTCTAAAAAGTATTTATGAAAAAATAATTAGTCCCAAAAAGATAATAATTTGCGGCCATCCATATAATTTAGCCAAAGAAATGAACTTCCCCATCAATGATTATTTAAAGTCATTGACTATTCCCGCCATGTTTATTCAAAATGAGTTTGATTTTTTATTTAGTTTTGCTGATCTCGTAAAGGTCCTTAAAGAAAATAACCCAGCTGATTATCATCTGATAAAAAATACCGGTAATAATACTCATGACTATGACGACTTTGAACAATTAACGAAACATGCCAAAGATTTTTTTTGAATCCTTACTCCAGTAAGTGTGATGTGTCATTCCAACACTGCAGTTTCCATTTATTATCCTCATATTTACAAATAGACACTCCGGTATTGCCAAATCTAAAAAAATTTCTGAATAGTAAAGCTGCCTCAACCGGAAATTCTTTCCCAAATAACATCAGCCCTAATAATAAGGCCACAAAGTGACCATGAGAAACTACTAAAATATTTTCTTTGTTCTGTGATTTCAAAAACTCCAAAGCCTGCATTCCCCGCTTTTTCAAATCTTCAAAATTCTCTTCATCCGAATAATGCCAATTAGGATTTTTGGTGTACATTTCACTTATCCTTTGAAGAATTACTTTTATTTCTCCATCCTCTTTTGATCGACCGATTACCTCACTAGGTTTTCGTACTTCGACGAATAATTCACTAATCTGGATTTCCTCATTTATGGCTTTGGCTGTTTGAACTGCCCGAAGATGAGAACTCGAAACAATCAAGTCTAATTGTGTTTTTGCAAATCTTTCTGCCAGCCCTTTCGCTTGATTAAGACCTTTTTGATTTAGTGGCTCATCATTCGGTTGACTGATTTTCTTTTCCAAAGAATCGGTGGAACCATGGCGGACAAAATAGACTTTCATGATATGATCTTAACATATGGAAAATACCGAATTATTAAGTAAATTAAAAGCAGAATACAAACAACTTTTTCAAAACGTTTGGGAATTTGGTGGTGGCTACGGCTTTCGATTAAACCATGGAATACGGGTAATGAGTTATTGCCAAAAAATTGCTAAATTCACCTATCACAGGCCGTTAAATCGAAAAATGTTGAAATTAGGGAATAAACACCAACAGGTTAGGACAATGCTTGGCCACCAAGTGGGCCGCATAGAACTTTGACCCTTTGGCGGAGCATTAGGGTCTGGAACCTTTCTATCCTTATAACACCGTTTGTTGATGAGATTTGATGAGACTGTATAAAAAAAGATTAATATTTCAGCTTTGTCACAGAGATGTCATTTATTGGAAATATAGAAAGACAGTCTTTAATAATTTTTGAAGTAATGACTATTGGACTACAGGTCATTAAGTCGACGTGAAGAGCGTTATTTTCTGGCCAAGAGTGGATAACTAAATGTGATTGGGATAAAATCCAAAATTTGGTTAAACCATTATTTGTAAACTGATGTTTTCCTTGTTTAACCACATTTAATCTAAGGTTTTTAATCAATGAATTAGCAATTTGATCAGTTAATTTTTCATTAATTTCCACCTCTTTGGTGAAAATTAATTTGGCAACATAGTGTTGAAAAAAAGGGAAATTAGTCATTTGTATAAACTTTTTTAAAATTTAATTCGACAGTTTTGGTACTCGGTGTCCAATCTAAAATGTACAACGAGCTTTGCGACCCGATACTTTCCGCCCCATAATATTTGTTAAATTGATTAAGTTTTGTTTTAATAATTAAATTGTGATCAAGTATCAGTTTTTGAATTTCTACTTCTCTTTCTCTGGCTCGATCACTATTTCCATAGCAAAGATAAATTCGACCTAAAAAGTTTTTCTTGATTAATTTTATCGCTTGATTTAAAAATAAATTAATTCCCCCTTTGGTATAAGGAGGATCAGTAAAAACGAGATCGTATTTACCAAAGTGACTTTTATCTATAAGCTGACGAAGATCCTGTTTAACCACTTCAATATTTAAGTTATTTTCTTGAGATATTTGTATTATAAGATTATTTAATCGGTCGTCAATTTCGAAAACTGTTATTTTTTTACATTGATGGGTTAGGGCCACCCCGATTGAAACCAAATCATCGTCTCCTAAAAAAGCAATTTCTTTGCCGACTAAGTCTCCGTTACTGGCTAACTTAGTAACTCTTTTAACCGTTGTTGCCATGGTGGCGTTGAATTGATCTAAATTGCGGTCTGGTTTTGGTCTATTTTTTTGATATTTATTTATCATTTCTTTAATGGCATTTTGGTTAATTTTGATTCCTAATAACATTTTTTTTGCATAATTAGCAATTTCTCCAGTCAAATCTTTTTTGGTTTCAATGTTCACATCTTTGGGTTCTAAAATATCCGAAAATTCATGAATTAGTCTATAAAGATGTACCTGTGGTAGTCCTAATTTTCTTGTCAAGCCCCTGCTAGTGTATCTAAGTTTCGAAGAAATCAACACTAAAAATTGAATAACGACTAATTGGCGTAATTCTAATTTTTGGGCGATATTTTCAACTTTTGAAGACAATTCACTTTGAATCATGGCTTATTATAAACTATTTTTCAATAATTGTGTATTTACAAATGACCTATATTATTATACAATGGGAGTCATGAGAAAGGAAGATTCGTTTAGTCCTATAAGCGAAAAACAACTAAAAGACGAGTTGAATTTTGAACCGGTGGAAAAGTTGGGTCAAAACTTTTTAGTTGATCCGGCAATGGTGAAAGCAGTAGCCTCTTTAACAATTGAGGGTGCGGATGTGGTGGAAATTGGGTGTGGTCCTGGAAATATAACTAAAGGAATTGCCAAAAGAGCTAGCAGTGTTATAGGATTGGAAATATTTCCTGATTTTGCTGAAGCACAAGAAAAAATATTAAAAGGTATTGATAATGTTAAGATTGTTAATCAGAACGCCCTTAATTTTGATTTTAAAAAATGGTTAAATATTGACAGAGAAGCAAGACATCAGGTGATAGGAAACATCCCTTTTAATATATCTGAACCATTATTAACAACCTTGTCTGTCGTATCCGATAAGATTGAAAGAATAACATTATTAGTAGGTGACAATATGGCGTCGATTATGACCATGAGAAATCCAAACGATGATCGATATACTAGATTGTCATTTATCTGTGGAATATTTGATGTCAATCGAACTGTTCATGTTCCCCGAACTAGTTTTTGGCCGGTACCAAGAACAGACGCTGATGTTATTTCATTGTCACCGAAAGAATATCCGGAAGATGGAAAAATGTACGGATTTCAATTGAGAAAGAGAATAATTTTAAGCCAAAAAGAAAGTCTAACCCTAGCCAAAGTGTTAAATGGATTTTCTTCGGGTTCGGAGATGGGAAAACAATTAAGGAAAGACTTGTCGCACCGATATGAAAGGAGACAAATAAATGTTGAGTTAAAAAGAATGGCTATTGATTTAAATAAATTACCAGTAGGTCATAGAAGTGTGAACAACGAATTAACTGGGGAAATTGGTACTTTAGTTGCCAGAATCGGTCTACCAATGGAAATTTTGAGTAAACCGTTTAGCCGATTAAATAATGAAGAAGTTCGTCAATTGGCAATAGCCATTGGTAATTTATAAATCATTTCAAGTTCGTTGAGCTTATATCTAATAAGAAGTCAATCTCTTTCTTTGTAATATTTTCAAACAATATATTTGACTCAGGTTTTTTTCACCAACTCTTGGACTAATATGATCAAAAACTACATCGACTCCCCCCAATGTAAGAGAAAAATTTAGCTTATCGTCAGATAAATAATTCTTACCCATATAACCTTCAATAAAATTTATTAAATATAGACGGCCATAATTATTACGGAATTGATTGTGAAGAAAATCTGCCCAAAATATAGCCAAATATCAATAAATAAAATTGAGTCCACCAAACTCCCAATCTGAAATATAAATCTTTTCTTCATCTTTCAATATATTTCTAAGTCTGTAATCACCATGCGTCAATCCAATCTTGGGACTTGCGATTCTCTCTTTAGAACTAGTTATTAATTCTGAATACTTTTCTATGATATTGTATCTCTCTAAAATTCCTAGTGGCCAAACATTAGAATATTTCTGACATTTCCTGTGTATTAATGCTAAATGTCCTCCTATAATCTTCAAATCTGAGTTACTGAAAGATTCTTTGTATATTTTATAAAGTGATTTGCTTTAATTGTGGGTTAATTCCAAGTAATGGAACTGAAATTGCAGAAAATAGCTGGTTAAAGAATACCTCATTAAAATATCTCTTTTCTGCCCTGTCTCCATTAATTTGTTTAATTAATTTTTCCATCATTTATTGTCTGTCAACGTCTCTATAACATCTGCCTTCTCCAAAAAATCAATAATTATATTTGCTGTTATATGATAGTCATCAATATTTTCAACCAATGTAAAAGAACTATTATTAATCTGTTTTGACTGTTTTATTAACTCGTTTTGCAATATAAACAGTTTGTCAGTAGAATATCTTTCTAACAATTGTTTATCATTTCCGAATATCTTAGTTCGGTTAAGATTTAATCTTTCTTCTTTTGTAGTTAAAATAATTAATTTGTTTCTATTTCTTAGATATGGTTCAACGATCAATGGAGTTAATTGTACTCCCTCAAAAATTATGTCCCGTACTCCTTGCGCTTCTAACTTTGGTAATACAAGAGGTAATAAAGAACTTACTGCCTCGGCATACTTGTTGAATCCTATAACTAGATTTTTTGGCGTATATTCACCTTTACCAATATTTTGATAGCTATCGCACGAACCAAACTTAACAAATGGGTTCCGGTCGGACAACTTTTTTCTGTTTTCAAATTCCTGCGAGAGTAGTCTGAAAATATCCATTGATTGAGTAGCACAACCTTCAATGTCTGTTGCAACTAACGGAGTTACTGTCGATTTCCCAGAAAGTGGAATTCCGCTAATAAATAAAACTGTATTTGGGAACTTAAATCTATATCGTGGTGGTTTCATCTTTCCAAACATCATTTTTTCTTTTAACCCATAATAGATTTTCCAATTTTGCTTTCGATTCTTTTTGAATTTTTTTATCATTCGGGTTTGTTAAATTCTTTAGAATTATTTTACCGATAAGATTTACCTCTTCGGGCCGATAACCTCTTGCTGTAATCCAAGTTGCTCCCAATCTGATTCCACTGGCAACATATGGCTTCAATGTGTCGCCTGGTACTACTTGTCTATTAGTTAATATACCAATTTTCTCTAGTATTTCCTCTGAATCTTTTCCTGTTAGTCCCAAAACATTATAAGTATTCAAGACCATTAAATGAGTGTCACTCCCTCCCGTCACCATTAACCCGGGGAGTTTGTTAAATACTTCTTCAAAAACTTTCATATTTATCAGAAGTCGGTCTATGTATTTTAAAAACCATGGTTTAGCTGTGTCTAATAAGCATTGAGCCATTTCAAATATTCGTCTCAAAGGTACGCTTGACTGTGTTCCTGGATGAACAGCTTTATCTATTGTTTGCTCAAGTTCTTTTTTACACAAAATAATTCCACCATGAGGTCCCAACATAGTTTTATCTAAAGTCAAAGTTACTACGTCACAGGAGGGAAAAGGCTGGGGAAACTTATTGGCAACCACTAATCCAGCAGGATGTGACAAATCCGCCATTAAATAAGCCCCTACTTTTGCTGCAATTTTCTTTAGTTTTTTAAAATCAATTTCTCTTGGGTACGAAGAAGCACCACATACAATTAGTTTTGGTTTAAATTCAACTGCTTGTTTTTCGATTGCTTTGTAATCAAGTCTTCCATCTTTTCCCGTACCGTAAAAGTTAAAATTAAAAAATCTTCCAGAAAAATTTATTTTTAGACCATGAGTCAAGTGTCCTCCGTCGCTAAATTTCATAGCTAAAACTTTGTCACCATTTAATAGTAATGCTTGATAAACAGCTTGATTTGCCTGGCTTACCGAGTGAGGTTGTACATTAGCATGGTCAGCTCCAAACTGTTGACAAGCCAACCTGCAGGCTATTTCTTCAATTCGATTAAATCCTTCCGCTCCAGCGTAAGGTCTATGACCCAACAAGCCTTCTGCAATTGCATTATGCCTTAATGTCGTATTTAAATATTTTAAAGGAGTTGGGCTAGCTGGCGCAATTAAGTTTATTGTTTGAAAATCATAATTATCCTGAAATCGAGCTGCTTCCACTAATTCTTTCTCAAATTTTTTTAGATTTATCATTTTTTTCTTTTTATTCATGTTAATTTATTAACCTTCTTGTTTTGTAAGGATCTTTAACAATCTGGAAATAATAACCAGCCGTATAAGAACAATTCCAAATATGATAATACATTGCACTTAATAAACCTTTTTTTTTGGCAACGTCAAATATCATGGAATAATGCGACCCGATACCTTTGGCAATGTTTTTTTCAACTCTAATTCGTTTACCTATACCATATTTAAAAGCACTATTTAAATCTTGTTTTAAGGTTAAAGATGGGTGGTAAGCAATAGCACATGGAACCGATTTGATTTTTATTCCGGCGGCAACAATTCTATTGTTTAAATCAGCATCTTCTGTCCAATATATATCGTTGTGGAAAAAGAATCCACCAATTTTATCGACCAAATCTTTTCTAAGTCCTAAAAAAGGATTATAAGCCTTGACCGTATCAGCATTAGTATAGTCTCTGACTCTTGATATTGATCTGGAAATTAAATTATCATATTGAAATATTACCTTACCTTTGGCAACAAAATTATTATTGAGGGCTAAGAATATTTTTTTAATTGCCCGAGAATGAAAAACACAATCTGAATCCATTAATATAAATTTTTGGTTGGTAGCTTTTTCAATTCCAGCGTTTAAAGATTTAGGAAGATTTCTTTCAGATAAGGTAACAACTTCTACGGAATATTTTTTAACAATATTAACAACCTCTGTAGTTGGGCCGTTAAGAACAACAACTATTTCGACATTTTCATTAATACTATCAAGACAAGTTTTTATCCTGATATCGGTGGCACAGGGAATAATAATACTTAGAGGAAGTTTTTTCATTTTTTAGTAATCCAATAATTTCCAATGGCGAGACAGTCAATGGCACTGGAATAAAATGATCTAATGGCTTGATCAGGAGTACATACAATTGGTTCACCGGCAATATTAAAGGATGTATTCAAAATAATAGGAGTTTTAGTAATTTTATAAAACTCTTTTATTAACTGATAATATTTTTTATTGGCTTTCTTTGTTACAGATTGGTACCGAGATGTTAGGTCCGTATGAACTACTGCTGGAACTTCCTTAGCTTTATTTATGTACACCTTATGGTTTTGAAGCATGAAAGGGGAAAAACTGCTCTTTTCGAAATAATCTTTTCGATAATCTTCCAAAATACTTGGGGCCAAAGGTCGCCAATTTTCACGGGATTTAATCTCATTAACAACATAATGCATAGAACCAATTTTCGGGTTGGCTAGGATACTACGATTTCCTAAAGCCCTGGGTCCACCCTCCATTCGTCCCTGAAACCAAGCTACAATTTTCCCCTCGGAAAGAAATTTTGCGGCAAGTTTTTCAATATTTTTCACTTTTATGTAATAAATTTTCTGCTTATCTAATACTTTTTTGATTTCAATGTCACTAAATTTAGGTCCAAGAAAGATATGATCCAGCCGATTAAATTTTGATTCTTTGATTTTATATACCATTTCTAAAGCCGCTCCCATACTAACTCCGGCATCATTTGCTGCTGGAGAAATATACAAATCATCAACAATTTTTTGGGAAATTAAAATTCCGTTTGTAGTACAATTTAATCCAATTCCACCTGCAATAACTAAATCTTTACAACCAGTAAAGTTAATTAGTGATTTAGCCAGATGAATGACGGCTTTTTCTAAAGTTAGTTGAACTGAATAAGCAAAATCCTTTTGACTTTGATCAAATTGAATTTCGGTATTTAAGTTTCCCTTTAAAGAATTGAATTTAACAACTTTATTTTTTTTAAAATTGAATTTACTTTCAAAGTATTTAATCCAGGCGTTAATAATTTTTTCCTGTTCATCTAGAGAGTCTTTTAATAAATCGATATCTTTTGGAAAATCTTTTAATGAATAGGTTAATTTGTTAAAAATAAAATTGTCAAAAACTTTCCCCTTTTTACCGTGACCGGCCAAACCCATTAGTTTCCCAGCATCAAAAGTTTTTAAACCAATAAACTTACATGCAGCTTCCATCATATAACCAAGTGAGTAAGATATTGGAATTTTACAAATTAATTTAATTTTTCCGTTCTTGGCATAGGCAAGTGTGCCACTAGCATTTTCTCCTTGACCATCCAAAACAAGTATTGAAGCATTATCAAAACCACTAAGACGATATGAACTAGCAGCATGAGCTAGATGATGATTTAAAAATTTAATTTTAGGAATTTTTTGATAACGATAAAGAGGTTTAGGAAAGATTGAAGAAATAATATATTTTTTAAAATCTGGCAAGTCTCTCCCTCTGAGTGAATACTCTAATGGCAAATCCCATCCATAAACAATTAAATCAATATTATCAACATTGATATCTGCTTCGTCAAGACAATAGGCCGTAGAAAGTAATGGCATGGAGTCAAAGCTATACCTTCTTCTAGTAAAACGCTCTTCTTCAGCGAAGGCAATAATTTCACTCCCAATTATTAAACAAGCTGAAGCGTCGTGACCTCGTTCAAACCATCCGTTTAAGCCTAAAATAACAATTTTATTATTTTTCATATTCAATTGGATCTCGAAAAACATTTAAATTAAAAGCCTCAATTCGGGAAAGACAATTACTGCAATGGCCACAGGCAAAATCAATTTTATTGTGACAAGACCAGGTAAGTTCAAATGGTACTTTTAATTTTTCGCCAATTTTGACAGCTCCGGTTTTATCAGTTTTTGTCAGTGGGTGAAAAATTTTTATATCTTTTTTTAACATGGTTCCCATGGAAATAATTTTTTGAAAAGCTTTGATGAATTCGGGTCGATTGTCAGGACAAATATGGTCACCACCAGTAGAACCGACAACAATGATATCTGCTTTTTCGACTTCTGCTAAAGCAGTAGCAACAGCTAAAAATATCGAGTTTCTAAAAGGAACATATTCGAGTCTAAAATTTATTTCATCAAGTGGAATATTTTTGTCAAGTAAAGCTGAACCACCAAATTCTTTTATCCAAGGCAAATCAACTTTGTAGACTTGTTTTACCTTCCAATATTTAGTCAATTTATCTAAACACCATTCTTCTTTTTCCAGTGTTTTTTGACCATAACGTAAAAACAAAAATATTGGCTCATAACCCTCATTAATGGTTATCGCTGAGGCAACTGCGCTGTCTAATCCACCGCTAATAAGACAAATAGCTTTTTTATTTTTCATTTTTAACTTCTTTACCTAAAATTGCTTTATTAAGGTACATAAAAGGAATATTAATTAACCCAACAATCCATTTGAGAACGGTTTGACCAACAATTAGGGGTAAAAGGGGCATGACTCCACCAAAAGCCAAGGGTATAAATATCAGACTATCCAAAAGAAGAGATGGAATAGAGCTAAAAGCATTTCTAGTCCACAGGTGTTTTCCTTTGGTTATTTTTTTGAAATATTCATAAATAACAGCGTCGGTGTTTTCGGAAATTAAAAAAGATATCCAACTAGCGAAAGTAATTCTCGGAACAATTCCAAAAATTTGATTCCATGTTGACTGAATGGTCCAGAAAGGTGCGGGGGGGAATGAAGTCCCGAGCCACAGAAAAAAAAGCATTGCGACTTGGGAGACAAAAGCAATAAAAATCATTTTGTGAGTTTCGCGGCGACCAAATTTTTCATTGACGATATCAGTTAAAAGATAAGTAATTGAAAAAACTAAAACACCACTGGGACCGTAAAATGTAGTAAATCCCAAATTAAAAGCCGAGACTTTGGCAGCTAAGATCTGGGCGACTAAAATGAATGTAACGTATAAGCCAATTAGTAAGTCGGGCTTGTTGTATTTACGAGCATAGATACTACCAGTTAGAGTAAAGCTAGTGATACCAATTATCCAAATAATTATTAGAAAAATGTTCATATGTTTAACTCTCTAACCAGACTTGAACTGGTTGATGAGCGTCTGAATGTTTAATATCAGCTATAACTTTTAAGTAGATAGGGTTAATTGAGTTATCTACTTCCTGATAAATGGTCAAGACAAAGTCCTCGGCAGTAATTTTTTTTCTGGAAATGGCGGTAATTACCTCTTCAGCATGTACGTACTCTAAAGCTTTATTCGTAGGCCGATACTCAATAATAAGATTACCACCGAATTCTTTGTCAGTAACCGAACAAATTGCTTTGAAAGGGATGGTTATTTTTGTTCCAGATATTTTATAAGGCAAAGGAATTGAGTTAATCATTTCTGAATAGATATAAACAAGTAATTTGAAAAAGACCAAAAAAATACGGTCAACAATATGACCGTATTGAAACGCAACGAAATCGTTGCGAGAAAAAATTTAGCTAAGATACAATAATTTTTCATTGCAGGTTTTATTGGTTCATCGAAAGGGATGAAGTCCTGCTACCGCTGCAAGTTTTAATGGTCCGACTCAAAGTTCGGCTGCCTTGCTACCATGTAGTTATATTGACTATATCACAAATTTGCAGATAATCTAGTCTTTACTAGAATTTTATCTTTGACCCTTTGGAGGATTTATCCGACGTAGTCCACCGACTGGTTCCATAGAAGACTAAAAAACTCAAAAACTTTTGATAATCCACCTTCGCTTGTTAGCTCCGGCGAACGTAGGCGGAAGGTGTGGGAGTCGAACCCACATGCCCTTTCGGACGCGGGTTTAGCAAACCCGTGGCTTACCATTCGCCGCAACCTTCCTTGCGAGTGGCTAAGTATATCAAAATTCTTTCAACTTTTACTTGATACAATAGATTATGGCCACAATATACCTCTTTCGTCACGGACAAACTCACTACAACAAAGGTCGTATCTTTACAGGCTGGAAAGACTCAACTCTAACTCCCACCGGCATCAAACAAGCCAAGCAATTAAGTCTGCTTCTCAAAGACAAAAAAATCGATATAGCTTATCATTCCCGTCTTTCCCGTTCCAAAGACACTCTCCGTCAGGTTCTCAAATCACATCCCGAATGCAAACAAATTTACAAAGATGACCGAATTATTGAGCGAAATTATGGCAAATTGTCCGGTTTTGCCCACCAGACTATCATCAACGAATTTGGCCAAAAACAATTTGATAAATGGCACCGTTCTTGGGACGAACGCCCTCCCCAAGGTGAAAGTTTTGCAGATGTTGCCCTTAGAGTAGGGGATTTTATCAAAGACTTAAAATCAAAATATTCCGGTAAAAACGTCTCAATTGTTGTCTCAGCCCATGGCAACTCCATCCGTGCCTTCCGAAAAATTATGGAAAAATCCACCGAATCCGAAGCCTCCTCCTGGAAAATCCCTTACGATCAATATTTCGAATATAAAATCTAATTTTCCTTAATTTCTTCCTCAATCTCCATCAATCTATTATATTTCACCACCCTTTCTCCTCTCGTCGGTCCGACTTTAATATATTTCGAACCCACCGCCACTGCCAAATCCACCAAAAAAGTATCATCAGTCTCGCCTCCGCCCCTGTGTGAAGGAATTGTCGGTAATCCGTGAACCTTAGCCAAAATACAGCAATCCATTGTCTCTGATACTGTTCCTGCCTGATTTAATTTAATTAAAATTGAATTAGCTGCCTTTGTATCAATAGCCTTTTGCCAGCGCTTACTATTTGTCGCCGTCAAATCATCACCGATGTTCAAAACTCCCGAAGGCAATCTCGCTGTCAATTTTGTCCAATTTTCCCAGTCATCTTCAAAAAGTAAATCTTCCACCGTCGCTATCGGATATTTTTCTATCCATTTCAACCAATATTCAATCAAATTTTCTCCATCCATGCTTACTCCGTCTCTGTCCAAGTTATATTTTCCGTTTTGATAAAATTCACTCGCCGCCGCATCTATTCCCAAAACAGCATCTTCTCCCGGCCTTAACCCCAATGTTTCTATCGCCTCCACCAAATATTTTAATGGTTTTTCATTACTTTCAATTCCGTCCGGTGCATAAGCCCCCTCATTTCCCACATTTGTTGATAGTCCATTTTTCTTCAGCACCTCTCCCAACTGGCTATAAATTTCCTGATTCCTCTCAATGGCTGCTTTTGCACTTTCCAATCCTTTTGGCATACACAAATATTCCTGAATATCCGTCGTATTTACTGCATGCTTTCCTCCCTCAATCATTACCATCATCGGCTTAGGTAAACTTGTCCTGAGCACCGTCGAAGGATCCATTCCAAACACACTTCCCAAATATTTATAAAGAGGCACCCCTTCATCTTTGGCCGCCGCTCTTGCTACTGCCATCGATACCGCTAAAATTGCATTACCTCCCAATCTGGATTTGTCTTCCGTTCCGTCCAACCCGATCATCTTTTCATCTATCTCCCGCTGTTCTGTTACTTCCATTCCCAATATTTCCACTGCTATCTGATTTTCTATATTTTCCACTGCTTTCAACATTCCCTTACCTCCATATCTGTCCATATCTCCGTCAAAAATTACTGCCGCCTCATGTTTCCCTGCCGACACTCCAAAACTTACCGATGCCTTTTCCGCTACTCCCGATTCTAATTCTACTTCCGCCTCCACACTCGGAGTCCCCCCTGATGCTAAAATTTCTCTGGCCTTTATTGATTTTATTTTCGACATAACTAAATATATCAAATTACCTATGTTTGTGGTTTTCCTAAAATTCTTTTCATCATCTTTTTTAGCCAAAAATCTTTTACCGAACCTCTCCAGTATTTCCAGTCAATTTCTCCCTTAACCCACAAATTACCATATAACTTTTCATTATTATCAGCAAATTGTTGATCCAATTTCCCGGTTTTAATTGGAAAATATACCTGAATATATTCCTCTATAAAATTTATCTGCCCATAAATCTTTCTCAAAAATGCCATCATTTTTGTTTTATTCAAACCCGCCATCTTATAAGCCCATGGCCAATATTCAAAAAATATTGTCGGTCTAAATTTTTCAATAGTTTTTTTCGCTCCCAACATTACTTCCGGCTCCCATCCCTGTGTATCGATTTTAATTAAATCTATCTTTCTATTTTCTTTTTGCCTTTTTAAATAACTATCTAATTTATAAACTTTTATTTTTTCATAACCGGAAATTGCCAGCTTATCACTAAACAATCTGTGGTCACCCAAATTATCCGCCGATTTAAACATAGTTTTTATAGAATCTTTACTTCCCAAAGCACCCTTAATTACTTTCACATTTTTCAGCTTATTTTCACGAATGTTTTTTACTAATATCTCATAGTTTGTTTTATCCGGTTCAAAGGCATAAATTTTACCTTTCTCTCCTACTTTTTTTGAAAATAACATACTGTAATATCCGATATTTGCTCCAACATCGATTACCACATCTCCTTCCTTTATTTGCTCCAACATCAGTCTGCTTAAATATGGTTCATACTTTCCCAATGCAATCCTTTGACCAATATACCTATCTTCCGGTAAATAATTACATACTAATTTGTGTTTTCCAATTACTGTCTTAACTAACTTTATTTTCATTTAACTTATTATATCTCAGACAAAACCCTTGACCTTTTTAGAATTTGTCATTACAATATTAGCAGTCCAAAAGTTTGACTGCTATGTCAAACCCGACATCTGCCATTGGCAGAGGATCTTTATTCATTAATATTAAAATAATATATGTCAACCTCAAATATCACTCCTGCCCCCGGTTATATTTTAGTCAAGCCTCAAAAAAAAGAAAAAACCACTGATTCCGGTATCGTTTTACCCGATAGTCACGAAGATAAACCTCAACAAGGGACGGTTCTTGCCATTGGTCAGGATTTTATTTCTGATTATGGCACCAAGAAATCTGCTCCCTGTAAACTCAAAGATACCGTTATTTACCGAGAATGGGGTGGAAAAGAATACAAAGATGGCGATCAGGATCTTTTGATCCTTAAATTCGAAGACGTCATGGCCACCATCAAGTAACTACAAATTT
Organism: Candidatus Shapirobacteria bacterium; assembly: GCA_003542615.1. Lineage (GTDB taxonomy): Bacteria > Patescibacteriota > Microgenomatia > UBA12405 > UBA12405 > UBA12405. The sequence goes on along the minus strand of DPKG01000014.1, from coordinate 665 downwards.
CTAATTATTCATTCTTAATTAATTTATCTTATGGCAAAACAACTAAAATTCGGGGCTGATGCCCGTCAATCTCTCTTAAATGGTATTAATATTTTAGCCAATGCGGTTTCCACTACCCTCGGTCCCAAAGGCCGAAACGTCGCCATCGACAAAAAATTTGGCGGACCCACCGTAATTCACGATGGTGTTACTGTCGCCAAGGAAATCGATCTCGAAGACCCGTATGAAAATATTGGAGCCCAACTTTTAAAGGAAGCTGCCTCCAAAACCAACGATTCAGCCGGAGACGGTACTACCACCGCCACTGTTTTAGCCCAAGCTATTGCCAACAAGGGTATGCAGGTCGTAACCTCCGGATCCAATCCCATGCTGATTCGAAAAGGCTTAGAAAAAGGTCTAAAGGCAATCCTAGCCAGCCTAGATAATATGAAAAAAGACATCAAAATTAGTGATAAAAGTTCCATCGAACAGGTAGCAACAATTTCTGCCGGTGATTCGTCTATCGGCAAGATTATTGCCGATGCTGTAGTTAAAGTTGGTAAAGACGGTCTTATTACTGCCGAAGAGGGTAAAGGATTGGAGTTGGAAACCAAAGAAACCAGTGGTATGGAATTTGAAAACGGTTTTCTTTCTGCCTATTTTGCCACTAATACCGAAACTATGGA
>DPKG01000003.1 GCA_003542615.1 Candidatus Shapirobacteria bacterium | reverse complement strand
GACGTCCCTACCCCTGCCTACCAATTTATCCGTCGTGCCGGTACCAGAATCCATGAAGATCTTGGTTTACCCCTGATTGTCAAACTTTGCGGTTCGGGAGGCAGTGTCGGTATCGACAATAAAGCCGTCAAAGAAACCTACAAAGACGCTCAAAAAAAAGTTGACTTCATGATTACCACCTACCATCAACCTGTCATTGTCGAACAATTCATCGACGGACCCGAAATCACCGTCTGTGTCTTTGATGATGGTGTTAAAAAACACGTATTCATGGGCCAAAAAGTATTTAGAAAAAAACCTGATGGCAAACATTTCTTCACCTCTATCGAATCTTATGACGATGCCAAGGCCTACACTTACGTTCATGTTGAAGAGCCCATCCGCACCAAATTGGCCAGACTATCCGTCCGTGCTTTCAACGGTCTCCGCCACAAAGACTATGCCAAATTTGACGTCCGCTACGACGAAAGTACCAATACTCCTTATTTTACCGATTCCAACCCAAATACCGCCTTTGGACCGGACCTCGGTCTACCTTACACCGAAGTCGCCGCTATGCACGGTCTAAAATTCCAAGATATTTTGGCCAGTCTTTTAAGTAAGTATGCCCGACAACTCAAATGAGTATCCTTTTCCAACCCTCAAGCGGATAGCCCAGATCACCAGTTCTTATTGTGGTCCGGCAGTTTTAGAAATGCTTTTAAGTTTTCTAAGTTACGGCGCCCATCAACATCAAATTGTCCAGGCCGCCAACATTCAGCATAAAGTAAATATTAACGGCTCCACCATTGCCGAGTTAGCCCTCGCCACCAAATCTCTTTTTCCTGAACTTCAATTTTGGTACAAACACGAAGCTACTTTAAGTGAACTCTCCAAAATAGTCAACCAATTTCAATATCCGGTCGGAGTCGAGTGGCAGGGTGTTTTTGATTGGCCGGATGAAGACGAAGAAGAATATAATTCATTCAGTCCGGATGAAGAAGAGGATTATGGCGAATACGATGACGACGAAGGCCATTACAGTATCGTTACCTACATCAATACCCAACAAAATCTTGTCCTCATCGCCGACCCCGAACGTCACTACGCCGGCACCGATAGAAATTTTTCTATCCTTCAATTTGAAAAACGTTGGTGGGATCAAAATATCATCACCGACCCCAAAACCGGCCACCGTCAATCCATCAATGACTTTCACACCATGTTTATTATCACTCCAAAAGACATCACCTTTCCCCTCTCATTAAATATGATCCCCACCTAATTATCCTTATATTCCTTGTCTTTCTTCATCTCTTTCTCAATCAAATCTCTCAAAAAAACTGATCTTGGTGTCATTCTCTTTTTCGCAATCCAATCTAAATAATTCAAAATTTTGGGAGATACAAAAAAATTAAAACGAACGTCGGACTGATCCTTCGCCTTTACCAAAGCTTCAGTTAGCACCTCTTTGAGATTATTATCATTGTATTCCACCCAAATTACTTTTTCGCTTTTCAATCCCAACAAAAAACTAGGATCACGACCTTTCATATACAATACAATAACTGGTTTACCTTTCTCAGAAGCTAAAGTAATCTCATGCCCAATACTCAAAGTAGAAGGGAACGAGGCCTCGGCTACCACCAAATTTGATTTATCTATCCATTTAAGTACTCTTTTATAATAATCAACTCTTTCACTATCTGTTTTATCTATCGCTTCTTGATAACTTACCTTTGTTGTATCTTCAAAAACCTCAAAATCATTACTCTTTAAAATATCAACAATCTGATTATATTTATCATCAAACTTATCCTTTTGAAATATTGCTGCAGTAAAATATGCTTTCATATACTCTATTTTCTCAAAATATACGCGTGAAATCCAGGCCTATCATCATTAAGATGATTGGAACAATAATCACTCACCACTTTAAATCCATTACCATTTACCATCCTCTTAGATTCTTCCTTTCGATATGAAGTAAAATACCTAGTCCCAACCATATCATCAACTCTAAAGACCTTTCCGTTACCTAACCTAAAACGCAACAACATCACACCATTTTTTTTCAATGATTTATACAATTTTTCTAAAATTTTATCTATATCAACTTTTCTAATATGTTCAATAGCACTATCAATCAAAATACCGTCGAAAGAATTTTCCACCAAGCTCAAAGATTCCAAATCCGAACATAACACCGGTCCGTCAACATTTCTTTGATTTATTGCCTCCATTAACATTCCTCTCGAACTGTCTATACCAAGATAATGAAATCCTAATTCCCCCAATACTTTCAAATCTCTTCCTGTCCCACACCCAACTACTAACACAACCCCATTCTTCTTAATTTCCTTTGCAAACGGATCAATATAGTCTTTCTTTGTACGCTGTCTAGCTATGCTACTCCATTCCCATGCTTCCGCATATTCTTGAGAATGTGTGTCATAAGAAAGTCTAGTTATCTCAATTTGCGAGGAAACCAAATCATCAAGACTAGTGTATGACCATTTATTTAACATAAAAAAATTAATTTTTCAGAGGTATTTTACCACAATAGTTAACTTTTAAAACCATCTCTCAAAAAATCCCAAATCCCTTGCCACTACCTCCTCCCAATTCTTCGAAAAGTTATGATCATCACCCTCATAAATATATAAATCCGCATCTTTCCCTACCTCTTTTAACCCATTTACCACTTCCTCTTGCCACTCCACCTCACACCACTCATCTGCCGTCCCCTGATGAATCATCACCGGCGCATTTATCCAGGCATAATAATTTTCAAAGGCATAACGTCTATAATCATAATGCTTCCCAAATTCATCCAAAATCTCTTTTACCATACTTCCTTCCTCTAAAGTTTCATACACCGATTGGGGAAATGGATTTGTCATCGGCGCCCACAAACTAGTCGGATAATTTGCCCCCGTCACTTCCAACACCGACAATGCAATCTGCCCACCGTTTGAATGCGCCCAAATCCCAATTCTTTCCGAATCTACAAATGGCAAATTTTTTACCGAAGCGATCAAATCTAATACCGCCGGCACCTTTTCAAATCTGGCTTCCAACACATCCGTCGATCCTATCTCCGAATTAGCATATCCCAAAAAATCCAAAGACACCGTCATTATTCCCATGTCTGCCAATCTATCCGCCACTCTCCATGTCCCTGATCCCGGATAATACCCCACCGGTTCCGCATACCCCCGAATCATTATCACCACCGGACTCAAACTCGATCTCTCCGGATAATAGTTAATCATTCCCGAAATTTTTTTACCATTACTCACAAAACTTATCTCCCTGGTACTGAAAATATTTTCATATTTTAGTCCCATACTTTTTCTTCTGTCTTCAACCGCCTCTATCGGTCCCAAAATTTCTATCTCTGATACCATCGGCAGCCTCTTTCTCAAACTATCAAAATCATATTTTGCCAAATCCCGGCTTATTTCTATCTTATTTTTTGCCCTCGGATTGATCCACCCGATTCCATACTCCACATACCACCATCCCCCGCTGGCCAATATTCCCACTGCCAAGGCTCCAAAAAGCAGCCACTTCTTTTGCATTACCTATTTTAACTTAATTTCTCCTAGACGGCAGATTTCCTAATTCAGTTTGTAATTTTTTGAGAACCAATCTCCCGACAGGAGACCTCCACAATTCCGGCCTAACCTCATCCGGTAATACCAAACCGCCAAAATCGGCAATAATTCTTCTTAGTTTATCCTCAACCTTATTCTCCTCTTGCCCAAAAACACTCTCGGTCTCTTTTTACACATCTCAATTAAAGTATTTGCGGCTATCCTCTCACCTCCGGTTACTTTAATCACTGCCTCTGCCACCGTCTCACGGCTCTTTTTGTCAAAATAAAAAGGATTCATATCCCATCCTCCCCTGTTCAAATCATTTTAGACACAAAGTCCTAACCAAGTCATCTTCTGACTTTTTCCGTCAAAACTATATTTCTAAAATTTGAACCAATTTTTAATTACCCAAAGTATACCAATTCATGTATCAATAAAACACCCACTTCACTTTTTCCCCATATTCATATATAATCACTCTACTTAAGCCGAAGACAGTAGGTTTATTCCGGTTACCACCGGAATTATAATTAATTCCTACCGAGGAAATATTCTTTCACTCGCTGTCAAAGGCGAGTTTTTTATTTTTAATTTTTAAAAATCATCAATGCCAGCACAATCAAAAATTGACCAGGTCAAAGACGTCACCGACAAATTGACCGCCGCCAAATCCGCCGCCCTCATTCAATATCAGGGTCTCACTGCTCTTGACATCTCCGATCTCCGCGATAAAGTCCGGGCTTCCGGTGGTCGCATCGAAGTCATCAAAAACCGTCTTATCACTCTGGCTCTCAAGAATTTAAATATCGAATTGCCCGAAACCCTCACCGGTCCTACCGCTATTGCCTTTTCCAACGACGACGAAATCTCACCTCTCAAAGAAATCGACAAAGTCAACAAGTCCAAAGAAGTCACCAGTTTCAAATACGGCATCTTCGATCAAAAATTACTTTCAGTCGATCAACTCAAAACCATCCTCTCCCTTCCTTCAAAATCCACACTCATTGCTCAATTTGTCGGTGGATTGGCCAATCCTTTACATAGATTGCTCTACACTTTTAGGTACAACCAAACTCAATTGGTTCTAACTCTAAAAGCACTCGCTGACAAACAGGCAAATTAATTATTATTTAAACCAAAAATATTATGGCAGATGAAACCAAAGTATCCGCAAAGCTCCAGAAAATAATTGATTCTGTAGCTGAATTATCGGTATTAGAGCTTTCCGAGTTAGTTAAAGCTCTCGAAGAAAAATTTGACGTCAAGGCGGCAGCAGCCGTTCCGGTCGCTAGCACCGGAACCGGATCCTCCGCAGCTGGTGGAGAAGCCGCTCCTGCAGTCGAAGAAAAGACCGAGTTTGATGTTGTTATCACCAATGCCGGTGCCAACAAAATCGCCGTCATCAAAGTTGTTCGCGAATTCAAACCCGATCTCGGACTTAAAGAAGCCAAAGACATGGTCGATGCACCTCCCGCTTCTCTCGGTACTATGAAAAAAGAACAGGCCGAAGAAGCCAAAACCAAACTTACCGCCGCTGGCGCTCAAGTTGAACTTAAATAAATTGTCATTCTGAATCAATTTCAGAATCTGTCAAAAATCAAGTCCCTCTGGGTTTATCTCCAGGGGGACTTGACATTTTCAACCACTTTGCTATACTAAGTACAAGATAACAACGCCTTGCTCTGAGTTTATCGAAGAGATTTACGACCGGCCAATCTATTAATAGATGCCGGCCTTTTTGTTTTTGGCACCGGTAAAAAGGAGACAAAATGTCACCAGTAAAATGGACTGAAATAGTTAGTGAACTAGTCACTCACTCCGGAGCCACTCGGACCAAAACCACCCATGGTATTATCTCGGCTACCGAAAATAAAGAGTTTATTTTTCCTCTCCCCGGAACACGGTTCTCCATTCAAGTTTTTGGTGATGGTACCATGTACGAGGTTACCTTAGACAGAAATGGCAAACCGCAAGGTGTTCCCAATAACATTCGCCGCAGTCATGAAACCGCCTACGAAAAAAACGGCAAAAGGGTCACTTTGGAATACATTCCCCCAAATCAACCCAGTACCCTGGACCTCCTCACCGGAGACACTTTCCGTCCAAAATCTCAACTTGACGATATTAATAATTATTAATTTATAAAAAAATATGATCAATCTTGAAAATGTTCGCAGTTGGCGCCGAATCAACGGTGCACCCAAGCGCCTCGATCTAAATTTTGACGAGGCATTTCGTTTTCACTTAGTTCGTCCGGGTAACGAAATTCCGGATACTTACTATTCCAAAGCCAGCGGTGGCACTGTTTACATGCGCTCTGAACAAATAAAGTCCATCGCTCAAAACACTTCTCGTGATAGAAGATACCCTCGGGTTATCGTTGAAGGCCAGACCCTGGCAGATATTGAAACCTTCGCCGACATCCTTTGCCGTCTTAATTATCAGGAGGAAAAATAATTATTAATTTATAAAAATTATGTCACCAGTAAATTATGACCTAATTCAACCTCGTGACCAGGAAAATCTACCCAAAGTAGGTTTGCAAATTACTTATCCTTTCAGAGGTGATATTGCCGAAAATCGTCATCATATCTTCCTTTTTGGTCACGAACCTCAAAAGAGAATCAAAGTCCACGGCGATGGTCGTGTCAATATTACTGATGTCTTTGGTTATCCTATTGACGAATTCACCTTCGGTCAAAAAGATAGTCCTATCGTAATAGAGGATCAAATAACCCACCAAAAGTTGACTCTCACATACGAACCTCCCGACCGGGCAAGAGATTTTCTTTCCAATTTTAATGATAGTTATAAATAATAATTTAAAAAATAAAAAACATGACCACTGAAGTTTTTATTACCAATCATCCTGATTCCGGAATTATCTTGGAACCAGGTCAACGTATTAGCTTTAAACAGCGCGCCTCATTGGCCAAATACTTCATCAAACATGTCGATCCTCGCCAAAAATCAAATATTTATCATTTAGCTCAAGGGATTGGTGACATCCACGACTGCAAAACCGTCACCACCATCTCCGCTAATCAGGTAATATATCGCGGTCAAATAATCCCGGGGAGAAATGAAAACAACCGTCCCCGTCAAATTAAAAACGGTGAATCGCTTATTGTTATAAAAAACGAGCAACCATACATCACCGTCCGCCGATTGGCTAGAAAATAGTATATAATATACTTATATACTAATTAAATTAAATTATGTCTCCCGTTAAATGGCGAAAAGAAACAAATCTTGAACCCGATAATCCTGCTATTAATGACAGAGCTACCGTCATTTCTGTTACCAAAGGCACAATATACGATGGAGTGGAACCTTTCATCATGAACGAAGGAGATGGTCCACAGAAATCAATTAGGGTCAACGTTAATGGAGGTTCCGGTCAAGTGACCATTACACCGGAAGAAGGTGGACCCGGACAACCCTTTGAACATCAGCTAAAAATTGGTGAAGAACTTATAATCAGCTATACACCGCGTAATCAAATTAAGTTAAAACGAACCCGACGCTAAACTTTTCTGGCCGCTTTCAAAAACCCAATAAACAAAGGGTGTGGTACCAAAGGCCGACTGCTATATTCCGGGTGAAACTGGACTCCGACAAAAAACGGATGATTCTTGATCTCCACTGCTTCCACTAACAATCCGTCCGAGCTGGTCCCCGACACCACCAACCCTGCCTTTTCCAATTCATCTCTATATTTATTATTAAATTCATAACGATGTCGATGTCTTTCCCAAACTGTTCGGGTAGGCACTAGACCGACTCCTTTCTTATTCCACGGTGCTTCTTCCTCGTCACCATATTTCTCATACATCTTTTCCAACACCGTCCCTCTTTTAATTTCGCAAGGCCATGAGCCAAGTCGAATGGTCCCTCCGTATTGCTTCTTTTTTAAAAATTTCTTTTGCAAAGACATAATATGAATAACCGGATATTTGGTTTTTCCATTTATTTCCTCCGAATCGGCTCCTTCCCACCCTAATATATTTCTGGCTGTCTCAATCACCGCCATCTGCATCCCGTAACATAGACCCAAATATGGAATTTTATTTTCTCTGGCATAACGTATCGCCAACACCTTCCCCTCCGATCCCCGGCTCCCCCAACCCTGCGGCACTACTATTCCCCCAAATCCTTTCAGTTTTTCTTTGTAATTTTCTTCCGTCAGCCCTTCCGACGACACCATGTCCAACTTGACGGTCACTTTCGACGGTCCACAGGCATGCCTGATAGCATCCAACACCGACTTGTACGTATCCAAATGATCGTGATTACCATGTTTGACATACTTCCCCACCAAAGCAATCTTTACCTCCTCCACTCCCTTGTCATTTTGACAATTCACAAATTTTTGCCATTTTTTGTAAAGTTTATTTGATTTATCCCTGGGTTTACTTCTAAAAAATTTCAAAATAGAATCAATCAGTCCCTGTTCCATCAATACCTGCGGTACCCGGTAAGGACTATCCAAATCCGGCACATCAAAAATCCTTTCACGATCCAAAAAACATCTCTTTGATATATTATCTAATCTTGGTTCATCCACCGCCTCCTCTGCCCTGGTTACAATAAAATCCGGATTTATACCCACTTGACGCAACAACATTACTGCATGTTGAGTCGGTTTGGTTTTCATTTCTCCTACATTTCGCAAATACGGCACATAAGTCACCATCATGTAAGCCGATTTATGTTCCCGGCCAATTTCTCTGGCTGCTATCAAAAAAGGCATATTCTCAATATCCCCCACTGTTCCGCCCACTTCTACCATCACAAAATCATAACCCCTCCCCACCTTATAAATTCTCTTTTTAATCTCATCAATTACATCCGGAATAATCTCGGCGTCCCTTCCCCCGTAGACAAAGTGTCTTTCATTATCAATCACCTGCCAATATACTTTCCCGGTAGTAATATTATGATCTTTAGTAAAATCCTCTCCTAAAAATCTTTCATAATTTCCCAAATCCTGATCTATCTCTCCTCCATCCGTAGTTACAAAAACTTCACCATGTTCCTGTGGCCGCATTGTCCCGGCATCTATTGAAACATAAGGATCAATTTTTACTGCCGTCACCTTAAATCCGGCATTTTTCAATAAAAAACCTATCGACGCCGCCGTTATTCCTTTACCCAATCCGCTAATTACTCCCCCGGTAACAAAAATAAATTTCATTCTCTCATTCTACTCCCACCCACCCAACTTTCAATTACTTTCTTTCAATTTTGGTCTATACTAAACTATCTTTAATCCCCCTAAAACAACTCTTCTTTTCCTTCTCCTTTTAATCTCTCCACTACCTGTCCAACCTTCCCTGTTTCATCTCCTTTTGCTACCAATAAAGCATCTCCGGAATCTATCACCACCAGTCCTTCAACCCCGATCAACACCACTTGTTTTTCCCTAGGCACCCGAACATAATTATCGTTTGAATCAATATTGATTTCATTTTGACCGACCTGATATAAGTTATTACTCACTAAATACTTTTTAACACTTTCCCACGTCCCAAAATCCCAAATTTCAAACGGAAATTCTACCACTACCGCCTCACCCGCTCTTTCCGCCTTTACTGTCACCTCCTCCAAAGGACCTTTAGACATCTGACTATAATTTTCAACAACATCACCACCATCAATCATTTTTTTCAAAAATTCAAACCATTCCGGTTTATACTTTTGATACATTTCCATCAAATTATTTCCCGTCATTGCCGTATGATTCCAATGTAGTAGTAAATTATCTGAACCCATCATCGATTTTATTTTCTCCTTTTCAGTCCTATCAATATAATCTGCTACCCTGTAAAGCTTGACTCCCGACACTTCCTTAATCAGTTCACCCTTCACCAAATAATCAACTCCTTCTACAATAAATTCCGGTTTCATTCCTCCGGTTATATAAACTTTTTCCCTCCTGGCTATTTCATCCGCCAAATCCATTGCTTTTAAAAATAATTCGTTATCCGTCCTTATTAAATCAGTCTGAATCAGCATAAAAGGCTCATCGCCCATGCCTCTTTTTATCATCTCCATTGCTGTAAATCCTGTTGCCGGACCATGATTTCTCATCTCCGGTTCCAGAAAAAAATTTCTCTCGTCCAATTCCGGCACCAATTCCTTTGCCATCTTCGCTTGCTCTTCTTGTGTTTGTAAAAAAATCTCTTCCGGTTTAAATTTACTCCTCAAGGCTTCATAATTAAGTTCAAACAAAGATTTGCCGTTTATCAAAGGTAAAAAATGTTTTGGTTTTGATCTTCGGCTTACCGGCCACATTTTAGTTCCATACCCCCCACAGATTATTACTGGTTTCATAATTTATTCTATCAAATTTGAAATCCCCCAATCTATGGTAAAATATACTTATGGTAAATAAATTGGATCATGAACCACAATCAAACAATCAGGAATCCAAGCGCGGCTTTGTCCTTACCATTGTCTGTTCCCGATATCGACACCCAAATGGCCATCTCAAAGTTGAAGCTGTAAATTTCGAAAAAGCTGTTGAAGAAGCAGAATTAGATTTACTTAACGACCGCTTATGTAAGGAACACTACTGTGGTAGTCCCCTAATTGTTCATCGCTCCAACAGCCGTCTATAAATTTTTCTGAATATACTCTCCGATATTTTCCACTGTAGTTTTGACTATCCTCTCCAAAGCTTCTTTGGTATTAAAAGCATTATGCGGCGTAAATACCACATCATCCCGATCCCGCAACAAATGATACGACAGCAATTCCTTTAAATCATCCTTACTAATTTTGTCTCCCATCACCGTTGAACAGCTCTCCAACATCGTTTCTTCCTCTGTCACATCTAATCCGGCTCCTGCCAAAATTCCTTTGTTTAAAGCCCAAATAATCGCTTCTGTCTCAATTATCGGCCCCCGGGAGGTATTAATCAGATAACTTCCTTCTTTCATCAATTTAATATTCGTTCTGTTTATCAAATGATAAGTTCCCGGATCATTCGACGTAGCCGGAAAATACGGCACATGCACGGTTACAACATCAGAATCCTTTAATAAATTTTCCAAATCCACATATTTAAATCCCAAACTTTTTGCCAATTTTTCATCCCTTGCCCTCTCAACAGCCACCACCTTCATCCCAAACCCCTTTGCAATCCGAATTACGTTTTGACCGATTTTTCCTGCTCCGATCACCCCCAAAGTCTTTCCTTCCAAATCTATCCCCGTTAATCCTTCCGGACTAAATTCGCCATCTTCCACCGCCTGATTGGCAGACACAATTTTTTTAGTTATCGCCAAAATCAAAGCAAAAGTATATTCCGCCACCGTGTGCGATCCGTAAACCGGCACATTTTTAACCACAATTTTTCTTTTCTCACACTCTTTTATGTCAATATGGTCCGTTCCGGTCGACCTGGTCGCTATCATTTTCAAATCCGGCAATTTATCTATCACTTCCTTTGACATTTTCGAATAGATAAAAGGGGAAATCACTTCATAATTAGAAGCCAAATCAATCTTATCCTGTACTTCTTCTTCAAAAATCCCAATCCCGGTCGCCTCCAAATTTATAATTTCCTTTTCGATTAACTCCCTCTCCCAAGGCTTTACCCCAAAAAAAGCAATTTTTAAATCAGACATAAAATTATTCTACCCTAAACTATCTCTTTTTTGGCAAATCAGCATCATCACCCACCACTCCCCTTCATTCCACACTTCTTTTACAATTCTGTTAATTTTATCTTATATTTCAACCAATTTCTTCTTTTTCCTTTTGTACCCTATTGACACACTAGTATGCTTTATGTTTAACTGATTATAGTTAAACATTCATTTGATGTAGGAGGACATACATGGACGATGTTCAAAACGAATCACAGAATAACTCTGTAAATCAAAAACCCATTGCCAAAAAGGTTAATGGAGTTTCAATCGAAAATCTGCCTGATCTTCTAACCGTCGCCGAGGTTGCCGACCTCCTTCGTGTTTCCAAACTCACCGTTAAAAGATGGGGAAAGCGCGGCAAACTACCCGCTATCCGTATCAATGCCCGTGGAGATCGTCGCTACCGCAAGGAAGCCGTTCTCTGGCTGCTTGGCATCCAAGCCGAGTAATTTATTCCGGCAAAACCGGAACTTACATTCGCCCACTAAGCTGTTTTGATTAGTTTCGAAACAGCTTTTTTGGTGCAAATTTTAAGATAAATATATATCCGATACATAGCTTATAATGCAATATTATTGTATAATTAGGGACTAACGTATAGATACGTTAAAAGTTAAATTAGCCTCCGGCAAAAGCTGCCATTAAAGCATAATTTGACTTTGCGCACTTTAAAATTTGGGTCATTAACTCCGGGATACGGTTTGGGGATAATCCCTCTATCCTCAGTCCGTATCCCGGAATGGTTCCGTGGGTATTTTAGAAAGATTTTAAGTCCATCTCAGAAAGGAGAAAAAATGGACAAAAAGTTTGGTAGAAGAGTTTTTTTGACGACAGCGATAATCGTTATCGCTTTCGTCTTGGCTGGACTAGTTCCAGCCGTCGTATGGGGGCAAACAGAGCCGTCTTTTTTTAACGGCTTTCTACCCCTGGTGGCAAAGGCCCCGCTAGCCACCGTTACCCCAATCCCCACCCCAACCCCAGATCTTATCTTTTACACTACCAAAGATCTAGGGTTCACTGGACCTGGAGGAGCCCAGCTTTTTGAGCTGACTAACTCCACAGGGTGGAAGATTCAGGCGTATTGCCTGGATGTGGACAAAGCCCCACCACCCATAGGGGCCCGGTATCTGTTGGACGATCCAACAGATATTTTATACGGTGGAGAGGCTTATCAACCACTCATGCTAAAGAGAGTGGTTGAAACCCCCACCGCCACGGCAACGTTGCCTCCAACGGCAACGTTCACGCCGTTTCCTACAAATACGCCCACGGCCACGGCCACCCGGACGCCGACGCCGACGGACACGTCCACGCCGACGCCCACGGAGACCAACACGCCCACTCGGACACCCACGGCAACAGCAACCCAGACGCCGACACCCACAGCGACCAACACCCCCACCCCGTTGCCCATTTGCCCCCAGGTCACCTTGCGGGCACTCAAAAACGACAACCTCCCGGGCAAGTCAATCCCATATGGGGTTGATTTTATAAACATGGACCTGAATCGGTTTCTTATGTACTACGAAACCGACTTCATCCATGTTTGGACGGAGGACTCCCTCGGAAACAAAATTACCCTGCCAACTGGAGCCGTCGCCTTTATCCGACTGGGTAATCAGGTTAAATATATCGGAAACCCAAGCGAGTTTTGGGTAAGAAATTCCGATCTGTTTAATTTGACTGATGACCACGAGGTCATCATCATCTTCCCCTCCAACGGTGCTGACTGTGGGGCTGGGTTTTTGGTCAAGGATCCTCCTCCGCCAGTTTTGGAGGCCATGGATTCCCACCCTGCCCAAGCCGACGCAATTTTGTCGGCCTACGCTCTGGCCTTGGAAAATGGTCAAAGCGAGCAGGAAGCGGTCGAGGCAGCCTTGGCTGTCCCGACTGAATGATGACCCAAGTTCAGGAGTCCTCCAAATTTTGGAGGACTCCTGGGTGCAATCCGATCCGGCCGAGCCGGGAACCAACACTCAAAGGTTCCCGCGCTCGGCTTTTTTAATATCTTTTTTATTTAACATCTCTAACTCTAATTCCACACTTTGTCACTTCTATTTCCCCAATCTGATTGATATAAATTTTGGCACTGCCATCATATCTAAATCCGGTACAGCCATCACACTTTTCTCCACAAGAAAAATTTCTTCCCTCAGGCGTCCTTGCCAACATCAAATTTCCTCTCGACCCCACCCTGTAAGTCACCACCGGCTTTTCCATCTCTTCCTCACTTAATCTATTACTTTCCAAAATAATTCCGCTCATGCCCTATTATGCAGTTTTTATTCACTTAATTACAATGGGCAAACTTTAAACCACCACTCTGCCTCTCGGAGTCCTCTTAACCAAACCTTTTTTCAATCTCCCCTAACCCCTCTTTGACAAGAGGGGAATATAATTTTTAAAGATGAATAAAATTAACAACGAAGCAATTCACTCTCAAAGAGGATGTGTCCGATATCTAAAACAACTTACTTTCATGGCTAATCAAAACAGAAAAAATCCAACCAAAGCTGAAAAAATAATGTGGGATAATTTTTTATCCAAGGATAAAACTGGTTATAGATTTCTACGACAAAAACCAATCCATCGCTTTATCGCAGATTTCTATTGCGTTAAATTAAATTTAATCATCGAAATTGATGGTGATTCTCATAAAAATAAAACAAAAACCGACATCAAACGAGATAAATTTTTACAACAAATTGGAATCAAAACCATTAGATTTACCAATGATCAGGTATTAAACAATCCAGAATATGTCAAACAAGTTTTACTTCCCCTTGTTAAAGGGGACTGAGGGGATTGAAACTAAACCACCACTCTGCCTCTCGGCGTCCTCTTTACCAAACCTTTTTTCATTAAATAAGGCTCATAGACATCGGTAATCGTTCCCACATCTTCCGTCAATGCCGCCGCAATATTTTCCACCCCCACCGGTCCCCCTCCATAATTTTTTTTAACTACATCCAAATACTTCCTATCCGCCTCCGACAATCCCAACTCGTCCACTCCCAACATTTCCAAAGCCTCTCTGGCTTCATTTATAGTAATCAATCCGTCATTATTAATTTGGGCATAGTCCCTCACTCTTCTCAACAATCTATTGGCAATTCTGGGAGTCCCTCTGGCTCTTTTGGCAATTTCCACCGCCGCTCCCAAATCCACCTTTACCCCCAACACATCAGCCGTCCGGCTAACAATTTCTGTCAAACTATCATCTTCATAAAAATCCAACTGTTGAACATACCCAAACCTATCTCTCATCGGTCCGGAAATTAACCCAATTCTGGTAGTCGCCCCCACCACCGTAAATTTTTCCAAATTTAATCGCACCGAGCGGGCCGAAGGCCCCTTTCCCAATACAATATCCAAAGCAAAATCTTCCATCGCCGCATATAAAGTTTCCTCTACAATTTTATTTAAACGATGAACCTCGTCAATAAACAAGACTCCTCCCTTTTTCATCGCCGACAAAATCGACGCCAAATCCCCGGCTCTGGTCAACGCCGGACCTGAAGTAATTTTTATTGTTACTCCCATTTCCTTGGCCATCAAAAATGCCAAAGTCGTCTTTCCCAAACCCGGAGGTCCGTAAAATAAAATATGATCCAAAGCTTCTTTTCTCTCTTTAGCCGCCCTCAAAAATATATCCAACTGCTCTTTTAGTTTATTTTGACCAATAAATTCTGCCAAACTCTGCGGCCGCAAATTCCTTTCTACCAATTTTTCATCCTTTTTTATTTTAGGATCAAGATTTTCTTCCACAAACCATTCTACTATATGCCCCAACAAAACCCAAACCCTAATCCACCTTAGGTAAACAATTCCTGACCAACAAATCCGTCACCCCCAAAACACACTCCAACCTGCCTCCCAAAGTCCCATCCTTATTTCTAGTCAATTCAAACTTTTTCTTTCCCGCACCAGCTTTACAATTTCCACAATCAATTATCACCACTCTCAGCACCACGCCCAGTTCTCCACTTACTTCAACAGACCTTCCGTCATCCGATTGTTTTATTTTTACATCTTTTGAAAACATTCCCAATTATACAATCAATTACTCCCGTTTTCATTTTTTCTTTGTTCCTTCCACCACCATCTGCCACATTAATACCAAATTAATCTTTTGACCTTTATTCTCGTTCTCATCAATACGTTCAATATCATTTCCTAATA
Source organism: Candidatus Shapirobacteria bacterium (assembly GCA_003542615.1). GTDB lineage: Bacteria > Patescibacteriota > Microgenomatia > UBA12405 > UBA12405 > UBA12405. Next base: position 22,298 of record DPKG01000003.1, on the reverse strand, counting down.
CACCCTGCACTTCACAAAGCCGGTGATAACGACACTTTTCTCTACATACTATCATCGACAAACCACTTCCTCTTTTCTCAACTATATCCGGTCCCCAAGAATCTTTTTTATCGCTATGCTCTTTACATTCTTGGCAATTAGCCTTAGAAAAATCAGCTACTTCTTCACTGCCTCCTACCACCTGCACCCCTTTCCTTCTGAAGTTAACCACCAATTTATTGCTGTCTAGAACTCCTATTGTATACAATCTATAATTACCTTCCTTCCGATTTTTTTTCATATCTATTCCATATTTCTCAAACACCAACTTAACTTATCCTCAATTGTCTCTAATTTTTCCGGTATCTTTTTGACTACTTTTTCAATTTCTTTTTTATCAAATCCTAATTGCTTCAAACTCAATACAATATCATCTTCTTCCTTATCCCCCGTTGACTCTTTTCTCAAATCCAATTCTCCCAAACCACCCACCTTTGATTTCAAATCTACAATAATTCTCTGAGCCGTTTTTTTGCCAATCCCTTTTAATTTTTCAAAAAAATCCACATCGGCATCCCCTATCGCTTTCAAAATTTCTTCACTTTGTTTACTTCCCAAAATTCCCGCCGCCGTCCTCGGCCCCACCCCCGACACGGAAATCAAAAGTTTAAATAAATTCAATTCTTCCCAACTGTCAAACCCGTACAAAGACATATCATTTTCCGATACCGCCATATAAGTTTGAACTTTTACTTCTTCCCCTTCATTATGTTTCTTCAAAAAACCTTCACCTACCATCAACCAATATCCCACCCCTGACACTTCAATCTCAATATTATTTCCCGTTATCTTACTAATTTTCCCGGTCAATGATGAAATCATAACTCATTATACTTCACTCTCCACACTTATCCCAATAATTTCTTGTACAACTAAATTGCCGCGCACCCTTTTTAAATCTTCATCGTAAACAAATCCGTCAAAGCCGCCGCCACCGCATCGGCCGCATGCGACGGTGAAATTGGTTTTTCCAAATTCAAACTAGCCCGCACCATTTCTTCCACCTGAAATTTTTCTGCTCTCCCGTATCCCACCAAAGCCATTTTTATCTGAAGTGGCGTATAGGTTACCACTTCCAATCCCAAATTCGCTCCGCAAACCTTTATCACCCCTATCGCCTCCGCCACCGGCAGTGCCGATTTTGCATTTTTTGCAAAAAACAAACTCTCCACCGCAATCCTCTCCACCCCATATTTCTTTATTATTTTTTCCAGCTCCATATATATCTCTTTTAATCTTTCTACATCACTTTCACTACTCTTAGTCAACCACACTCCACATTCTTTTAACTTAATTTCATTTTCCTGTCCCGAGTCACTTGTTTCTAAAACCGCAAAACCGGTATTAGCCAATCCCGGATCAATTCCTAAAATCATATCCTATTCTACCTTAAAATTTTTTTACCCTAAAACCACCCTTTCTATTCGACATGTCAGCAAAATCATCTCTGGCCTCCCTTCCCGCACAATTTTCTCTTGCCTCCTCCTCCAACCCCTCCTTTGTCGGTTCCAAAGGTATTGCCTTTGATCTATATATCCTCAATGTCCCCTCCATTCTGGATCTCTCTGCCATCGGACTTTTTGATATTAATTTCCTGGCCTGACTTTCACAACAGCCCACATGCACTGCCACATCACTTATTCTGAATTCCTGACCGGCTCTACCCTGTAAAAACCCTTCAAACAACATTTTTGTTCTTTTACATTCATTCTGTATGACTTTCCGGCCTTCGTCTCCGCTACTTCCGCCCACCAAACCATCCTCACGTTCAAGATGTCTCAAAATAGCTTCAAAATCGTTATTTCCCATTTAACGACTATTGTACCACCTCTCCCCATCTGAATTCGGACATTTCATAATTATAGGCCATTCACTTTTTCTCCACTTTTCCACACCAACAACAATAGATATTATTATATAAGATAAACAACTCAATTTACTTCCAATACGCTATAATAAATTAATGAACTATCAACAAATTTACCTTGACCTTATCCAAAAATTTCCCGATTTCGAAATTCACCAAAATCATCCCCTAGCCCCCTACACTACCCTAAAAATTGGCGGTCCTGCCGATATATTTATCCATACCAAAAATAATTTTCAATTCAAAACTATTCTCCAATATCTAAGTAAAAACTCAGATTTTGCCCCCCTTCTTCAAGGGGGGATCAAGGGGGGTTTAGTTATCCTTGGCAATGGCTCCAACGTTCTTATTTCCGACTCCGGTATCCGCGGCATCGTCATCAAAAACTCCTCCCAAAAAATCGACATTTTACCGGGAAAAACCACCTCATCAGTCACCAATAAAATTTCCGCTCATCGTACCGAAAACGACCCAATAAATTACCTAAATTTCGCCAAAATCGACTATGACGAAGGCAGCTCCCCTAAAATCAAAGTGAAAATGACCTCCGGTACTCTGTTGCCTTTTGCCATCAATTACCTCTTTAACCAAGGTATCACTGGTCTTCAATGGTTTGCCTATATTCCCGGCACAATTGGTGGTGCTATCTGGTACAACCTTCACGGTGGTTCCCGTCATTTCTCCGATTATCTTCAAACCATCACCGTCTTTAATTTCAAAACCAATCAAATCGAAAAACTTGACGCCCAAAAAATTGACTGGGACTACGACAACTCCCATTTTCAAAAAAATCCCCATCTTATCATTCTCAACGCCACGTTTAATTTATATCAAGGCGACACCGACCGTGCCCGCCAAACCGCCGCCGCCTGGATACTTCAAAAATCCAAAGTCCAACCCATGAACTCTGCCGGTTCCATATTTCAAAACCCGCCCTTGGAAATTTGTCAAAAAATTTGGGGTGAACAAAAATCTACCGGCTGGATCATCGATCACGAACTAAATTTGAAAGGTACCAAATCAGGCCAAGCCGAAATCGGTCCTCAACACGCCAACATCTTCACCAACAACGGCAACGCCACCGCCAAAGATTTTCTAAATCTTATCAATCTGGTCCAAAACAAAGCCAAAGAGAAATTAAATCTAAATTTAACCCCCGAAATCAAACTTATTGGCGACCATTAAGTGGCAATAACCCTTCATACCTCCCTGCTGCTCCTCTAACCTCGGGACATTTATTAAAATCCCCATCTCTAGCCGGACCATCACAATAAAAGAAATCAGCATTCACACCTACTCCCTCACGCCTATGTCTACACCCCTCAACTCCCAATATTTCTGAATCAGGTCTGTTATGTACAATACAACAAGCTTCATCAGTAATTTCATCAAGTTCACTTTCCAAAAAATTATTTGCCATTTTATATCTAAAAAATTAATCTAAAACATCATAGCACACCACTCTCCACAAAAACTTTGGAATTTCCAACTGCCGTCTTAGTCTTTTCGGTTCCCTTATCAGGCTATAAAGCCACTCCAGTCCCATTCTCCTCCAACCCACAGGCGCCCTTTTCAAATCTCCACTATAATAGTCAAAGCTCCTGCCCACTCCCATGGCCAATTTTACCCCTGATTTTCCCAATTTTTCCGAATTTTCTCCAATCCACATCTCCTGACTCTTCATCCCATACGCCACCAAAAGAATATCCGGCCTAAACTCAGCTATCTTTTTTAAAACTTCCTCGTTTTTATATTTTGGTCTTCCCAAACAATATCTGATTTTCAATTTTTTATATTTAGCTTCAAAATATTTGGCTGTTTTCTCCGCCCTATCCTCCCAACCACCCAAAAGATACACCCTACTTCCCTTACTTTCCGCCATTTTTACCAAATCCTCCATCAAACTACTTCCCGGTACCACCCGATCAACATATCTACCTCTCAATACCCCCATCCCCACTCTCAAACCTTCCACCAATCTGCTCACCACCCCCTCCTTATTTAACACCTCTCCTGCCCAAACCAAAGCTATCCCGTCAATGATATTTAAATGACTTTTTCTCAACAGTTCCATATATTTTGGGTCTTTTATCGCTGCCATCACATGCTCCGGGTTTAGGGTTGTAAACAATCTCACTTTGTTATCTTTTGAACCTAAAACCTCAACTGCCCTACTTAGCACTTCCCTCTTAGCTCCGCCAAAAATAGGTATACCTAATATTTCCCGTATATTTAGGTCTAAATTATCACTTACCCTATCTATTTTTTGACTCATCATTGCACCAATTTTACCAAATTTTTATCCATCTTACACTTTAAAGCTAATTTTTTTATCTTTTCCATACATTTTCCGACATCAAAAACATCTTATACTTATCAAATACATACATTTACCCTATTTTTAGCCCTTCTCATCAATATAATATAAGTTATTTTTACTAAATATATCAACCTTCAATAACCCCTTTTATTACAAGATATTTCAATATATATGTTATATTGCCGAATAATTCATATTTGAACACAATTATTACTCAATATATTACCTAGATTAAGATAAAATCTAAAAAATACCCCAATAATCAAAAAAATTACCAAAATCACTTATAAAGATATCCTAACCAAAGAATTTAACTCAAATCAATTCTGTAAAAATAACGACTATAGGATTTAAAATATGACTATATCACCTCAAAGCCCGTCGGTAAACTTCCAGATTTTCTATAGCAATGCCGGTCCCCCTGATCACACAAAACTGAGGTTCAATCGCCACATGTGCCGACACCCCAATTTCCGAGGTCACTAACTTATTTAAATTCCGCAACTGTACCGACCCTCCCGACAACACAATCCCTCTGTCCGCAATATCAGCCACCAATTCCGGCGGCGTAATCTCCAAAGTCTCCCTAATCACTCCAACCATCGATCTCAACACTTCAATAATCGCTTCATACACCTCATCTGAAGACATCATTAAAGATTTTGGCAATCCATAGACCGTATCCCGACCACTAATCTCCATCATTTCCGGCCGTTTTAGCTTTGTTGCGCTTCCTATCTTAATTTTGACCATTTCAGCCGTCAACTCCCCTATCACCAAATTGTGTTTCTTGCGAACATACTCAATGATTGCCTGATCTAATTTATTACCTCCGACTCTTAAACTCTTATGTGTCACCACCCCTCCCAAAGCAATAATCGCCGCCTCCGTCGCCCCTCCGCCGATATCTACAATCATATTACCGAAACTCTCCGACACCGGAATTTTTGCTCCAATGGCAGCAGCTAACGGTTCATCGATAAGATAGGCCTTTTTCGCCCCTGCCGACAATGTTGCATCCAACACCGCCCTTTGTTCTACCTGAGTCACTCCGGCCGGCACACACACCATCACCTCCGGACCGATAAACCAGCCCGCTCCCATCACCTGTCTCAAAAAATACTTCAACATTGCCTCGGTTACCTCATAGTCAGCTACCACTCCATCCTGCAACGGCCGCCTGACTTCAATATATTCCGGTGTTTTTCCCAACATTAATTTGGCTTCATTACCCACCGCCAACACCTTTCTGTCCTCAATCCCCACTGCCACCACTGTCGGTTCATCCAACACTATCCCTACCCCTGCCTCCCAAACCACACTATTGGCAGTTCCCAAATCTATACCCAACTTTCTAAACAATTTCATAAATTAATTCTAGCAGTTCAACCAAAAATCTCACCCACTTAAATTTTAGCCCTATCCAAATCCTACTTATCTATATCATTAACACTCATTTATGCAATTATTATCATTTTTCATTCTGTTTCAAAAAAAAGACAAGAAACATTCTAAATACTATATAATATAGACATGGTTACATCACCCTCCGACCGCAAAAGTTTAGCCGTCATGGCTTTCGTTTTTTCTCTGGTAATTTTTGGCACCCTTGCCGTATCCTATCTGGCCAGGGGATACCAAATCAGTTTTCGTCAGGGACCTACCCTCACCTCCACCGGATTACTTTCGGTAACCTCCAAACCCAAGTCCGCTTCTGTCTACATCAACGACCGTTTGACTACCGCCACTGATGACACCCTCAACCTACCTCCGGGAGACTATCATATTAAAATCACCAAAGACGGCTATCTGCCTTGGGACAAAGATATCCAAATCAAAAAAGAAGTTGTTTTTCAAACCGATGCTCAATTGTTCCGCTCCGCCCCCGATCTCAAACCCATAACCTATGCCGGTGCCATCAACCCAACCATTAGTAATGATGGCAGTAAAGTAATTTTCGCCGTAGCTTCGGCCTCGGCCACCCAGGACAATGGTCTTTACCTGGTTGAAATTACTGACAACCCTCTTTTGATCAACAAAAACATTCCCCGTCAAATCAGCCCCAATTATCCCGGTACTGACTGGTCTCAAGCCTCCTTTGAATTTTCCCCCAATTCAAGGCAATTTATAGCCACTTTCCCCGGAGACATCTATCTTTTATCCCTCGATACTCCCATAACCTCCAAAAGTCTTTTAGATATCACTCCTCAATTGGCCTCCATCAAACAAGATTGGCAGACCCAAACCGACCAAATTATCAAGGCCAAAATTGATAAATTACCCGCCAGCATCCAGGCCTTAGTCTCTACCGCCTCAGCCAATGACATCTCTTTTTCCACCTCCGAAGATAAAATTCTATATTTAGCCATAAAAGATGCCAATTTGCCCCAAAACATCATCACTCCACCTCCTGCTCAAAGCACTCAACAACAACATCGGGACATTAAAAGTCAAAATTACTACGTCTACGACCTCAAAGATGATACCAATTTCCTAATCGGCCCCAGCCTAGATATCCACCAACCCCAATGGCTACCCGGATCAACCAACATCATCTACAACCAATCAGACAAAATCAAAGTNNACCTCAGCCTATCACTCGGCCCCGGAAAATCTCTACGCTATCACCATCAGATAATCGTTCTCAAACTCTCTTATCTACAAACACTGTTTGCCACAAACTGCATATCCTGACTACTGGCACCGGCTTCATATAACTGATCAATTACTCCGGCTACATATTCTTTCGAAATGCAATTTACATTAGTTACTACGTTTTCAGTTGTCACTCCCAAAACATTTTCTGTCTCCGCTTCTATCTCGTCATATGGTGCTTCCAAAATTGCCTCATTGCTCATTTCCATTGGACTGGCAGTCTCTGGCAAAATTATTTCTGATCCGCCATTATCTTCAGTACCCAATACTCTTACATTCTCAGCCCGATACCAAAGACTACTATCCATTTGACCATCTGCCACAAATCTCAATGGTACTAAAGCAAATATTGCCACCACAAAAGCGGCTATCAAAGTTCTGGTGTTTCTGTTTAAATCTGTCATTTAATTAATTAATATTTATATTATCAGTCTAGGTGTTTAGTTTTCCCCTGTCAAGCGACATAACAACTCACTTTTATAGCTCCTAAAACTATATTCATATACTTGTAATTTTCACAACAATATTTCACAGCAAAATTTTAAAATCTAGCTTCAAAAATACTAACTTAGCAATAAATATTTTTTCTGCTAGACCAATAATAATGCTATTTTAACCTATCCTTTTACCTTATTCATATCAAATTCTTACTCCAAATTAACTTCTCCTTTCACTTTATTCAATTATTTAAATTTACTAATACTTTTAAATCATAAATATATAACTCTAGTTCATATCCCCATTTAAAAATTTTTGAATTTAAAATTGCTATAATATCTCTAGCCTTTATCTAAAGCAAACCAACGGGGATTGGCGCAATTGGTAGCGCGCACGGTTCGGGATCGTGAGGCTGCAGGTTCGAATCCTGTATCCCCGACTAGGTCGCAAAGCTTTAGCCTAAGTGACTCAAAGTCCTTATAGTTCAATGGATAGAACGGCTGCCTCCTAAGCGGCAAATCCAGGTTCGATTCCTGGTAGGGACACAACATATTTATCCCAAGATTAGGCAATATTAACTTTCTCCGCACTATATTCCGCATAAAAATATAACATTCCCGAATATTTACCGCATCTTTTTTGCCAAAAATCACAAAAATATATACCGCACATAAAATTTTTAAAACCCCTACTTATCTAACTCAAATAAATTCAATATACTTCTTATTAACCGCATTTAGCTTTAAAATATACCTAAATTTTATTACATTTCTCTTATATACCCCTTATCTTTCTCTTACACTTATACCCATAATTAAATATTGCCAAAAATTTAGCCATGACTTATCCACAATCAGTAAAAAACAACTTAATCCAAAAAAATACACTCAAATAACCCAAAATTATGACTAGCAAACAATCACGAAACTGCCAAAATCACTATATATTGAAAAATTGCCACGCCTATAATAAATTCAAAAAGACAGATCCCTATTTTCTCTTTTTTATATCATCTAGCTGTTGCATGAATGCCAACATTTCCTCTCTTTTCTTAATCTGTTCATCCGTTAAAGGTTTTATTGTAGAACTTTCTTCCTCTTTAGGCCAGTACGCTGACGGTACACCGGGAAACCTTTTTAAATTTTCTTGATATTTTGATGCCATGGCTACCAGTCTACCTTTTCTTTTGCCCCAATTTCAACCCCCAGTTTATTTCACTACCAAATTGACCATTTTACCTTTTACATATATCTCTCTTACGATTTCTTTTCCTACCAACCAGCTTTTCATCTTTTCATCCTCCCTGGCAAGCAATAACACCTTTTGCTCATCATTTTCATCTTCACTACTCACTTCTATCTCGGACCGTACTTTACCGTTCACCGCCACCGCCACCCTAAAAATATCCTCAATTAAATACTTTTCCTCCACCTCCGGCCATTGTTGCTGATGTACAGAGCCTTCCGAAGCTTTAGCCCAGTAGGCCCACAATTCTTCTGCCGTATAAGGTGCAAACGGAGCCAACAGTTTTATCAATGATCTCAGATCTTCTTTGGACACTTCATTATATTTATCGACCAAAGCATTGTTAGCTTCCATTAACTTGGCAATTGCCGTATTGTAACTAAACCTTTCAATGTCTTCAGACACACCTTTTATGGTCTTATTTATTATCAATTTAATTTTATTACTGCTATCAGACTCAACATTACTCTGCTTATTATCTATTGCCTTTAGTATATTTTTACTGTATTTTTCCAAAAATCTTTTTACCCCCATTAAAGTTTTTTCATTCCACGCCATCGTCCCTTCAAAGGGCCCCATAAACATTAAATACATTCTCAGTACATCAACACCATATTTATCTGCAACCGTTTCCGGAACGATTACATTCCCCTTAGACTTACTCATTCTTTGATTGTCCGGACCTAAAATCACTCCATGAGAAATTCTTTTATAATAAGGTTCCGGAATCTCTTTGGGTACTGATCCGATATCCCACAAAAATTGATAAATAAATCGAGAATACAACAAGTGCAGGGTGTTATGCTCGTCTCCACCTATATATACATCCACCGGCATCCATTTTTTTAACCATTCTTCTCTAGCAATAACTGTATCATTATTAGGATCAATATATCTCAAAAAATACCAATCGCTACCTGCCCAATTTGGCATGGTATCTGTCTCCCTTTTTGCCTCTCCTCCGCATACCAGACACTTACAATTCACAAACTCTTCAATCTTTGCCAAAGGACTTTGTCCGTCTTCTGTCGGCTCATAAGCCTCCACCTCCGGTAATACTATTGGTAAATCAGACTCGTCTACCGGCTGCCACCCACACTTCTCACAATAAATCATCGGAATCGGCTCTCCCCAATAATGTTGCCGGGAAAAAATCCAATCCCGTATATGATAAGTAGTTGATCTTTCACCAATCCCCTTCTTTTCAATCCAATCAAGCACCTTATCAAAATCTCTGGGCACTTCCCATCCATTCCAATCACCCGACCCCCATATTTCTCCAACTGCCTCAACATAAGGCTTTATCGTCCCTACTACATGATAAAACTCATCAGCCGTTGCACCATCTTCCTGACCATCCTCCATATCTCCACCCCAATAAAAACTCATGAACTTATTCAAGTTTTTCAAGTTTTTTGGATATATTGCTGGCCTTATCGGCAAGCGAAATTTTTTAGCAAAATCCCAATCCCGCTGATCATGTGCCGGAACAGCCATAATTGCCCCAGTGCCATAATTTCCCAAAACAAAATCTGATATCCAAATTTCAATTTCCTCTCTGCTGACTGGATTAATGGCATGCAACCCGGTCCAAACTCCGGTTTTCTCCTTTACCAAATCCGTCCTCTCCAAATCACTTTTCTTCTTTGATTCTAAAACATAATTTTCAATCTCACTCCATTTTTTCCCGCCCACTCTTTCTTTTAATTTTTTTACAAACAGATGTTCTGGCGCTACCACCATAAATGTCGCCCCAAAAAGCGTATCCGGCCTGGTAGTAAATACTTCCAATTCCTCATCGTAATTTTTTATTTTAAATTTCACCCTTGCCCCTTCCGATTTTCCTATCCAATTTATCTGTGCCGCCTTTACCTTATCTATAAAATCAGTCTTTTCTAGTCCCTCAATCAACCTGTCAGCATAATCGGTAATTTTTACCACCCATTGAGAAATTGTTCGCCTTTCTACCTCGGCTCCGCATCTTTCGCAAACGTTTTTACCAGTTTTGCTTTGCAAAACTTCTTCATTAGCCAAACCAATCCTACAACTCGGACACCAATTGATCGGCATTTCTTGTTTATATGCCAAACCTTTTTTATATAGTTGAACAAAAATCCACTGCGTCCATTTGTAATAAGCCGGATCGGTCGTATTCACTTCCCGGCTCCAATCAAAAGAAAAAGCCAATTTCTTCATTTGTGATTTATACATTTCCGTATTTTCTTTAGTTATCTTTTGAGGTTTCTGTTTGGTTTTGATAGCATAATTCTCCGTCGGCAAACCAAAAGCATCCCACCCCATCGGAAACAACACTTCAAAACCCTTCATTCTTAAATATCTGGCATACACATCACCCCCGGTAAAAGTAAAGGTGTGACCTATATGTAATCCCGATCCACTGGGATAAGGGAACTCTACTAGCACATACTTCTTCTCTCTGCTTGATACATTTTGAGCCTTATACAAATCAGGATGTTCCTCCCAAAACTTCTGCCACTTCGACTCGACTTCTCTAAAATCCATATCACTTATTATACGACAACTCTTGCCTAAATCTTTAGGCTATATCTGTCTCAATTTGATAATTTTCATCCGTCGCTTGCTGTCTTGTCAAAAAACTACCGTCTTTCCACCTTGGCCAAGGTTTCTTTTCTGCCGGTTTTTCTCGTACCCTTCTCTTGGGCAACTGGGCCAACTTCAACTCATCCAAACTCTTTTTAACTTCAAAAATCACAGTTCCGTCACTGTTAACTCCAACTAGCTTTCCGCCCTCAATTTTTACTAGCTTTCCCATACCTCTATTATATCTCAATTCTCTTCATCGTGCCTAAAAATCTCTTAAAAGCTGATTGCGTTTGTTCAATCGCCTGCCTGGGAGTGTATTCCTTTCCACTCTGGCTACTGATAATCACCGGATCCGCTTGATCCAAAATCTGAGACATTGGTATCATCCCCAACTTACTCTGAGATCTGGCTCCTTTCATACGGGGAGGTCGGTATGCTCCTCTGACCACATCAGCCCAACCAAGTATTTGTTCCAACGCCCCTATAGTTTCCTCCGGACAACTGCTCTGATGACTGATAATCTTTCCGCTCGACAATTCAATCTCCAACAACTCCGGAAACTCAGACAAACCGCTGCACACCCCTTCCAACATTAACTGCAAAGCCGTTGACCCTCTTCCTGAACTTCTCTTCAAATCTATCAATTTTGTCCTTCCCTGATCATTAGACCTCCTCTGATCCTGGACTCCGGCTACCAACACCGATCTCCCTGAGGCTCTCATCCCGTCGAGACGGTTTATCGTTTTTACTCCCCCCGACACTCCTATTTCCGCCAAAAACCTCTCTTCTTTTGACAATCCCAAATGAGAAAAACCCCTCGAAATCCTGCCCAAAGCCCCTTTATAGTTCGCCAACATCGACATCACCTTCTCCCGGCCTTCACCTTCAAGTTTATGCTCTTCCACAAAATCTGTTTTGGCTCTTCCCCGAAGTTTCCTTTTTACTACCATTTCCGAAAGCACCTCCTCCCACTCTTTCTCAACTTCTTCAACACCGGGTACCCTATTATATTTGGCTATCAGTCTATGTGTCACGATTCCCTCCAAAGTTTCCTCCGAAGGCATTGTTCTGGCTCGACACCTGATCAAATCCGGATTACTTATCATCCCAATCAAACTCGATGGACTCAACGGTTGTCTTCTATAATCATTCTCTCCGGCTTTTAAAAAATTTACTCTCAGCAAACTTCCACCCGCTCTCCAACCCTTCTCGTCTCTGGTCACCCCCGGCATACTTTCTCTTTCAGTTTTTCTAAAAACACCCATTTCAAACCAGTATAACACCCTGCCTTAAAACTTCCCTCTCCACATTTTTTATAAACCTTTTATAATCATATGATGAATATCAAAGGCTATAAAGTCTGGATAAAATATTTGCTAATCACTACTGTTGCCTTTTTGATGGGCTTCATTTCCAAATCTATCATCGACCCCATCCTCCAAACTACCGTCACTGAAACCAGAAATTCTCAAAACTATAGATTTATCAATCCCCTTCTCGAATGTGAATCCAGCAACTTCTCCCAAAATGCCGCCCTCCAACCCCTCCGAAATCAACTCAATGACAGCATTGAAAACACCGACAACAAACAAGTTTCTCACGTCAGCGTTTACTATCGCGACCTAAACAACGGACCCTGGATTGGAATTGACGAAAAAGAAAATTTTTCTCCCGCTTCACTTGTTAAAGTCCCACTTATGATTGCCTATTTCAAAGCTGCAGAAACTGATCCCGGACTTCTTGGGCAAACTATCCCCGTTCCCGGCACCTTCAATCACCAACAAACAATACTGCCTCAAATTACCCTTACCCCCAACCAAACTTATACCGTCGAAGAATTAATTAATCGAATGATAATTTACTCCGACAACCAAGCTTATGAACTTCTCCAGGAATACATCGACAATCAAATTCTTGTTAAGACTTACACTGATCTTGGTATCGACATCAGCCAGGCCTATGATGATCCCACTGGCAATATCATTTCCGTCAAATCATACGCTTCCTTTTTCCGTATTCTCTTTAATGCTTCCTATTTAAACAAAGACACTTCCGAAAAAGCCCTAAAATTACTTTCTCAGACAAAATACGACCAGGGAATCGTCAAGGGTGTCGCTGATCCCCTCATTTCTGTTTCCAATAAGTTTGGTGAAAGAACTTATTTAGAAACCGGCGAAAGACAACTCCATGATTGCGGCATCGTCTACGCCCCGGCCAAACCCTATCTATTATGTATCATGACTCGCGGATCAAATTTCCCTCTTATGGAAAAAATCATCAACGACGTCTCTTCTCTCGTTTTTCAAACCGTCAACAGCCAAATCTAGTTCACCATCACATCTCCTGACTTATCTGTCCTTTTCACTTCCACCCCAAAATTTTCCAACCTATTTATTACTTCCATGCTCGGATGTCCATAACTATTTCTCCCGACACTAACAACAGCTATTTTCGGTCTGACCATATTTATCAAATCATCACTTGTCGAAGTCCCCGAACCATGATGACTAACTTTTAAAATATCTATTCCACCGTCATGCTGAATTTGTTTCAGCATCCCTCTCCACACCAATTTTTGCTCTACCTCTGCTCCGGCATCCCCCATCATCAAAATTTTATTATCCCTATAATATAAAATACCCACTAAAGACGAATCATTCTCCTCCCCTCCATCATTCACATTTTCGATACTCGAACTAATTACATCAAACCTTACCTTCCCTACCTGAACTACATCTCCGACATTTAACACTTTTGAATAACTATATTGTTCATATTCACCACCCGGCAATCTGTTTGCCAACAAATCATTTATCTTATAATAACGTGACAGTTTTATCAGTCCTCCGCAATGATCCTTATCCCAATGAGAAATTATCACCAATTCTATCGTCTTATCCCAAAACGGAACGTGTCTCTCCAAACAACGCATCACCTTCCCGTCATCCCCTCCTACATCCAGAAGCATTTCCCAATTTCCCTCCCGAATTAACATGGCATCTCCCTGTCCCACATCGCAAAATACCAACTTTGAACTATCTTTTGACTGCCAATAAATTACCAAAACTCCTAACAACACCAAACTGATTATCAAAATAATTTTAATTTTCATTTTTTTTATTTCGCACGGAACGCATATCCCCGAATTGTACGGAACGCATATATGCGTTCCCCCCCAATGAACAGGCATGCCTGTTCCCTGCAAAATTATTCCCCCGTACGGAACAGGCATGCCTGTTCCCTACAATCAACCAATAACCCAAAACCAAATACCATCCAACCAACATCAACCAATTAAATTCAAAATCAATCGCCGCCCACTTCCACCCTCCAAAACCTTCAACCACCCATACCAAATACCCCACTAATGGATATATCCCCATCAAAATCACTCTGCCCAACATCGGAATCAACACCCCCAGCACACTCCCCAACCCTCCCACCAGGCAAATCGTCTCCACCAACCAAAACACTGCCACGTTGCTTATCGGCGCCACCAAACTTATCCGGCCAAACACCAATCCTAAAATCGGTGTTACCCACAAACTAATCCAAATAGTCGACCATGAAGCCTGCCATAACAACGTCACCCCCTTCCCAATCCTCATATTCTGCCTGGCAAAATCCGCCGTCACCACTCCCACAAATGCCGCCAAACTCAACCAAAAACTAACAGAAACTATCATTCCCGGATCAATCACTACCATTATCGCCACCGTTACTCCCAAACTCCGAATCAAATCATATTTCCTTCCCAATAGCTGTCCCCAATAAAAAATTGAAATCAGCAACAAAGCTCGAATCATTGGCGGCTCCCATCCTACTATTCCTGCATAAGCCCACAGGCACACCAATACCATCACTATCACCCATCTCCTGTTCCACCATCCCGCCAACATCCCAATCCCTCCTGAAGCCAACAAAGTCACGTTTGTTCCTGACGCCACCATCAGATGCACCAAACCACTGTCTTTTAATTTGTTATAAAAATCCTTATCAAAACCGCTTTTATCTCCCCAAACCATCCCCTTCAGCACTCCCGCCTCCCGATAAGGCAAACTCCTCTCTATTACCCCTATCAGACTATCCTTATCTAAAAACTTATATATCAATAACATTATCCCTATCCCCATCAAATATCTCCACCAAAACCTTCTTTTCATAAACCCACCTTATCCTTAATTCGCTCAAACAACTTGTCTCCGATCCCGGATACCAACTTCAACTCATTAATATCTCTAAAACCGCCATTGGCCTCCCGATATGCAATAATCCGTCCTGCCAAAGCCGGACCAATTCCCTCCAATTTATCCAACTCCGCCAAATCACCGCTATTGAGACTAATTAATCCGTCATCCGTCCCCAAAACCTTCGCCACACCCACCGCCACTTCCCCCACTTTTGGAATATAAATCTTCTCCCCGTCCATTAAAATCTTGGCCTTATTAATATTTTTCTCCACCCAATCCCGATCTGCCTCCTTTCCCAAACCTCCCGCCGCCAACAACCCATCCTCCACCCTGGCCCCCGCCTCCAAACTATAAACCCCGGGTTTTAGCACCTCACCAGACATATCAATCCTTACCTTACTATCGCTTTTTACATCTTTATGTACGGGCGGGATTCCATTCCCGCCCTCTGCATTGCCTGCTTTCTCAATCTTTACTTCCTCCCCTGCCTTCTGCCCCTCCAAACTCACCCCCCACCCCAAACCCACCAACAACAAAAGCAAACCCAATCCCAACACTCCATCCATCCAATATTTCTTCAACCATTTCATTAATAAAATATTACATCTAATGTAATAATAATTACAGATACATCAGTACCCTAATCACAAGAATTATTGTTTTCCAAAAGATGCTTTATACTTATCTCAATGTCCGACATCAAACTTATTGGCCTCTTATCACTCTCCGCCTTTATCTCCTATCTTGTCTCCGTCACTCCCCTAATCAATTTCACCCCCCAGCTCATCGCTCTCCTCACCATTATCATCATCTTTTCCTATCGGCGTCATCCCCTTCTTTTTTTAAATCATATCTCCTACATTATTAATCTTTTGATTTTTACCACCAGTGGTGTCAATTCCCCCTTCTTTTTTCTCAATTATTTCTTCCTCTTTCTTCTTACCTTCCAATCCAGTCCGACCATCACCCTTAGTTATTCCCTCATTCTCACCATTCTCCTCTCCCAATCCCTCAACTCACCACTATCACTTTTACCCCTACTTTCCCTTCTTTTTGTCGCGCCCTTGGCTTATTACATCAGCCGTCAATTTATGGAAAAATCACACACCGATCGTCAAATCAGCATGACTCAAACCGAAGTCTTTCTCTGGTTATCTCTTAAATTCAAAACCGGTATCACTACTATAATAGACTCCGCCTCCCTGCTTCTCTCCAATCCCTCCCTCTCTCCTCCTCAAAAAGATCAGCTCAAAAAAATAAAATCCAGTGCCCGCAATCTGCTCAATTCTTCCTATGATTTAACCGACGATGTCCAAGACAATGAAATTGATAATGAAATTTAGAATTTTTCTATTTTTTTTCGTTCTGATTTCTTATTTCTTATTCCCGGCCTCCACTGCACAAGGTCAACATTTTGAATCCGACAGTTATATTATCGATTGGGGCAACTTCAACATGACTTCCGGTTCCAAAACCTCAGATAATTACCGTCTCACCGACACCGTCGGCCAAAATGCCCCCGGCCAATACAATTCCGATGGTTACATTCTCAAATCAGGCTTCCAATATATCTACGAACAATCCAATCAACTCTCATTCCAAATTGACAACCTGGAAATCGCCTTCGGCACCCTGATTCCCGGTATCGGCAGTACTCTTTTTAATACCATCACCATTACCACTCCCTCCGGACATGGTTACGAAATATATGCCCACCAAAACCACCCTCTTCAGGCCAACCTCTCCAACTTCATCCCCGACACCCTGTGCGACAACAACGACTGCGATCAATCCGTCTCCGGCATCTGGACCCTCAACACCACCTACGGCTTTGGCTTCAATGCCGTCGGTATCGACTCAAACAGTGCCCCGGTAGGCATCGGTACCTCCCAATACTTCCCCGATTCCAGCTATTTCCGTCAATTCGCCGATGTCTCCGGTTCCGAAACGCCCCAAATCATCATGTCTCAAAATCTCCCTGTCAGCAACCAATCGGCTCAAGTCAGCTACAAAGTCAATATCAGCTCTTCCCAAACTGGTGGTAATTACCAAAATGCCATAATATTTACAGCTGTTCCAAAATATTAAATTATGTCTGCCTACAATCTCACCATCAAACCAGCCCAAATCGAAATCATCGCCAAACCTGGCTCTTCCATCACTCAAGCCTACCTAATCACCAATAATTCCCCAAATACCCTCTACCTGACTCCCTCCGTTGAAGCCTGGACCCCCCAAGGCAACGATGGCTCGGTTAAGTATTGCTCTCCCGCCTGTCCCGACGCCTACAATGCCATTTCTTATTCTCTGGGCAATGCCGATCTCAAAATCAACCAATCCTTTACCCTCACCCCCAACCAAAGCCAACAACTGGTCCTCAAAATCAAATCCACCCCCGATGCCTCCCTTGGCGACTACTACGCCACTTTTTTTATCTCCCAATTCACTACTGATAAAATCCGCAATTCCGACCCTGCCGCCCCCCAAACCAGCGCCAAACTCGGTTCCCACATCCTGCTTAGCCTCTCCAAAACCGAATCAAACCCCGCTTCCTCCCAAATTAAACTCTTCAAAACCTCTCCTCGCCTAAAAGATATCTTTTTTGGCAAAGTAAACTTTACCGCTCAAATCGATAACACTTCCGACTATTATTACCCTATTGTCGGCAAAATCAATATAGTTAAAAACGGAAAAACTCAAACCAGTCTTGACCTTGCCCCTCAAAATGTCCTCGCCCATCACTCCCGAAATATCAACTGTATCTCCCCTGACAAACAATCCCTCCAAACCTGTAGCCTCAAAGCTCCTTTTTGGCCCGGTCACTACACCGCCACCCTTAGTCTCAACCCCGCCATCAAATCTACCCCCGTCACCATTTCTTACTATATATTTCCTTATTACCTTGGACTAGCCTTACTTTTATTATCTCTGGCTGCAATATTGTTTTTCAAACGTAAACCTTCCTCCACCTGAAAACCGCATACCGGTTCTCTCTCTTTAATTAAATCCGTATTTATAATCGCCTCTACCAAAATTCCCTTTACTCCAAAACCGGTACAACCGTCACCCAACATTTCACACCTACCCCCGATACAATCCGCCTCTCTCAAGCCTTCCTCCTTCTTCCTAAACCTGACTATCTTAAATATCGGCTCATAATACTCTATTTCAACCATTTAAAGCTATTATACCACCAATTTAGCCTTAAAACCCAATTTACCCACTTGACAATATATTTTTATTATAAGACAATGATAATACTTATCCGATACACATCTAAAGCAGGTGGAACACAGGATAGGTACCGCACTTTAACAGTCAGGTAGAGACGATTTTTACAGCACCAAGGAGGTGCTACCCCCATCTTTTTGATGCTGTAAAAATCAACTTTTAAGGAGAAAAAAATGACGACCGTAATATGTGTTTTAATATTGTTCTATCTCTGGCGAATTTATCACCGCTGGACAAAACTTCGAAATAGTATCATCGAAGCTCTTTTCAAATCAAGTTTGGAAATAGCAATCCTCATAGTCTGGGTTGCATTCCTCAACTGGTACCTTCCGTTTTTTTTTGAAAAGGAGATTTTCCATGTACGGTACCTATAGTACAAGAACGAAATTTTTTGTTTGGCTTCTCTTTTTATCAACTATCCTCATCGGAATACTCGCTCTGTCGAGCATCCCCCAATTTTAAGGAGAAAAACAATGTCTAAAAAAGAATTTTTTCTGATTTGTCTGTTAGGCCTGGGCTTCGGCCTTGGCATCGGTCTCGGCTATTCCGGCGAGACCACGTGGGGGGCCATCTCTTTTTTTGCTACCGCAATTTTTTGCGGTGCCGTTGTCTGGAAAGACTTGTAGTCTGTCCAGACAAAAAAAGAGAAAAGTAGGGATGGCCCCAAGCCATCCCTACTCCCACCCCACGCAAAAAAACAAACCAAACCCATTTTATCTCCTTCCTTCCCCTCTACCTGACTGTCTCACCCTCTTTTTATATCAGACCATAGCAATATCTTACCCTACACCCCTACTCCTTGACTTTTACCTTTCTCCCATCTTATCTTTAATTATCTATAATTGCATAAACTAAGGCTACTAAATGAAAAAGATATTCACTTCAATTGCCATTTTTCTTTTAACCATTGGTTTTCTTACTCATTTTGCTCAGACCCGAAAACTAAATTCCGCCGCCGCCACCCTGATAAAAGACACTCTTTCTACCTCTCAACTCTCTTATTTTGCCGTCCTTGGTTCCGGCAACACTTTCGGCGACAGTATTCTTACCATCAGTACCACTTTAGGTCCTTCTAAAACTACCAATAATTTATTTATCGGCGATACTCTCTCTATCGGTATCGGCGACAGTATGCACACCTACCTCGTCAGAGACATCGGCAATACCGCCACTATTGCCCTAAATGTCGGACTTTCTGCCGTTGATCTTGGTACCGGCGCTGTCGCTATCGCTACCCGTTCTGCTGTCCACACCATCACCTTTAATCCCCAATCAAATGTTGCTGGCGGTATTTGGCAATTTCTTATCAAAGCCACTGACGGCACAGATGAGTCCTACAACGACGGTATTCCGGACCAAAAAGGTTTTGATCTTGGCGCCGCTGGAGCCAATATTCTCACCGCCGGTGATGTCACCTGTCCTTGGGGTGCCACTGCCTCTGTCGGTACCACCACCTCCGTCACTACCGGCACTCCTTCCGTCACCAGTTACTATCATGTCATTCAATGTGCTCTTGGGGCTGGTGAAACCAACCCCACTACCGGTTCCAGCACTGTCGTCATCGGTAACACCAACAAGCTCATCAATCCCACCAAAGGTATAGGCAATACCGTTGAAGGATATGCCGATCTCTATACTTTTTATATCCGTCACACCGATTCCGGAGGTACCCCCATAGAACCCGATGCTCAAGGTAAAATTGCTCTTATCGAAGCTGTCCGTGTCACTGCCACTGTCGATCCAACCCTTACCTTCACCATTGACACCACCGACACCATCGGCTCTACCGCCTGCGGTCCCGGTACCGTTCTCTCCAGTGCCCAAACCAATGTTACCGCTACCGCCGTTCCCTTCGGTTCCGTCGCTATCGGCTCTACCGCCAACCAATTAGCCCAAAGATTAGGTGTAATTACCAACGGTGCCAGTTATGTCGTCACTGCCTACGAAAATAATAATATGGTAATCACCAATGGTACCGGCGCCACCATCCCCGACACCAACTGTGACGGTGCCTGTACCCCCACTTCCGCCACCGTCTGGACCACTGTCGACACCGCCAACTCCGAATGGGGATACACCATGGCTGGCACTGTCGTCCCCTTCACTTCCTACTACTTTAAACCCTTTGGTCTTGGTTCAGCCAATGCTCAAAGCGTTATGGCCAATGCCTCCACCCCCATCGCTACCGAATACACCCAAGTTTGTTATCGTTTAACAGTTAACACTACCCAAAGGGCTGGTGACTACGAAAACGGTGTCATCTACACTGCCACCGCCACCTTTTAAAATGAAATATATAATTTTTCTTCTTATTCTGGCTTCTAATTTCACTTTTCCGATTTCTGCTCTGGCTCAAAATGCTCTCGGCCTAACCGCCATCCCTCCCCGACTGGAAATCACTGGGCAACCTGGTACTGCTATCACTAAAGAAATCAAAATCCGTAATGAATCCAATACTCCCAAAACCGTCAATTTGACTTCAAAAGATATCATTGTTGTTGACGATGCCGGCACTCCGGTTCAATTGGAAAATGTTCCTGAATCTGAAAATCGCTGGGCTGCCAGCTCCTGGATTCTGGTTACTCCTTCCCGCCTTCAACTTCAACCTGGTGAAACCAAAAACGCCTTTGTCACCATCGACATTCCCCAAAATGCCCTCCCCGGTGGTCATTATGCTATTGTTTTAAATTCTCCCGAAAATGAAGTCTATCTAAACAGCACCGGCGCCAGTGTTCAGGCAAATGTTGGTAATTTAATCTATATCACCGTCCCCGGTGATATTTCCCAAAACGCCAAAGTCAAACAATTTACCGCTCCCAAATTTTCCGAATACGGACCGGTAAATTTTAAAACTACCATTACCAACCTTTCCGATATCCATATTACCCCCGTCGGTGCCATCAACGTCACCAACTGGCTCGGTGGTAAAACCGCCAAACTCACCCTCGATCAAAAAAATATCTTTCCTTATACCTCCCTCAATTATTCCAACGATCTCGATAAAAAATTCCTTTTTGGCCGCTACAAAGCCCAACTTCTTACTGCTTACGGCACTGCCGGAGGTACTTTGGTAGCTACCATTTTCTTCTGGGTAATTCCCTGGAGATTACTTCTCGCTCTTCTTTTTGGCATTATCTCTCTGGTTCTCCTCTGGATACTTTTCAAAAAGAAAGATGCTCTCCTGGCGCAAAGCGAAACCATTGATGATCTCGAAAAAGAACTTGAAACCCTTCGAAAGAAATATAAAGATCGAAAATAAAGTGTTTTCCATATTCTTTATTCTAATTTCTTCTTTCTCCTTTCTATTTTCTTCCTTTTCTCCGGCTTACGCCTATGACTTTAGCTCCCACCGCTCTGTCAAAGTATCTGCCCTAATCGGCTCCGGCGCCGTTACCATCTTTGGCTATACTTCACCCAACTCCAAAGTCGAATTAAGCAATCCTCAGATTTACGATCAAACCTACAGCCTCCCTGATGGTTTTTTTGTTTTCAACCGCACTGTCCTCCCCTATACCCCTTTAGACCTCTGTCTCAGCTCTACCGACCAATCCGGCCGTCGTACCACCCCTGTCTGCATTCCTCCCCCGCCACCGGCCAATTTCCACAGCGATATCGGCCCCATCCTTCTGGCTCCGTCTCTTAGTCTCGATCGTTCCGATATTACTCCCAATTCCACCATCCAAGCCTCCGGCCAATCCATCCCCAATTCAGAAGTCAGTATTTACTTTTTTCAAACCAAAGACAATGC
>DPKG01000007.1 GCA_003542615.1 Candidatus Shapirobacteria bacterium | reverse complement strand
TGGTAGGCAGGGGTAGGGACGTCATAGGCCATTAAAAGTCTTTTGGTAAGATTGCGGTCGTTACCGATGACCATGCCATCCATTCCGGCTCCGGTATAGGGGATTCCGGATAATTCCAGAGCGGCGGGAACTGAAGTTTGGAGAGTGTCCTTGCCTTTTAAGGTATCAACTAAATTTAAAACCAGATCAGGTTTGTCGACCAGTAGATTGGTTAAAAAATATTGGTTACCCGGGGTACATTTGGTATCGATACCGAGTTTTTTGATTTCTTCGGCGACTTCAGCGGAACGGTCTTCGACTTCGACTTCGGCAATGTAGGCGTCTTCGGTAGGAAACCAAGCGCGTTCGACGTGAGAAAAAGCGACAGTGACAAAATTAAGTTTTTTTAAAGCGGCTTTATCGATGGCCAAATCTACTTTGGAGGGTTTGGCGATTTTAGGCGATTCTTTTGGGAGATCCTTGATGTCTTCTTTTTGTTTTTGAAATAGCATAGTTTTATATTACATGTAATACAATAGGTTGTATAGAATTTATTTAAAAAAATGGCTGAAGAAATAAAAATTGATAATTTAAATATTGGAAATTATCAAGAAAATGGACGGGAACAAGTAAGGATGAAGGGAGAGACGGCGGCAATTCGTTTGTTTGACCCGAGTGATAGGGAAGATATGCAAAGATTAAGAAGTATTAATGATGATGAGAAGGTAAAAAAATGGATGATAGGAGCAGATGAGACAAGTGATAAGGGTATTGTTGATTGGGCAAATGAGGATAGTTTAAGGACTTTGGAAATTTTGTTTGCCATAAGTGGAACCAAGGAGTGGGCGGGGAAAGATGAGGCGGGAGAGGCGCAGGGGTTTGTATATTGTTATCCGGAGGAAAAGGAAAGATTGGAGAATTTAGTAAAAGAAGGAATATTGTCGGAGGATGAAATAGTAAAACCTTATGAAATCAGTTATGCCAGAAATCCGGAGTCGAAAGAAAAACAGATGGCGAGTGGGGTTAGACAGGTTTGTTGGATGTTGAATCAAATAAAGGGGGGGTTGGTGAATTTGAGTGAACCAAAAATGTTAGTGACGGTGTATGTGGATCCGGAAAATTGTAGAATCCGTACGATTATTGGAACATTGTGGTTTTGTAAAAAGAGGGGAGACATTTTATGATGAAGAAAGTAAAGAAAAAGGGAAAATGGATGATTTTTATGTTTTGGATTGGAGAAAGTTGGATGAAATTAGGCGGGAGAAGGCGGGGTTGGTTAGTTTGGAATAGAATTACGGAATTTATTTTTTATTTTTAGCCAGTGAGGGGATTGGCGGCAGAGTTGGGAAGAATCGTCTGGATTGGCGAGGATTTGTTTGACTAATTCTTCCAGAAATATGGTATTTTGGGAGCCTTTAACTAATATGGTGGAATTTTGGGGAATATTTTTGGTTAAATAATCAGCTGCGGACCACCAATTATCAAATTTTTTGGATTTATCACCGAAATATTTTTTGGTTTCGGGTCCGATAGAAATAATTTGATCGGAAAATTTTTGCGCCTGGGAATATAAATCTTTGTGAGCTTGAGAAGATTGGAGTCCAAGTTCGCGCATGTCGCCGAGAACGGAAATTTTTGGTGAGGGGAATTGGGAAAGAACTTGAAGCATTTGTTGGGTGGCGTAGGGAGATGAATTATAGGTACTATCAATAATTTGGCTATGGTTGATACCTTTTAATATATTAGAACGACCAGCCGGGAGGGAAAGATGTTTCTCAATATTGTTGATTATTTTTTTTGGGGAAATTCCTAAGTGGGTAGAAACTAAAAAAGCGGAGGCTAATGAAGTTTGAAAACTGTCGGGTAGGACAAATTGAGGGAAATTAATGGAAAAAGATTTATTTTGATATTTAAAATTAAAGACGGAACCTTGTTGATTGACGGAGGATGAAAGTAATTGAAGGTTAAAACCGGAAAGGTGGCTGAAAATAAGTTTGGGAGCGAGAGTTATTTGAGTGGTGGACATGACTGAGGTATCGTCGCCATTGATAATAGCCAGGGCGGTAGATGGTAAGGAATTGATTAATTTGGCTTTTTCAATAGCGATATTTAATAGTATTTGATGTAGTCGTTGTTTATCTTTGATATTTTTTGATATAGTATTGTCGAAATATTGGGAGTGGACTGGGTTGACATTTAGAACGATTCCGATATCAGGTTTGATAATTTTGAGAAGATATGACATGTTTTGGGGTTCTTTTGGTCCGTCGATTCCCATTTCTACAAGATATATTTGGAAAGATTGCCAGCTTGTGAGAAGTTTAATGGGAGTCAGCAGGACATATTTGAGATAATTTAAGGCTGAAAATCCGGTGACTTTGATGTTTAGGATGTTGAGAGGGATACCGTACTCAGAATTGGAGCCGGTAGTGGATTTAAGAGAAAAATTTGGGGAAAGAGCAGCTTTGATGACTTGAATGGTAGAAGTTTTACCGGTGGAACCGGTAACACCAATGATGGTGAGTTTTTGACCATGGAGTTTTTGTAGCAACTTAATTTTGGCCAATTGAATTCGGGCTGAAAGGCGAAAATAAGTAAGGAGGATAAGAGATAGTTGTTTTTTCACTTAGTTATTTTACAATAATCTAGATGGATAAAACTAAAGTTGTGGTTTTGATGGGCGGGAGGAGTGCGGAACATGAAGTATCTTTGATGTCGGGAAAGAGGGTGGTGGATAGTTTGGATAAGGAAAAATACGAAGTATTTTCGATAGTTTTGTCAAAAGAAGGAAGAGAAGATAGTTTTAAGTGGGTGGATGAAATAAAACCGGATTTAGTTTTTTTGGCTTTGCATGGAGAGTTCGGAGAAGACGGAAGGATTCAGGGTTGGTTGGAGACGATGAATTTAAAATATACCGGATCGGGTGTGTTGGCTTCGGCTTTGGGGATGAATAAAATATTTTTTAAAAGAATAATAGAGGATTTGGGGATTCGAACAGCGGATTGGAAGGTTTGGGGAGAGGAAGTTAATTTTGAGGGTAAATGCGTGGTTAAGCCGGTTAATTGTGGTTCGAGTGTAGGGGTAAGTATAGTTAAGGATGAAGCTAATTTTGAAAAAGCGATAAAAGAGGCAAAAAAATTTGATAAAGAGATAATTATTGAGGAATTTTTGGAGGGAGTGGAGGTATCATGTGGTGTGTTAGGAAATGAGGCTCCAGTAGCATTACCGGTGATTGAAATAATACCAAAGAATGATTTTTTCGATTATGATGCGAAATATAGTGAGGGAATGTCTAAAGAAATCTGTCCAGCTAGACTGGACCAAAAAATAACTGATGAAGTTATGAAAATAAGTGTAGAAATTTTTAAAGTTTTAGGTTTTAGGGGTTATGCAAGAATTGATTTTATTATTAGTAAGAATAAGCCTTATGTGTTAGAGATAAATACTTTGCCGGGATTAACACCAAATTCTCTTTTACCCAAAGAGGCGATGGCTGACGGAATAAGTTATACCGAGTTATTGGACAAAATAATAAGTTTGGCTTTGGAAAAATAATTATGAGTAGGGGAATTATCCTAGCGGTTGGGGTTTTCTAAAAATTTTTCACAATCATGTGGGTGAGAGCTGGATCGGCTACCTCGACAATGGAGGCATTTATTTTTTTGGATAGGGTTGGCTTCCCGGGAAGATGTTGAGTCGGGATTGCACATTACTTTTTTCCAAAGACAGTCAGAAGTGTCTGGATTGCTTGGCAACATTATTTAATTGTAGAAGATTGGGGCAGTTTTGCCAATATCCAAATTAACTATTTATGTCGATTTTGATTCCGGGACCCATGGTGGCACAAATTGTCAATTTTTTGATCTTGACAGGTTTGATGATCCTGATGAGTTCATTTATATTGGCAATAATTTCCTGATCTTCTTGAGATGTTTTACCGACGATGGTGTGGACGACGGCAGATTTCTTTTCAGTTTTTAAAATAGTTTTGGCGACTGAAAGTTTTTTGACGGCATCTTCCGGTTTGTCGGTCAGGGTACCATTTTTGGGATTGGGCATAAGGCCTTTTGGTCCCAAAAGACGGGCAAAGGGTAAAAGTTTGGGCATGGTGGCCGGAGTGGCAATAAGAATATCAAAATCAATGGTACCGGCTTTAATGTCTTTTAAAATGGCATCATTTAGGACAACAATTTTTTTGCTGCCACGATCGAGATGGGGGAAGGTGATTTCACCGACGGTACCGATATCAAAAGTGTTGATATGGGCTTCGATTTTACCTTCGAATTTGGAAAAAGATGTTTGTTTGACCAGTTCGACTGCCTTTTTAATGGGATAAAATTTATCATGGTCGATTTTCTTTTTGGCGGCCAAATATTTTTTTCCCCGGGTTTTGGTCTTTTTGGGGGTTTTTGATTCGACTTCAGATTTGGCGTCTTTTTCGTCGATTTCTTCGGTAGTAACTGGTTCAGTAATGGCTTCCGGTTGGATTTCATTCTGAGCCTGGCGAGTAGTCTCTAGGGCTGACTCTTCCACTTTTGATTTTTTGGTGGTTTTGCTCATTTTGGATTTAATTTATATAAAAAAATAATGTATTACTTGGTGATTTCAAGACCCATACTTTTGGCGGTGCCGATGACCATTCTTTTGGCAGCTTCAAGGTCCTTGGTATTTAAATCATCCATTTTGTCTTGGGCAATTTTGGTGATTTGGGCGTCGGTGATTTTGGCGATTTTTTCACGGCCGGTGGTGCCGCTTCCTTTTTCAATACCGGTGGCTTTTTTGATCATGTCGGAAACCGGAGGTTTTTTGAGAAAGAAATCAAAGGAACGGTCTTCGTAGATAGTGATGACAGAAGGAATGAGAGATCCTTTCATGTCTTTGGTTTTTTCGTTGAATTCGTTACAAAAATCCATGATTTTGATACCGTGAGGGCCGAGAGCGGTACCGACGGGAGGTGCAGGATTGGCGGAGCCGGCCATAATTGCCAATTTAACAACTATTTTTATTTTTTTTGCCATAATTTTTGAAATTTTTTTAAAAATTTCCTAAGTGAAGCCCGGTTGCCCGGCCATAGGAAAGAGTAGAGGTATTATAACACTAAAGTTCTTTGCTGATTTGGAGAAAATCGACTTCGACGGGGGTTTCGCGTTCGAAGAAAGAGACGAAAACTCTAACTTTACCTTTTTCCTGGTCGATGGTGTCGATGGTGCCGATAAAATCAGCAAAAGGACCGGAAGTGATTTTGACAACTTCTCCGATGGTGAAAGGAGCCTGATATTTGGGTTTGTCCTCTTCGATTTCTTTGATAATATGATCAACTTCTTTTTGGGAGATGGGAGAGGGTTTGTTGTCGATACCGATAAAACCGGTAACTCCGGGAGTAGTGCGGACGGTGATCCAGGAATCGTCGGTGACGGTCATTTGGATAATGACATAACCGGGGAGGGTTTTTTCCTGAGTTTTGATTTTTTTACCACGACGGATGACCATTTTGGATTGAATCGGGACAATGGCCTGAAAAATCTGATCTTCTAGGCCCATGGTTTTGATTCTGGTTTTGAGAGCTTCGATGACTTTGTATTCGTGACCGGAATAAGTGTTGATAACATACCAACCAGCATCGATGGTGGCTGATAGGGGAGAGAGTTGAAAAATAAATTGTTTTTTATTTTTCTTTTTGGATTTGATTAGTTTTTTGACCATAATTTATTTTTTAACATTTGTCGGTAAGGGTATTGTCGGCATAATAGATGGATTTATCTGGATTGGTTCGGGTTCGATAATTTGTTGGACTTGGTTGCTTTTGGTGGAAGTAATGAAGGCAAATGATCTGGTTAAAAGATAATCAGCACCTCCAAGAATTGCCGAAATTGCAACGGAGATGAATATTACCACAACTGTGAGCTGAATTAAAGTGTCTTTGTTTGGCCAGGAAATATTTTTAAGTTCGGTTTTGACCTCAGAAAGATAGGTAAGGATTTTATGCATGAGGGTATTTTAGCAAAAATATTGAACAATTTTGCTATTGGGTGGGAGTAAGGCTTCTTACGAGAGCCCGGCAGGCGGTAATGGCTTGAAGTCTGGGAGTCGTGATTTCGACGAGACGGGAGTGGCTGCTGATAGATTGAGTGGTGGCCGCCGGTTGGAAAGAATTATCTAAAAGTTGTTCTTCTAAGGAAGTCAGGGCTTCAATTTGTTGAGTGAGGATGCTTTTTTGTAGAAGGGATAGTTGTTGAAAAATTTCAGACATTTCTACACCCTGGCTTTGCTGAATAAAAACTTCTTTTAAATGATCAATAGCCGGAGTTTGATCAACGGGTGGATTTCTCAGAGCGAATATCATACCGGAAACAAGATTGTTGGTAATTCGATTGATTCTGGGATCGGATTCAGAAGTTGTATCAATAATTGGAGGTATGATTGTTTCAGTATTGGTCATTTGTTAATAATATCAGAAATGTGAGTTTATATGCTATATTTTGGATATATAAAAAATCGAGCAAGTGAGTAATGGAGTTGGGGTTTTAAGATCGATTTAGAGTAAATAAATTGTTCATTTGGAAATCTCCGCAAGAATGGGATTTGATGGTCATTGAGATATTAATTTCTAGTTGACGGACACTAAGGGTGGTGGGTATGATGGTGGATATACACTAGGATTAGTGTAATTTAAAAAGTTAAAGATTTAACGATAAATGCTGAAATAAACTCAGCATGACATAAATATGCTTTGTCCTTATTGTGCTTTTGATGAAAGTAATGTTTTGGAAAGCCGGGATTCGGAAGACGGCAAGGCGACTAGAAGAAGGAGGGAGTGTCTAAAGTGCAAAAAGAGATTCACGACTTATGAAAGAGTGGGGAATATAGAATTGAAAATTATCAAAAAAGACGGTCGGGTGCAGGACTATAACCGGGAAAAATTAGAAAAGTGTTTTGAGAAAGCCTGTTGGAAGTTGACCAAAGATGAGAGATCCAAATTGATTGATGAGATTGAAATGAAATTGTTAAATTGGAAAAGTGTGGAAATACCGTCGAGAGAAATCGGACTGATGGTAATGGACAAATTGAAAAATATTGATCAGGTGGCTTATATCAGATTTGCCACAGTGTATTTGGATGTAAAAAATGTAGGAGATTTTGAAAAAATTATTAAAAATTTAAAAATGACAGCAAATCCTTCTTTGAAAAAAGTGAGACTTAAAAATTAAAAAATAATTAATGGAAAAAACATTAAAAGAGAGTAAAAAAATTGAATTGATGAATCCGACACTTTCGGATAATGCGACTTATATTGCGGAAACCAGATATGCCATGAAGAATGAGGAGGGGAAGACTATCGAAAAAGTAAAGGATATTTTTTGGAGGGTGGCAGTTTCGGTGGCAAAAGGTGATGAAAAATTTAGGGCCAGAAACGGGAAACAAGATGTTGGGTTTGATGAGGATAAGGCTTGGGTATTTTACAACCTTATGGCGGAGCAAAAATTTTTTCCAAACACTCCCTGTTTGGTTAATGCCGGAAAAGAACATCAACAGTTGTCTGCTTGTTTTGTATTGCCAATAGAGGATTCAATGAAGGGAATATTAAAGACAATGTCGGATATGGCGCTGATTCATAAATCAGGTGGAGGGACCGGGTTTTCTTTTTCCCGACTCAGGCCTTATGGTGATTACATAAAGACCAGCGGAGGGACAACAGTGGGCCCGATAAGTTTTATGCAAGCCTACAATGATGTGACATCTCAGATAAAACAAGGCGGAGTCAGACGAGGGGCAAATATGGGGATGTTGGCGGTGGATCATCCGGATGTGTTGAGATTTGCGGTAGTTAAATTGGATGAATATTGTTTGACAAATTTCAATATTTCTTTGGCGGTGACCAATGAGTTTATGAATAAGATTGATGAAGACAAGAAATTTTGTGAGAATGATGCAATTCCGGAGGAAGTGGTAGAGGAAATCAGAGCAGCAGAAGCAAACAGAGATGTTGATGCCAGATTAAGACAAATTGAAGAAGGGGTTAAAAAACTTTATGCTTGGGCATCGGCAAAGCAGGTTGATGAGGGTGAGGGATATGAGTTGATTAATCCAAGAAACGGGGAAGTGATGGGAAAATTAAATGCATATAAAGTGTTTAATTTGGTAACCAGATTGGCTTGGCAATATGGTGATCCGGGTTTGGTTTTTATTGATCGGATGAATGATGAAAAATCAAATCCGGTACCAAAATTGGGAAGAATTGAAGCGACAAATCCCTGTGGAGAACAGCCGCTTTTGCCTTATGACGCATGTAATTTGGGATCGATAAATTTGGCAAAGTTTGTCCTTCGACAAGCTCAGGATAAATTGGATTTGGATTGGCGAGAGCTTGAGAGGGTAGTTAGAGAATCGATTCATTTTTTGGATAATGTAGTAGAAATTAATGAATTTCCGGTGGATGAAATCAGAGAGATGGTAACGAAAACCAGAAGAATCGGTTTGGGAGTAATGGGTTTTGCAGATATGTTGTTTAAGTTGGGAGTCCGATATGATTCGGATGAGGGAGTGGCTTGGGCCAAAAAAGTGATGAAGTTTATCGACGGGTGTGCCCGGGGGGCAACGGTAGATTTGGCCAAAAAAAGGGGTGTTTTCGATGCCTGGAATATATCGGTATATGCAGGGACAGATTATCGTCCGAGAAATATGGCTTTGACGACAATTGCTCCGACAGGAACGATTTCGATGATAGCTGATTCCAGTAGCGGAATTGAGCCGGTGTTTTCATTGGGTTATCAAAAAAATACGGTAGAGGGCAAGACTTTGTATTTGATGAATCCGGTGTTTAAGGAGGATTTGGAGAAACGGGGTTTGTATAGCGATGAGTTGATGGATAAGGTTGTTAAAAATGGGGGAAAATTGGAAGGGATTACGGAATTACCCGATGATGTCAAAAATATATATCGGACGGCTTTGGAAATTGAACCGGAATGGCATGTAAAAATTCAAGCGGCTTTTCAGGAATATATAGATAATGCTGTTTCCAAAACCATTAATTTTCCTAAAGAGGCCAGTGTGGAGAATGTCAGAGATGCATATAGGTTGGCGTATAGTTTGGGGACGAAAGGGATTACTATTTATAGATCCGGGTCGAGAGAAAAAGAAGTAATTGCGCCGGTTAAAGAAAAAAATAATGGAAAATCGGAATTGACAAGAGAAGAAATGTTAATGATGTTGAAAAATGAGAAACCCAAAAAGAAAGCAACACCGGAAGCAGCCAGAGGAGTGAGGGTGCGGAAACCCTGTGATATGGGAAAGGTGTATACATCGGTATTTTTTGAAGCGGGGGACGGTCCGGTGGAGGTGTTTGTTAATTTGGGGAAATCGGGCGGCTACATGACAGGAGCGGCTGAAGTGACAGGGAGATTGGCATCTTTGTCGTTAAAGTACGGAGCGACATTGGAGGAGGTGGCGTCTGAGTTGGTGGGAATATTTTGCGGACAAAAAGTAGGATTTGGGACGGGGACGATTTTGAGTATGTTTGATGCGGTTGGAAAATCTTTGTTGGAAGTGTCAAGGGGTGAACAATTGGATTTGTTTTCTAATGCCCAGGAGAGGACACATAGCGATGTGCCGATACAAACTGCACCGGTACAGACAGCATTGGCGGAAATCAGGACAGAGATTGCGGTAGCAGAAAGTAAGTTTTCGTCTTGTCCGGATTGCGGGTCGCCGTTGTATGCGGAAGAAGGTTGTTTTAAATGTTCAAACGCTTATTGCGGATATAGCAANNTTAATTTAAATTAATAAATGTCAATAGTTACCAAAACAGGAGATAAGGGAGAGACGGGAGTGATGGGCAAAAGATTGTCCAAGGATGATGTGTTGCTTGAGACTATAGGGGAATTGGATGAATTGATGGCAGTGATGGGGATTGTAAAATTAAAAATTAAGATTAATGAATTAATAATTAAAAATATTAACAATGATTTGTATAAAATCAGCGGATTGTTGGCGGGATGGAAAGTAGAAATTGATTTAGTAAGTAAAATAAAAAAAATGGAGGATGAGATTTATAAAAAGGAAAAGAAAATGAAGTTAGTAAATCGGTTTTTAAAACCCGGTGATGATTTGGATGTATGGTTGAATTGGGCGAGGACGGTTTGCAGGCGGGCAGAGAGAAGAATGGTGAGTTTGAATAAAGTTGAAAAAATTGATAAAAATATATTAATATTTATCAATAGATTGTCAGATTATTTATTTATTTTAAGCAGAAGGCAAAAGTAAAAAATTAATAGAACAAGGGTGGAATTCCCTGACAGTGCCGCTACGGTGATAGTCCGAGCCCAAATTCACGAGCATGAAAATAAAAGAATTTAAACCATATTTTACTACTGATTTTTCAGATGAGATTATTGCCAGGGTATATCAGGAAGAAAGGACAGGAGTAAGTGAGCTAAGTTTGAGAGCAGTACACGCGCAAAGTTATTCCAGAGAAAGAATTGAAATAGACGGTTGGGAGTATAACAAACATTCGCAAGCGGAAAAATTAGCAACTATAAATTCATTTGATTTAATAAAAGACGGTTATGATTTGGTGGTTTGGATCAGCCCTAAAAGTGATATTTATGAAGAGGGCAGATTAAATATTATGTTGTCCAATGACGGGGGAGAGACACTAGACCCATGGGGGGTACCTTTGCTTTTGGATGAAGATGAGTCGATGGATTTGGCAAAAAGATTGATGAAAGAGGGAGGGGTGTCGATGGATCCAATTTATGATGAGGAAGCTTTGAGACGACAACCGTTGGGATTTAGGTTGAAAAAAGATGAAAATTGGTTGGAAAAAGTTAGAGAATTGATGCCCGAGATGGATGAGGTGTGGGTTGAAATTGGTAAAGGGGGAGTGGATAAGAAAATGAAAGAAATTGTCGGGCTGGTAAAAAAGGCTAAGGAAAAAGCTCACGGCAATAATATACTTTTTGAAATGGAGATGAGACAAATGGGTTATCGGTTGAATATAGCCGGAGGGCATGGAGGTTCCTGGTTGAGTGCTTTGGCGGATAGGGGAATTTTTAGTTTCAGAATAAATAAAATGGGAGATGAATTTTATACAAGACCGATAGAGAGGAATGGAAAGCGGGTTTGTCCGGTATGCGGTGAGGAAATCGGAGAGGGAAAAGGCAGTTGTCCTAAGTGTGGGGTGAAATTGAAATAAATGAGGTATAATACCCTTTTAGTGAGCATTAAAAACAATATTGAAGTAGAGAATTTGGGGAGTGGTGTTTGTGAAGAAAGCGGGGGAAGAGTGCATGTGAGGATTGCAAAAGTAGACGGGGAGATTATTAAAGGTTG
The DNA here is from genome assembly GCA_003542615.1 of Candidatus Shapirobacteria bacterium. GTDB lineage: Bacteria > Patescibacteriota > Microgenomatia > UBA12405 > UBA12405 > UBA12405. Next base: position 5,122 of record DPKG01000007.1, on the reverse strand, counting down.
TTGTAAGTCAACCAGTGGAAGATGTAGTTTGTTGAGGTGTCAAATATGTCCGAGTGGGGCACTTAGTTTGGAATCGTTTGATAGTCGGATAAGAGGGGATGCGGACTAAGATTTTTTGATATAAACTATAGCAGGTTCAATGCCTATTGGCCTACCATTTTCGTCTTCTTGAATTAATACGGTGTTAATTGTTTGACGTCTACCAAATTCCGGAGGAGGAAGTCCTTGGGTGTAGTTCTTAAATTCAATTTCAGCGATTTCAAAACCTTTTTTTGGTTGGATGCCACAGGCTTTACCAATTATTTTTGCGGGATTTATTTTTTCCATAATGTTTGGATTGTAACAGAATTTGAATTGATTAGTTGAAAATAATATAGGTGTTTAGATAAAATGGAGTTATATGAAACAACAAAAAGGTCAAGCGAATTTGTCAGGTGCTTTGTCAGGGTTTTTGGTTTTGGCGATTTTGGCGGCATTTTTGTTGCCGTGGAGGAATGTAAATTGGGGAAAAATGCAGTATACTCCGGCCGAAGTAGTGACGGTGGCCGGTGAGGCAAAATCGCAAGAAGCGAATAGTACAGCGGTGTTTAGTGCCGGAGTTGATGCTGTTAACAATGATAAAGATGCGGCGGTAAAAGAAGTAAACGACACTATTAAAACGGTGATTGAGTCGATGAAAAAATTTGGGATAGCGGCTGAGGATATTAAAACTCAAAACATGAGTATTTATCAAAATGAAGAATCTTTTTGGGAAGATGGGGTTCAGAGAACCAGAAAAGGTCAATGGCGGGTAAATAATTCAATTGAAATTAAATTGAGGGATATGAGTAAGGCATCTGAATTGACGGATTTATTGACAAGTAGTGGAGCAAACAATGTGTGGGGACCGAATTTCCAATTGGAAGATACCTCAGAGGAAGAAACAGCATTGTTTGAGGCGGCAATGGAAAATGCCAAGGTAAAAGCTGAAGCGGCAGCGTCGGCAGCCGGAAGAAAATTAGGAAAGGTATTGAGTGTAACTGAAGGTATCAGTGGTAGTATAATCGGGCCGATGTATAGGGCGACTGACGGCATGGGTGGCGGGGCGGCGCTTGAGCCGGGTACCAGTACAGTTTCAAAGAGTCTGACGGTGACTTTTGAATTGAATTAATTGGGAGAAGGAATGCTAAAATCTGAGGGTGGAGAATGAAAAGCTAAAAAATCTGGAGAAGGAACTTGATTTGTATAGAAAAAAATTGACGCAAATGCAGAAAGATTGGTCGGCGTCGCGAGGAGGAAGCCGTTATGGGGACGAATATTTGGAAATGCAGATAAAGGTATATCAGGATATGATAATTAGTGTTAAAAAAGAAATTTTTGAGTTAAGAAGGAAAAAATAAGTGTAGAAAAACCGCAGAAAATTTTTTTGTTATAGTGTGAGATATTGATATTGATTGGAGAAAAAAGTAAAAATAGTTATGAAAAAAGAAGCGATAAAAATATTAGGTGGAAAGCAACTTAATAGTGAGATTCTTCCTTTAGGTCAGAAGGATTTGGCTGAAATGAGAAGAGATCCGAAATATGAGGTTTGGGATGATGGAAAGGTGTTTATAGGTTTGGGTGTAGAAGGAAAAAATGGAGAGACAAACAGTAGTTAAAGGGGTGCCTTGGTGTTTTAAGGGAGATACTAATTTGGATGTTTGTGAAAACAAGGGAAATTCTGAGGTAAAAGAAAGATGTAATTTGTGTATTTGGGGTAAGCCGGTAGAAGGTGCGGTTGGTTTGGGTGGGGCGGATATTTCGACACGATTGGAAAGAAGTCTGCCAAGTATACGATTGATAGGGTAAAATATGTCATGGCAGATCAAATTTTTGAATTGATAGAATCGGAAAAAGAAAGACAACAGGAAACTTTGATGATGATTCCTTCGGAAAATTATACTTACAGTGAGGTAAGGGAGGCGGTGGGGTCGATATTGATGCATAAATATGCAGAGGGGTATCCCAAAAAGCGCTATTATCAGGGGAATAAAGTAGTGGATATGATTGAAGATTTGGTGAGGCTTAGGGCGTTGGAGGTGTTTGGCCTTCGACAGGCTCAGGCTTGGCAGGTGAATGTCCAGCCGCATTCGGGCTGTGAGGCAAATTTGGCGGTTTATAATGCCCTATTAAATCCGGGAGATAAAATTTTGTCGATGTATTTGCCGGATGGAGGACATTTATCACACGGATGGGAAATTGTTGCTTCTGAGGGTAAGCCGGGAAATAAGGTAACTTTGGTTTCAAAAATTTTTGAAGTTAATTTTTACAAGACATCGCCGGTGACCAGGTTGCTTGATTATGATCAGATTGAAGCCCAGGCAATGCAATTCAAGCCAAAGATGATAATTTCGGGGGGGACGGCATATGCCAGAGAAATTGATTATAAAAGAATGGGGGAGATTGCCAGGAAGGTAGGGGCATATTATTTGGCAGATGTGTCGCATGAGGCCGGATTGATAGCAGCCGGGGTGTTAAGTTCGCCTTTTGAAGCGGCGGATGTAGTGACGATGACTACTCACAAAACGTTACGGGGTCCGAGAGGGGCGATGATATTTTGCAAAAAAGATTTGCAAAACAGAATGGATTTGGCGGTAATGCCGGGATTGCAAGGCGGACCACATCTGCATACGATTGCCGGAATTGGAGTGGCATTGGAGAAAACAAAAGAACCGCAATTTAAGGAATATGCGGTGCAAACGGTTAAAAATGCACAGGTACTGGCTGATGAATTAGTAAAGGGGGGGTTGGATGTGGTATCGGGAGGGACGGATAAACATTTGGTGTTGGTAGATCTTCGCGATCATCATGTGTCAGGATGGTTTGTGGCTTGGGCTTTGGAATATGCCGGGATAATTATGAATAGAAATACCGTGCCGCAGGAAACGGCTTCACCATTTTATCCGTCAGGATTGCGGATGGGGACGCCGGCAATAACGGTGCGGGGAATGAAGGAAGAGGAGATGAAGGCAATAGCCAGTTGGATAATTGAGATTATTGGAAAAATAGGTGAAAGAGAGATACCTGCTTCGGCGGGTAGTCAGGAGGATGCGGAGGAAAGAAAAGATTATTTGGATAAATTTAAAGTGGAAATGCAAAATGATGAGTTGATAAATCGGGTAAGGGCGGAAGTGCTGGCGTTTTGCAAGAGATTTCCGGTGGAGTTGTAGGGAACAGGCATGGTGAAAGGGAGGGTGCAGGCATGCCTGCACCGTACGGTGACGATTAATTGTAATATTTGTTACAATTATATGTGGTTTTAAGGGAAAGAAAATTAAATAGGTGGAATAATTGGGATTATTCAGGGGTGGGATGGTATTTTGTGACGATTGGAGCGAGAGAAAAAGGGAATATTTTGGGGAATATTACGGTAGGGTGCAGGCATGCCTGCACCGTACAAGTGAAATTGAATAGGATGGGAGAGATTGTTGATGAGTGTTGGAAAGAAATTCCGAATCATTTTAAAAATGTGGAATTGGATGAATATATAGTCATGCCGGATCATGTTCATGGGATTATTGTTGTAGGGAACAGGCATGTTGAAAATGTTGTAGGGAACAGGCATGCCTGTTCCGTACGGGTATGGGGAAATGATGCCTGTTTTGTACGACGAAATGTTCAATTATTGCCAACGATAATTGGATCATTTAAATCCGCGTCATCAAAAATGATTCACTGGACAGGGAGAAACGAATTTGAGTGGCATAAATCGTATCATGATCGGATTATTAGAAATGAAAAAGAGTTGGAGAATGTTAGGAGATATATTAAGAATAATCCAATGAATTGGGGAAAATAATTAAATTTTGGGATCGAATTGGTTGTAGGGAACAGGCATGCCTGTTCTGTACGGCGGGGTGGTGTCTGCATCGTACGATTTGGATTTATGAGATTTTGATTTAAAAATATAAATCAAAGAAATTATCAGTAAGCCAAATCCGGCAAATTCCAGAAGTTGAGGCCAAAAGAGGATATAAATGGTAGGGAACAGGCATGCCTGTTCCGTACGTGGGAATGATGCCTGTTCCGTACGAAATTCATCAGGAATTTCCCAAGAATTAGCCCAGTTGTTGGCCATTTGATGATTGGGAAGGAAAACCGGTCGGAGGCCATCAAAATAGAAGGCGAGCCAGTCGGGAGAAAAGGTTTGGGGTAAGACCAGATAAGAATTGGGTGGGGGTGGAGAGGAAATTTTAATTTTATGGAAAAATATTGAGGATTTTTCGTCCAAATATTGACGGTTTTGGAGAGTTTTGGAATATTGTGGTAATTGGGTGGAAGCCAGAGGGTAATAATTGAGAGGATAGAGATCGACTGATTGAATATCGTTTTGGGAGGTCCGATAACTGAGTGAAGTATTGTTAAAGATTACATTAATACCGGTGCCGTAGTTATAGTTTTCAAAACGGGGAATGATAAACCAGGCGGTTTGCCAGCCTGGTTTTTGGTCCAGGCGGGTATAGAAAAATTTGTAATTTAAATTTTCACTGGTGGCGGAAACGGTCAGAGGAAGACCTTGGTGGTGGCGATAAATTATCCGAAGTAGGTATGAATTTTCAAAAGCGGCGTCGGGGAAATTCCAGGCGATAAGATTGGAACTGTCGATGTTGGTGAGACGGATGAATTGTAGGGACGGATCGTCATTTGTCTGTACAAGTTGTTGGGTGTTGGAAATTAGGGGGGAGTGATTTTTGGTTTGATTTAGAGAATTGTTTAGGGGAAAGTTAGTAGTACCGATTTGGATTTGTTGATTATTGATCTTAATATCGAAAGTAATTTCTGATTGGAGACGATTGGTGAATAAATTTAAATAGGGATAATTAATTTTGGCAGAGGGAGAAGTGAGATAATCCGGGTGATCGATAAAAGCAAAATCGGTATAGAAGAATGCTTGGGCGTTGAGGATGGGGGGAGAAGAAATTAAATAAGGTTTGGTAGGTTGATGAAAACGGTAGATGCTGATTTTGTCGAACTGTTTTTCCAGACTTAATCCGGGAACTTGAGAAAGAAAATCTTTGGTAGATAGGGCAGTTTTGGAGTAAATTTTTTCACTGGGAAAAAAGATGTTATCGTCAAAGAGGACAAATTCGATGGAGTATTTGGA
>DPKG01000005.1:48189-131272 GCA_003542615.1 Candidatus Shapirobacteria bacterium | reverse complement strand
GCCACTAATACCGAAACTATGGAAGCCACCATTGAGCATCCTTACATCGTGATTACCGACAAAAAAATCAGCTCAATTCAAGATATTCTTCCTTTTTTGGAAAAATTGGTTAAATTAACCAAAAATTTTGTCATTATCGCCGAAGATATTGATGGCGAAGCTTTGGCTACTTTGGTTGTCAACAAACTCCGCGGTACCTTCAACGTTCTGGCCGTCAAAGCTCCTGGTTTTGGTGATCGTCGAAAAGCTATGCTCGAAGACATCGCTGTTCTAACCGGAGGTCAGGTAATTTCCGAAGATCTTGGCGCCAAATTTGATACCATTGAACCCACTCAATATTGTGGTCAGGCCGATTCAGTCGTTTCCGACAAAGACAAAACCCGTATCCTCGGAGGCATGGGTTCTGAGGCAGAAGTAAAATCCAGAGTCAGACAACTTAAAACTCAGATGGAATTATCAGATTCCGACTATGATAAAGAAAAAATGGCCGAAAGAATAGCCAAATTAGCTGGTGGTGCCATTGTCTTACAAGTCGGTGGTGCTACCGAAGTTGAAATGAAAGAACGTCTTGAAAGAGTTAAAGATGCCATCGATGCCACTAAAGCCGCTGTTGAAGAGGGGATTCTCCCCGGTGGCGGTGTCGCTCTTCTAAAAGCCATATCTTCTCTCAACAAAGTCGAATTCGACAATGATGAGGAAAAAATTGGTCTTGAAATTCTTCGCTACGCTCTCGAACAACCGGTTCGTAAATTAGCTGCCAATTCCGGTGAGGATGCCGGCTATATCGTCAACCAGATCAAAGATGCCATCATCAAAGACCCCAAAACCGACTACGGCTACAATGCTGCCACCGGTGAAATGGGTTCAATGATTAAATTTGGAGTCCTCGATCCGGCCAAAGTAACCAAATCTGCCCTAATCAACGCCGTCTCCGTTGGCACTATGATTTTGACAACCGATGTTCTTGTTACCGATATTCCCGAGAAAAAAGAACTTCCGTCCCCGGACATGGGTGGCATGGGCGGTATGATGTGATGAAATTCTTAACTGAATCAAATAAATAATTTTTAAACCCCTCCCGCAAGGAGGGGTTTTTACATTTCCCGGTTTTTTATGTAATATATAACATATAAAACTACATGACTAGATACTTTATCTACTGGCTTTTAGTTTGGGCTGTTATTTCCTTAATTCTGGTAATTTTTAACCAAGCCGGTGCTCTTCCGGGTGTTGCTCTGGCTGCCCTTATCAGTCTGATAATAATGATAAAAATTCTTTTCGAGCAATGGTCAGGAAAAGTTATTGAATTAAAAACCGAAACTCAATCAAGTACCGATGACGATGGTTACACCACTACCCGGGAAGTTCAATTTGCCCATATAAAACTAGACAATAACAAAACCAAAAAAATCGTCAACCAGGGTTGGAAAGTAGGGGACCGGCTTGCCAAAATTCGTGGACAAGCCAGCATTAATTTAATTAATTAAGTCTGCACCCGTTTGATCGCGCTAATTTTGGCGCCACTCTTTGGGCCAAAGCCCGTACAGCTGCTCCATTTCTGATTTCACAACCTCTACACTCCGGCATAGTACCGCATTTATCTAAATCTGGATTCAGATGACTTTCCAATGCTTCTCTTGCCTCATCCGCTCCCAGATAAACCCTTTTATCCAAACCTATTGTTGTTTCTAACACGCAAATTTTTGCCATAACTATTGTCATCCTGAATTAATTTCAGGATTTGAATTAAACTTATAACGTACTAATTACGTCGTTCTCATTCTCAAAATCATTCTTATTTTGCTACAATAAGCCACTGTCCTTATTTAACAATCTGTCGCGATAGCCAAGCGGTTAGGCAGAGGTCTGCAAAACCTTTCAGGTGGGTTCAACTCCCACTCGCGACTCTATCTAAATTTCGGTTCGACTCCCTTGGTCCGCCGAAGCTTTAGCGAAGGCGACCCGCCCGGGACTCACTTATTGTATAATACGGTCATGGCTACACCAGTAAAGCTTAACGCTCTCCTAACACTCAATCCAGACTTTACATCAAATCTAGAAACCGAAAAAGAATACACCATCCGAAAAGATGGATTTAGAATCCTTCCTTTTAATATTCCCATGGAATTGGCTGATCACCAGTTTAAATATTTAGGGAAAGTTAAGGTTACTAAACTAGTTGTTACTTCTGCTGGCACAGACATTACATTTGTAGTCCTAAAATTATTTTCACTAGAAGAACAAAAAATCTATTCTGATAACTTCATCCGAGCCTAGATATTCTTCCGATTCTTCTTATTTCCTTATCAATCTCAAAACAAGTCACAATCAGGTTGTAATCCTTACTCCCTGCCGGTATCGTCTGCTTTCACAAAATAACTTGTCAATAAAAACTAGTCTTTTTTGATTTTAATAACAGCCATTAAAATTTGAGCGTCACCATCCGTAAATATTTGAAAATTACTTCTATTTATCTTTACCTCAGTTACAAATCTATAAGGTATTTGTGTATTATCATCCCAGCAACCCACAAAATTTACTTTTGGAAAAACATCAAATCCATCCAACTTTTTTGCTAGGGCAATAGCTTTTTCGGCTCGTTTTTCGCGGTTTGTAGTCCATTTATTTCTTTGAACCAGAGAATGTGTCACATAAACCAGAATATAAGTTGCACTAACAACCGTCAAAATATAAAGAAACGATTGAAATATAATAATTTCGTTTGATATCTCAATTATATTGGATTTAATATCCAAACCAATCTTAATAAACAATAAACTACTAACCACGAGAGATATTACAGTCCAAAACGCAAGGTTTTTTGATGTAATACTTATTGGTTGATTTACAGGTTCTACTGTCTTTATTTCTTCTGGTGTAAATAATCTAGGGTTAATTTTGTGGATATACTCATTATATTTTTTAATTTGCCACCAAAATAGAGGCAAATTGATATAAGGGCTTGTTAAATATGCAATAGTAATAACAACCGAAATCACTAAGGCGATCACTGAGATTAAAAAGAATGAATCACCACCAATATACAGACCAATGCGATTTTGCGAAAAAACCTGTGCGATGGGCAACAATAAGGTCAGTATGCTTGTAATAAACTTCAGCCAATCATTAATGCCCTCTTCTTTCATACCTGAATTATACTACCTTTTTTCCGGAGAATCCCGATCCTTTTTATATTCTTATCATTTCCAAAGCAAATCAAAATCAGGTTGTAATCCCTATTTCCTGCCAATATCGTCCGACACTCAAACCCATTTTATCTTCTCCTTATTAGTTCTTCTGTCTCATTTTGCTCCATCGCTACTGGTTGTCCTTGATACTGGTAATCAATACCTCCGACCGTATTGTGTTTGCATCGGGGACAAATATCTCTTGGTGGAAAAATTGGAAAATCACAGTCAGGACATATTTCCCCTTGCAGGAAATACCGTTGTTTTCTTAATCTCCAGTGTCTTGGAATTTCCATATTATTTCTCCCTAAATGAATCAACATTATTTTTTCGAATAACCTGTAGTGTCCAATATCCCAGATAACCCAACACAATCGCTTCAATAATCACCACCCCCCAAAATATTTCCCCTACCGATGGCAATATTCTCCCGTATCTCCACTTATCCCACAAAAACCTCAATCCTATATATATCAAAGCCGGCAAAATCGCAGCCGTCGACACCAACACAAACTGAGACTTATCTTTCTTGGCTCTGATAGTTTTCAAAGTCAAATACGGTTGATAACTTAACAAATATAAATTACAAAGCAAACCCCAAATTTGTCTCACACTTATTAATACCGTCAGTTCAAAAATTTTTTTTACCCTCTTTTTGATCATAATTCCATTCTTTTTTGAATTTTTGTTTGGCTCGGATCAATCTCGACTCAACTGCCTTAACACTGACTTCCAAAATTTTGGCAATCTCTGCGATCTTCAAACCGTCTACATATTTAAGTCGCAATATTTTCCGATATCCTTCACTTAACTCACTAAAAGTTTTTTTAATTTCCTTTTTTAATTCATTTTTAAGTGCATCTCTTTCCGGGTTTAAGGCCTTATCAGCTACTTCCTCAAAAATCGGATTACTTGAAAATAACACCGTTTTTATTTTTTTCTTTCGGTAGTAATCGATGACCTTATGGTTAGCAATTGAACAAATCCAACTAAATTCAGACGATTTTTTATTAAAACTGGGATACGAATTAAAAGCCGCCAAAAGCACGTCGTTAGTCAGTTCTTCTACCAATCCCTCATCATCCAATTTCTTAGATATATATTTTTTGATACTGAAATAATACTTTTTATATAGTTCTTCCACGATTATATATTTTAACTCATCTTTCAGCTTCTATCATTTTAAAACCTGTCTGTCATCAGACACTCATGGCTATTACGCCATGTGTTTTATATACTGAATGTATGATCTTAAGTCAATCAGGTCCTTCATTAAAAGAACTTAGTCGCCAACTCCGACTGGATCTCCTTGACATGATTTATCAGTCAGGCCATGGCCACATTGGCGGATCCCTTTCTGCACTGAATCCTATTATCGCCGTCTATTTTTCCCCTATTTTTAATTTTAAAAAAGATCATTTTGTTCTTTCAGCCGGTCATCTTTGTCCGGCACTTTATGTAGTTTTAGCCAAGGCTGCTTATTTTCCCAAAGATTTGCTCTCTTCTTACTCCTCCTTTGGATCAATTCTTCAGGGTCATGTCTCCACTCAAGTTCCTGGAGTTGAATATTCTTCCGGTTCACTTGGTCAGGGTCTTTCCTTTGCCGCCGGATTAGCTCTGGGAGACAAATCACATACTACTATCTGTTTAACCTCAGATGGCGAACACAACGAAGGTCAGATTTGGGAAGCCGCCATGTTTGCCTCCAAATACAAATTAGGTAATTTGATTAATATTGTTGATCACAACAAATATCAAATTGACGGTAGCACCGACCAAATCATGCCCACCAACGATCTCGCCGCCAAATACATCCGTTTTGGTTGGACGGTTCTAACTGTCAATGGTGACAATATTAACCAAGTTATAAACACCCTCAAAAAAGCTAAAAATTCTAATTATCCCGTCTGTATTATTGCCAATACTACCTATGGTAAGGGTATTTCATTTATGCAATACGATTTTAAATATCACTCTGTCGATAATCTGTCTCAAAATTTATACCTTCGTGCCCGAAAGGAGATTCTCAATGCCAAATAAATCTTTATCCATCCGTCAATCCTTTGGCGACACCCTAGTTAAACTCGCCCGATCCAACCCCCAAATTTACGTCGTCAGTGCTGACCTTAAAAGCTCTGTCAAGCTTTCTGAATTTGCCCGTAAATTTCCCAAGCGTTTCATTGAATGTGGTGTTGCCGAAAACAATGCTGCCGGTGTTGCCGCCGGTCTCGCTCACACCGGTAAAACCGTATTTCTGGCTTCTTATTCTTGTTTTTCTCCCGCCATCAATTGGGCCACCATCAAACAATCAATTTCCTACAACCATTCCAATGTCAAAATCATCGGATCACATTCAGGTCTTCTTTCTACTGCCCTTGGTTCAACCCATCAAATGCTCGAAGATATCGCTCTGATGCGTTCTCTTCCCAACATGCAGGTATTTTCTCCCGCCGATGCCTATGACACTCAAAAAATTATCACCACCATTGCCGCCAGTCCCTTACCCGCTTATGTTCGTTTAGTCAGGGCAAATACGCCCTTATTTACCGATCCTCGCACAAAATTCACTATTGGTATCGCTACCATACTTCAACAAGGTAAAGATATTACCATCATCGGCCACGGTCCCGTCCTCCATCAAGCCCTAACTCTCCAATCTTCTTTTTCTATCGAAATTATCAACTGTCCTTCCATCAAACCTCTCGACAACGAGACTATCCTAAAAAGTGTCAAAAAAACCGGTCGCCTTATTGTTATCGAAGACCATCAAAAAAATGGTGGGCTTGGTGAGGCAATCGCCACCATGATACTGGAATCCGGCCTAAGTCCAAAATTTATCCATCTTGCCATAGATAATCGCTTTGGCCAATCCGGACACGACCCAAATCAACTCTACGAACATTATGGAATCAGTTCAAAAAATTTACTTGATGCTATAAATAAACTATCAAATGACTAATTCAAACCTTTTGCCTCTTCGTCAAATCTTTAGTACTTATCAAACTCAACAAAAAGCCTTACCTTCATTTAACATCGATTCCTTCGAAATTTTCCAATCAATTGTCATTGCTGTCCGTCAAACTAATTTACCTTGTCTTGTTCAGCTCACTGCCGGTGAAGACAAATACTTTCAGGCCGAAAATCTCTACCTTTTGGTCCAAAAAGCCCGACTCGAAGGTTTGCCTATTTATCTCAACATGGACCATTCCAAAGATCCTACTCGTCTTCTGTCTTTAGTAAAACTTGGTTTTGATATGGTTCATCTCGACAATTCTCTTCTGGACTACAATCAAAATCTCACCCTCACTCAACAATTTATTTCTCAGGCCAAATCTATCAATCCCAATTTACTCGTGGAGGTCGAATTCAATCACATAAATTTAATCAATGATCAACCCAACCCCAACAGTTACACCGCTCCTTCTCAGGCCCAGGAATTTATTCTCACCACCAGGGCCGATCTTTTAGCCGTATCTATAGGTAATCTTCATGGTGTAAGTTTTGATTACCCTGAAAAACTTGATCTCGATCTTCTCTCTCAAATTCATCAAAAAATTCCCGAAACCTTCCTGGTGCTTCATGGTGGTTCCGGTATCAGCTCTGATCAGATTTCTTTGGCTATCAAACAGGGGATTGTCAAAATAAATATCAACACCGATCTCCGCCTTCAATTTAAAAAATCCATCAAAAAATATTTTTCTCAAATTAATTCCGAAAGAATTTACGACTACCTAAATCCTTTAGTTTCTGATATTTCGCAGGTAGCTCGACAAAAATTAATCCAATTTTCCCAACATGTTTGATGTAATTTCCATCGGTGCCGCCACCGTCGATATTTTTGTAAAATCTAATCAATTTTTGGTTCAGTCCGATCTTCTTGCCCTACCTTATTCCTCCAAAAACGAAATTAGCCAGTCTCTCATTACCAGTGGCGGTGGAGCCAGCAACTCAGCCGTCTCATTTTCCCGTTTAGGTCTAAAATCCGCAATAATTTCACTAGTAGGCAAAGACCCCCTTAGTCAATATCTTATTTCTGATCTTAAAAATGAAAACATTGATCATGATCTTTTAGTCGAATCAAATCAGGAAACTACTGATTTTTCGGTAATTTTAGTCGCCCCTGACGGAGGACGTTCAATTTTAACCAGCCGAGGCAATTCCCGTCTCGAGGAAAATCATATACCTTGGGATAAAATTACCAGTCGTTGGCTCTATCTGACTTCTCTCGAAGGCAACGTTGATCTTCTGGAAAAAATTATCGGTTTTGCTCAGGATTCCAAGATAAAAATTGCCCTAAATCCCGGGAATCGTGAGCTAGCCCAAAAACAACAACTCCAGCCGCTTTTAAAATATGTCGATTTTCTTCTTCTCAATCGTACTGAAGCCGAAATAATTACCGGTCTGGAAAACACCATGTCCAATTTTTGGGACAAAGTTTCGGTTCTCGGTTCAAAAATTATTTCAGTTACCAACGGCCGGGACGGGGCTTACGTCTTTTCGGGTACCGACAGATTTTATTCTCCGGTAATCAACACCACTCCTGTCGATGAAACCGGAGCTGGTGATTCTTTTGGTTCTACCTTTGTTGCCGCTCAAATTCACGGCTTATCTCTCGAAGACAGTCTTTTTTGGGGAATCAAAAATTCCGCCTCCGTCGTTTCTTATCTTGGTGCCAAAACCGGACTATTAAGCCTTGACCAAATTAAATCATAAGCATGCTTTACAATAAAAATACCAATATCATTCATTTTTTTTAATATATGTCTTCCTTGCCCCAAAAAGATAAAAAGAAATATTTATCGGATTCCGATGTTCAGCAACTTGATTTAGTCAAAACTTTAGACAATCACAAAAATGTCAAAAAAAATCGTTTTTGGGTAATATTATTACTCACTCTTACCGCCGGTCTGAGTTTTATTTTTTGGTCATACAATTATTTTCGTCAAAATCCAATTTCTCCCAAACTCAATCTTAATATTAAGTTACCTACCTTTACCACCGATTATAATCAAGCAAGTTCTGATCTAAAATCAGTAATTGACCCTTATATCCAGCCCAATCCCGATGCCTGGTCTGTTTATGTTGAAACTTTACCGGGCTCAGTCCATCAATTTTCTTGGTCATATTTACCTGACCCTATTTTTAATCAAACTTCTTCTTCTCAATTAATTTCCCAAATCCAAGCTCAGCCGATTTCATCCGATCCTGCCATCAGAAATAATTTACCCCAGGGTGCCGAAATCAAACAAATTAAAAATATATCCGACACCTCCCGTCAATATCAAATATTAGTTAGCCTTCCACGCTGGCAAATTTTCATGGCGATTCAGGTTTCTTCACCTGCCAATCTTGACGAATCTTCTCAAAAAATCCCCTCACTAGTCAAAGAAATTTACTGGTCCATAGTTTCTCAATACTAAATTTCTGTCGGCTTCGGACTGACGCTCATTTTACACTTGATACTTCCTTCAGTCCCTACTACATAGTACTGATATTTTCCGCAAATATTGTCTTTATCAATTCCCATCGGCACTCCCCATTTTTCATTATCTTTATCATCAAGCATTTCTCTCATAATCCTGTTCCAAATCGGAGTTGCTCCGGAAACTCCCGATGCCACCCAGCTCATACTTGAATTATCGTTATTTCCCACCCAAGCCGACACCAAATACGAAGGCGTCCAGCCGATACACCAATTATCTCTTAAATTATTGGTTGTCCCGGTTTTGACGGCCACTGTTTTTCCGTCTATCACCAATTTCGAATTACTTCCAAAAATCGGAGTCCTTGCCTCATTATCACTTAAGGCATCATTTATCAAAAATGAATATCTTGGGTCCAATACTTCCTTACTTGAAACTCTCTTTTCATACACAGTTTCTCCCAAATAATTTTCAATTTTTAATATCGGATCCAGATCCACCATTTCACCCAAATTTGCAAAAATACTATAAGCCCCTGCCAGTTCTGTCATTTTCACCTCTCCGCTTCCCAAAGCTAATGACAAACCGAATCTATTTTTATCTCCCCAACTACCGATTCCCATTTTTGTTCCCAAATCTATCATTCGGTCTACTCCGTTTTCTGCTAATAATTTTACCGAAGGTACGTTTAAAGAAGATGCCAAAGCAGTTCTTAAAGTAACTCTTCCCATATATTTACCGTTATAATTTTGAGGACTATATGGTTTTTGTCCTTTTATAACGTAACTTACCGGAGAATCATCTATCAGCGTAGACATGGTCAGCCCTCTCTCCAGCGCCAAATAGTAATTAATCGGTTTTATCGACGACCCCGGTTGCCTTAAAGCCGTAGTTACATTATATTTTCCGTCAATCTCTTTAACATTGTAATCTTTAGACCCGACCATCGCCAAAATATCTCCATTTTTTACATCAATCACCAAAGCCGCTCCGTTGCCGATATGAAGATTGGCCACCTTATCTGTTTCTTCCCTGACTATCCTTTCTGCCATTTTCTGCACTTCCAAATCCAAACTTGTTGTAATTCTTAACCCCTGCCTTTCGAAATTAGAAAATCCCTGATTTTCCAAAATTTCTTTCACATAAAATACAAAATGAGGCGCCAGAATGTTGGTATTTTCTTCTTTGATATCCAATGTAGTAGATTTTGTTTTTTCAGCTAACTCTTTGCTTATATAACCCGCCGTCACCATTTCATCTAGTACCTTTCTCTGTCTGGCAAAAGCCAATTCCTTATTTGGTCCATAAGGTGAATACGAACTCGGTGCCGCCGGTAATCCTGCCAAAAAAGCTGTCTCTGACATTGTAATTTCCCAGACGTGTTTCCCAAAAATCTTGAAAGCAGCTTCTTCAACTCCATAAGTTTCTCCTCCATAAGAAACTTGATTAAAATATCTCTCCAAAATTTCATCCTTTGTCATCCTTTCTTCCACCAATACCGACAGCATCAATTCTTTAAACTTTCTGTCCCAGGTTTTTCTATTATCCAGAAAAACATTTTTTACCAATTGTTGGGTAATTGTTGACCCTCCATGTAAACTTCCGTCTTTCCCGTTTTTTAAATTATAAATTATCGCAGTTAATATTCCCTTCACCGAAAAACCGTGATGATTGTAAAAATTTTTATCCTCAATCGCCAAGGTCGCCCAAACCAGCGACTGGGGGATTTGCTCAAGCGGTGTCCAACTCCGGTTTTCATTTATATAAAATTTATACAAAATTTCACCGTTCCTATCGGTAATTCTACTCGACATCACCGGTGGTAAATAAATCATATTTACATCAGGTAGTTTTTCTATCATCTGATTTATCATCAAAAAACCCGCACTTAACACCAATATTAATGGCACCAACACCACCGTCGCCCGGGGAATACTGATTTTTTTTCTAAACCATCCAAATTTAAAATTTATCCTGAATCTAATTTTTCTTACCCTGACCAAAAATTTAAACAAAATCCTAGCCAAACCAATTATTCCGATTCCGATTATTCTTAATAATCTATATAACGGTCGACCCAATCCTACTAGCAAATTTTTTACTAGCAAAAATATTGACAGTAATTGCATTTAAGGAGTTGGAGTTGGATTAACTGCTGGACAATCCAGACAAACAAATTCACCGCTGACATCTTCAATCGCCATATGATCCTGCCACTCTACGTTCGTTTTTTCTTCGCCAAACTTTACGATATTACTGGTGTCTTTGTCTATCAGTACATTTTGCCTCAAGCCCACTCTTTTGTTGGGTACATATTTCTTATTAAAATACTCAAAGTGAGAATCACAACCTCCCTCAGGTGGTAAAAAACCTGTCAGATTACACACATTAATTCCTACCATTTCTGCCGGAAGTGTCCATTTCTTTACCGGTAAATCTTTCATTAATTCGGTCATGATATTATGCCAAATAGGCGAAGCCCCCGTTGTTCCGGAAGCAATACCGCTCATCTTTGAATTGTCATTGTTTCCTACCCAAACCACAGTCACATAATCCGGACTAAAACCTATTGTCCAATTATCCCTCAAATCATTGGTTGTCCCAGTTTTTACCGCTACTTCCGGATGTCCTTTTATATTTAACATCGAACCCCGACCAAATACCATACTTCTTGCCCCATCATCCGACAATATTGACTGGATTAAATAAGATGTTTCTCGAGACAACACCCTCTCTCCGGGTACATATTTATAACTATCTATAGTTTCACCGTTTCTATCAATCACTTTCAAAATAGAACTTAAATCCTGTCTCACGCCTGAATTCGCAAACACTCCAAAAGCAGTCGCCATATCAGTCATCATCACCTCACCTCCGCCCAAAGTTAGTGATAGTCCGTATTGTGAGGGATCTTTAAATGTACTGATTCCCATAGCCGATGCCGACGCTACAAATGCTTCCAAACCGTTGAGTTTTAACATTTTTACCGCCGGAATATTCAAAGAACTTGCCAGTGAATTTCTTAGAGTTTGCACACCGTAGTAATGGTAACCGTAATTAGTCGGGCAATATGCTTTTTGATTAACCTGTGGAAAACAAACCGGTCCGTCATTAAATATTGATGCCGCTGTCACCTTACCGGTTTCCAATCCTACCGCATAATTTAATGGTTTTATCGACGATCCCGGTTGCCTCATTGCAGTTGTTACATTGTACTTTCCGTCAATATCTTCGGACATATAATCTTTTGACCCTACCATCGCCAATATTTGACCTGTTTTTGGTTCAGTAATTACCACTGCTCCGTTACTTACACGATATTTTGTCAACTTAGCAATTTCCGAAGCTACCGCCGTTTGCGCATAATTTTGAATATCCAGATCCAGAGTTGTTGTCACTTTCAAACCTCCCTCACTTACTTTTTTATTCCCGTACTTTTCCACCAATTGTTCTTTAATATAAAACACAAAGTGTGGCGCTCTGATTCCTTCACTGTCAAAAGCATAATTCAATTTTTCCATCCTGGCTTTTTTAAATTGTTCTTCGTTTATCCATTTTTGTTCCAACATTCGTCTCAAAACCAATTCCTGTCTCGCCTTAGCCGCGTCCGGATGGGCAAAAGGGGAATATCTGCTTGGCGATCCTGGTAACCCGGCAATCAATGCCGATTCTGCCAAACTCAAATCCTTCACATGTTTATCAAAGATACCCTTAGCTGCCGCTTCTACTCCCCACAAAGTTCCTCCATAAGGCGTTTGGTTAAAATACATTTCCAAAATCTGATCCTTACTATACAACACCTCCGTTGCTACCGTTAAAATTGCTTCCCTGATCTTTCTTTCGATTGTTCTTTCCTGTGTTAATAATGCATTTTTTACCAATTGTTGGGTTAAAGTCGAACCTCCTTGTAACCTTTTCTTAAATACTGTCATATACAGACCTCTCATAATTCCTCTCATATCAAATCCCCAATGTCTATAAAAATTTGCATCCTCTGTTGCCAATGTTGCCATTTTTAAACTTTCCGGTACCTGGTCAAGTTTTACTGACACTCTGTTTTGGTCGGCATATATTTCATAAAGTAATTTTCCATTTCTATCAAAAATTTGAGACGATTCAGGATATTCAAAGGTACTTAATTTTCTCGGGTTCGGAATATCTCTGGCAATATACACCAGCACCCCCAAACCAATCAGAAATAACACCAATAAAAATTTAACTATCCAGCCAAACTTAAATTTCCATACCTTCTTGGTCTTCTTTTTGTTTTTCATTCCAGACATTTATTTCATTCATTAATTCATTTAAATCAGGAGTATATTCTCCCATATTATTGCCTAATTTGCTCATTACTGCCACATAAGCCAAACCGGCCGTATAGCATTGCTTATGTAATTGTCTCCACTCATCCGCATTTTGAGTTGACTGAGAAATTAGATTATCAGTATATTTTAGTCTGTCAAGTGCTTCCTGACCAGCCTCAATTATCAATCTGCCATTATTGGGGGCAAAATCTTTATTAGCCAACTCCATTACCTCTGACATTTTTTTATCTGCCAATACCAAAGAAATTTTAGCTTTGTTCAAGTCACCCCGACTAAAAAATAACCACATCCAATCTCTAACTTTTCTGAATCCATAAAAGGTTTGACTAGGCAACATATTCACCTCCGGCAGCTTGTAAGTATAATCAATCACGGCTCCATCTGCTTGAACTGTCTTTAAATTTACCGTTTTTACCGCTATTTTACCTTCATTGCTTTCCTGGGCTAAAATATTTAAAGATGCCCGGCTGACCGAAACAAACAAAACCAATATCCCAATATTCACTGCAAAAAATGCGTAGATTATGTTCCATAACTTCTCCGATGAATTAGGGGCAACCATGACCCATTCTATCAAAAAAATTTCTTACAATTTTTACTTGATTTTTACCCATCCGGATGAAAGAACGCTGATCCCAAACTTACCCTTTCTTTTTTAATTTTAGGTAGCATAAACATTCTCTGTCCCATATAACAAAAAAAATTTAGCCAATCCGGCTTTCTTGCCTCTGTTTTACTATCAATATATTTTGTTTTTATTAATCTCTTCATTTTATTGCTATATCCGGTATTAACATACTTGCCAACCCAAATATTTTTTTTCATAAATTTTTCATAAAGATCGTTTTTATTCAAAATTGGCCTCATCATTACCAAATCCATTGCATTTCTTATGTTTCTTTTATCCTTTGGAATTTTCAAGTTAGCTTCATCCAACCACAAATTCAAACAATATTCATCTCCGACTTCCTTACCGTTCCATCTTCGGTGGGGGATTCGTCTTCTAATCAATTCAATTTTCAACATTAACCTTACCACCCACAATCTTTGCTTTTTAGTAATTATCAACAAATCAATATCGTCGTTTTCTTTTGCACTTCCGGCGGCTACTGAACCTGTTATTCCTACCATTAAAACATCTTCATAATTATCAAGTATTTTTTTTACAAATTGTCTGGCTTTCCTTATCTTTTTTTTACTGATTTTATTTATTCCCTTCCCACTCTTTATTCCAAAAGTACTAGCCACCTTCATTATTTCAGCATGACTCCGTCTTTTTGATCCAATTAGTCTTTCTTCCAATTGAGATAAAGTCAAAACACTTCCATATTTTTGGGCATACTCCAAGCTTTTCTTCACAGATATCTTTAAAGACATTATTATATTTTAATCCAATATTCCTTTCATCTTGCTATAATAAACCACTTGCCCAATTCCATCCACATCATGAATAAGAACTCAAAGATATATCGTATCTGGGAGATGATACCTGGTATTTTTGCCTGGGTTACCATTAGTTTTCCAATTTGGGGTTCTTTTTTAGTTCCCCGTCTGGTTGCCTACTTCGTTATCGCTTTTCTAATTTACTGGCTCTACCAGTCATTCAAGTCCGCCTTTTTTGCCATCATCGGCTATTACAAAATCCAACGTAGTCAAAACACCGATTGGTCTTTACAATTTAATCAGGATTTTAGAGCCGATTGGCTTAAATACCGCGATATTAACCATGTCATTATAATCTCCTCCTATAAAGAACCCCTCGAAATTATCGAAATGGCTGTTGGTAGTTTGGCCGCTCAAATTAATTTTGATACCAAAAAACTTCATGTTGTCATTGGTCAGGAGCAAAGAGCAGGACAGCAAAACAACCAAATCACCATTGATTACTTTTCCAAAAAATACCAAGATGTCTTTGGCAGTCTGACTTTCACGGACCATCCTGCCGATCTTCCCGGAGAAATTGCCGGCAAGCACACCAATGAAGCCTGGGCCGCCCGTCATTTCAAAAAAGAATTTATTCAGAAAAACAAATTTGACATCAAAAACTTTACCTTAACTTCCTGCGATGTTGATACTATTTTCAATCCAAAATATTTTTCTGCTCTCACTTATTTTTATGCTCAGGATCCCAAACGTTATTTTAAATTTTGGCAATCTCCCATATTTTGGCATCACAATATTGATCAGGTTCCGGCTCCCATCAGAATTATCGGTACCCTCGGTAATGTTATTCACATTGCCAATATTCAGGAACCCGATGGTTTATTTTTTAATTATTCTTGTTATTCCTCCTCTTTCTATCTGATTGATAAAATTGGTTATTGGGATCCTGACATGATTCCCGAAGACTGGCATATCTTTCTCCAAAGTTTTTTTGCCACCGGAGGTAAAACTTCAGTAAATCCCATCTTTCTGCCCACAGTTGTCGATGCTCCCAGCGGTAAAAACTATTTTGACGCCCTCAAAAACCGCTACAATCAATGTGTCCGCCATGCCTGGGGTGCCACCGATATTCCCTATGCTATCGAACAAGCTAGGGTCCATACCGAAATCCCTATCGTTACCAGATCCCTTCGAATTTTTAAACTAATCGAAACTCATTTTATCTGGTCTTCAAATTGGTTTATTCTTACTCTCGGCACCAGTTTACCGGCTATCCTCAACCCAAAATTTTTTCAAACTGCTTTTGGTTATAATCTTCCCCGTATTTCCAATTTTATCCTTACTCTGTGTCTCATTCCTCTTTTTGCCCTGATTATTCTGGATTGGAAACTTCGTCCTCCCACCGCAGATAAAAATTTCAAAAACGCCATCAAAAATCTCCTCCAGTGGCCATTCATGCCCCTGGCCACTCTGACTATGTCAGTTATCCCCGGACTACATTCTCATACCCGATTGATGTTAGGTAAAAGACTTGAATACAAGACAACCAACAAGAAAGTATAGTCCGGTGACCACAAAATTTAATGATAAAATCAATTAAGCATGAACCTGTTTTTAAAACTAAAAACTGTTTTTTTTCGTAATTTTTGGCTAATATCAGTACTTTTTTTTATCTTACTTAGAGTCCCCAGTCTTTACGAACCCAATTGGTACGGTGATGAAGGTATTTATTTAGTACTCGGTCAAGCCATTAGAAAAGGCTTACTTCTTTATCGCGATATCCACGACAACAAACCACCTCTCCTTTATTATGCCGCCGCTCTGTCACAAAATGTATTTGGTTTCCGTTTGCTTCTAAGCCTACTTATGATTCCAACGATTTATTTTTTTTACCGCCTGATCAAACAGCTAGTCCAAAATGAAAATATCGTTAAACTTAGCACCTTTTTATTTTTAATTATTACCTCAGTTCCTACCTTTGAAGGTAATATTGCCAATGCAGAAGTATTTATGTTGCTTCCCACCATTCTTGGTGTTTATCTGGTCCTCAAACCCCGTTCCGGTTTTGATTTTCTGACTGCTGGTTTGCTTTTGGGAATAGCCTTAATTATCAAAATTCCCGTCTTTATCGAAATCGCCTTTCTAATCTTTTGGCTCATTTCCTCCTCTCTTGATTTATTACCTAAAATTAATTTTTCTCCCCAAAAATTTATCCAAAGTCTTCATTATTCCTCTCTCTTAATTTTGGGTTTTGTCACCCCAATTATTATCCTGGGTGTCTATTATTACTTAGGTGGCGCTTTCCCGGAGTATCTTAACGCTTCGCTTTTACAAAATTTTTCCTATCTCAGTTCCTGGACCACCGGTACCCACTCCGGTTCTGCTACTCAGGGAGGAATCCTTATCCGTGGAATTCTACTTCTCATTGCTTGGTTGGTACTATTTTTCTTAAACCGTTATCGCCTCATTGAAAACAAACTTTATTTCACTAGTCTTTGGCTTGCTGCCACTCTCTTTGGATCTACTCTTTCTACCCGTCCATACCCTCACTATCTTATTCAAATCCTTCCTCCTTTAGTCATCCTCTTTGCCTTTTTTCTTACCTCTCCAATCAAACAAAAACTACTGCCTGTTTTCTTTTTCCTCTTTACTTTATTTATTTTTAAAAAATACGATTTTTATAGCTACCCTGTCATCAAATACTACCAAAACTTTTATTCTTTTATTTTTAAACAAAAAGATCAAACAGCTTACAACCAAAGCTTTAGTCCCGGTGTCAATCAGGATTTAGAAATCGCAAATTATCTCAAAGATAAAGTCTCTCCCGGTGACCGAATATTCGTTTGGGGAGACCATCCATTTATTTATGTTCTCACTGACACCCTCCCCACCGGTCGTTTTACTGTTGCCTATCATGTCGTCGATTTTAATGGTTATTTTGAGACATTAGACAGTCTCAAAATTTACACTCCATCATACATTCTCTATTACCCAATGGCCAACCGTCCCTTTCCTGAATTGGATGATTTTATTCGTCGCTATTATTTTCTCGACCATCAATTTGGCCAAATCAACCTTTATCGGCTCAGATAATTATGTCTCTTTTAGAAAACATTTCCCACAGCCTTGGTAATTTGGGTAAATTCTGGCAACAAAAAAATAATAGTCAGGTTCTGCGTTCAAATTTACTAATTATTACCGTTCAAATAGTTCTTTTAATCTACAAGTTTAATGATCTCCCTCCTCAAGTACCTCTTTTTTATTCCTTACCATGGGGAGAACCACAACTTGCCCCAGCCAGTCAGCTTTTCTTTCTTCCCACTTTTTCTATTGTCTTTAGTCTGATAAACAACCTCCTTGCCGCCACAATTTTTTCCAAAACCACCCTTCTCTCCAAACTTTTAGTCGTTTCTTCCTTAGTAATTTCTATTCTCAGTCTTGTTACTCTTTTTCAAATTATTTCCCTTCTTACCTAAATGATTTTTAATTTCATTGCCGCCATCTTTATTTCCAGTTTAATTTCTCTTTTTCTCTCTCCTATTACCAAAAATTATTTTATCAAACGCGGATGGATTGAAGACCCCCAACAAAAACAACGTAAAACTCAAAATGCCACCGCTCTCCGTCCCGTACCCCGGGGTGGGGGAATTCCCGTATATATCAGTGTCTTAATTACTTCTTTAATTTTTTTACCCCTAGACAAACATCTCTTTGGAATCCTTTTAGCTTCCTTTACTGTTTTGATGATTGGTGTTTGGGACGACATCAAAGACATTTCTCCCAAACTCAGACTCCTTACCAATATCCTATCAGCTTTAATTGTTGTTGGTTCGGGTATCGGTATTGCCTATATTTCCAATCCTTTTGGTGGTGTCATCAATCTTTCCACCCCCCAAATTACCTTCAATTTATTCGGCCCTCATACTATTTGGATTCTTTCTGATCTTTTGGCCATCCTTTGGATAGTTTGGTCTATGAATATTGTTGGCTGGGCCAATGGTGTTGAAGGACAGCTTCCTGGTTTTGTCTCAATATCCGCTATATTTATCGGGATTTTAGGACTGCAATATTCCTCCGATATTACTCAATGGCCGGTAATTATTTTGGCCGGTTCTGTCGCTGGAGCTTATTTAGGTTTTTTACCTTTCAACTTTTTTCCCCAACAGATGATGCCCGGCTATAGCGGCAAAAGTTTAGCCGGTTTCTTTTTAGCTATCCTGGCAATTTTATCAGGTGCCAAACTCGCCACCGTCATTCTTCTTTTAGGTATTCCCATGATTGACGCTGCTTTTGTTATTCTAAGACGGCTCAAACAGGGCAAGCCGATTTATTTAGGTGATGGACAACATCTACATCATCGCCTCTTAAAACACGGTCTTACCCGCCCTCAAATCGCCATTTGCTATTGGATGTTTAGTTTTATTCTTGGGTTTATCTCTCTCTATCTCAACAGTCAACAAAAATTTTATGTTTTTATCGGCTTAATTTTGGTCTTCATTGGTTTTACTCTCCAACTTTCTCGGCATAACTCGCGCTAACCCATCCCATTTTTGATTCTCCCAAATCTATCTGATACCACCCGTCCTGTTCACTTATCAAAGCATATTCCTCTCCCGGCTCTACTCTTGCCACTTCTCCGGCTGATCCCGATGCTGTCGCTCTGACTCTTAACCATCCTGTTTCAGTATCCAGTATTTTTACCTTTTTTTGGGATGTCAAATTGCTCAGAGTATTTTCTTCTTCAATCGTCTTTTCATACTCATCTGTCAAATTTATACCGGAATCTATCCCTAATTCTGCATCTATTACCAGTCTGTAACCTCTGGTTGCCTTTACAAAAACATTAATTGATTTGTAGCTGGGAAAAGATATCTGAACCTCCTTGTCACCTTCGCCAATATTATCAATTTTCATCGGTGTAAACCCTTTCATTTCTCCATCAATAAAAACCGATGATTTATCCACATTTGAATTTACGATTATTCCGGCTTTTTCCGGATCTCCCGTCTTTTCCATAAATAATACATATCCTCCCGAATTTTCACTTAATGGCCCAAAATCTCTTTCAATGACTGTAGTTGTATAATTTTGCAAATTTATTTTTCTACTCCATTCTTGTTTGCCGTCTATGGTTTGGATTTTTATCTCATTTTCTCCCGGTTTTAGACTATTATTTTTATATGGCGTCATCCCGGCATCTTTTCCTCCGATAATAATTTTTGCGCTCGGATTGCTTACTACTTCAATTCCTGATTTTTTTGGGATCAGACTACATCCTCCCAAAATTATCGACACCGATAGTAATAAACCCAGCTTTCTTAACATGTACCTAGTTTAACCCAAAATTCACTTTCTTTCTAAGCCTTGATATCATTAATTATGAAAAAATTATTAATAATACCAATCCTTTTGGCATTATTAACTGTCTTTTTTTGGCCCAAATTTTCGCTTACCTCACCTCTCTCATCATTCAAACCCGATATATCTAACACCCCCACCCCTACACCCAAACCATCTCAAGCCATTATCGGCTTAGCCGGTGATTTAGGTCTCGGTCGTCATATTACATCTACTGCTCGCCTTAAAAATGATTTTACTTGGAGTTTTGGCGGCGTTGCTTCCTGGCTCCAACAAAATGATCTAAATATCGCCAATCTCGAAAGTCCTATTACCGATCCCTGTCCTGAAGGTCTTACCGGTACCTTCACTTTTTGTGGCGATAAACGTTTTTTACCCCAACTTTCTCAAAATAAATTCATCTTAACCTTGGCCAACAATCACATCCTCAATTATGGTCAAAGCGGTCTCAAACAAACCTATGATTTTTTAAGTCAATATCAAATCCCTTTTTACTACTCTCATCAGGATGATTATAAATTTACCACTCAAACCATCGACAACATTAGCTTCGGTTTTTTGGGTTATGACTTGGTAACATATCCACCAAGTATAGCCAACAATATCGCACAATCAGAGCTAATTGAACAAATTATTTCCGATATCTCCCAATACAACAATCAAGTCGACTGGCTTGTCATTTCACTCCACTGGGGCAACGAATACTTACCCCAAGCCGAGACCTGGCGGATTAATCTAGCCCATCGTCTCATCGATGCCGGCGCCGATATTATTCATGGCCACCACCCCCATGTCATTCAGCCCTCAGAAATTTATAAAGATAAGCCTATTTTTTATTCACTTGGCAATTTTATTTTTGACCAAAGCTGGTCTTACGAAACTTCCCACTCTCATCTTATCCGTCTCACCCTAAGTCAAAACTCCATTCTCGATACTAATATCGCCCCCATCACCATCCGTAATAATTCCCGTCCCGAAATCGAAACCATCGATTAAGTAATTTTATCCAGTTTCATCACAATCTTTTCCCACACACTTACATTATTTACTAGTTTCAAAGTCATCAACACCTCTTCCGGAGTCTCTACTACTTCCACTAACTTTTTTTCAATTTTCTCAAAATTTAACCCTTCTCCTATTTCATCAATTATTTTCTGCCAAAATTTACCAAATAATATTAATGGCTCATGATTTCCATACTCAAATTTTGCCAATTCCCAAACTGCCCCCAATTCGGCTAATGTTCCCGTTCCGCCTTTATAAATAACAAAAGCATCCGCAATTTCAATCAGTTTTTCCGTTCTCTCATTTATATCTTTGCTTATATAAAGTTTATCGGCCATTTTTAAATTATCCTTTGAATTTCCTTCATAATTTCCTGGTTCTTTTTTTGGATCAATTATCACTGTTTCCACCCTACCTTCAACTGATTTTGCTCCAAATGTACTCGCCTCCATCACTCCCGGCCCGCCTCCGTTGACAATAATATACCCATTCTTAGCCAACAATTTAGCTGTATAAAAAGCATCAGCAAAATGTTGATCTTTTGATTTTGCCTCCGCATCACCAAAAAACGCCACCCTTTTGATTTCTTTATTGGTCTTGGCAATCATTATTTTTCAATCTCATTTTTAAGCTCTTTATAATTACTTTCTATTTCTCCATCAAAAATTGCACTAGTACAATAAAAAATATCCACTCCGGCTTCTTTTAACTTGCCAATATTTTTTTTATTTACTCCTCCGTCAACTCCGATTCTAAAAAGATATTTATCATTTTTCTGAATTTCTTTTAATTTCTTTATTTTCTTCCAAATCCTTTCATCCATTTCCTCACCTCCAAATCCTGCCTTTCTTCCCATCAACAGCACCACATCAGTTTCTTCGGGTATCTCCTCTATCTCCGTTTCAATATCAAAGCCCAATCCTGCTTCTATCCCACTTTCTTTAATTTTCACCACAAAATCTTCTTTGCTACTCATCATTTCCACTTGCCCGATTATCCTGTTAGCACTGACAAAAATTCCCTTTTCAATCCAATTAATTGGTTCCTTTACCAACAAATGCAAATCAAAAAGTTTTGAATTCAAATCCCATTCTGATTTTGTTAACAATTCCAATTCAAAAGTCCGACCTTCACAAAAGACATTATCTGCCACATCTATCTGCACCCAGGGACCCAATATAAAAGTTCTTCCCAACTTTATGTCGGCTTTTTCAAAGTTTTTTTCCATTATCGCTGGTATTATTTCCATTTTATTTTTTTTGATGTAGACTAAATCAACTTAATACTATCAAAAAAAGACATGGAGATTAAAGGTAAAGTCTGTATCAGAGTCGACCCGGAAATAATTATTGGCCTAAGACAGCCCCCTGATTTTTTTCAAAAAAGACCGGATCTCAAATGGAACGTATCTCACCCACCCCCTCAAATCATTCTAAAAAACGGTCTAACTATCGACATAGGGGAACCCACAGAACCGGAATTATTTAAAACCAATAAATAATTACTTCCCAATAAACAGCGCCATTTCCACCAGCCTACAACTATACCCGTATTCATTATCGTACCAAGCGCCAATAATTAAGGTATCGTCCGCCAATACATCCGTCATCCGGCTGTCAATTACACACGATGCGTTATTACCGATAATATCACTCGATACTAACGGATCGTATGATACTTTCATTTTTCCTACTAATTCCGGCTGTACGCTTGCTTCCATAAATAAATTATTAATTTCCTCCTGAGTTATCCTCCGGACCATTTTAAAAGTCATATCAGAATACGATCCGCAAACCACCGGCACTCTGATCGCGGTTCCAAAAAATCTTCCCTTAACTTCCGGATAAGATCGGACTACCGCTTCCGCTGCTCCCGTTGAAGTTGGCACAATATTTATGGCCGCCGCTCTGCTTCGTCTTGGATCTTTTCCCGGACCATCAACAATATTTTGATTTGTTGTGTAGGCATGTATGGTTGTCAACACCCCCGTCTGAAATCCGATTTTCTCATCCAATAATTTTACTATCGGGGCTACACAGTTGGTTGTACAGGACCCATTAGATACTACCGCTTCTCCTTGATATCTGTCTTCATTCACTCCCAAAATAAACAAAGGAATTTTTGGATCCTTTGCCGGTGCCGAAATGACCACCTTTTTGACGCCACCTTTTAAATGATCTGCCGCCCTTGCGTCGGTAAAAGCTCCGCTACACTCCAATACCACCTCAACTCCGTAATTTTTCCAGGCAATTTTACCGGGATCACTTTCGCCTAAAAAGGGGATTGATATCCCTTCACCAATATTAAGTCTGCCTATCTCAGACCCCTTTTGTGCTTCACCTGCCTCAATTTTGAAAGGTAATCTGCCGTAAACCGAATCGTATTTAAATTGCATCACAAAAGCTTCAATAGGCATATCTCCTTTTGTATTAATCGCTACCACCTCCACATCATATTTTTCCAACAAAACCGCTCTCAATGCCACTGATCCTATTCTCCCAAATCCGTTTATCCCAATTCTTAATTTTTTATCGTTCTTCATACTTTCATTCTAAACCATCCTCTCGACACAAACTACCTTTTACTCACTCCCACGCCGCTAAACTTCTCTTTGTTAACAATTCCAAAAGTGCTCCTCCTCCCGAACAGACAAAATTTATTCTCTCCAATACTCCTAATTTTATCAATGAAGCCCTGGTATCCCCTCCGGCAATTATTTTATAAGCATCACTTGATGCCACCGCCAAAGCAATCTCAGAAGTACCTCTTTGGTTTTCTTCCACTTCAAAATTACCCATTGCTCCGGACCAAATAATAGTTCCACCCCGCTCAATTATTTCTTTAAATTTGTGAATCGATTCCTCGTTAATATCCAATCCGTTTTCCTTCAAATCGGCCACCACCAACTTTTCCTTTTCAATATCAAAAGGCGGCTGTAGGGAATCCTGTATTAATGCCGGCAATTTTCCTCCCACCAATACCTGATCAGCAATTTTTAAAAGTCCCGGTAAATAAGTTAATTTATCTGTTTTTGCTCCACCCAAGATGACCATTATCGGATGTTTTGGGTTTTCCAAAACTTCCTCAATTTTCCTTACCTCATCCAAAAAACTTAAACCGTAAAATGCCGGCATTAATTTATGTAAAGTAATCGACGCCTGTCTTCTGTGAGCCACACCAAAAGCATCATTAACAAAATATTGGGTTACCTCCATCAAAGCCTTCAAAAATGTCGGATCATTTTCCTCCTCTCCCCTCCAAAATCTCAAATTTTCCATAAACACGATCTGATTTGCCGCTAAAGCCAAATCAATTTTTTCATTATCTTCAAAATTCTCCACAAATACACTTTCCACCTCAATATAATTTTCTTCCAATAGTGAAACCAATTCCAAATACACCGTTTTCAAAGAAAGATTTTCATCCTTGTCTGTCGGCCGCCCTCTGTGTCCAATAATTGCGATTTTACAGTTGTTTTTCAACAAAAATTCTATTGTTTTTATGGATTTTTTTAACCGGCTATTGTCCAAAATAACCCCGTCTTCAATCGGTAAATCGGTATCCAGTCGTAAAATCAGCCTGGTTTCCGGTAATATTTCTACGACAGATCTAAGTTCTGTTTTCATATTCCTTAATTTTATTAATTCTTCTGATGTATCTTTCTTCACTCCCAAATGGTGTGTTCAAAAAAGTTTTAACAATTTCTCTGTTGCTATCTTCATCAATCAAATCTGCACTTAGGCATAACACATTCATATCATCATCATTCCGCCCGTAATAAGTCTCTTTTGGACTCAGACACAATCCCGACCTTATTCCTTTTACCTTATTCACTGCCGCCACCATTCCCACCCCAGACCCACAAATCAAAATTCCCATACTTCTGTCTCTGGATACAGATTCACCCAATTTTATGGCAAAATCAGGATAATCATCAGTTTGATCATAAACATTATTACCTATGTCAGTTGTCTTTACTCCTTCCTCTGCCAACCAAATCTTTAATTTTTCCTTTAAATTAAAACCCCTATGATCTGCACCAATATATACAACTTGCATATTTAAATATATCATTATCTACTATGGATTTTGTCGAAATCGGAAATAAACAGTTCAAACTTGAAATCAAACGAAAATTTATTCGTTCAATTAGACTAAAAATCATCAACTCTCACCGCCTCTCAATTTCCTGTCCTCATCTTACTCAAAACCGTACCATCCATCAGTTTATCCAAAATCATTCTCTCTGGATTACCAAAAACTCCGCCAAAATTCGCCCGAAAATAATTTTTAAAAATCTAAAAAACCTCTCAATTTTAGGTCAAAATTATCAATTATTCATTTCCAAAACCAACAAAAATTCAGCCATTTTTAACCATACTGATAAAAAAATTTACCTTTATTCCTCATCACTTTCCCAATCTTCCCTTCAAAAACTAATCGATAAAAATTTACGCCCTTTTGCCCTGCTTTTAGTCAACCGTGAACTCAAGTCCCTTTCTCAACAATTTGGATTTAAATATCAAAAAGTTACAGTCAGGAATCAAAAAACCCGACTCGGTTCCTGTTCTTCTACCGGCAATCTCAATTTTAATTGGCAAATTATTTTTTTCCCTCCCGACAAATTTCGTCACATCCTTCTTCACGAACTCAATCATCTTGCCATCAAAGATCACTCAAGGAAATTCTGGTCTGCGCTACAAACTTACGATCCCGACACCCCGACCAACAAAAAATGGCTCAAAACTCAATCCTCAAAACTTTTGATTTTTTCCTGATTTTTAAATTTCCACCTCAATTCCGATGGGACAATGATCCGAGCCCAACACTTCCGTCATTATAAAAGCATTTTTTACCAAATTCTTTATCGCTTCATCCACAAAAAAATAATCAATCCTCCATCCCACATTTCTATTCCGTGCCCCCGACCTGGCCGACCACCAGGAATACTCCACCTTATCACCGTTTATCATCCGATATGTATCTATCCATCCATTATCTACCAGATTATCAATCCACTCCCTTTCCTCCGGTAAAAATCCCGATATGCTTTCATTATCATCGGGGCGTGCCAGATCAATCTCATCATGTGCCGTATTTACATCTCCGCAAAAAATTACTTTCTCTCCATTACTCCTTAAATTATTTATATACTTCAAAAAAAATTCATAAAAATGCATCTTAAACAACAACCTTCCTTTATCTTTTTTGCCATTGGGAAAATAGACATTTAAAAGTGTAAATTCATCAAATTTTGTAATCAAAATCCTCCCCTCGCGGTCTACATAAGTGTCTTCTTCTTCAATTCCGTTTATTACAATTCTCGGTTCTATTTTTGTGTAAGTTGCCACTCCCGAATACCCGGCTTTTTCCGCCGAATTAAAATATGAATAATACTCCGTCGGTACATCAAATGTGTTTGGTACCTGCTCCGCTTTTGCCTTCGTTTCCTGAAAACAGTAAATCTCTGCCTTATCACTTTTCATAAATTCCCACAAACCCTTTTTTATAGTTGCCCGAATTCCATTCACGTTCCAAGAAATTATTTTAATTCGTTTGCTCATGTTCTTATTATATCCATTTTTTGCTATAATCCCCCTACATCAACCAGCGGGGGCCAGACGGTTAGGCAATGGTCTGTAAAACCATCATAAGCAGGTTCAACTCCTGCCCGCTGGACACTTAGACACCGTTTTAAATGGTCGCCGAACCCTTGAGGAACTTAAATAAATTGACCTTTCTTCTCTCCTTACCAATCTTAAAATAGGCGATATACGACAAAAATGCCCCCTGGTTTCGGATTTTCAGTACTGACAAAGCGATATCGCCAATCTCCGCCGTAGATAGCTCTCTCTTTTTCATCAAAGTAATTTTTTCCTCGACTTTTTCCATAATTTCTTCCGCCTCCACCCCGGCATCTCCCCGGTCCATCTTTTTCCCTCCTACAATTGCATGATAAATCCCCGAGTATAATTTTGCCCTGGAAAACCGTACTCTTTTCCCTGATTTTTTTATAACTGTAATATGGTTTAAATTAATTTTCTCATTTGTTGTAAATAAAAACCCACATTTTAGGCATTTTCTCCGTCTCCATATTTGGGTATTTTTTCTTGTCGGTCTGGAATTTGTTACAAAAAGTTGTTCACTATTACAATTTGGACAAATCATATCTATATATATACATAAAAAAATTAAAAATGCCAAATGTCAAATCAGTTTATTAGACTAATTAAGTCGAAAATCATACCCAGACACTGCCATATCAATCCACAGTAGGGGATTCTACTATTAATCAATTAATCATTAAAAAAAATGCCATCAAAAAATGAAATCAAAATCCGCGAGCTACTTTCTCAATTACCCCAATTCAGTATTGACGACCCAAAAGATATTAAACAAATTGTTGATCTTATTAATCGGAAAAATGATTTTATCAACAATTCCGACGCTTCTTGGTTAACGGTAGGTCACTGTGGTTTTATCAAATGCTTCTCCCCATCCTTGGATTATCCCTGCATTCCTCATCCCTATTATCTATACCCGCCCTTTGTTCTTTCTTGGTCCACCCCTCTTAACAAAATATCAAATCATCTTTATTTCCCCACACCAATTCTAAAATGTTCCGAACAACAAGGTGAAAAAGATAGTGTCCTCACTTTTATGAAAGACAGTCTAATCTATGCAATTGTGAATTACTTTCAGATTAAAACCCCACATATTCTGCTCGACTGATTTATCTTTCTATTACCTCCCTGCTAGTGTTACAATCCAATCTATGTCCTCGACCTCCAAAATCAGTGTTTTCCAAAAATTCACCCAAATCAATCACCGTACCGTCCATTTCCTTGAAGCCGGCGACCCTTCCCTTCCCAAGCTTCTCCTTCTCCACACCTGGCCTTCAACCTCTCAAATTTATTATCCTTCCATTAAAATTTTAGCTACCAAGTTTCATGTTTTTGCCCCTGATCTTCCGGGATTTGGTCTCTCCGATGAACCGGATAGTCTTTATTCCTATGACACTTTTACTGTCTTTATCCGTAATTTCATGGATCATCAAAAAATAACCAAAACGAATTTATTGGGAGTTTCTCTTGGTGCTGCCCTCGCCCTCAAATTTGCTCATCAATATCCCCAACGTATCGGAAAACTCATTCTCAACAGTCCCCCCGTTGATCTTTATTCCAAACACCGCCTCATTTTTAAATTACTAATCAAATTCGTTTCCAGATATCCGCTTTTTACCGATAAAATCATTAATTCTTTCAAAAAAGGCCGTATTTTAAATATTATCTACACTCTCCGTTCTCAAAAAGATTCAGTCTCTCCTCTTGCATATCAACAATTTTTGGAAAGCACTTCCCACACCAACAATCGGGCCATTATCGAAACCATGAAAGAAATTCTCACCAGAAATCTAAACCAATACCTAACCGATTTTCCCAATCTACCCACCCTTCTTCTAGTCGGTCAAAATGAATATCTTGAACTTCAAAAAGATATGGACTATCTCGCCAAGACCCTTCCTCAAGCCGAATATCAACGAATTGCCGGTGGCGACCATCACATGCTTTTACACAAATACTATCCATTTGCCCGCACTGTAATCAACTTTTTGGAAACTGCCCCAAAATCTACTAAAATACAGTAGATGCACTTAAAAAAGATACTCTTACAAAATTTTCGTTCCTACGATCAAAAACTTTTAGAATTCAGTTCCAAATCTAATTTGATTATTGGTCCCAACGGCTCCGGTAAATCCAATATTCTCGAATCTATCTACCTTTTATCAACAGGAAAAAGTTTCCGTTCATCTTCTATTTCTCAAATGATCGCCTGGAATCAAAATCTTTCTTCCGTCAGAGGTAAAGTCATCAAAAAAAAACAGGAATCCGAAGTCGAAGTTCAACTCATAAAAAATCAGGAATCTCCCATAAATTCTGTCAAAAGACGTTTTTTAATCGACAAAGTTCCCAAACCTCGAAAAATTTTTTTGACTTGTCTCAACACCGTAGTTTTTAATCCTGAAGATATTCGTCTGGTCAACGGCTCTCCCACTCGTCGTCGTGATTTTCTGGACAATATTTTTACTCAAATCGATTGGAAATATAATTCTTCACTATCCCAATATCACAAAGCTCTCAAACATCGAAACGAACTTCTCGATCTTATCCGTACCAATCGTGCTTCCGCCAATGAATTATTTTATTGGGATCAATCTCTTGTCAAAAATGCCGCTATTCTCTACGACCTCAGACTTTCTTTTTTCAATTCGGCCAATTCCTTTTTTTTACAAAACAACTACCCCGAAGTTAAGGAGCTTTCTCTCAAATATCAACCCTCCATTCTTACCCTTGAAAAATTAAACCAAAATTTGAATTTCGATATTCAACGCGGTCACACTCAATTTGGTCCCCATCGCGATGATTTTATTTTTGAATTTTCTCTCTTTTCAAATCAGGACAAAAACTTGGCGTTTTGGGGTAGCCGCGGTCAACAACGTTTAGCTGTTTTAGCCATCAAACTCGCCGAAATTCATTTTTTACTCGAATTTTCCGGTTCCCGCCCTGTCCTGCTTCTCGATGATATTTTTTCCGAACTCGACTCCGATCATCAAAAACTGGTCACCGACATTTGCCGTAATTACCAAACTATCATCACTTCCTCCGATCCCCAGACCCGCGACATTATCCCCGAATCCAATTTGATTAAATTAGAATAAATATTTTTCTCATCCTCGACTTTAGTCTCAAAATTTGCTACAATACATTTACAAAATTAATCAAATTTTGGTCTGTTTTTTCATATTACCCTGGCTTTATTTGCCTAGTGCAAATTTTAGACTTGTGTAATATAATAACTCCACATCCCGGTGTCCACCGGGAAATGTACTTTAAAATTTCACCAGTGCGTTTAGAGCCAATTGTTAGTACCAGAAGGTAAAAACTTTCCAAAATCTCTTTGGAATTTTAATAAACTTTTTTCTCCCGATTTATCGGGAGGTTAGTACTAAGAGTTTGATCGTGGCTCAGGGTGAACGCTGGCGATGTGCCTAAGACATGCAAGTCGAACGAGATTTGTGTGTAGCACGAGACGTTTCAATCCATTTCTCCATCAATTATTTTTCCTTAAGTATTTTTATTTTGAATCTGAAAATTGTAATTTGTTTGGATTTTTGTAATTTGGTCTTTGGAATTTCTCGTGCTATACACGAGTTTAGTGGCAAACGGGTGAGTATAAGATACGAACGTACTCCAAAGCGGAGCATAGTCCACCGAAAGGTGGGGTAATTCTCCATAGTCCCTCCGGGGTAAAGATGCAAATCACTTTGGAAGCGGCGTATCTACTACCAGCTAGTTGGTGAGGTAATGGCTCACCAAGGCTATGACGGTTAACGGCTCTTAGCGGAGAGTCCGTCACAATGGGACTGAGACACGGCCCATACACCTACGGGTGGCAGCAGTTAGGAATTTTGCGCAATGGACGAAAGTCTGACGCAGCGACATCGCGTGAAGGATGAAGGCCCTCGGGTTGTAAACTTCTTTTATTTTTCCATGAAGGAAATTTGAATAAGGAACTACTAACTACGTGCCAGCAGTCGCGGTAATACGTAGGTTCCGAGCGTTACCCGGTTTTACTGGGCGTAAAGAGTCTGTAGGTGGTTTTCTAAGTCTTGTTTCAAAGACTCCGGCTCAACCGGAGAAAGGGGCAGGATACTGGAAGACTAGAGTTGTATCGGAGTGACTGGAATTTGTAGTGTAGGGGTAAAATCCGTGGATACTACAAAGAACACCAAGAGCGAAGGCGGGTCACTAGATACCAACTGACACTCAGAGACGAAAGCTAGGGTAGCAAATCAGATTAGAGACCTGAGTAGTCCTAGCCGTAAACGTTGCCTGTTAGTTCTGTGGATTTATCTGCGGGATGTAAGCTAACGCGTTAAACAGGCCGCCTGGGGAGTATAGCCGCAAGGCCGAAACTCAAACGAATTGGCGGGGAGGCGCACAACCAGTGGAGCATGTGGTTCAATTCGATACGAAGCGATGAACCTTACCTGGGTTTGAAATGTACCTGCACGGCTCAGAGATGAGTCAGCCTTCGAGGGTGGTACACAGCTGTTGCATGGCTGTCGTCAGCTCGTGACGTGAGTTGTTCTCTTAAGTGAGGTAACGAGCGCAACCCCCATCGTATGTTATCGTGTCATACGAGACTGCCCAGCATTATTTTGTTGGGAGGAAGGAGGGGACGACGTCAAGTCAGCATGATGCTTATATCCAGGGCTACACACATCCTACAATGGGTGGTACAGAGGGTCGCAATACCGCGAGGTGGAGCCAATCCTTAAAACCTCTCTCAGTTGGGATTGCAGGCTGAAACTCGCCTGCATGAACTTGGAATTGGTAGTAATCGCAAATCAGCAGATTGCGGTGAATACGTTCTCGCCTCTTGCACACACTGCCCGTCAAATCAGCAAAGTTGAGGGCACCTGAAGCTTTACAGAGTTTTGTAGAACCAAGGTGAATTCAGCGATGAGGGTTAAGTCGTAACAAGGTATCCGTACTGGAAGGTGCGGATGGATCACCTCCTTTGAGGTTTAATAATTTGATCCCTTAAAAATTGTCATCCTGAACTTGTTTCAGGATCTAATCTTTAATATTAAATTCATTACTCAATAAACTCTTTCTGGTACTAACAATGGGGCTCTAGACAAAACTGGTGAAATTTTATTCCGGTATCCACCGGAATCACGAAATCCTCTGGCAACAGGGGATTTTTTAGTGTCTAAAATCGAATATAAATAGGTTATAATTCGACTTAAACAATATGACTGACAATTTAAAAAATCTTCTTTCAGTCGATTTTCCCATTGATCCTTCAAATTTACCCAAACATATCGCCATTATTATGGATGGTAACCGTCGCTGGGCCAAAAGCCGTGGTCTCAATCCCGTCAAAGGTCACGAACAAGCCGCTTTAAATGTTATCGAACCTCTAATCGATAGATGTGGTCAATTAGGTATCCCGTACGTTACCTTTTGGGCATTCTCTACCGAAAATTGGAAACGGGACAAAATCGAACTCACCGGTCTTTTTAATGTTTTTCGTCTTGGACTCAAAAACTTAGCATCTAAATTTATCAAAAAAGGCGCCAGACTAAGAATTCTTGGAGATATCAACAAATTTCCCAAAGATATCGCCAAACAATCCCTGGATATGATGACTCAATCTTCAAAAAATCACAAAATAACCGTCACTTTTGCCCTAAACTATGGCGGTCGCGATGAAATTCTTCGGGCTGTCAAAAAAATGATCACCGAAAATGTCTCTCCCGATTCAATTGACGAAGAACTTTTTTCCTCTTATCTAGACACCGCCGGAATTCCCGATCCTGATATTGTCATTCGTACCGGTGGCGAAAAACGCACTTCCGGCTATTTACCCTGGCAAACCGTCTACTCCGAATTATTCTTTACCGACACCCTTTTTCCCGATTTTACCCCTCAAAAACTGGAAGAAATTATTGTTGCCTATCAACAACGCGACCGCCGCTTTGGTGGAGATTCTAAAAAAATAAAGGTAAATCCTCAAGTCTCTGCAATTGCCTAATTTTAACTTTGTTTATAGTAAAATATATTATGTCGCCAATAAAGACCGTTGTTACTAAAAACGGTATTTGCTATACCAAAGAAGCCACCAATGGAGTTTCTTTTTCCCTAACTGCAGCCGAAGTTATGAAAATTTATCACACCACCAAATCTACTCTTTTCCGACAAGAAAAAAATTACGAACTAGCGATTCCCAGATCTCTTAATCTTCATTCTGCCAGACTATATGACGATCAAATCCTCCTTCGACTAGCCCATACAATCCGAAACATTCAAGTCAGTGACTTACCAGACAAAATCGTTATTACCGGACCTACCGGCAATCAAGCCATTTTACCTAAACGACGTTAAAGTATCTTTACTCCCAGAACTACCTGTACAATTTGCACCACAAAATAGGAAATAAATACCAATAAAAATCCTATCAAACCTCCGGTAATCATCCCGTAACCGGTTTTAGTTTTTCCCTGATCTCCCGCCGAAGTCATCAAAGTAATTCCTCCCAAAATCAGCATCACCAACAACGCCAACCCGGCAAAAACATACACATAAGGCAATAAAGCACTAATTACATCTCCGACCGTCTTGTTTTCAAATTTAAATCCGCTTCCTTGATAGCCCGGTAATGTTAGCGCCATATTAATTTATTCCTGGAATTTTTAACACGCTTACCAATACATATCTTAAAATAAAAATTGAAAAAATTGAAATTATCAAACCCGTAAATGCCGAAGATATCGTCTCTTTTGCTCCCTGCACCGCTTTAGGATCTCCCGAAGATGTCGCCATCAAAATAAATCCGTAAATCATCAACACCAAAGAAATTCCCCCGGCAATTCCAAATAAATTTGGCAGCAACCACATTACAAACTCATCTACCTTTACCGGTACACATCCCAAGGCTGTATTTATCCATGGACTGGAAGTATTTCCTCCGTGTCCTTGCGCCGTACAAAATGCATCCGCTGCCCAAACCGTTTTTTGACCGGCCGACACAAACAAAACCGCCAACAATAGCAAAAAACTCTTAACCTTACGAACTTTCATGGCTATAGTTTAACATGTCAATATTTGTATATCTACAATGTTAAAATTAGTCTGTGCCTTTTAATTCCAAAAAAATTTTACTCTATATTTTTATTCTACTTTCGAGTTTCTCGTTTCTGACTTCCATTGTTCACGCCAAAACAATTGATGAAGAAATAGCTGAAGTTACCAAGCAAATTGCAGACCTTGAAGCAGCCATTGCTCCCCTAAAATCCGAATCTTCTTCTCTAAATTCCAAAATTACCTCCGCCAAAGCTCAAATTACCAAAACCGAAAACCAAATAAATAATTTAGGTCAACGTATTATCGATCGTGAGGCCGATCTTGAAGTTCAACACGTTTTACTCGGAGAACGGGTCAAAAGATATTACATCAATACCAAAAAATTTAATCCTCTTATGATTTTCCTCTCCAGCAGCGGCACTTCTTCTTTGATCCGTGAATATTCCTGGTATCAGGCCATCATCAATCAGGACAAAACTATGATTATCGACTACAATACCGAAATTAAAAAATTAATCGATAACAAATCCTCTCTTGAAAAAGAAACTGTCAAACTCACCACCCTCAAAAAGTCTCTTGAAAGTCGTTTTGGTTTCTTGGCTGGTGAAATCAAAAAGGCCGAAGATTACAAAAAAGAATTATCTCAAAAACAAAAGGACCTTATCTCCGCCAAAACCGCCATGTTCAATACCTCAGTCGGTAATGTCTCCTCGTCCGATGATCCCGCTTCCCGTTCCGATTTTAATCCCGGCTTTTCTCCTGCCTTCGCTGTATTTTCTTTCGGCGCTCCTCATCGTAAAGGTATGAGTCAGTATGGCGCATATGGTCGCTCCAAAGAAGGCCAAAACTCTGAAACTATCCTCAAAGCTTATTACGGGAATATCCGTATCGAAACCGTTGATATGCCCGGAAGTATCAATACTACTGTCGGTACTCTGCCTTTTGAAGACAACTATCTTCTTGGTATTGCAGAAATGCCGACAAGTTGGGGAGAAAATGGTGGTATGGAAGCCCTCAAAGCCCAGGCTATTGCCGCCCGTACCTATGCCCTTTATTCAACCGGTTGGCATTTCAATAATCGCAGTTCTACCGGTACTATTTGTACCACTGAAAGTTGTCAGGTCTATTCCGGTTCCAAAGCCGCCAACCCCGGTCTTTGGCGAGACGCTGTCAACGCCACCAAGGGTCAGGTTATTGTCAGCAATTCTACCAATGACATTTTTTCCACCATGTATGCTTCTACTTCCGGAGGTTCTGTATACTCTTATTCCACTGCCGGTCATTCAACTCCCATGATTTGGGATACCAAATGCAATTCTCAGTCTTGTTGGCCAAACGATTCTTTCGAAAAAGTATCTGGATCCCCTTGGTATTACAAAGGTTGGTACAAGACCCGTTCCGGTTCTTCCTACGGTCTTAGTCATCCTTGGCTAACCAATGATCAATTCTCCGATATTATTAATGCCGTCCTTTATTTTTCCCGTACCAACGACCAAAGCCATCTCTCCCAGACTCAAAATTGTATCGGTACCTGCGATTCCAATGCCTGGTCTCCGGACGAACTCCGTCGTCAGGTCAGCGACAAAGGCGGACCTGTTTCCTCCGTCAATTCCATTTCTGTCGATTATTCCACCGGTGGTTACACNNATGATCCTCCTCTACGCCTTCAGCAACCAATGGGCCACCAACATTTCTCGCCGTGTCTACACTGAATTACAAAAAATTTTGCCCCCCTGTCAAGGGGGGATAAAGGGGGGTTTAATCCGCTTCCACCCCAAAGATTTTTTCCAAAAATACATCCGCAACAATAAATATGACCTAATCATCGGGCTAGGGGATTATTATGGCAATATCTCCAAAATCAAAATCGAGACTCAAGCCCGCAACGCCTACGACAATCGTTCCATCTACGAATTCGCTCCAATCAATTTAGAACTTTCTCTTCCCAGTCTGGATTTAGTCGATCCTCAAAAATTTATCATCAGTGAAAATATGGGTACCTACAACTGTAACTATATCGCTTTTGAAATTCAGCGCTGGATAAACGATCACTCTCCCGCTTCCAAACAATTATTTTTCCACCTCCCCTAAAATCAAAACGCTTCACTTTTGGCAGGAAACATTTTTCAACTTTTGGTCAACAACCATCTTCTAGATTCCTCCTCTTGTCAAAGAGGGGGTCAGGGGGAGATTTTTCATGATCAAAGGGAGAATTAAAGAGAGATTTTTGCTACAATATCCTATATGCCAAGAGCCAAAGATCTCGATACCGTCGCTCCCGATGATTTTCTTAACTCTACTCTAAAATCTCCTCTCCCTCCCCGTCCTATCAAAAAACCCCAAAACAAAAAAATTAAACATCTCCACCAATCCTCAAACGGAAAATCTCACTCAGCTCAATTCCGTCAAAATGTTTACGGTATTTTAGGTAAAACCAAACATCCCTTCTCCTCATTTTTAGTCAAACCAAAAGTGTTCAACTTTCGTGAAAGAGACACCGACGAAGAAATCATTCTTGTTCTTCGTCGTCACTGGATTACCAATCTTACCTGGATTCTTATCACTCTTTCTATGATTATTGCTCCCATTCTTTTGACTACAGTTCCCTTACTCGAATCCTTTCCTCCCGCCTATCAATTCATTTCAATAATTTTTTGGTATTTAATAACTTTTATCTATTCATTCGAGCAACTTCTTTCTTGGTATTTTAACGTATACATCATTACTGACGAAAGAGTCATCGATATCGACTTCAATAATCTTCTAAGTAAAAATTTCTCTGAAGCCAAAATTTCTATGATTCAGGACGTTACTTCCACTATTATCGGTGTCAGTCAGACATTCTTTAATTTTGGCAACATCCAAATCCAAACCGCCGCCGAGGTACCTGAAATTACTTTCGAAAAAGTCCCCAACCCCGAAATAATTATTAAAGTTTTAGGCCAACTTCGTCAGGAAGAAGAATTGGAAAATATTGAAGGTAGGGTAAAATAATGGAAATTATAAACAATTACATTTTGCTGGCCACCAAATTTATTTTTTTGTTGGGTACCTTAATTTATTTCATCTTCGCTCTTATTGTCGTCAAGCAAACCACCACTCTATCCCGCAGTGTCTACGATAAATTTAATTCAATTTTGATTATTTTCTCCTACACCCATCTTGTATTCTCCTTTTTTTTGATTCTTTTGACCTTTATTATCCTTTGATATTTCCTTTTACTTTCAACTTTGCTCTTTTTATTCTAAACTTATCTTGATGCACTTTACCTGTCGTTCTTTTATTGGCAAACCGGAGGCCACCACTTGGTCTCAATATTGGGAAAACGAACCCGACGATCTTTCTTTAGTTTCCCGGCTCGGTCACTTATTTGGACTTATCAGTTTTACCGGTCCTCAAAATTCCGAATCCCAAAGTCAACTCGGCCATCAATTTATTGAAGATTTAAGCCAAAAATATTTTTCACCTGATGCCCTCGACATCCCTCATCAATTAAAAAAAGTTATCGACCAATTCGTCTCCTCCAATCCCAATCTCACCGGCATTTCTCTGATTTTAGCCGTTGTTTATCAACAAAATCTTTACCTGGCTTCTTATCGTACCGGAGTCGTAGTTATTTGTCGGTCATCAAAAATTTCCCAAATTCTCAATGGTGATATTGACAAAATTACCCAAGTGTCGGGGAAAATAAAACAAGGCGATCGTATTCTGTTAATCAGCCAAAGTTTTTTTGATCAACTTACTTGGTCAAAAATTAAACAATTGCTCAGTTCTCCCGATGTTTCCGAAATAGAAGAAAATTTTATTTCTTCTCTCTATTCACTCAATCAATCCGCAAATCTGGCCGCTGCCTTCATTCAGGTTCATTTCGACGATGAAGAACTACTTTCTCAACCGAAAGAAATTACCCCTCCGCCTCCTCAAACCGAAACCCCTCCTCCTGTCTCAATTCCCGCCTCTCACCCCTTTACCCCTCCCTCCCTTCCCAAATTTAATTTTATTAAAAAATTACTCCCGCCAAAAAAGGGGATCATTGTCGACAATTATCAGCCCCATCAACTCAACAAACGCAAACGCCTCAATCTCGTCATTGCATTACTTTTGCT
This sequence comes from Candidatus Shapirobacteria bacterium, assembly GCA_003542615.1. GTDB lineage: Bacteria > Patescibacteriota > Microgenomatia > UBA12405 > UBA12405 > UBA12405. Next base: position 93,831 of record DPKG01000005.1, on the reverse strand, counting down.
TTTTGCCCTTTTTGCCAGTGTTTATATTGGTTATCGAAAAAATTCAGCTGCCCGTGTCGAAACCAAATATCAGGAACTAAAAACCCAAGTTGACAAAAAACTCACCGATGCCAATGCCATCAAAAATTTAAAATTGGAATCGGCTCTTCAATTAGGTAACGAAGCCCAAAAAATCTTAGTCCAAATGGAAACTCTCAATGTTCATTCCGACGAAGTCAAAAAAATATCTTCAGACATCAAATCACTTCTTTCTCAAACTGGTTCTTCTTCCGATTATACCCCGCAAAAATTTTATGATACTTCCCTTATTACCGATAATCCTCGATATCGAAAAATGGCCTTATCAGACAGTTCCCTAATCCTAATGGACACAGTTTCCGGTCGTCTCGATATCTTAGACATATCCCAAAAATCCACCAAAAATTTACTCAGGTCAGATTTACTTAAACAGGCAATCAATCTTGTTGCTACTTCCAAACCTTATTTCTATACTTCAACTCAACTTTACCTGGTTCAAAATGACAAAGCCGAATCTCAAATTGATTTTGGTGACATAGATCAATCGGTCACCATGCTCGATGCCCAATCTTGGAACAGTGCTCTCTATTTTCTCGATTCTCAAAACCAAACTATTTGGAAATATAACCCCAATTCTTCCGGATTTGGCTCCGCTCAAAATTGGATCCCCGACGGCGAGACTCTCGACTCCAGTCCCACCTCTCTTGCCATCAACGGTCGTATTTGGGTGCTCACCCAATCCGGTCGTATTTCCCCTTACAATAGGGGAGTTCAAGAGTCTTATCAAACCCCAATTGATACTCAACTCACTTCTGCTAATAATTTAGTAACCGGCCTGGACAATGAAATTTTAGCCTTTACCGAAGGTGAAAATATTGTCTATATTATCAATAAAAATGGCAAAGCCCATGCTAAATATAATTTAGGAGACAAAAAAATTCTTGATATTATCCTTGATGAAACCAGCCAAGCCATTTATGTACTTTGTGATGATCAAAAAATCTACAAAATAGATTATTAAACACTTTTTTTGTAAATACCATTTGTAGATACCAATAATTTAATTCCAGACGTTACAAAATTTTTTATGTAATAAAAAATTGTATAACACGATACCAATAATCTAATTCCAGACGTTACAAAATTTTTTATGTAATAAAAAATTGTATAATTCCCCCTATATGCGTTACTTTAATCGCGATTCCCGCGACTACCATTTTGAAGAAACCATGGAAGCCGGAATCGTTTTAACTGGTTCTGATGCCAAATCACTGCGTACCCAAGGTGCCAGTTTTAACGGTGCCAAAATTGACCTAATCGGCAATCGTCCAGTTCTAATTAATCTAACCATCGAACCCTATAAATACGCCCAAAATCAACAAATCGACAAAACTGCCACCCGCCCCCTTCTTCTTTCTCAAAAACAAATCGCCAAACTAATTTCCTACCGCCGTCAAAAATACATGATTGTTCCCGTCGTTATTTATACCAGGGGCCAATGGATCAAAGTCGAAATCGGCATCGGCCGTAAAATCCGCAAATACGAAAAACGCGCCAAAATTAGGGAAAAAGAGGAAAAGAAATTTTAATTTGCGGAGATGCTGAGTATTGAGCTCAGGTCCGAAAAAAGATTTTAAAAACGTCTACAAGCTTAGAGATACTTTATCCTACACTTCCGACAACTAAAATATCCCAAAAGTGTCGGAATGTCGATTACCGAGGGCATTACCCCTCTCTTAAATCCGATAAAAACCGAGATCTATCGGATAGCATTTCGGTTTAGTTAACACTCCCTAATCTCCCCCGAAACAGGGGACTAGAAAATGGTTGATGAGCTTAAGCTAATGCAAAAGCTGGAGCCGCAGGTACAAAAGCGCCGGTAAAGGCGTTTGCAACTTTGGTTAGATCAACACCAAAAGTATTTTTGGCATTATGTTTTGACCCTGTTTAACGGCTCACTGATCAAAGCCGGCTTGCAGTTTATTAAAGTGCTTTTCCCGTCGATGCAATACATCTCCAGTGCCATATTATAGCAAAAATAGGGGATTTTAGCCAGCAATCTCTTTTCTATACTCACCCAAAAGTGTAAATACCCCCATCGCCAACGCCAACCCAAAAACCCCGCTGAATTGCTCAAAATAAAATTTAAAAACCGAAGCCAACAAAATATTAACCAACAACCCCCATCGAAAATAAGTTACCCCCCTGACTCTCTTCTTTTTTAAAAAATAATACCAACCCAGCAAAAACAAACCTCCGGAAATCGTATCAAAAATCATCTTAAATCCGGCCATATACAAATCCGTCTTTCCAAAAAAGTCATAATTACTGTAAAAATTTACAATGCCTTTAATTTTTTCGGGAGAATTCAAAAATTCAACCCCTTCAATAAATTTATCAATTGCAAAGTAAACGGAATATCCGGCCAGCAAATATTTAACCAGTTTCCTCTTAAACACCTTGTATGAAAAAATTTTTGTCTTATCCCACCACCAATATAATTTCCCCTTTTCTCTATCTTTTTTCGTTTCCATTTTTTCCACTACTTTTCTCAGTTCCAGAGCTAGAGTCAAACTATTTCCCTTTCCATCCATTTTTATTAAAGTATCAATTTTTTTCAACAATTGTTTTTTTTCTTCAGTTTCCAAATCACCCTCAGCCACTTCTTCTAGTTTCGTCAATACGCAATACAACAACGTCTTACTATCTTTTAGATTACTTTTATTTAATTTTCTGTAAATCATAAACAACACAATAAAAGTCACATATATCAAAATAATTGCCGGTCTGAACCAATAATCATTATCGCTCGAAACAAATTTGCCAATCTCATCAATAAACAAACCAAATCCGACTCCAAAAACAACAGCCGACATTTTCCTTGATTTGTTACCGTGAAATATCAAATTAATCATCATCCCCGTCAGCATCAACATACCCCCCTCCGTCACATGAGCAATATGCCAGTCACCGATGGCCACTTTCGGATTTCCTGTCACCGTCAACCACAACCTCATTACCAGCAAGCTCGCCACCGACCAAATTAATACTGTCAAAATTAATTCTGAAGCATCCTCTCTTTTTGTCATTCGTAAATTCATCGTATTATTCTAACCTATTTTAATTCATAATTGATTCAGATGTCACTTATTCTGGACTTTTTATTCCCCAAATATTGCTATTTTTGCCATCAACCACATACTTATCTTTGTCCTGCTTGTTTAAAAACTCTTACTCCCAATTCCATTCAGACTCTTTTGGAGCATCCCGAAATTGATTTCTCTCTTTCCTTATTTCGTTATTCCGGTCCTCTCAAAACTCTCCTCCATGATTTAAAATATAATTTTGTTTACGATTTAGTACCTTCAATTTCTGAACTGATTTCTTCTACTATCAGTCAAAATTATCCCAACATTCTCAATCACTGGCGCACCCATCAGGCTACTGTCATTCCCGTTCCCCTCCATTCTTTTCGTCATAATTGGCGTGGTTTCAACCAATCAGAACTCATTGCCTCAAAGGTATCCCAACAACTTAAATTAAATTTTGATCCGTTTTTGATCAACCGTCATCGTCTCACTTCTTCCCAGGTTAGTTTACCTCACCATCACCTCAGACTTCAAAATGTCGCCAACGCTTTCTCTCTCGCTTCCACAGAAATTAATCAATCAAAAAATTATATTGTTTTTGATGACGTCGCCACCACTCGATCTACTCTCCTTTCTGTCGCTCAAACCTTAAAACCACTAAACCCCAATTCAATATGTTTTTTGACTTTAGCCGGATCTTAGATCAAATCACCGCTTAATGTTCTTTGACTCTTGATTTCTTCAACTGTCTTGGGTAAACCCGGTTCTTCAATTTTTTGATTAACTTCAACCGGTGAACCTTCAATGGGTGTCAATGAACTCAGATAAAAATTATCTACTTCCAGTCCATGCGGATTTAAGGAATCCTTCAACTCTTGCTTTATTTCATCCTCTATCAGACTTCTGCTAGTCGACAGAGCCATACTCAAGGTATGATTGGTCAAAACTTTTCTTATCCGGCTTCTTGTTACCGGTCTTACTACTTTAGATACGAAATTTTCTCCAATATTTTGCCATATTTCCGGCAATCTTTCCGTATCTAATTTAATCAATACAGTTGCCTCAACCGCCACAAACTTATTGTCCGCCGTCACCGAGTTAATAATCTCATCTCCCATAATTTCCTTGTTGTCTTTCAATACCACATCTTTGGCAATCGTGTATTCAATCAACTGAGCATTAAATAACTTTACTCTCTGAATGATTGGAACTTTAAAATGCATTCCCGGATACCACACATTCTTCAAAACTCCCCTAAAAATACTATAAATACATCCCACGTGACCCGGAGGTACTGTCACCAAAAACCCGCCGACTACCTCATCAACAAAAAGGGATACTAGTAAATTATCTATTGAAGCCATAAGCTGTCTGCATTATACACTATTAAAGCCCTCCGCTATATCAGTCAACACTCTCTCCGGATCCTCACTCAATACAAATCCGCTTGCCAATCCTACTGACCTTGCTCCCATTTTCAAACTTACTACCACATCTTCCTTATTCTTTACTCCTGCTCCTACTACCACTGGTATTTCTCCCGCCTTCTCAACTGCCTTTTTGATACTTTCAGGTTGCTCCGTGGCCACAGATTTATCACTACTTCCGATTAACTCCGGTGGTTCATAAAAAATATAATCAGGTTTTAACCTTGCCACCCAATCTTCAATCTGCCCTGTTGTTTTTACACAACACATCATTTCAAAATCTTTTGGCTTATTTTTAATTATTTTGGCAATTGTTCCTTTCTTCCCTTGATGTTCAAAATGATTTATCAAACTGCCTTTTATTTCCAAGGCCATAGCTTGCTGGGCCGATACCCAACCTGTATGTTTCCCTTCCCCATATTCGTCAACATTTTGCAACCACACTTCTACCCCCAAATCTTTCAATCGCAATGCGTCCAAAGCCGATGCCGTAATCACCATTCTTATCTTATATTTTTCACTTACTCTCTTTACAATATTTGCCAATCTTACCGCCTCATCTCCAAACGTCTCTTTGTATATTTTAAAATTTATTAAAATCATTTATTTTCCTAATTTATATTTATTGGCAGTTTGTTGCATTCCCAGTATTACTGTTTCTACCACTGTTTCCGCTGTTTTATTTTCATTAACAATTCCGTTTATTGCATCCTCAAAATATTTAATCATCCCTAAATCATTTAGGCCATCATCAAAAGTTCGAGACGACATGTAGCCGCTTTGAGCAAAATTCGCTACATCCAAAAACGGTTTAACTTTTAAATTAGAATTTAAACTGGCGGCCATACTTTTTCTCGGATAAATCTCACCAAAACTTCTTACCTGTGACGCTGTGGTAAAGAGTTTTTCCATACTTTCTTTAGAAGTCAAAAATTCCATAAATTTCCATGCTTCCTGCTGATTTTTACTTTTTGAATTAACCGCCTCTACCCAATACGTCGCCCAATGTCTGTTGGTTAAAGCCCCATCTGCCTCTCCTGATTCTACTTTATCCAAAGCTACATTTGCTAAAGTCGGTAATTGAGGCACAGGCGCGACTCCAAAATTTAAATTAGGATTCATTTCCCCAATATTAAATATTCTCCATGACGGAGCAAAATAAAACACCAATTTACCGTTGGCAAAAAGTTCGGTTGAACTTGGCAAAGTATTGTCCCACACCTGGTCCTGCGTTAAAAATAATGTATAAAATTTAAGTATACTTTGAATTTTTTCCTTATCTTGGGCTTCATTTGCTGTCCAACTTACTCCGTTCTGTTGCATCATCAGTCCCAAAATATCACTCCAATGATCCACGTTTTCTGTCGTCCCCATTGCCACTCCCGCCACTTCAATTCCGCCATTTTCGTTTGTTACTGTCAGCTCTTTTGCCGTTGCCTCCAATCCAAACCAGGATTTGGGTAAATCTTTACCCGCTGCATCCAACAAATCTTTATTATAAAACAACATCAAACTATCAAACATCAACGGCACTGCTTTAAATGAGCCCTTTACCATCAAATCCTTTTTATAAACATCATAATAATCGGTATCCAATTGAATTGTTTTTACCGATGATGTTGGAACTGATGCCAGATAATCATCAAACATCGGCAGCCAACTCGAATGAATTCGGTAGATGTCCGGTACACTGTTATCTGTACCTGTTTTTGCCAATCTTCCAATCAATCTGGTTCGGTAATCATTTTTTTGATTCACCACATAATTAATTTTTATGTTTGGATTCTTAGTTTCAAATTCATCAATCACTCCCTGCATAATTCCGGCATCTTCCCACAGTCCCCAATAGTTCAAAGTCACCGGTTCATTAGTCCTTCCACCCAACATTGGCAAAATTATTTTAAATACCACCAGTCCTAAAATCGCCAAAATCCCACCCACAATAAAAAATTTTTTTATCGGCAAATTTATCTTTGGTTTGACTCCCGCCACCACTGCCTCTTTTTCTACCGTAGTTTCACTGCTGACTTTTGGCATTTCTACCACCTCTACAGGCTTGACCACTTCATTCTCTCCTAAACTTTGGTCTAAGTTAGGTCTTCTTGGTGGTAATGGTGATTTATAATCCTCTTCGTTCACACTATTATCATACTTAATTTGTTTTAGTTTAGCTACCTTTTTGATACACTTCTCACTATGTCAAATCTAACTTATTCATTTTTTGCCATCCTCATCACCAGTTTTATCTCATTTATTGGCGCCTCAGTCCTTTTTATTAAGCCAAATAATCTCGACCGTATCTCTTACCTCTTGGTTAGTTTTGCTGTTGGCAGTCTTTTAGGCGATGCTTTTATTCATCTGCTTCCCGAATCCTATTCCCAAATATCCTCCCATCTTCAGGTTTCACTTTTGGTTCTAATTGGTATGTTGATTTTTTTCTCATTGGAAAAATTTTTCCGATGGCATCACTGTCACGACCCCGATTGTGCCGATTCAAAGTCTAACCATTTTATCCCCTTAAATTTATTTGGAGACTTTATTCACAATTTTATTGACGGTATGTTAATTACAGCCAGTTTTTCCGTCAGCCTAAACCTTGGAATCGCCACCTCACTCGCCGTCATCTTTCACGAAATACCGCAAGAAATTGGGGATTTTGGCGTCTTGATTCATGGTGGCATCAAACCCCTTAAAGCTCTGAAACTGAATTTTATTTCTGCCCTAGCTAGTTTTCTTGGAATGTTGTTGGTTATCCTTATCGGAGTTCAGACAAATCTTTCTGTTTTACTCCTCCCTCTCACCGCCGGTGGTTTTATTTATTTAGCTGCTTCCGATCTAATCCCTGAACTTCATCAACATGGTACCAAACCCTCCACTGCCATCAATCAAATAATTTTTATGTCTTTGGGTGTTTTGATTATGGTTGCCTTCACCTTTTTTGAATAATTATTTACCTTTTGGGATTTTTGGCGTCAACATAGTATCATAAGGAATGGTAATAAATGTCTTTACTGACGGCGGAGCCCGGGGAAATCCCGGCATTTCCGGCTACGGTCTGGTCATTTTGGACAACAAAAAAACCATCTACCAACAGGCAAAATATATTGGTATCAAAACCAACAATGAAGCCGAATATATCGCTCTAATCGCAGCTATTACCTGGCTAATCGACCACCAACTCGAACTAAATCCGGATACCATCAATTTCCATCTTGACTCTCAACTTATTGTCCGTCAAATCCAAAGACTTTACAAAGTCAAAGCTCCCAATCTCAAACCTCTTTACCAAACCGCCGTCAAACTTCTCGATCAACTGAAGGCAAAATATACCTTCAAAGATGTCCGCCGGGAATTCAATTCTCAGGCCGATATGTTAGCCAATCAAGCCATGGACCAAAAAAAATGAAACCTAAACTTATTTTTATTTTTGCCATTGTTTTCACCCTCATTCCTCTTCTTCTCTTGTTTGCTCCGATTCTTATTAACTACAATAAAACTGCCAAAAATACTTCTGTCTTAGGTAAAAACTATTCTGGTCTCAATCGTCAAGAAATTGTAAACCGCCTTGATTCCGATTTTGTCCTGCCCGAAATAATTACCCTCACTTCACCTCAAAAAAATTACGAAATAAACATTGCCTCTGTATCTGCCAAAATCAACAAAGACAAAATTGCCAGCAACATCCTCTATCGTCGTCTCAATCAGGGAATAGTTCCCTACATTAAATATTTTTTCAGCAATAAAAATTTTAATCTTGAAATCAGCTATGACTCCAACAAAATGAATGCAGTCTTATCCGAATTAGCCTCTCAAATTGACAAACCCTTTGTCCCCAGTGAAGTCCAGCTTGTTGGTAATAACATTATTGTTACCCAAGGCCAACTAGGTCAAAAATTAAATCAAAATTCCCTTAAATCCGAAATTATTTACCGACTTTCAACCTGGACGAAAGATAGTCCCTTGCCACTTTTAATTGAAACTATCGGTAGTCTTCCCGATGACACCCAAATAGAAAGTACCAAATTACTTGCTCAAAAATTTATTGGTAAACAACTTATTTTGGCTACAGACACAGACAATATTCCTCTTGATGATCAGACCATTCTTGGCTGGATGGGATTCAATAATAATTATATTGATCAAGACCTTATTGATTTTGCCGATAGTATCGATTCTTCAATCAAAAGAGATCCCGTCAATGCCGTCTTCAAAGTTGAAAATGATAAAGTATTGGAATTCAAACCGGCAATGGTCGGTATCACTCTTGATCATGATAAATTTATCCATGGTCTTAAAGAATCTTTAAATAATTTAGCCCAAAGTAACGACAAAACATTTACTTATCAAATTCCGGTTAAAACTACTCCTCCCTTAGTTACTACCGAGGACGCCAACAATCTTGGAATTAAAGAATTACTCGGGGAAGGTAGTTCTACCTTTAAACACAGCTCCACTATTCGGAATTATAACGTTGAAAAAGGCGCCTCAATTGTCAACCGGATTTTAGTTGCCCCCGGTGATACTTTTTCTTTTGTTAACGCCCTCGGTGAAGTCTCCAAAGAAGCCGGATATAAAGATGCTTATATTATTCGTGCCGGTCGTACCGAACTTGATGTCGGTGGTGGCATTTGTCAGGTATCAACCACTTTTTTTAGAGCTATGCTCAACGCTGGCTTAGACATCCGCGAACGTCGGAATCACGCCTATAGAGTCAGTTATTACGAAGAAGACATGCCTCCCGGCTATGACGCCACGGTTTTTATTCCCAAACCCGATCTGACTTTTGTCAATGATACCGGCAATTATCTTCTAATTCAAAATGATTATGACGGCGTCAACAAAAAACTAACTTATCGTATCTACGGTACCTCCGACGGTCGGAAGGCTGAAATCTCTAACTATCGTCAATGGGGAGCCTCTCCTCCGCCTCCCGATATTCACATAGACGATCCTACCTTACCACCGGGCAAAACAATCCAAGATGAACGTGCCATCCCCGGACTTAAAACCGCCTTTGATTGGAAAGTTACCAAAAATGGCGAAATTCTCCACCAAAAAACTTTTACCTCTTCCTTTGCTCCTTGGGCTGCCGTCTATCGTCATGGCCCCAGTATTTAGTCTTCAAATCATCGCTCTCGGATCCCGATCTAATTCCTCAATATTTTTTACAAATTCTCCTCTCAGAGCTTTATAATATCCGGCCACTCCGATCATCATTGCATTATCTGTATTCAGATCTTTTCTAAACGGCATAAATATTTTCAATTTATTATCTTTTGCCAATTTTCTTAATCTTTTCCTCAATTCTAAATTTGCCATTACTCCTCCCGATGCCAACAAAGTCTTTGGTCGATAAATTTCTACTGCCTTTCTAAATTTAATCAACAAGCTTTCAAAAACTGCATTTTGAAAACTGGCAGCCAGATTCTCTAAATTTTTATTTACCTCACTTTTGGGCCAATCCTTAATCCGGTAATAAAAACTGGTCTTCAGTCCCGAAAAACTATAATCTAAATTCTTTGCATGCTCCATTGGTCTGGGTAATTCCATAAAATTAACATCACCCGCTTTCGCCAATCTCTCAATCACCGGTCCTCCCGGATAACCCAGTCCCAGCAATTTTGATGCCTTATCCAATGCCTCTCCGGCTGCATCATCCAGTGTTTCCCCGACCACTTCATATTTTCCGATATCCTGCATCAAAATTATTTTTGTGTGTCCTCCTGACGCCGTCAGTGTTAATGCCGGGAATTCAATTTTTCTAAATGGTTTTTCTTTGGAATTTTTTACCCAATTAGACAATAGATGCCCTTCAATATGATTTACCGCAACTAATTTTTTCTTGTATTTTATGGCTAGTTCTTTTGACTTGTTTACTCCCACCGATAATGCAATCGCCAGTCCCGGACCAAGAGTAACTGCTATCACATCAATATTTTTCATCCCTTCCCCAATGATTTCTTCAATTTTTTTACCCTTACTTTTCAAATTTAAACCCTTTCTTAACGCTTCCGCAATTACCGGCATAATTCTTTCCTGGTGAGCTCTTTTAGCGATATCCGGCACTACTCCTCCCCATTGTGAATGCAAATCAATCTGAGACGAAATCACATTGGATAAAACCATATTATTTTCCAACACCGCTGCCGCAGTATCGTCACAACTTGTCTCAATAGCCAATATTTTCATCCAGGTATTATACCCTAAAAACCCAACTCCAAATTCCAAGGGGTTTTGATTTATACTACTTCTATGACCCGTGTCAATCTCGATCAACGCCGCCAAAATTTTATCTATCTTTCTCTTTCACTCTTTTTTATTCTTGTTTCTGGTGTCGGAATTTTTTTGATTTACCACTTGGTCAACCCCTCCCTTCCAAACTTAGTTCCGACTGATTCAAATATTATTTCTATCAAAAACACTCCGACTCCATCCATCATACTTTCTCGCATACCTTCCGTCAAACTCTCTCCCACCGCCAAACCTTCACCCGTTCCGACTCCTGAAATTAACCAATATGCAATCGATATCGATAATTTTTCTGTCCAATTCAAATCAAACCGCCAGGTAATTACCGATACTGAAGATTCGGGTAACCGTTATACTTTTTATCGGTCCGATTCAAGTCTTGCCGTTCATGTAGGTCAAACTTGGTCCTGGCAACATCCCTCCCGTGAATTTTCCACTAGCAGCCTGCTTCTCGACGGTCAACCCACTTTTCAATACTTAATCGACACTCAAAAACTTGTCGATGCCGAATTTGACGGCAAAAAATACACTATTCAATGTATTCACAATGGTATCGACGCCATCAAATCCGAATGTGATCAATTTATCGCCAGTTTTAAGTTTCTAAAGTAATTGAATACCCAATCTCTCGGGTATTTTCATCTACATATTCAAAATTTATCGATACATAATTCGCCAATTTTTTTAATTTCTCAAAATTCTCTTTTCCCATATTTTCCGGCCATTCAACACAAGCCACCAATCTCGAGCTTGTCATGGAATCAAACTGTTCAAAAAACTTGATCTCTTCAAACTCATACTGATTGGCCAATCTATACAAATCCATGTGCAAAAACTTAGTGATTTGTAAATCTGATTTCCCCCTTGTCAAAGGGGGATTAAGGGGGATTTGATACTCATTATAAATCACAAAAGTAGGGGAGGTAACCTTATCTTTTATTCCCAAAATCTTTGCCATTCTTCTCGAAAATACCGTCTTTCCGGTCCCCAAATCTCCCGATAATCCAAAGACCATTGGTTTATTAACATCCAAAGTTTTCCGAAGGACCTTTTTCCACAAAAATTCCGCAATCTTTCCCGTTTCCTTTTCCGATTTTGAAATCAAGGTCTGCTTTGCCGATCCGGTAATCAAATCTCCCCGTCGTAAAATTTTTATCTCCGATTCTCTGGCATCAATTACAGTCGACGGCTTATTTATTGGTAATTTACCCGCATCTACCACTAAATCAATCATCGCCTTCTTTTTTTCCGAAAGTGGTTTCCAAAAACTTTCCACCGAATAATGTGGCGATCTCCCCGATAAATTCGCCGATGTCGCGGTAACCGGTCCTCCTAATTCCTCCACCAAATCAAAAATATATTTATTATCCGGAATTCTAACCCCCAAACTTCCGTCCTCGGCCTCAATCCCTATCGCTGTTTTATGCAATCCCTCCGAAACTACCGTAAATGGTCCCGGCAACAAATTATTATAAATCGTCTCACTATTTTCCGTCATTTTTACAAATTTTTTCGCCATTTTTTTATCGCTTACAGCCACTGAAATTGCCTTTCCTACCCATCTATTTTTAAATCCAATTAATTTTTCTACCGCCCTTTTATTAGTCGGATCAACCGCCAAAATATATACCGTATCCGAAGGAAACAACACCATTTTGCCACTTTTAATCACCTCAGCGGTTTTTTTGATAACTTGTCTGTAACTTTTGGTAATATCTAGTTTTTCCATCTCTCAATTTTATCACTATATTTCCCTACTTACCTTAAAATCATCAATCCATTTATTAACATCCCTGTGCCACACCAGATAATTTGCCTCCCAAATCTTAGTGTCAAATTCACCAAACTTTTCTCTATATTCTCTCGCTATTTCTGAACATCTCTTGTCAATCGAATCCAAAAAACTAACATATTGCTCAAATTCATTAAAACGGGGTCTTCCTTTTGAATGAAATATATCGGCATATGCCAATATTTCTTCCTCCAAATTTTGTGGTTTGATCTCCTCCTCTTTAAATTTCATTGACAAATTTTTCAGTTGAAAGTCTAAAAGAGGAGTATGTCTAAGTGCCATATTGGCAATTCTTTCGTCCCAACCTTCATTCTTTAAAATTTTCCACCCCTCATATTGATGTCTCATATAATTTTTTTTAGGTATAAATCTTTTGTCAAAACATTTATAAGCTCCGATATCATGCACCAGTGCCCCCGAAAATAACATCTCACGGTCTACATTTTTTCCCCCATTTGCCTCAAATTTATCCGCCACTACCATACAAATATCTGCCACTATCTTGCAATGGGTCCAAATTATTTCCACCACCTTTTCCGGAAATTTCTTTAATCCGATTTTTCGATGTAGTGCCAATGCTTTGTCCATTCCAACGAAAGTATATTGCAGTGATTTCCCCCTTGTCAAAGGGGGATTAAGGGGGATTTCGTGCTAAAATAAATACATTGTTATGGCAAAATACGACCCCTCCTCTCAGGAAAAACATTGGCAGCAATTTTGGCTGGACAACGGCATCTATCATTTTAATCCCAAATCTCCCAAACCAATTTATTCCATCGACACCCCTCCGCCTACAGTATCGGGTAAATTACATATGGGTCATGTTTTTTCCTATACTCATACAGAAGTATTAGCCCGATATTTCCGTCTTTCCGGTCATAATCTTTATTACCCCTTTGGTATGGACGACAACGGTCTTCCAACCGAAAGATTGGTGGAAACAGAATTGGGTATCAAGGGTTCCGACCTCCCCAGAAACGAATTTATTCAAAAGTGTTTAAATACTGTTGATCAATACCATCAAAAATATCGCGACCTTTGGCAATCTCTTGGTTTCAGTGTCGACTGGAGGTTGGAATACTCCACCATTTCTCCCGAGATCCGTACCTTAAGCCAAAAAAATTTCATCCAACTTTTTCAAAAGGGAATCGCCTATCGTCAGGAATCTCCGGCTCTTTGGTGTTCCACTTGTCAAACTGCCGTTGCTCAGGCCGAAGTTGAAGATAAACAAAAAGACAGTATCTTTTATGATTTAGTTTTTACTCTCGAAGACAATAAAGAAATCCTAATCGCCACCACCCGTCCGGAATTACTTTCTGCCTGTGTAGCTGTCTTTGTCAATCCCAAAGACAAACGTTATCTAAAATTAGTTGGTACTACAATTACCACTCCGCTAGGCGATAAAGTAAAAATATTTAAAGACGATAAAGTCCAGATAGACAAAGGTACGGGGATAGTTATGTGTTGCACTTATGGCGATGAAACTGATTTATTTTGGAAAAAACAATACAATTTTGACGAAAAAATAATTCTCGATAAAAATTGTAAATTCAATCAATTGGCTTTATCTCAGATTCAAGGCCAATCAGTTACCCAAGCCCGTAAAACTATTGTTGACTATTTAAATTCTAAAAATCTCATCAAAAAGGAGCTAGCCATTGTCCACGATGTCGGATGTCACGAACGTTGTGGTACTCCCATCGAAATCATCAATACTTTCCAGTGGTTTATAAAAGTTTTAGATATTAAAGAAGATATTCTTAAATTCGCCGATCAAATTAATTGGTATCCCAAAACCATGAAATCCCGTTTTATTGCTTGGGTCGAAAATCTCAAATGGGATTGGGCCATTTCCCGGGATCGTTTTTACGGCATTTCCGTTCCTGTTTTTTATTGTACTGCTTGTGGTGAAGTTGTTTTACCAAAAGATTCCGAACTTCCTATCGATCCGCTTTCTCAGTCTACTTCCAACACCTGTCCCAAATGTCATAGCTCCGAACTCAAAGGGGAGCATCTGGTTTTTGATACCTGGTTTACCTCCGGCAATAGTCCGGAAATTAATTCCAATTTAAATCAAAACCTAACCGACAAAAAAATTAAAATCCCCATGTCTCTCCGTCCTCAGGCCCACGATATTATCCGTACTTGGGCCTTTTATACCATTGTTCTCTCATTTTACAAAAATAATCAAATCCCCTGGAAAGATGTTGCCATTTCCGGCCATCTGCTTCTCCGTAAAGGCGAGAAAATTAGCAAACGTACTGGTGGGGGGACTATTCGTCCGGAAACTGAAATTTCCACTCACTCTGCCGACGCTATACGTTATGCCATGTGCAGTGCCTCACTTGGACTCGATACCTATTATGATGCCAATGAGATCCAAAATGGCAAAAAATTAGTCAACAAACTTTTCAATGCTTCCAATTTTGTTATCAGTGCTCTCAAAGATTACCAGCCCCAACCCCTCAATCCTTCTGCCCTTCTCCCCATCGATCTTTGGCTGTATCAAAAAAGTTTGGAAACTGCCCAAGATATGGCAAAATATTTTCAAAAATATGACTATAGCCACCCCCGTGATTTATCCGTTAGCTTTTTTTGGGAAAATTTTTGTGATTATTATCTTGAAATTATCAAAAAAAGAATCTACGAGCTAAAACCTTCAGATCCCCAAAAAATTTCAGCACAAACCACTCTTTACTACTCTCTTCAAAATATTCTCACTATTTTTTCACCTTTTATTCCCCATATTACCGAAGAAATATACCAATCTTATTTTGCCTCTCAAAGCGGACTTCCCCGTAGTGTCCATCTGACTTCCTGGCCAAAAATCACTAAAGAATTTAAAATAACCTCCGATCATCAAAAAATTATCGATGAAATTCTAAAAATTATTTCCCTGGTTCGGGCAGAAAAAAGTAAAAACGGTATAAATCTGGCCCAACCGATAGATATTTTAACCATCAACCATCCATGGTTAACTTCCCCTTCACTTCAGGATTTTCTCTTCGATCTTCAGGGAGTTACTCGGGCCTCTCAAATCAAAATTCAAAAATCACCCGATCTTTCAATCTCATTAAAATATTAATATGAGTCTTAAAAAAGTTAGTTTGTTTTATTTAGGCATCGGCCTACTTTCTGGTCTGATAATTTTAAATTCATATTTTCTTTATCTGAATCCTTCAAATCCTATTCTGACTGCCAAACGAAAAATGGCTTCACTTTCAAAAGGTGAACAATATATTGGTCGTCTTCAACTTTGGCAAATTTATGCCCAGGCAGGGGATTGGGCCGGTGCCGCCAAATTAGAACCCCAACTAGATCTATCTGATTATTCATACTACAAAGACAGCCACCAACCGGAAATTGTCAAAAAAAACTTAAATCAACTAATGACCAAACCCAACAAAACTCCAGACGATTGGATTCAGTTATCACAATATTACCTACTCATCGGCAACACAACCAAAGCCCGTGATGCCCTGACTCAAGCCCAAAAACTCGATCCTGTCAGAACTGATTTGGAATCTCTTATTCAGCTTTTTCCTCTTCAGCCTTAGCTTCTCCGCCCTCTTCGGTTTCACCTTTTTGTTCGGTTGCCGGTACATCACCAGGAGCCACCTCTTCCTCTGTAGGTAACGGTTCTTCCTCTTCTTTAGGTTCTTCCAGTTTTACGATAACCTGGTCACCAGGAGTTACCATTTCTACTTTATCCGTTCCGATTTTAATATCGGCCACCGTAATTACTTGTTCCAAATCTTCTAATATACTGATATCTATTTCAAAATTATCCGGTAAATCAGCCGGAAGTGCTTCCACTTCTACTTCATTGCTGATTTGAACTAAAATATTACCCGCTTTTACCGCCGGTGATTCTCCGATTAATTCTACCGGAACTGTCGCTGTAATCTTTTCTTTCAAATTAACCTTATAACAGTCAATATGCATCAAATCATCACTAACGGCACCATACTGCGGATTTCTCAACAACACCGGTAATACTTTATCTTCTACCAATATTTCCACCAAACCCGACTCACCTACTTCGTCAAATACTTTTTCTATCTCTTTTGTATTTATTTGAATTGAGATTGGATCAAGTTCATATCCGTATATTGTCGCCGGTAAAATCCCCTGTTTTCTTAAATTCTTAACTTTTCTACCCAAGATCGTTCTGGGTTCTGCTTTAATTTGTGGATTTGCTTTTGCCATTTTTTCCTTTTTACTCGAAAGCCTTCGGTTATATCCTACTTCCTTCAAGTCTTTTAACTAGTCGATATTCTACCACACTTATTAACCTCTGAAAATCGATTCAGAAGAAGTTTTCTTTTTTGTCGGACTTTTTCTAAGTTGTGGTAACACACCTATTGGTCTTTGATTTATATCAATACCAACTCTTGCTAAGTATTCTTTTTGTGCTTTTCTGATAGCAATTAGACTATCTCCAAATTTTCCCACACTACTTTCCGGACTTTTTGTTTTTCTAAATAATCCCATTCCTTATTATACTACATACTCCCTACATATCCTATGATTTTATTCATCAATATAAAATTTCTATTTAAAAAAATCAATTCCGATCGAAGCCAAGGGATATCGTCAGGAAAATGATACAATTTCATATAAAATTATGCAAAATCAAAAACCAAAACCAAGAATATTAACCGGCGACCGGCCCACCGGTCCACTCCATTTAGGTCATTATGTCGGCACCCTAGCCAATCGGGTCAAACTTCAAGATCAATACGATTGTTTCTTTATCATTGCTGATCTCCACACTCTAACTACCGCCGCTACCAAAGACAAAACTTCCGCTATCCCGGATCGGGTCAGGGGATTAGTTTTGGATTATCTTTCTATTGGTATCGACCCCGAAAAGTCAGTCATTTATCAGCAGTCCCGGGTGCCTCAAGTTGCCTATTTAGCCACCATATTTTCAAATTTAATTTCAGTCCCCAGAGCTCAAAGAGTTCCTACTCTCAAAGAAATTATGCACGATCTCCATATCCAACAGCCATCTTTAGGGCTCCTAAATTATCCTGTCCTTCAGGCTGCCGATATTCTTATGGTCAAAGCCAATTTAGTCCCTGTCGGTAAGGATCAGGAATCCCATGTCGAAATTTCCCGCGAAATCGCCCGTGACTTCAATAAAATTTTTGGAGAAGTTTTCCCTATTCCCAAGGCCTTAATTGGCGACATTCCCACCCTTATTGGCACCGATGGTCAGGCCAAAATGAGTAAATCAATTGGAAATTGTATCTATCTTTCCGACGATTCCGACACTGTCCTTCAAAAAGTCAAAACCATGTACACCGACCCCAACCGTATTCATCCCACCGATCCGGGCAAAGTCGAAGGCAATCCCGTTTTTATCTATCACGACGCCTTCAACGACAATAAGTCCGAAGTTGCCGACCTAAAAGATCGTTATCAAAAGGGGACCGTCGGCGATGTTGAAGTTAAACAAAAACTTGCTGTCGCCATCAATAAATTTCTCGATCCTATCCGCCAAACTCGCCAAAAATTTGAATCAAAACCGGATTTAATTGACGATATCATCACTAGTGGTTCCCAAAAAGCTGCCTCCCAAGCCCAAAAAACCCTAGATGAAGTCCTGCAAACTATGGGAATTAGGTAGAATAGGTATAATTTGTGGGTGCACTTGGATTCGAACCAAGGACCACCGACTTATAAGATCGGGGCTCTAACCAGCTGAGCTATGCACCCAAATTTTTAAGTAGCAGGGGCGGGACTTGAACCCGCGACCTCAGCGTTATGAATGCTGTGCTCTAACCAATTGAGCTACCCTGCCGCGTAAAGAATTATATCAAAACCCACTCCGTTAAAAACAAAAAAGCCCCTCTATCGAGAGACCTCTCTGTTTTGTTGCGGGGCCGGGAGTTGAACCCGGCCTGTGAGATTATGAGCCTCACGTGCAGCCGTACACTACCCCGCACATCAACCGCCCCATAGCTTCAATCCAGGCGATTGTCGTATTCTAACACAATTAACTATCTTGTAAACAATTCTACCCACTCCAACCAGTTCGGTTTAACATCCCCAAGATTATATTTTGGATATAAATCATCAAAAGTAATGTCTTTAGGCATAATAACCCAGTAATCATCCTCTTTTCCCATCCCCAAATCATTCCGTATTCTAGCTTCCCTTGAAGCTGAACTGCTTGCTTCTTCTATTTTCCTCAATAATGACTTATTTTCAGCCTCCAATCGCAAAATCTCACTCATTAACACCCTATTTTCCACCCTGGCCTTACTCAGAGTGACTATTTGGTTCACTATTCTATACACCGTAGAGACTAATATTACAGATACCACAAAAATAGGCAAAAAACCCCTTAAAAATTTCATATTTTTGGCTTAATTTGAACTTGAGTATTATCCACTATTGTGTTACTATAAGCTATTCTAATTAAATTTTGACCTAAAACCTTAATGACTGACATAAATATTACTCTCAAAGACGCCTTGGGCAGGTTTTCAGATAATCTTGCTACCAAAGGTAAATCTATTAACACCATTGTAGCTTACAAAGGTGATATCAACCAACTAATAAATTTTCTCAAAACCCAGCATCAGTTGGATACTGTAGCTTCAATCCAGGCTACACATATTGATTCATTCAAAAAGGATCTTCAAAAAAACAACTATACCGCCAAGTCAATTTCCCGAAAGCTCAATTCAATTAAAAACTTTTTTTCTTTCTTAAAATTGGAAAATGTCATCGAAAAAGATCCTTCTACCGAGATAAAACACCCCAAATACGAAAACGAACTTCCTAAAATATTGAAACCTATAGAATATCGTTCTTTACGTGACGCCTGCCGAAACGACAGCCGGGCTACTGCCATTGTCGAACTCATGCTTCAAGCTGGTCTCCGTATCAAAGAAATCGAAAATTTCAAACTCGACAATGTCAAAGAAAATGAAATTATCATCGAACCATATGAAAGCCACTCCGGACGTACCGTTCCTCTCAACAATTCCGCCAAATTAGCTATCAAACGCTATCTTGACGAAGGCCGTTTTGAATCCAGTTCCAAAAATGTTTTTGTCACCAAAACCGGACGTCATCTTTTGGCCCGAAACATCAGAAGTTTACTGAACCGTTATTTTCAAAAAGCCGACATCCAGGATGTCAAAGTCAACGATCTCAGAAACACTTTTATCGTCTACCAGCTTAAATCCGGCGTACCTATCGATATTGTTTCTCAGATTGTCGGTCACAAGCGCATTTCCACCACTGAAAAATATTTGGAACTCATCGATACCAAAGAAGAATCAAAAGGTATTAAATTAAAAGAGCTTTAATCCCTAAAATCTCGCCCTTTTGGCAATTTCCGCTTCCACAATCGATCTGGGTCGACCAAATTTCAAACTGGATAATTTCTTAATCATCTCCGACATCTTCGGATTCCCCGGTGTCTTAACTTCTTCCGCCGTAATATTCACCGAAAAAGGCTTTTGAGGAATATTATTAACCATTGTTTTTAAATAAGCGTTTCCTATGGGCAAATTCATCAAATCATGCTCCGAAAATTCCGGTTGAAATTGCCTCGCCAAAAAATTAGCATCCGAAATACCGACTCTGAAACTTGAAATAGTTCCCACATTTCCGAAAACTGCATTTTTTATTTCCTCATCCATTTGGGAAATAAACTGATTTCCCACCGTCAAATTCAAATGATATTTTCTGGCTTCCGACATAATGATGGCAAAATCCTGGGTGGCAAAATTTTGAAACTCATCAACATAAAGATAAAAATCACGGCGCATTGGTTCCGGTGTGTCCTGGCGGCTCATAGCCGCAATCAAAATCTTTGGAATCAAAATCAATCCCAAAAATGATGAATTTTCTTCACCAATCGATCCTTTTGCCAAATTAATTATCAAAATTTTTCCCTCATCCATGGCTTTTCTAAAATCAAATGCTGAAGTCGACTGACCGATGATGTTTCTCATCATTGTATTGGTAATAAACCGTCCGAATTTTGACACGATATAATCCAACACTTCCGATTTATGAAAATCATTAGTTTGGGCAATTTGGTCTGTCCAATAACGCNNGAATGTTCAAATCTCGGACCTACAATTCCGGTTTTATAAGGGTCATACAGTTTATACATCAAATTAATTATTGAACTGGTCACAAAATCTTTCTGGTCCTCCCTTTCACACTCCATCACATTAAAACCCATCGGTCTATCCGTCATGCTCGGATCAAAATAAATCACATCCTCCGCCCTCTCCGGCGGAATTCTCTCCAAAATCATTTCAAAAGTATCATGCGGATCGATAAAACAAACTCCCTTACCTGCCTTGATATCCTGCAAAGCCATGTTTGCCAACAACCAGGATTTTCCCACACCCGTCTGTCCCACAATATAAAAATGGCGCTGTCTGTCTTTATCGGTAATATAAAACTTCTTTTTTACTCCTCTGTAATAATTTTCCCCAACATACAATCCTTCTGTCGGTGTATCCGCCGGAGCCGGAGCTTTTTTTGCCTTCAACCAATTAATCGATGGTACTTCTATACTTTTATTTGGCAAATGAAAAATTGAAGCAATCTCTGACGCCGATAAAATCGTTTCTCCTCCTCTCCAAAAAACTACCGGATATTTGTATATAAAATCGGTTATAAACAATCCCTTAAGTTTCAATTTTCGGGTCGATAATTTATTCCAATTAGACTCAAACTGAGAAAATGTCGATTTCAAATTGGAAATATTCATTTTTGCCAACTCCGAACTTGGCGCACACGACACCAGTCTGATAGCCGTCTCAAAACCAGGCTGACTACATTTACTCTCAATTGCTTCCAGTTGCCGAGCGTCAATCCTATATGATGCCTTTTCCGGGTTAGATTCTGATTTTTTAGTAGTGCTGATAAAAGATCTCCCGGCTTTTGCCCAATTTCCATTGGTAGGGGATATCACCAACTGTATTGCCACCGTTTCTTCATCCCCAAGTTTTGACAGCGTAGATGCAATCGCCGACAATGGATCCACGGCCATATCCTTATAAGTCTTCAACGGATAAAATGGCGACTTTTTTATTCCTAACCATGCATATTCCACCTTACCCTTCTCAAAAAATATATTTGGTTCTTCTGCCTCTGAAATATCCGCTCCTCCGTAAATACTGTATACCTGTTTTTCAATCAAATCACGCAATTTTTTGGGAGTCGATATATAAAATTTAATATCATCCCTTTTGGCCACAATTTCAAAAGACAAACTTGGTTGAGATATAAAATTTTGCTGCCATTTAAATTTTGTTCCCTTATAAATACTTCCAAGTGAGGAAATTATCTGCTCCATCGAATCAATTTTTACTTCATTATCATGAGGTACCGCAATCAACAATGTCACCAAATCCAATGATGTTTTTTCCCTATCTTTCCAACGATACCATATCATGAACCCGTAAAACAACAGTCCCAGCAAAGCCAGCACTATAGTTAATACCACCAAACCTACCATCAAGCTAATAATTTGTTGCACCACAAAATCCATACTATTCTTTCTTAAATTCTACCCTACCCTTATTCATTTTTATCAGTCTAAATAAAAACGTCGACAACCATCTTCCCGCTTCATTAAAAGCCAACTTAAATCCTTTACTAAAATTACTCCTTGTTACCGGCAAAATAACCACTGGATCTGTCGGAGCCAAGGGAGACATAACTGCCTGGCCTGTCTGCTGGTCGTTTACAGTAGTCTGATTTGCCGACCCTTTCTCCACTTTCCTCATCCAGGTCTCCACTCCGGGCGGTAAATCCATATCCTCCCTTCTTGATTCAATTATTTGATCGGGAATATTTTTCTCGACCGACTCTGGTCCTATTAATTTTTCTTTACCTTCATTCATTCTTTTTAGTATACCCTAGACGTCCCCATTTACCATATACTCTGCCAAAACAACTTATATATTTTACCAATATTTCAAATTAAAATTATCTATGTTCTCACCGCTATTTCAGGCCGTTCTCCTTGCTATTTCCGGCATTATCGGTGCCGGAATTTTTGCCTTGCCCTATGTTTTTGTTTATTCAAATTTCTATTTTTCCGCCATTGGTTTGGTTTTTTTGACTTTTGTTACCATTCTTCTCAACCGTTATTACATTGATGTCATAATGTCTGTCCGAAACGATCACCAACTCCCCGGTTACATCAACATATATTTAGGTCCCAGATTTCGCAATCTCGCCGTCTTAAATTTACTGATTTCTTCTTTCGGCGCTCTTATAGCTTACATTAAACTTGCCACCAATTTTCTTCTGGTATTTTTCCCAACTACCGATCCTACCTTACTTTCCATTGTTTTTATCATCATTATTATTACTCTTTTTTTCCTTCGCTTCCGTATCAATCTATCTTTTCTTAACTATCTTTCCCTTCTGGCTATCTTTTTGGTTTTAGTAATTTTTTCCACCACTATCAATTTGAATTTACCCTCAATTCCGTCTTTTCCTCCCATTATCTATTTTTTTGGTGTTACTGCCTTTTCACTTAGTGGTTTTACCATTCTTCCCGAAGTCGAAGAGTTACTTCGTAAAAATTCCAAACGTTTCCAGTTATATTCTGCCTCTTTTTGGTCGTTGGTAATTGTTGCCTTTGTTTATTTCATTTTTTCCTACTCTGTCGCCAGACTATCGGGGACCCAAGTCAGTCCTGATGCCATTTCCGGCATACTCCATGTTTCCCCACTTTTAGCATCAATAATTGCCGTCTTTGGTCTTTTGATCATTACCTCCATTTCTTCCAGCTTTATCAATGTAATCAAAGAAATATTTTACCGCGATCTTTCCTTCAAATTACCATTATCGGTTTTTTTGGCCATAAGTTTTCCCTTTCTTACATTTTTACTCAAAAAAATTACTTTTTTGGAAATCATCAGTCTTATCGGTTCAGTTGATTTGTTTGTTTCCACCCTCCTGATCTGCCTTGCCCGTCTCAAAATAAAACGTACTCCAACTATTTGGCTCACCAGTTTTTTTATCTTATTCGTCTTTTTGGCCGGACTGATTATCGAATTTTTCCCTTTCTAAAACCTAAAAAATATTAGCCAAATACCATACCGCCAAAGAAGTATAGACAATCCAGCTGACTACCAACATCCCTTCTGATATTTTTCCTGATTTAACAAATTTTGGGTAAATATTTGGTAATTTTATGTAATTTAGATACCACAGCGCCGGTATATAAAAGACAAAAGCAAATACGGAAATTACCCCGGTAGTTTTCAATAAAAACTCCGGAGTCGCCAATGGTAAAGTTGCCAAACTAATCACTATCAGAAATATTACCCAACCCGAATACCAAAACTTAAACGATTTTACTTTCTTGGTAATATTATTGGAAAAATCAGCAAATTGCCTTGCCACCCCATCCACCACCGATATCCAAGTATCCACCAAAAACGCCGCTGCTACCAATAAAAATACTATTCGACCAATTGCTCCAAAACTACTTTCAAAAAAACTGGCTTGAGACACGGTTATCGACCATCCCTGCGGATAATTTCGCTCCGGCCACAACAATACAAATGCCAAATATGACGTCAACACTATTGTTAAAGCATTAATCGTCACTGCCAAAGTCGAATCTATTGTCAAATATCTCATCCAACTTTTGAAATTTTTTCTGTTCTCAATATTGTCCTCAAACACTTCCATTTCTCTTTCAGTTCCTGTTTCCTTAATTAATAGCCCGGAAGTCTTATTTTCATATTTTGCCATCCCTACACCCTTATCTTTCATCCAATACGAATACATCAAATTCAAAAAACCTCCCATCCCGGCAAACACCACTCCGCTTATTAATTGAGCATAGTCAAAACCTTCCCAATTTACTCCGATTGCCAAATTTCTGGGATTAAACAATCCGTCAATAAATTCCCAAAAACTAGTTCCCGTACTTACAATTATCGCCGACACCACCAATCCGGAAACCGTAATCACTGTTACTGTTTTCATTATCACTTCAATAAAGTTATAAATCGATTTTGAAAACAACAAACCCAATGAAAATAATCCGATCAAAATATATGACCAAAACAACGATCCTATTTGCTGGCTGACACCGTTTGGAAATCTGGTCACTTCATAAATCGACGATCCTCCGGCAGATGCATATCCCCCCAACCACAAGAAATTTATTAAACAAAGAAAAAACAAAGGAATTACATACCATTTTCCCAAACTTACAAAACCAGTCCATATTCCTTTTCCCGTAATTACCGTATATTTTGAAATTTCTTTATTTACAAATATTTGAATAAATGCCGCCGGGATCAATAAAAATAAAAACGCCTTCCCGTATCGGGCTACTAAATATGGCCACCAAATCAACTCACCGCTACCTTGTGCCGTTGCCGCCCACACAAAAGCCGGCCCTAGAAGCAACCACCATGCCGAGGATTTGGGAATTTTATTTATTTTCATTATTTAAATATTACTATACTTTTTTTCTTCCTTCGCCTTATATTCGGCTCCGATGATAAAATAAGGCTGTGGACAATCAAGTTGAAGAAATCAAACAAAAACTGGACGCAGTCACCGTAATTTCCCGTTATTTACCACTCAAAAAAAAGGGTCGAAACTACTGGGCTCCCTGTCCTTTNNTGTTTTGGTTGCGGTAAAGCCGGTGATATTTTTACCTTTCTTCAGGAATATGAAAAAATCGGCTTTCGTGAAGCTCTCGAAGAGTTGGCCAAACAAGCCGGAATCAAACTGGTTCAATCTGAAAATCTAACCAAACAAGAATCACAAAAAAAATTACTCCTCCAAATAAATGCCGAAGTTTCCCGATTTTACCACTATATGCTTATCAAACATCCCCTAGGCAAACCTGCACTCAAATATGTTTTAGATAGGGGAATTACCCCCCAAACCATCAAACATTTTCAAATTGGATATTCACCCGAAAATCCACAACTTATTATCAATTACCTCACCAAAAAATCTTTCTCTCAGTCCGATCTGATCGCTACCGGCACCTTTGGTCAAAGCCAATACGGTGCCCATCGTCTTTATGATCGTTTCCAAAATCGTTTGGTTTTTCCACTCTCAGACCATCGCGATCGGATTTTAGGTTTTTCCGGACGTATCCTCCCCGGACCAAAAGCTGATAAAATGGCCAAATACGTCAACTCTCCCGAGACCGAACTCTATCATAAAAGTCAAACTCTTTTTGGTCTCAACCTTTCCAAAGAAACCATCCGTCAAAAAGGAAATTGTATCGTTGTTGAAGGTGAATTTGACCTAATTTCTCCCTATCAATTCGGGATAAAAAATATCGTCGCTGTCAAAGGCACCGCTTTTACCCAAGAACAACTCCAGCTTCTAAAACGCTATACCGATAGTTTAATTTTGGGTCTCGACTCCGATTTTGCCGGTTCAGCCGCCGCTATCAAAAGTATCGAATCTGCCGATGCTCTCGGATTCGATATCAAAGTCATCGATTTAAAAAATTTCAAAGATCCTGACGAAGCCGTCCGCGCCGACACTAAAGCTTTTTCCCAATCAGTCGACAATGCCATTCCGATTTGGGATTTTATTATCAATAGTGCCGTAAAAACTTACGGTACCGATACTCCCCGCGGTCGCAAACTTCTTCTTTCTTCAGTTCTGCCCTCTCTTTCCAAAATCGAAAATAGTGTCATCAAAAGTGATTATTATCGCAAACTTGCCAATCAACTGGCCACCTCCGAAGAAGCAGTTTTGCAGGAAGCCGTCAAATATCAACCTGGTGCCGCCGCGCCCACCCCCATCAATTCTGTCAAATCCGATCCAAAAACCTCCGATCCTGTCTCCACAAAAATCGAAAAACTTGAAGAATATCTCCTGCTTTTAATTCTTTCCGCCAAAAAGCCCATTTCGCTTTCTCAAAAAATCAAAAAAAATCTGGAAACTTTAACTTTTCCTAAATTTCAAAAACTTCTAAATTTACTCTCCGCTCAAAAAAAATTTCGAGCCAATAACTTCTCCCAAATTCTCCCGCCCGAGCTCAGTCAGGTTTTTCAGGATCTCTATCTTCAGTTGGACCAAATCAAACTCGACTCCCGACAACATCACCACGAAGTCAAAAAAACCATCAATCAATTATCTGAAATTAATCTCAAATCCCAATTAAAGCAATTAAGTGGTAAAATAGCACAGTTGGAAAATCAAGGGTCGCCTGAAAGTCTTCGACAGGTAGAAAATGACTATAATCTCGCCCTTCAAAAACTTTCCAAAATTCAAAGTCAAAAGTCTTAAGCCTAAAAACTTAAAAAACTCTAGAATTATTGGTTAATTTTTGATATAACATATAGAATGCCGACAACCAACTCACTCGACTTCACTAAAATAAAACAAAGTTTAGTTAACCTAGCCAAGAAACAGCACTATCTTACCCACGACGAAATTCTCGAAAAAATACCCAGTCCTCAAAAATATATCGAAGAAATAGATAAATTATTTGACTATCTTTTTGGGAAAGGTATCGATATTTTTGACAAAATTAATGCTGACGAAATTGTTGGCATTGAAAAAGAAAAACAGCGCAGTGCCGATCTTTTGACTCTTTTAAATCAAAAAGGCGGTATCGATTCCGTCCGGATGTATCTCAAAGAAATCGGTAAAATCGATCTTTTAACCTTCGAACAGGAAGTTTCTCTGGCTCAAGCCATTGAAACCGGATCTCAATCCGCCCGTGAAGCCTTAATTTCCGCCAATCTTAGATTAGTAGTTTCTATTGCCAAAAAATATATCGGCCGTGGTCTAACTTTTCTTGATTTAGTTCAGGAGGGCAATCAGGGTCTTATGCGGGCTGTGGAAAAATTTGATTGGAAAAGGGGATTCAAGTTTTCTACCTATGCCACCTGGTGGATCCGTCAGGCCATCACTCGTGCTATCGCCGACCAGGCCAAAACCATCCGTATTCCCGTTCACATGGTCGAAACCATCAACAAAGTTTACAAAGCCACCCGTGCTCTGACCCAAAAACTCGGTCACGAACCGGATATCGAACAAATTGCCCATGAAGTCGGTATTACTGTCGAAAAAGTTGAAGAAATTTATCGTATTTCTCAGGACACCACCTCCCTGGCCACTCCCGTTGGTGATGACGAAGATTCATTTTTGGGTGATTTTATTGAAGACACTACCATGCCTTCTCCCTACGAAGAAACTTCCCGTGAATTACTTCGGGAATCCATCGAAGAAGTTCTCGATTCTCTCGATGAACGTGAAGCCAAAGTTCTTTCTCTCAGATTTGGCCTTTTAGGTGAAACTCCAAAAACTCTCGAAGAAGTTGGCAAAATTTTTAATGTCACCCGCGAACGCATCCGCCAAATCGAAGCCAAGGCTCTCCGCAAACTCCGTCATCCCAGCAGACGAAAGAAGTTACAAGACTACCTCGAGTAATTTCTAAGGTTTTACAGGTATTACACGATAGTAATAACACAAACGAAGTGAGTTCAAAACGTAACAAAGCATCCAGTGATGCTTTATAATCAAAATGTGAAATCAAACTCTGGGTTTAATGCCGTCCGTTCCATCGACAACCGCAAACGCAATCTTCCTTTTCTTAGCACTATTTTAATTGCTCTCATCATTGTCATTTTAATTTGGTTTTTTCGCGGCGGCAGTTTCAAACTTTACGCCAGTATTTTCTTTAGCTACTATTTTTTAACCAAGCAAATTTGGTTGTCCGTAATCCTGATTGGTATTACCCAAAACATCCTTTTTTTACCCCTCCGCTTTATTGGTCTCAAACTTTCCACCCGTCTCAAATATTTTGAATCCGAAATAGACCAAACCAACGAAAATCAGCAATATCTGATGCTCAACAAAAAAGTCAGAGAAGGGGATTCCTCCGTTCTTTTTTATATTTTTAACTTTCTCATTCAGTCCATTGCCTTTTTTTCCGCCGGACGTATTTTTTTGATCGATTTTTACACTCAACCTCTCAATCCTAAATATCTTTATGATTTCATTCCCTATCCTCAATATCCTCTCACCGGCACCAATTTTCATTTTCCTTTTTTCAACGTCACCTCTACTACCGCTGTTTCCTGGACTCTCATTTTCCAAATTTGGTTGGCAATTTTAATAATTTTTGTCGCCCCCCGCCTTCTTTGGCGTTTGATCCGTTTTATCTTTCGCAAAAATAAAAAAATTCTCGAATTCCGTATCAACTATAACAAAATGCTTTTATGGATCTCCGGGTTCGGTTCCACTCTATTTGTTTTGTCCATCATTTTCTTACGCCATCTTCCTACTTCTATGGAATTTAAATGGCTTATCGCCGATCTTACCCGCCAAAATACCACCATGAATTTTGTCACCGCTGTCGGTACTTTTATCACTGTCTTCCATGCCGGTTATATCAGTGGAAAAATTATTGTCGAAAAAGCCAAAGCCGCCAACTTTCCTTTAGTGCGAATAAACGCCATCTTTAGGGCACATTTACGCAGTAGTTTTAAAAATGCCCTTCTTTTAGGGATTGGCGCCTTTTTAGTCACCAGCCAAATTCCCAGTGCTTTCGAGCTCTCCGTAGCCACTTTCGAAGTCCTCTATATTATTTCTCCCATCACCTTCGATCACCTTCTCAAAAGAGCCAACAATCGCACCCAACCCACCCCACCAGTCCCGGTCGAAACCGCTTCTTAATCTTTTTTAACTTCAATTTCTACTATTTCTCCATTTTCCAATATCCTGCTTTCTTTTTTTAATAAATTCAACATTGTCCCCAAAGTCATCATATGGCTTATTACCAACACTACATCTTCCTCGTTATGGTCATATTTTAAGTCATCCAAAAACAGTCCAACCTTTTTTTGAAAAAAATCCATATTCTCATCTATTCTTTTTTGATCAATCAGTTTCGATAAATGAATCAACATTTCATCATCCCTAATTTTCAAAATTTCTTCCAAAGTTTGTTTACATCTGATAGTAGGTGAGCAATAAATACAATCTATCTTTCTGTTTTTTAATTTTTCTGCCAATTCCTTCGCCTGTTTTTCACCATTCTGGCTCAACCTATTTTTTGTACCCCTCTGCCATAAACCGGCATTTTTCAACGATTCTGCATGTCTTACAAGTATTATTTTCATCTGCGTATTGTATCAAACAATAGTCATATTTTACCTTATTTTAAAAACCATCAGTGTATTTTCAGCATTCTTTTCCAATGATATAATCAAAGCTGTCCTCGTTCATTTGACAATTTAATCCCCTGTAGCTCAACGGTAGAGCGCCCGCCTGTTAAGCGGTAGGTTCGTGGTCCGAATCCACGCGGGGGAGCACTCTCACGATAATCTCTTTTTTAATCCTAAAACCTGGTGTATTCTACAAACAGATGAAAAAAGCATATAAAAATCCTGATGCAGTCACTTATTACATAAAAGAACGAGAGTATTTTGGGTGGCGTCCCCGTGGCGAGAGGGCGGTAAAATTTGCGGAAATCAAACCCGGCGACTATGTTCTGGATCTCTGTTGCGGCCCGGGAATGGTGTCAAAAGTAATTCGGGAATTTGTGGGAGATAAGGGAAAAGTTATTGGCATCGATATCTCTCCTAAGTTTATAAAGTATGCTAATCAACTTTGTAACTATCCCAACGTTTCTTTCTTTAAAGGAAATGTTGAAAACTTTGATACTTATACGCATGCCGAAAAGTTTGATGCTATTGTCCTACTCGCTTCTTGGTACTGGATCAAAAACAAGGATCAGTTGCTTAAAAAAATTAAATTAAATTTAAAGCCAAACGGAAGATTACTAATCAGCTTATCTGCTGATAACCTGAAAAACCCCCAAACTCATCAATTCTTTTTGCATTACAGAAATAATTTAAAAAGGGTTATCTCAGAGACTTTCCCTGATATTGACCCATCCTATTTGGATTGCCTGACCACGGCCAACGAAGAGTATTTTGACGAGATAATCTCGCAAGTTTGCCATGAAGGTTATAGACTTTGCTCAAAAAACGAGACCAAGAGACAGTTGACACTGGCAGATAAACTTTTTACTTACGAAAATCCGGCCAGAACCGAATGGGTGGGAAATTTTTCTTCTAAGGTCCGCTATCAAATAATTAAAGACGCGTTAACCAAAACCGGGAGTGAACTAAAAAATTTACAAACAATAGAGCGCCATACCTATTATCTAGAATTTTGTACTTGTACCGATTCATAAAAACTCATGACTAATAACCCTTTGCTATAATCAACTATGTCCAAAAACCCTTTCATTAACGCCCTAAGCGCCTCCGCCTACATTATCCTTGGTGTCATTGTCATGAACTTTGTCACCGAGCCTCTAAAAAATAAACCCGACACTTTTTTTGCCCCGGTCGTATTTTTATCACTCCTTACTCTTTCTGTTGCTGTCATGGCGTTCCTGTTTTTTTACCAACCTCTTCAGCTTTTTATTGATGGCCAAAAAAAAGAAGCCGTCAACTTATTTATAAAAACCACCGGTATCTTTGCCATCATTACCGCTATCGCCTTAATTCTGCTTTCTGCCGGCCTTATTTAGTTTTTAATCAATTCACCACCCGAGTTCGAGATAGTTTGATA
This sequence comes from Candidatus Shapirobacteria bacterium, assembly GCA_003542615.1. Classification (GTDB taxonomy): domain Bacteria; phylum Patescibacteriota; class Microgenomatia; order UBA12405; family UBA12405; genus UBA12405. The sequence continues at coordinate 62,671 of DPKG01000005.1, read as the reverse complement.
TAGCTTTTTGGTATACTTTAAGTATGAGTATTGTTTTGAAAAACACTATCACCGGGCGAATTTACGCAACCACGTTTAAGTTACTTGAACAGAATCCGGAAGGTCTTCGTTGGTCAGAACTTATTTCAAAAATTGAAGCTTCAGACCGCAGTTTTCATCCCAAGACAGTTAACGGATGCGTCTGGAAATTAGTCGAAAAATTTCCCGACAAAGTTTACAAGCCATCAAAAGGACTTTTTCGTTTATTGAAATACAAAACCAAAGTATAAAAACACCCATCTTTTACCCAACTTTTGCGACTGATAATTTTAAGTCAGTTTGACAATCCAAGACAATAAGACTATAACCATATTACTATGAAAATATCAAACAAGCTCTTTCTCGCACTACTTTTAATGTTTTTTACTTTTTCTTCTACCTTAACTCTGGCCAAAAATGACAAAGTTAATCCGTCCAATCAACCCAAACCGACACAGATAAAAGCTAAATATTTAGACCAAACCATCCAAAAAATTGAGGTAGTCAAGCCAAAAGTCAAAACTCCTCAAGTCAAAGAAGAACTCGAACAGATTCAGGCAGAACAAATAGAATCGGATAAAACCATTGATAGTTCCCTTAACAAAATCAGTACCAGATCCGGTCTGGCAAAATTGGTCATTGGTCCTGACTATAAAAATGCCGGTGCTGTCAGAAGTGAAATTGTTCACCTTCAAAATCAGGTTAGACAATTAACCCGTCTGGAAAGCAAGGCTTCAACCAGTGAAAAAACAGCTATCCAAGAATCCATAAGTTCTTTAAACGAAGAATTACTTGCTATCGAAACCAGATTAAACGAAAGTCTTAAGGGTTTTAGTTTGTTTGGTTGGCTTAACAAATTACTCACTGGATTTGTTTCGCCTGTTTCAACTCCGGAAATTACTCCTACCATAACACCGGATCTTTCTGTCACTCCTAGCGTTGTCCCGACAATAGAACCTACAATTGTTCCGACTCTAACCCCGACAACCACTCCATAAGGATTCAAATTCTTTAACCCTTCCGCCTATACTATCCAAAAAGTGATGGTCCCAAATTCATTCCGCTCTCTTTTCGCATGGTAATGGTAGATGGGGTGAAACCAAAAAGAAATAAAATAAGAGTATTTAATTTTAGAAACGTGAATAAAACTGGCGGAATTTCGAATTTTTTTATATAATATAATTTGAGATTGGCCAAGGGCAGCCCCTTGGTAGCCAGCCTAATTTAAGAAGCTTCTAAATCAAACTACTTGTCATTTGACAACCACTACAACTAAGTGTATTATTAGTATAATGACAACTAGTGCAAAACAGCGAATCACTCTCTTTATGAAACCATCTTTGGCAAAATACGCTCGGGCCCAGGCTATACTAGAAGATTTAACCTTAACCAAAATAGTTGAAAAAGCCCTGATAGCCTATTTGCCCGCCGAAACAATCATCAAAAAAGAAGAATTCTAAAATTTTTTTAGTGACTTAAGTTTTATTTGTTAAAAAAAGGTGTGAAAAAATATGACTACAATTGTAAATAGTCCGGCTCCGGCAAACGATAATAATAGTAATGGTGGTTTGTTGGTTGCTATTTTTGGACTGATAGTGTTGGGTTTCTTATTTTTTTATTTTGGCCTCCCGGCCCTTAGAAAAATGGGAACACCTCAGATTAATATTCCCGCACCTGAAGTCAATATTCCGAATGAAATTGATGTGAATATAAATCAGACACCATAAAAACAGAAGAAATTTAATTTATTTATTTTAGAAGGTAAAAAATATGGGTATTATACTTTGGATAATTTTCGGAGCGCTAGCAGGATGGATTGCCTCAGTTATTATGAAAACCAACTACAGACAGGGCACCATGGCAGACATTCTTATGGGAATTTTAGGATCAATAGTCGGTGGTTTTCTAATGGGAATGGTAGGTAAATCGGGTGTTGACGGATTTAATCTTTATAGTCTTTTAGTAGCCGTAATAGGCGCGGTGGTGGTTATTTATGTTGGTCGGATTCTCCGAAATAGGGGATAAAAATATGACAGAAATAATTAAAGAAACAATAACTACTCCGGTAGAAAACGACAAAGATAGTGGCAACCCGATTTTAACAACTCAGGTTAAAACCGGAGCCTCAAACCGAGAAACTATTGAATATGCAATATATTTCCTTTTTGGTTTTCTCGAAATATTACTAGGCATTCGTCTGCTTCTTAAGTTGACCGGTGCCAACGTAGCCAGTGGTTTTGTTAGATTTATCTATGGAATTACCGGGATTTTTGTTTTACCTTTCCAGGGAATATTTAGACAAGCTTATGTTTCCGGTTCGGTTTTTGAACCCTCAACCTTAGTGGCTATTTTCGTTTATATGTTATTAGCATGGGGAATTGTTAAATTAATTCGCATCTCCTCAGGTGAAAAACAGGAGTCTTAAATTATGGATATTATAAATATCATCATTATTCTGTTAGTGATTTCGTGGTTGGGAGGTTTTTCTCTTCACATTGGCGGAGGACTTATCCATCTATTACTCGTTATCGCCGTTATTATTTTTCTGGCTCGCTTATTAGGTTTATAAAAATTATATGAATATCTCTTTTTCAAATCTTAGTCCTTTAGCTTCGTTAGTTTTTGGTATTTTAATTTTGGTCTTTCCCAAAATAGTCAATTATCTTATCGCCGCTTATCTCATTATTATCGGCTTAATTGGCCTTGGTATTTTAAGCTAAATATGTTAATTCTAATTTTATTTCTTATTATAGGTTCGTTTCTTGTTTATATCTCCAAATATAACTTTGCTCCGGTTACCCTAAATTTAGGTATGTATGTTATTTCAGACATCCCTCTTTTTTATGTAATTATTGGTTCTCTTTTAATAGGCTTAGTTTTGTCATATTTGGTACATCTTGTCCGGGCAATTTCAAACTCACTTACTCTTCATGGCAAAAACAAGGAAATCAAAAAAGATAAAGATGAAATATTGGAATTGACCAAAAGAATTCATCAACTGGAACTGGAAAATGAAAAATTAAGTCATTTTTCCGGTAACGAATCCGAAGATCCCAACGCAATGTGAAAACCTTATTAGCCAAAATTTATCGGTCCCTTCATCTTTCCAAAGGCTGGCAGCTTTTTATTATGAATATGTTCCAAACCAAATTTTTGGTCGGAACTACCGGCATAATTTTTAACGAAAATAAAGAAATTCTTCTTTTTAAACATACCTATCGTTCCCACGCCTGGAGTTTACCTGGTGGTTATCTGGAATCCGGAGAACATCCCAGAGAATCCTTGGAGAGGGAAATCAAAGAAGAGTCAGGTTTTGTCGTCAGTATTGATGACTCACTAAAAACCCGTACTGACCGTGATTTTGCTCGTTTGGACTTATGTTACACCGGTATTTTTATTGGTGGGGATTTTACCCCTTCTCATGAAGTTTCCCAATACGGATTTTTTGCTTTAGACAAATTACCACTTCTTCGCAAAAACCAGCTATTTTTAATTGATTTGGCTACAAAAATCCAAAACCCCATTATTTCCCCAAAATAAGGCTTTTTAACATTAAAATAAGCCCATTCACCCCTGATTGCTTACATCTTTTTTCTCTTTTATAAGATATAATAGATATCAACCATATTACCAACACAAACTTTTCATAGTTTTCGGATGTGCACCAAAAGGTAACGGATTTATAGCTTAACAAGTTCTCCGTATCAGTATTTAATTTTATGACAAAACTCTATAATTTCGACGTTCTCATCGTATATTCCCAACGTCTCGCCACCAGTGCCTATGAAAAAGAAAATAATAATACGACCCCCTTTCCTAAAGGTTCCCGTAACGAATCCTATAATGAAGTATATAGTTATTTTCTTGACTCCTGTCAAAAAATTGGTTTAAAAGCCGCCCTTACTACTTCCGCCGACATTGTCGGGCCGGGATTTTGCCGAAGCTTCTGGGAATTTAACAACGATCAGTGGCACAAAATTAATTCTCCCTGTTATTCCTCATTTATCTTTGACAAATTTTCGCCCACCACTGCCACCCTCAAAACCAATCGCCAATTGCTGTTTTCTTTATCCCAGATCAAACCCTTCAACGACCCCGGTTTATTTAATTTATTTTTTGACAAGCAAAAAACGAGCAATTCTTTTGCTCAATATGCCATCCCCACTGTTTCTCTTGAATCAAATAACCTATTAAGTATCCAAACCGCCCTCTCCGCTCTTGCCAAGCTCATTGACCGTCACCCAAACTCTCAAGACTTTAGTTCCGATATTATAGTTAAAGATCGATATGGTGCNNTCCTTTGTTATTCAGCCTTTTGTCAATTTTGATCACGGTTTTAACCACGACAATAATTCCGCCGCTACCGACATTCGTCTTGTTTACTTAAATGGTGAAATAGTCCAGACCTACATTCGGGTTGCCAAATCCGGTGAATTCCGTTGCAATGAACATCGAGGCGGCACCTTGACCTATATTCCTCTAAGCGCAATTCCAAAAATTGTTCTTAAAATGTCCAATCTGATTGCAAAAGATTTAAACAATAAACGTTCTCTTTATGCCCTTGATTTCGTCATTAGTGATAATGGTAACGCCTACCTTCTTGAAGGCAACACCAGTCCCGGACTGGATTGGAATCTTACTCTAAAACACAACGAAATCGAAGCCAAAAAACTCATCCGCTTAGTTGTTCAACAACTTTTAATTTGGGCCACACCTCCTGTAATTACAGGACCTAATTCTAAAAAGCCATACCCTTCTTATTCCCAGACACCTTTTTTAGTGGATACAAAAACGACAGAAGCAATTTCTTAATCCGACACGTTTCCAAAATTTCTCTCCATGTCCAGTTTAACTTTTGTTACCCGCATTTGCATTTAAAATTTCGTCAATTTCTTCTTTATTCAATCCCGGGTTAAAAGATCCTCCCTTAACACTCACTGTATCGGCAAGACCTTGACGGTGTAAAGCTTCTTTTGTTTTTTCACTAAGCGGTTGATCAATTCCAAGTATTTTTTTTAATTCGAGCAATTTTAATCTGTCTTCTTCACCCCAATTAACAGTTGATTGTTTCATGGTGAGCAACCGATATTGTTCTTTTATCGCTCCCAATTCCTGTACTTCACCTAATAGAGGACTTGCTAATTTATCTGCCATAATTTTTTTAAAAATTTATATATAAAATATAATATCAAATCACAAGCCACTTACTTCAAACACCTTATTTTTTGACTTCCCCCCTCGCAACATAAAAATATTACTTTTTTGTTAGCCTTTCCTTCCAAAGGCGGTGCCGTCACATAAACATGTAAAGTATGAAACATATCTTTTTCGATTCTCGGATTCTTTGAATTTGGATGAACTATTACAGTTATTTGCATATTTTTATTATTTTTCACAATCCACTATAATATAAATATAAAACACTTTAACCATAAAATAGCTTTTATATTCGCCATCGGTTTAAGTATTTTTGTCCTGTTTTTCTTCATCACCGGCACCCAGATTGGTTCTGATGTCAAATTACAATGTAAACAAGCCAAAAGTGAATATCAAGGCGATTGTGTTACCGCCTTAATTTCTTTGTTAAAAGATGAAAATCGTAGTTTTAAATCAAGAAATTCCGCCATCTGGGCTTTAGGACAAATAGGGGATGCGCGGGCTTTACCGGTTTTACAAAGTTTCTACACCGGCAATATTCCCCCAAAAGAATCACTAAATGATGATATCAGCCAATACGAATTAAAAAAAGCCATCAATCTGGCTGGCGGTGGCACAAATCTCACTGCAATTTTCTGGCACTTGTGAGATAATTAACTATAGTAAAACTACTTGTTATCTTACTAATCATCGTCAGTTCCTCATTTGCTTATTACTACGGTACCCAGCAGTCCAAAGCTTCTCAAAACCTTCCCCTCGACGGACAAACTCCCACTCCTCAGGCCTCTGCTCCGACTCTTTCACCATCTATCCTCCCTACCGCCGCTCCAACTTCAAATATCCCTTCAGGTTGGCAAACTTACACTAATCAACGATATGGATTTAAAATTTCCTTTCCGTCTGTCTATCAATCTCTCACTGACAAAAACAATCTTTACGGTTGGCCAAACGGCATTGTTTTAATCTACAAAGGTGGACAATCATATGATTTGGCAATTGAACATTGGGATACCCAATCCGAATATCAAACAAAATACCAAAACCAACCCAATATTACTGTCAAAAAAATCGGCGATATTTACATCACTCTCCTAAATACCAACTTCTCTCCCGAAGTCGATCAGATTATTCAAACCTTTGTTATCACTGATCCCGTTCCGACAAAAGAACTATAAATCAGATCTCTCCTTTTCTATTACAATCATTGTTAAAATAATTTCCTCAAAAGATTCTCTATATCCGGTAGGATAGTCAGTAATTGCACCCATTAATTTATCATATTTATATCTAAACCCCCCTCCTCTTGAAGTTCCGGGATCATTAGTTATAAATTCCTGCGTGTTATCGTCAAAACCGACAATCACAATTTTATGATTTGCCGGTTTGGGAATCTGATAATTTGGATTCTCCAGTTTATCACCATTTACCGCCACTATCAGTATTTTTTCTTCGAATAACCTAGCTTTTATCGTTTCCACACTAATCTGATTTTCTAAATAGGCCTTATTATAATTAAAATATTCTTTAAGTAATTTTAATGTATCTTCATTGGAAATATCATGAAAATGACCAAGTAATTTAAACGAAAAATCAGAAATATTTCTTATCTCATTGGCTGCATCATTTGGATTAATTTTTTTATCAATAGCCCAAAAATATGCCATCAATATCGAAGCTTCTTCACACCCATTTCCCTCTTTTACATCTGCCCAATTTCCCAACGGCGCCTGAGAAGTAAATGGTACCGGCCATTTTACAGTTTTTGGTAAAACAGTTTTTTCGTTATAAATCGTTGGAGTCGGTGTCGATTTCTTAATAATTTTATTATTATCACTATCCCTAAATAACCATAATACCCCCAACACCGCCAACAATAACAAAATTTTTTTAATGTAAGACATTTTAAATATTTATATTATTTCTTAATTTTAATATTATTAATAATAAGATGTAATTGCCTCTTGCCCAAGTTAAGTCTAAAATTAAATCTATGCTGGACCTCAAGGGTTTGTTATCAAATATAAAAGGTGGAAAACAAAACAAAATAAAATCACTGACCGGTCTGGGCATCGAACAAATAGGCAAAACCATTTATCTATTTTTTAAAACCGATCAGGATACCGGAAAAAATATCAGACTTGCCAAAAGTATCGATGGAATCGAGTTTAAGCTTCTTAAAATATTTGAAGAAAAATACACCCGCAAAAGAATCAGCCCCAAAATCATTAAAGACATCACTCCCCGTACCACTCACTTCGATTCGGGCCAAATTGAAATTGAAGGCGTCGTCAAAATCAGTCAGGGAAGTTTGGTAATATACCACAACCGTGATTGGCCGGATGGTTTTCAAATTGGTTCTGCCATAATTAAAAACGGAAATATCATTTATCGGTCTGACACTCCGTTATGGCATTCTCCTCCGTCCTGGATTGGCAAAAAAATCGAATTTATTGGATTGGCGCATGTTTCTGGAAAATTAATTGCCTATTGGAATATCGATAAAGATCATGTCGAGGCAGTCATCTATCCTAGTTTTAAATTACGTACTACCCAAACCGCTAAAAATCTCAAAATCAATTTAAACCGGGCTTCAAACAATCCGATTATTTCTCCTAATCCCGAAAATAATTGGGAATCGTCCCAGACATTTAACCCTGGCGTAATTTTACTCGATGATAAATTTCACTTTCTATATCGGGCTATTGGCAACGACGGTGTTTCCCGTCTTGGTTATGCTGTTTCAAAAGACGGACTTTCGATCGATAACCGTCTTCCTTTTCCCATTTTTACCCACCAAACGACGGTTCGAAATAAAAATACTTTTGAAATTTATCCCTCTGGTGGCAGTTGGTCCGGAGCCGAAGATCCCCGTTTGGTTAGGGTGGGAGATGAAGATATCATTTATGCTACTTATACCGCCTGTGATCTTGGTCTTCGTGTTGGACTCACCTCAATTTCAGTTGATGATTTTATTAAAGGACGTTGGAATTGGCAACCATCAATTTGTATCTCTCCTCCCAATCAAACCAACAAAAACTGGGTGATTTTCCCTGAAAAAATCCGCGGACATTACGCGATTTTGCATGCCATCACTCCCAAAATTCATATCGAATATTTTGACGATCTTGGTTTTAAAAGTAAAAAATACATTACCGATAGTGTCGATCCTCAACTTATCCCGCCCCAAAATTCATCCTGGGACCGTCGTCTCCGTGGCGCCGGTGCTCCCCCCCTAAAAACCGATTATGGTTGGTTGCTTTTTTATCACGCTATGAATTACAAAGTCGGTGTTATGTTACTGGATCTCGATGACCCTAGCAAAATTATTTGTAAAGCCAAGGCTCCGATATTAGAATCACAGGAATTTTACGAAAATTCCGGTTTCAAACCCGGTATCGTTTACGTTTCCGGTGCCATCATTCAGGATGGCAAAATATACGTTTATTATGGTGGTGCAGATTCCTACGTTTGTGCCGCTTCCGCCGATTTAGATAAATTTTTAAAACAACTTAGATATTCTGAAAAACCTATCCTTGAACCGGCCAAAATAGTCCGTATAAAATAAATATGATCAAAGTTCAAAGCTATCTTTTCAATCCTATCCTGTCTCCCGAAAACAAAAATAACTGGGAAAATACGGCAGTATTTAATGGAAGTCTGATAAAAAAAGGTGAAGATTATTTAATGGTCTATCGCGCTTTTGGTTCCAATTTATCAACCATTGGTCTGGCCAAAAGCCGTGACGGATTTAACTTTACCAAAAGAATCCAAATTCTAAAACCGGAACACTCTTGGGAAAAATATGGTTTAGAGGACCCCCGCATCACTGAAATTGACGGTAAATATTATGTCTTTTATACTGCCATCAGTGCCGAAACTCCCGGTCCTGACTCAATCAAAATAGCTCTTGCCATCACCACTGATTTCATTACCTTCGAAAAACATTTGATCACCCCTTTTAATGCCAAAGCCATGGCCTTATTTCCCAAAAAAATTAATGGTAAATATGCCGCTATCCTGACTGCCAACACCGATCTTCCTCCCTCCCGGAATGCTATTGCTTATTTTGACAACATAAAGGATTTATGGAATCAGAACTTTTGGCAAAAATGGTATCAGGATTTAACTAAAAATGAAATAAATTTCCGTCGGATTACCAGTGATCATACCGAAATTGGAGCTGTTCCCGTCGAAACCGACGAAGGCTGGCTTTTGATATATTCTCACATCCAAAATTATTTTAACGGTAGTTTTGGCACCTTTGGTATTGAAGCGATTCTGTTGGACAAAGAAAATCCCCAAAAAATTATCGGTCGTACCGACAATCCTATATTGGTACCCCAAGAAACTTACGAATTGGAAGGTATGGTCCCAAATATAGTTTTTCCTTCAGGCGCCCTAGTCCAAAATGACGAACTTTTTATTTACTATGGTGCCGCCGATAATTATGTTGCCCTGGCTACCACCAATCTTAACGATCTTTTAATTAACCTCAAAAATAATCGCCACACATCCCCCAAACTCCAACGTTTTAACAAAAATCCCATCATCACTCCCCAAGACAATAATAACTGGGAATCACGGGCTACTTTTAATCCGGCTGCCATTTTAATCAACGAAAAAGTCCACCTCATTTATCGTGCCATGTCCAAAGATAATACTTCTGTTTTTGGTTATGCCCATAGTCTCGACGGATTCAATATCGATTTTAAAAGTAAGGTACCGATTTACCTTCCTCGTGAAAAATTTGAAATCAAACAAAAACCGGATGGATTTGGTGGTTGTGAAGATCCCCGAATAACCCGAATTGGTGATCTGATCTATATTTGCTATACCGCTTATGATGGTCAAACACCTCCCAAAATTGCCCTCACCTCAATTTCCATNNGGTTGTCTTTTTCCCGAACTCATCAAAGGTCAATATGTTTTTCTTCATCGGGAAGGGGGTAGGGGAATCCTGATCGATCATGTTGACAGTTTAGATTTTAAAAATAATAAATATCTCCAGGGCGAAGCCTGCATTACCATTGGTCATCAGCATTGGGAAAAAGCCAAGATGGGTATTGCCGCTCCCCCCATCAAAACCGACAAAGGCTGGTTACTTCTTTATCATGGCGTCAGCAATACTGATCATCATTATCGACTCGGAGCTATACTGATGAAGTTAGATGATCCTACAACTATTCTCGGGCGTACTAAATACCCAATATTAGAACCGGAAATGGATTATGAAAAATATGGCGAAATCAGCAATGTTGTTTTTCCCTGTGGTGCCGTAATTAAAGACACTAAACTTCTGGTTTATTACGGTGCCGCTGACAAAGTTATCGGAGTTGCCAGCGGCGATTTAGACAAAATTCTCGATACCTTAACTTAAAATTTATTAAGGTGCTTGTTCAAAATTAATGGTATAAACCTGTGACCCGAAATTTCCATTATTATCAAACACCCCGATCTTAAATGTATAAGTTCCCGGTTCAGCCACTACTCCCGATAAATCGCAATGTAGTCGTTCGGAATTACTCAATACAAATTGTGAACAATTACTCAGCGACAATCCCTCCGGTAAATCACTTGCTATCATCCCCAACTTATCTCCCACATCCACGTCTCTGGTTCTTATTGTGGCAATATAAGGTCGATTAGTCCAACCATTAGGTAAACTTTGCGTCAACACTGTCGGCGAATTACCCAATACTTCACCTACTGCCTCTACTTTCTGACTAAAATTTCTCAATCCCAAAAATCCAAAACCGCTAATAACCAAACTAATTGCAAAATAAAACAATAATTTTTTCATAAATTAAATAATTTAACTAATAAACTCACATTAAAATTATAGCAGTTAACCCTCCCAATTAACCAGTAATAATAATGTAAGTAAATCTGTCATAATATAATGCAGACAATTATAAAAATTAATAATTTAAAAATTATGTTTAAAGGATTTCGGGATTTTATCCTAAGAGGTAACGTTATTGATTTAGCCGTTGCTGTGGTAATTGGCGGAGCCTTTGGGTCTATCGTCACTGCCCTGGTCAAAGATATTATCACCCCCCTAATCGGTGCTATCGGCGGTACTCCGGATTTCTCAAATCTTATTTTTACCCTCAATGGCAGTAAATTTTTAATTGGTGACTTTCTTAACGCTCTAATCTCCTTCCTTATAATTTCCGCTGTTATTTACTTTTTGGTTGTTCTTCCCATGAATACCATCATGGCAAAAATAAAAAAGGGTGAAAAGGTTGACCCTACAAACAAAACATGTTCCGAATGTTTAAGCCAAATCCCTCTCAAAGCCACCCGTTGTAAATTTTGCACTGCCGTTATCAAAAAATAACCCGAATTTTTCTCTCCAAACGATAAAGGTAAAAATATTAAATTTTTTTAAATCAAAATATGAAAATTCAAGTCATAGGATCAGGTTGTCCCACCTGTAAAACTCTTTATGAATTAACCAAAACTGCTGTAAATGAACTGAAAATATCCTCCAAAGTAGAATATTCCACTGATATTACCAAGATTATTGAAATGGGTGTTATGCAGTCACCGATTTTGGCCATTGACGGCAAACCTGCCATGATCGGTTCCGGTAATTTAGAAAAAATCAAAGAAGTAATAAAAAAAGAGATTTAATTTACAATGGATATTTTTTACCCCATCCAAATTCTGGCCGATTATATTACTCAAGATTGGCTGAATTTATCCCATGAGTCGTATACCGGCTCAGCTCTCAACTTTTTTATTTACGATACTATTAAAATCGGAATTCTTCTGGTTTTAATCAATTACCTGATGGCTGTCACCCGTTATTATTTTCCCACCGAAAAAGTCAAAGATATCCTTACCAAAAGACGATGGTTTGGACTGGATTATTTATTTGCCGCAATTCTTGGGGTTATCACTCCATTTTGCTCCTGCTCCTCAATTCCCTTGTTTATTGGATTTGTAAGTGCCGGCATTCCGCTTGGAGTTACCTTTGCTTTTTTAATCGCCTCGCCTTTGGTAAACGAATCTTCTTTAATTCTTTTTCCGGCCTTATTCGGACTGAAAACCACTATTATTTACAATGCTGTCGGTATTTTTATAGCCGTAATAGGAGGCCTGATTATTCATAAATTACACCTGGAAAAATATGTTAATCAGCAATTATTAAAATTCAAATCCTCCTCCGATTTCCAAACCGAAAATAATAATCAAAAAATGGAACTAAAAAAACTTTTGAGCTATTGGTGGACAGATGGTTTCATAATTACCAAAAGTATTTTTCCATACGTCGTTTTAGGGGTGGCTATCGGGTCAATTATTCACGGTTTTGTTCCGGCTATTTTGGTCGAAAAATATTTAGGCATTAAAGCTTGGTGGGTAGTACCGATGGCCACCCTTTTAGGTGTACCGCTTTATGCAAATTCTGTTTCCGTCATTCCGATAGTTGAGGCACTTGTCGGTAAAGGTATACCCATAGGAACAGCCCTTGCTTTTATGACAGCTACCGTGACTTTATCTATTCCCGAAGCTCTAATTCTTAAAAAAGCCATGAAATGGCAACTTTTAGCCGTATTTTTCGGTATTACTATCGTTGGCATCATACTTATTGGATATTTATTTAACTTTTTGGGAAGTAATATTTAAGATGCCAAATATTTTTTCAAATTATTTTTTTGTTACAATTATTATATGAAAGCCAAAAAAATAAAAAAAACAGAAGATATTTCATCACCATCCAAATTAACCAAAATCCGTTACAACCGAAAATTTCGCCTCGGACTAATTCTTGTTCTTATGATAATTGTTGCTGTTTTATTTTATTTTTGGGAAAAAGCCCGTATCGGTTTGGCCATCGCTTTTATCGCTCTTTTAGCCGCTTTTGGTCTTGAAGTTTCTCAAAATGATTGGGACTTACAAAAACTTTGGGAAACCAAATCCTTTCAGGAATCCAAACTTAGCCGTGACACCGCCGGAAATATTCTTTTTGATAAATTGGGCAATATCACCACCGACAGTACTCTGGGAAAAACAGCCGACGAATACAATTGTGACGATTTTTCCACCCAATCCGACGCCCAGATCTTTTTTGAAAAAGTTGGCGGTACCGGAAACGATATCAATCGCCTCGATGGCGACAAAGACGGCGAGGCTTGCGAATCCCTGCCTTTAGGTACAAACTAGTTTTATTTTTTTATAAAGGATTTAATATGAAAGGATTTACCACCAATATTGAAACAGATACCGTAAACAATACCAATTTCCGCCAAGTTCTCTATACCGGCAAACACTCTCAACTGGTCCTTATGAGTCTTATGCCCAACGAAGAAATCGGTATGGAAGTCCATCCCGACAATGATCAATTTTTCCGATTTGAATCCGGTGAGGGTAAATGTATTATCGACGGTTTTGAATATCCGGTCCAAGACGGGGATGCTGTCATTGTCCCCGCCGGTGCCATGCACAACATCATCAATACCTCCGCTACAAAACCCCTCAAACTCTACACTCTCTACAGCCCTGCTCACCACAAAGATGGTATCATCCGCCAAACCAAGGCCGAAGCCATCCAAAACGAAGCTGATTTCGATGGTACAACCACCGAGTAAAGTATCAAAAATCTTCAGATAATTAGGCTATAGTTGACATATTAGACCCATAATAATATAATATAAATTATGAATGGGCCAATAGAAGATTCAAAAAGATATGAAATTGCCCTTGAACGTGCTCAAAAAGCCCGAGAAATACTGATATTAAATTGTCTTCCATTGGCAAGAACAACCTCAACTCCGGAATTAGTCGACTATTTTATCGTACCAGCAGCCTTTGTAAACAACGGAAATACAAATTATCCTAAATATATAAATCGAGCCCATCCAGATAAACTACTCAATCCGACCACCGACGTCATCGTCAATATTGCTCCCGGGCTCGGTTACGTTTTATATGCCCGCGTCCGTTTTTCTGTCTGATTTTTTAATTTTTCTTTACCGTCGACTCCTCCTCCATCACAAATCCCGCATCCATTACCTCAATCCCTTCAAATAAACAGTCATATTCAGGATCTGCATTTATCTCACAAACACCCTCCACTTCTACATTTAAAACATCCCCAGGCTCTAAAGCACTATAATTCGGAACAAATTTTATTACTACATCACCCCTCATATCAGCGCCTATAGATATAGATAAAGTATCAATCTTTTTAGAATAATCCTCGTTGTAAACTACTACGCTAACTAAATTATCCTCATTCATCACCTCCGATAGGGGAATTGCCAAATGTATATCCACTGCCTCACCTCCCACCGATTCATCT
>DPKG01000005.1:0-48123 GCA_003542615.1 Candidatus Shapirobacteria bacterium | reverse complement strand
TTGTTATAGACTGAATCATGAAAAACAAACTAATTCTTTTCACCCCGGTTCTTTTTGTTTTATTAAATGTTGCCCCTGCTTTGGCTGCCAGGCCGGTAAGCACCCGCGTCCCCGCCACTAAACAACCCACCCAGGCTCAACAAAATACCAAAACTCCTCAAAACCAGGATTCACTTCAAAATCAGGGCGCCTCTCAAGTCAACAAACCCAACACTACCGGTACCGCCAATATGGTGCAAAATCGGGTTAAGGCTTGCCAATCCATGGAAGCTGCGGTAAAAACTCGTTCTCAAAACATGAACCAATTTTCTTTCAAAGTAATGGAAACTCTTGGTACCATGACCAACCGCGCCACCGATTTTTACCAAAAAAATGTTTCCACTCAGACCCAGACCGCCGCTCAAATTCAAACCTATAAAAATTTAGCTGCTCAGGTCCAAACCAAAAAAATGGCTGCAGTCGCTGCCAACACCAAAGCCCAAAATTCCTTATTGGAATTCAATTGTAACTCCGACAATCCCGGTCAGACCCTCAAAAATTACACCGACAACATGCAAAAAGTTAAATCCGCTCTTCAGGAATATAAAGGTGCTGTTAGAAATTTGACCGATGCAGTCAGAAGTGCTGCTAAAAAAGGAGGCCAACAGTGAAAAATTTAAAAGGAATTACTCTAATACTATTCGTAGTACTTGCTCTCTTCGCCGCACTCTATCTATCCAAGCAGACTACTTTCTTCTCACCTAAAGCCACTACTTCATTTCAGCAATACGAGTTAGACTCCGAAGTTCCTGTCGTCGAAACCGCTTCCGACCTGGACCAACAGATTCAAAGTCTCGATGACATCGATCTCGATCAAATCGACGAAGCCATCAGAGAAAACGAACTCGATTCCAGTAATCTTTAAACTATTTAAAGATTAGTTTTTTCCTCTCGGTATTTTTGAGTATCAGTCTTCATCGCAATATTTGTCGATGCTGACTTAAATGTTACAATCACCTCTATGATTTCCGTTAAAGATTTGTCCTATTCTTATGGCCGGGAGCCGATTTTTTCCTCGGCACAATTTTATCTCGGCAAAAATCAAAAAGCCGGTTTGGTTGGCGCCAATGGTGCCGGTAAATCTACCTTGTTTAAACTAATAACCGGCGAAGAATTACCCGATGACGGCAAATTAGATGTTAGCGGAAAAATTCTCTTAGTTCCTCAAGAAGTAAAAACCGATCCGGAGATGGAAAATGTGAGAAATATCCGAAAATATTTAGATCCTCAAAACCTCAAAGAGGATTATGAATTGCTTAGAATAATGTCAAAATTAGAATTATCCCAATTCGAACTTGATAGTTCTCCCAAAAACCTCAGCGGAGGCCAAAAAACCAAATTAGCCATCACTCGGGCTCTGGTCCAACAACCCGATATTTTACTTTTAGACGAACCTACCAATTTTCTTGATACCGAAGGTAAAAAATGGGTTATGGAATTTTTAGGTCGTTACCCCCACACTTTAATTGTCGTTTCCCATGATTTAAATTTACTCGACTCCAAAATTGACAAAATATTGGAAATAAATTTACAGACCAAAAAAATCGATGAATACGCCGGTAATTATTCCGCCTATGTCAAACTAAAAACTGAAAAAGATGAATTGTTAGTCCGTCAAATTCATGTCCAACAAAGACACATAGTTCAGATGAAAAAGGGTTGGCTTAAAATTTCTCACGTTAAATCAGGCAAAGGTGTTCGCCAAAGATTGCAACTGGAAAAAAGAATTCGGGTCACGGAAGAAAATCTTCCCCAAATGCCTCCCGAAGCCAAACGGTTCAAAATCAAACTTCCCGATCCTGCCTGGGTAGGTGAAATGCCAATTATGGCCCAAAATATCTACAAATCATATGGTGATAAAAAAGTTTTACAAAATCTCAACTTCGATATCAAAAGAGGGGAACGCATTGCCCTGATCGGTCCAAACGGTGCCGGTAAAAGTACTCTTATCAAAATAATTATGGGTCTTCAGACTCCAGATAGTGGCGAAATAATTTTTGATCAAAAAACTTCAATTGGTTATTATTCTCAGGAATTCGAAACCTTTAACTATGATGACACCCTTCTTGCCACCGTCAAAAACAAATGCCAACTCCCGGAAGCTTTAATTCGGGCTCAACTTGGCCGGTTTTTATTTACCGGCGATCGTGTTTTTCAAAAAGTCGGCTCTCTTTCCGGAGGTGAAAAAACCCGACTTTCAATTGCCCTTCTGCTTGTCCAAAATTTTAACCTACTGATTTTAGATGAACCAACTACTTATCTTGATGTTTTATCCCAAAGACTTATTTTAGAGGCTATCAAACTTTACGCCGGCGCCATGATTATTGTTTCTCATACGCCTGAATTTATCGATGAATTGAAACCCAGTCGTAAATTTTATCTTCCGGAAAATAAAATGGAACTTGTTTTGTCTTAATTTACCTCACTAAAAACCCCCCGATTTCTCGGGGGGTTAATTTAAAGACTAAAACAAATTTAGTATCTGTTTCCGCCACCACCGCCATAACTATCGCGGCTGGGTCCTCGAGAGTAATTATCTCTTCGGGGGGGTCTGTCTTCCATTGGTCTGGCTTCGTTAACTTTTACGGTTCTACCGTCAAGTTCTTTTTCATTCCACATTTCGATTGCTGCTTTAGCCTCATCTTCTGTCGACATTTCCACAAAACCAAATCCCTTTGACTGTCCGGAAAATTTATCTTTAATAACTACTGCCGATACTACTGTACCAGCTGCAGCGAATGCTGCCTGTAACGATTCATCGGTGGTTTGATAAGCCAAGCCGCCGACATACAATTTTTTTGCCATATTTATGCAAATTTATAAATGTAGCGACCTCTCTTAAAACCAAAAAATCCCTACGAACACAATTATACTTTATTTTTGCCTAAATAGCTATTAATTCGTTAAAACTACTATTGCCAAAAATTTTCCATTATAATTATCACATCATGAACAATACCTACAATTGGTACCAACAGCTAATCAAACCCTCCTGGTCTCCGCCTTCATTTTTATTTGGTCCGGTTTGGACAGTCCTTTATATTTTAATTGCCGTCTCTTTTGGATCAGTTTTTTTACTATTTCAAAAAAAACAAATTGCCTTCACCATCCTTTTGCCATTTATCCTCAATCTGATTTTTAATTTTGCTTTTACTCCTCTTCAATTTGGTCTCAAAAACAACTATTTAGCCGCCCTGGACATAATACTTGTTTTTGTTACCCTAGTTTGGGCAATTATTGCTATCTATCCCCATTCCAAGTGGGTAGCTTATATTCAAATACCTTACCTTCTTTGGGTTTCTTTTGCCACTGTTTTACAGTTAACAATTACCTGTCTAAACAAATAATATGTTTCTAAAACTATACCTGATTACTCTACCGGTATTTTTTGCTATCGATATGATCTGGTTAGGTCTAGTCGCCAAAAATTTTTATGCCAAACAAATTGGATTTCTGATGAAAACTAATGTCAACTGGCCCGCCGCCATCATTTTCTACTTACTCTTTATTGTTGGCTTGGTAGTTTTTATCATCACTCCCGCTCTCCGGCAACAATCCTGGCAATCAGCCTTGTTTTTTGGCGCTCTCTTCGGTCTAATCTCCTATGCTACTTACGACCTGACCAATCTGGCCACCATCAACAACTGGCCTCTTTTGGTAACTGTCGTTGATTTAATCTGGGGTTCTGTTTTGGCCGGCTCAGTTTCCTTGATCAGCTATCTTATTGCTACCAAAATAGTTTTGTAAACTATTATCCTCTTTTATCCCAAATTATAGTTTTTATTAGTCCACAAAAGTCAATGCCATTCCCTTACTGTCACCTCGGCCGGTTCTGCCGATTCTGTGGATATAATCATCGTAATTGTTTGGCTCATCGTAATTAATTACATGGGTAATATCGGCAATATCCAAACCTCTGGCGGCCACATCAGTAGCAATCAAAACATTAATTCTATTTTCCTTAAAGTTACGGACAATAATTTGTCGCTGAGACTGTCTCTTGCCTCCATGTAGACCTCCGACTCTAACTCCTTTTTGTGACAAGGATATCGATAACTTATCCACTATCATTTTTGTCGATCCAAACACCAAAACTTTTTTAAAGTCTTCCAATTTCAACAGTTCCTCCAGTTTTTCCTGTTTAGCGTATCTGGATACTCTGACAATATTTTGTTCCACATGGGTCGAAGCATTTGGAGTTTTCACCGAAATTTTCACCGGATTAGTCAAAAAAGTATCGATTAGTGATTCAACTTTTTTATCGACAGTAGCCGAAAAAAACAGAGTCTGACGGCTTGTCGGGATTTGGTCAACGATCGATTTAATATCATCAATAAAACCCATATCCAACATTCTATCCACCTCATCCAAAACCAAAGTATTTAAACCTTTAAAATTAATTACATTTCTTTTCCCCAAATCGATAATTCTGCCAGGAGTTCCAATAATAATATTTGGTCCTCGTCTGATATCAACAATCTGTTCGCGTAAATATGCTCCACCGATTGCCAAAGCCAAATACACTCTTAGCCCCGGAGTAAAAGATCTAAAATCTTGCTTTATCTGCATCGCCAATTCTCTTGTCGGTGCCAATATAATTATCCTTTCATTTTGATTCTTCAAAATTTTATTAATCAGTGGCAGGGCAAATGCCGCGGTTTTTCCGGTGCCTGTGTTGGCTATTCCCAATACATCCCGGTTATTCATAATATGTGGAATTACCTGATCCTGAATTTGAGTCGGTTTGATAAAACCTTTTGCCTTCACATTGGCCAAAAGATCTGATCTCAAATTAAAGTCATCAAACGAGTTTGAAGTAGGTGAGTCCTCTATCGAAATAAAATTCTCAGCCTTTTTTATATAAAGTGACTGATCAATACTTTTTGTGCCAAATCTGGGTCTACGGCCGCCAAAATGGCTCCTACCCTGTCCAGGACTGGAAAAATGACGGAAATTACCATGGTTATTATTGTTTTTTCGGAAACCACCCGAGTTTCTATTACTATTGTTATACATAAATTTTAATAAATTGTGGCTTTCTCTAATCTCAATTAGAGGTAATATGCCCAAATTTATTAAAATTCGCTTAATCAAGGGCAGACTATGATTTCTTTGCCTAACTAAAATCTAGGTAGTATAGCACGAATTCTTTAATACTAAAACTTTATATCAACATCCATCACTTGCATCCTCTGTCTGGCTTCAATCAGCTTTGCTGAATACAATCGAAACTCTATTATTGCCCATTCTCCAAAAAGTCTGGCTGTTTTCTCATATGCCTGCCATATACGAAAACCATCCTTTTTTACCCTTTCAATAATTCTTTTGGAATCTATATTAGACGAATTAATCGAATGTATCGATGTTATATCAGTAGTAGTTATTCTGCTTTCACCCCAAAAAAATGATCTGGCGGAATCTAATCCCAGCAAAATACTTATATCCTCATGATTAATCCTTAGTGTCGGATATAATCCGTCCGGATCTCCCAAGTCTCTGGCATGTAAGGTTCCCGTTCTGCAAATCAATTCATATTTATCCATTATTTTCCCAAATTTTCCATGTAAAGCATCTCTTTGGATAATAGCGTTATCGTCATGGATGAGCATAAAACTTTCTTTCGGAATTAATTCTAAAAATTCGTTCAAACTGTTTATTTTATTCACACCTTCAACTTTATCTAATAGTTTAAAGCCCGGATTTTGACTATCAATATTTGTCATCAACATAGCCGGTTCCGACATCAAGGTGCATCTCTCATTTCTATGAAACTGAAAAGGTTTTTCCCGGGATGTTCTGATAATCAAATCAGACGAAACCGGATAACCGGATTCTTTGTTCATTTTATTCGAGATACTCCCGATTTTTCTTAACATTTCCACATCCAGACTTTTGCTAGTTTCCGGATCGATTATAGTCGTTGCCATTGAGCATAAACCCTCTTTGTTAAGCTTAATTCTGTTTCTGATCTTTGGCGGAACCAACCAAGATAGTCTCTCTGTCGACATTTCCTTTCCGTTTCCAATATAACAGGTATTATTACAAATATATCTTCCGCCTATTCCCAAAATCTCTGTCTTATCCATTGAGGGATTTTAGAAGTAATTTTGGCTCCGATCAATTCACATCAGATATG
Organism: Candidatus Shapirobacteria bacterium; assembly: GCA_003542615.1. Taxonomy (GTDB): domain Bacteria; phylum Patescibacteriota; class Microgenomatia; order UBA12405; family UBA12405; genus UBA12405. The sequence continues at coordinate 41,948 of DPKG01000005.1, read as the reverse complement.
CATCAGTTACACCTCAAATTTATCAAAAACCTCTTATTTTCTAATACCCATGTCATTTTCCAACAAGCTACGGATATATTCCGATCTCGAAATTTTTGTGTCCCTGGCCAACCTATCTAAAAAGTCAACCAAGTGCGAAGGTAAAATCATGGTAAATCTCTTCTCGCTGTTTGTCTTAAGATACTCAATCCCGTATTTCAAATTATTCTTTAAGTCCGATAGGCTATATTCCACCAGTAACAACCTATCAGCCGCCTCCTCAAGTATCAGCTGTGGCTCCTGTCCTTTTACGTACAAACCCAATATTGGCTTACCAATTCTCAAAGCATGGGCAATTTCCTGTCCCTGTCCGAAGTTTCTATACGACAATTCCGCCACAATCAAATCAGATTCAACCTTCCATTTGGCTACCTTTTTTGGGTCCGTCAAATAATCCTCAACGGTATTTTTGCCTTCTCCCTCCCCAGTCTTAAAATTATGCCCTGAAACTACCTTATATCCGAAACCCTCCAATGTCTCAATTATTACCTGATAATTCTTCAAAAAACATCCCTTTCCAGCATTCGAAGCTGAAAAGTATACTTTCATCTTACTCCGTATTATAGCAAATATTATTTAAATTCATCAACCTAATATTAATCTAACACAATATATCATAGTATATAAAACTCTATCTATAAATAAACCCTATCCTTAGCCAATATTTAATTTTGCTTAATCATTAGCACTCCACTACTTCGACTGCTAATTATATAAATACATACTAAATACATATAACCTAACCAATCATACCCATCAATATTTTCCAATTAAAGGCCAACAATCCAATCGTATACAGTACAGCTATTGGTAAAATTATCCACTTTTCAAACCATCTACCGGTCTTTATTCTCCAAGACCTTATTGGTGGAAAGCCAAACCTCAGCTTAATCGGCCACAGTAAGGGTATTCCATCCTCAGTCAATCCGTCAGCCAAAATATGTGAAATATACCCAATCATTAATGCCCTAGTCGCCATTATCAAATCAATATATTCCGGGTTAAACAATCTACTAAATACCCAACCTACCATCATATAGATAAGTATCAATCCCAAGATTGAGTGGGTAATTGACCTATGCGAACCAAACATATTCTTCAATATCTTTCCCCAAATATTCCCTCCCGGTAGCCAATCCCAAAGTCTGTTTGAAGCTTGGTCGATATCCGGTAATAAAGCCCCTACCGCATTGCTTACTAAAGACACCCCGATTGTTGCCGGCTTTAAATCACTTGGACAATAAATTACCGCCACCGTAACCAAAGCCGCAAAGGCTATTGTCTGATGTGTCTTAAAGGTCATAGCTTCAGTATAAACTAATCAATTTCTACTGTATTTATTTATCAAATTCACGTATAGTTAAAAACATATGCAAACTATCAAAACCGTCTACATCTCCAACATATCCGAAGATGTTTGGGATTTTATTACCTCTCTTGATCCCAATGCTATGAGCAATGAGATCGAAGAAAACACCTTCCTCTCCGATCGGGCTATTTTTACCTTGCCGGATAGTTCCGTCTTTATCGCCGCCAAATCAATTTCTCCCCAATATCAGGACTATATTACTTCCCTTATTCATCTTGATGATTTTCATGTTGTCATCCCTCAAAACGCCGATGGTGAACTTAGTCTGGATCTTGCCAATGATTTACCGTTAATTAAAACACTTAATCAATTCGGTGAAATAAATCTTGCTGCTTACAGCTCAACCTCTCAACTTTATCAATTACACCAAAAGTTAATTCAATCAGGACTTACCGTCAATCTTCCGCTTTCCCCTCAACCTCAGCATCAGGACACTGTTGACAATTTTGGCTCCAAATCAGGTATTCGACGTCTCGTAGAAAGTCTCAACGACCCCGATATTTTTATGGCTCCCGGACAAATTTTTGATTCCAAAGCCGCTGCCCTAAAATATGCTTCCGATAAATTAAACCAGTCTGAAGGCGTCGTCATCAAAACCAACCGTGGTCATGCCGGTATGGGGGTTATTGTTCTCCCTCCCGGTACTCCTATCCCGCAAACTTTTGAAACCGATGCATATTGGGACAAATTTCCCATTGTTGTCGAAAAATATATAGATGTCGATCCTTCTATCGGTGGCGGTTTTCCCAATCTGGAATACCTTATTGACGCCTCTGGCCGGGTTCAATTGCTCTACTCCTGTGGTATGAGTATGTCTTCGCCTGGGGTTTTTAGCGGGGTTGAGATCGGGCTTGGTGCCCTCCCTTCCGTAGTTTTAGACAAAATGATCAAAATTGGTCAAAAAATAAGCCAGAAATACTCCGACTCCGGGTATCGCGGATATTTCGATATCGATTTTGCTGCCGGTAAAGACGGCAAACTTTACATTACCGAATCAAACCTCCGTCAAACCGGTGGTAGCCACGTATATCATCTGGCCCAACGTCTTTTCGGTCACGATTTTGATCAAAAAACTTACATCATCTCCGACAATACTTTTTCCCTCCCCCCATCAAACTGGACCTTTGGTAGCATCTCCAAACTTCTTCAGCCGATCCTTTACAATTCTGACACCAAAGAGGGGATCGTCATCGTCTCCGAAAATATGCTTAGTCGGAATCAATTATCTTATGTTGCCTTTGGCCATGACAGTACCACTACCCACTCACTGATTTCATCCTTAAAAAAATATCTCTTGGCCTAAATTTAGTAAAATAAACTATGTGCGGTTCATACTCTCTAATTCCCGGTTCTAAATTTTATTCCCGGTTCTCTCTGTTCAATAAATTGCCCAATCTACCCTCTTTCTCAAACAGTCGTCCCGGTCAATTTTTGCCCATCATTTATCGCGATAATAAAAATATTATTGACGTTATGCGTTGGGGCCTTATCCCCCAATGGGCCAAAAACCTTGATTTTGGCGCCAAACTTTTCAATGCCCGTTCCGAAACAATTTTAGAAAAACCTTCCTTTAGAGGATCTTTCAACTCCTGCCGCTGCCTGGTCCCCGCTTCCGGATTTTTCGAAAACCGTCGTCTCTTTCAGTTCAAAGATAAATCTCTTTTTTCTCTTGCCGGACTTTATTCCAAATGGGAATCCCCAGACGGTTCTTTTCTCCCTACCTTTACTATAATTACCACTTTCCCCAATAGTCTAATCAAACCCTACCACGATCGTATGCCGGTAATTTTGGATAAATCATCCGAAGATCTCTGGCTCAATCCCACCTCCTCCTCCAAAGACCTATTTTCTTTATTTAATCCCAATTCTGATGAAAAATTAGAGATTGGCTAAACTCACCTGTCTCCTCCTCGCTACCAGCATCATTGCAAACAAACCGTTTACCACCAGCCAGCTGATCGGATAAAGCGCGGTTACAATGGAATATTTTTGCAAAGCTACCAATGCCAATCCAAACCGGAAAGTATTTAAATAATAAAACGAAAGTGTCTCGGTAAACGGTTCATTCCAGGATTTTCGGATAGTCGGTGCAAAACCAAACAAGTCAACCAGCGTCGTCAAAATAATCGATAAAACCGGTTGTTTTGCCACCAGCCACAAAACCAGAGCCACTATTGCCAAAATCAAAAAAACCGTATCAATCAAAACGATTTTGACACCACTTTTATAAACAAAACCCAGTCCAATTACTGCCAAACACATAATCGCCGCCGCCAAAGTCACAAACGAACCGGATCCCGCCCCGGCATTAAATTGCAAAGCAAAAGCAATCAAAGTCACAAATCCCCACAAAAACCAACTATAAATATGCGGTTTAGTTTTGCCTCTGACAATATCGCGTAAATAAGGGATATAACCAATGAAAACCAAAATAGTCGCCGCAATTCCCAAAAAATTCTTGAATTCCGCCATAAAATTATCTTAGCAGATTTTATTTACCCTCTCCTCCCTTGCTCTTCGGGTTTTATTCGGGTATAACTAATTATGATTCAAAAAGTCGATATCCCTGTTTCTGTTTTACTTTATCATGATCCCCAAAAATCCAAAACCCTTCCCGTTTCTATTTCCTACAATGCCCGTGATTACAAAATTCAAAAAATCGGTTTTCACCATACCTTCCGCACCGGTCGTACTCTTTTTCATGTTTTTTCCGTAGTTGCGCAGGGCACTTTTTTCAGATTAGTCTTTAATACCGATAATCTTTTTTGGCGACTGGAGGAAATATCCGATGGATACGCTGATTAATCCTGAGCCAGTCGAAGGGTTGCCTTTCAACCGCAAACCTTCCACTATCATGCACATCGATCTTAATTCCTGTTTTGCCACCATCGAACAGCAAGCCAATCCGCTCCTTCGAGGCCGCCCTGTGGCTGTGGCCGCCTACACTACCCCTAGTGGTTGTATTGTCGCTCCATCTATCGAGGCCAAAAAACTGGGTATTAAAGTCGGTTTTCGGGTCAAAGACGCCAAGCTGATTTGTCCCGACATTATCATTCTTCCTCCTGATCCCTGGAAATATAGAAATGTTCATCTTCAGCTCAGAGAACTTATTTCCCGATATACCAACGATTTTGTCCCCAAATCTATCGACGAATTTGTCCTAAATTTTGAAGGTTATCCTTCATATCGACTTGGTCTGACCAATGTTGCTGCAGAAATTAAACAAAAAATAAAACAGCAAATAGGGGAATGGCTCACCGTCTCCGTCGGTATCGGTCCCAATCGTTTTCTGGCCAAACAGGCTTCCAATCTCCAAAAACCCGATGGTTTGGAAGAAATTAATTATAAAAATTTTAAAAAAGTTTATCAAAAATTAACTTTAATGGATCTTCACGGTATCAAAAAAGCCAACACTTCCCGTCTAAACTCTGTCGGCGTTCACACCGTTTTAGACTTTTATCACGCTCCTCTTTCTACTATCAAATCCGCTTTTCACTCCATCAATGCCTATTATTGGCACCTCCGTCTTCGCGGTTGGGAAATCGACGATGTTGAATTCAAGAGACACTCTTTTGGCGCCATGTACTCCATTCCTAAGCCCTTATTCACTCCCGAGGAGTTAAGTCCTATCCTGCACAAACTCGTCGAGAAGACAGTCTCTAGAATGCGTAATTCCGGCTATTCCGCCCGCGGTATCCATGTTGCCCTACTTTATAAAAACCGTGCCTTCTGGCATCACGGCAAAACTATCTCTGAATTTCTTTTTACCCAACCGGATATTTACAAAGTCGCCTACAAAATTATGACTTCCAGTCCTTATTCTTATCCCGTCGCCAATCTGGCTGTCTCTGTTTTTGATCTTCAAAAATTAAATTCCACCCAACTCGATCTTTTCAACACTGTTCTAAAAAAAGTAAATTTAGCCGAAGCTATCGACCATCTCAAGGAAAAATGGGGAGATTATATTATTACTCCGGCCATGATGCTGGGAACAGGGGACGCCGTCCCCGACCGCATCGGCTTCGGTAATATCAAAGATTTGGAAAATTTTATTTTTTCTGATGATAAAATTAGTTTATGAATCAACCAATTACCGACACCTACAAGCAAAAACTCAAAGATCAAATAAAAATAGTTCAGGATATGGATCTGGGTGTCGAACTCATGTATCAAGTTGCTAGTTGGATGAAATCCAATGGCCTGAATTACGCAACCTGGTGGGATCCGAAAAATATGAACCAGGATTTTCTTCTTCAACACTCCGAACCAAATGAATATTTTGTTGCCATTATTGATAATAAACCTGTCGCATCAGTCATACTTCAAGAGACCGAACGAAACCAAAGCTGGAAAAGCGTCGACGGTAATTATCCCAAAAAAGCTCTGTACATTCACTGGCTTTGTGTTAATCGAAATTATTCAGGTATCGGTTTATCAAAAAAAATGATTGAATTCGCAGAAATACAAGGGAAGAAAAGAGGTTTTGAAAAATTACGCCTTGATACCGATGCAGACGAGCCCAAATTATGTAATCTATACAAAAGTCTTGGGTTTAAGGAAATGGGTATTGAAAACGAAGATGGAAAAAATACTATTTTTTTTGAAAAATTAATTCCACATTAATGATTAAAATAATAAAATAAACCATGCCCACCAAATTTCAACAAGCCGTCTGGTCGGCCACCAGATCCATCCCCAAAGGCAAAGTCGCCACCTATGGCCAAATCGCCCGTAAAATCGGCAATCCCCGCGCTTCCCGTGCCGTCGGCGCCGCCCTCTCCGTCAACCCCGACGCTCCCCGCACTCCCTGTCATCGGGTGGTCGCCATAGACGGTTCTCTCAACGGTTATTCCGCTTCTGGTGGACTATCCGCCAAAAGAAAATTACTTGAAGCCGAAGGTGTCAAATTTATTGGTAATAAAGTCGATCTTTCCCAATTTTTGCTAAAATAGCTTCATGCTAAATCCAACTGATTTTGATTATCATCTCCCCAAAAATCAAATCGCCAATCAACCGCTCAATAATCGTGACCAATCCCGACTTCTCTTTGTCGATCGCTCATCTCAAAAACTTTCCGACCATCATTTTTTTGAAATAGAAAATTATCTTGGCAAAAACGACGTCTTAGTCCTCAATCAAACCAAAGTTTTTCCTGCCCGAATTTTCGGTCAAAAATCCACCGGCGGTCATTTTGAAATCTTACTGGCTCACCAAATTTCTCAAGACACCTTGGAGGCTCTTTCCCGTCCCCGTCTCAAATCCGGTCTCTTGCTAAATTTTTCTTCCTTACTTTCCGCCCAAATCATCGATTCCAACCCTGATACCGGTCTGATCACTCTAAAATTTAACCAATTCGGAACCGAATTTTACCAATCCTTAAATCAACTCGGCCACACCCCCATACCTCCATATATCAAAAATTCTCAATCCGAAAAAATTTTACGCCAAAATTACCAAACAATTTACGCCAAAAATACCGGATCCAGTGCCGCTCCTACCGCTGGACTTCATTTCACCAAAGAATTATTAAAAAAATTAAGCGACAGGGGAGTTCAGATTGAATACGTCACTCTCCATGTTGGCCTGGGAACTTTTCAGCCCCTCAGGTTGGAAAATCTCAAATCCAAAACTTTACACACCGAATCTTATTTTATCGATCCCGATACTATTAATCGGTTAAATAATGCCAAAAAATCGGGCAAAAAAATAACTGCTGTTGGCACTACCACTACCCGTTGCCTAGAAAGTTTTGCCATCAATCCGACTGCCACCTCAACTCAACTTTTTATCTATCCTCCCTATAAATTTAAATTTGTTGACAGTCTTATCACCAACTTTCATTTACCTCAATCCAGTCTTTTAATGTTAGTCTACGCTTTTTGTAGTCACCCCAACACCCCTCAAAAATTTTCTATTTTTTCCGATTCACTCATTGGCCAAGCCTATCTTTATGCCGTCCAAAACGACTATCGCTTTTTCTCCTTTGGCGACGCCATGTGGATAATTTAGATTTAATTTAAGCTATACTTAAACCGTGCCTAGATTAAAGTTAAAAATTCTTTTTTTTCTTACTTTCATTTCCTTGCTATTTACCTTTATATTTTACAATTCCCACTTATATAGTTCCCGTCATCCTTTTTTACCCCCATCCCCCAAAATTTCTCCCCTCAATTTAACTCCCGTCACTCTAAATTCAAAAACCTACCATCAATATCTTTCACCCGACAAGCAATTTAGTTTTTATTATCCAAAAAATTGGCAAATCAAAACTGCAGACAGTTTTAATAATTCACCCCGGCTTTTACAAATTTTAGTCACCGAAGCCAACCCCAAACAATTACCTATCCATTGGAATATTGGTCTTTGGCAATTTACTACTACTGATGATCAAATAGCCGAAAATCTCTACCCCGGTTTGGTCACCCTCCAACAAAGCAACATTTATTTATCCAATCATCAGGGCAAAGAAATCATCTTACATAGCCCCTCACCTCAATCAGACGACCAAATTATTTATCGGCTTTTTATTTTTCGCTTAAATCAAAACACTATTTCCATCACCGGAAAATATTGCCACCAAACCAACGACAACCAATGTAATCAGTTTTTATCCGGCTTTAATTTTCTTTAAATTTACTCTCCGAGTATTTCTTGATATTGTTTATCTATGACGGTTTTAATTAATTTGATAATACTTTTAGTTGGAACCTACCTTCTTGGCGAAGTTACCAAAAAAATTATTTCCAAACTTGAACACTACACCCGTCTAACCCACCTTACTCAATTCGCTGCTACTGCCTTTATTATTGCTCTGGCTACCAGTCTTCCCGAATTAATGGTTTCTATTTCCTCCTCTCTAAATGGTCTTTCCCAACTGGCTTATGGTAATGCCATTGGTTCAAATATCGCCAATATATCCATTATTATTGGTATTACCGCTGTTTTTGCCAGAGTTCTTCCCTTTCACCATAACTCCGACCCCAAAAAACTTTTTAGCCCCTTATTCTTAAGTTTCGTCCCAATTATTATGGCACTAGATGGAATAGTTAGCCGTTTAGATGGCATTATTTTGCTTATAATTTATATTTATTATCTCAAAAATATATTCAGTCACCCCAAACCAACTTCACCCAAACTTTTTCGTCCCCGACCAAAACTAATTTCTCGTAAATCCCTTCCTACTCTAATTAGCCTTCTCTTTTGGATATTAATTTTAATTCTTGTCTCGCAATTAGTAATCATCAAAGCCCAATTCCTTGCCCTGTATTTCGGATTTTCAATTACCTTTATCGGCTTCTTTATTATCGCAGTCGGCACCTCACTTCCTGAACTTATTTTCAGTCTTAAAGCCATCAAAAAACATCATCCCGGTATGGTTACCGCCAGCATTATTGGTTCCTGCGTTACCAACGCAACTCTTATTATCGGAATTTCTGCCATTATTCAACCAATAATTTTCACCGGCCAACTTGGTATCATTTATCTTTCCGGTCTTGAGTATTTCTTTATCCTTAGCCTTTTTATTCTTTTTATTAGTACCAAAAAACGTCTCGAATCCTGGGAGGGGATTATTCTCATTCTAATTTTTGTCTACTACTCAAATCTGGAACTTTTAATCAAATAATTCTTACCCAATTGACCTCCAAATCAAAATAAACTATCCTTATATCTCCCATTTATTAGTTCCACTTAAATGTTTACTGAAATAATTTTTGACATTGAAACCAAAAAGCTATTTGAAGAAATCGAAGGCAATAATCCCTCCGATCTGGGTATTTCTATTGTTTCTCTCTACAAACGCCAAATCGACGATAATTTTAATGAAATCAGCGGACAGATAAATAGTTTTTGGGAAGATGAATTTCCCCAAATGTGGCCATTATTTACCAATGTTGACCGGATTATCGGTTTTAATTCTCTTCATTTTGACGTTCCGGCCATGCATCCTTTTTGTCCGACCTATGATTTTAAAAAATTAAATCATTTTGACATTATGGACTTCGTCAAACAATCTCTTGGTTTTCGCCTGTCTCTAGACGCTATTGCCAAAGAAACTCTCGGTCAATCAAAAACTGATATTGGAACCAATGCTGTGCTTTATTGGAATCAACACACTCCTCAAAGCCTCAAAAAACTTAAAGACTATTGTGAAGCCGACGTCATAATTACCAAAGATGTTTATGATTATGGTCTCAAAAATAAGATTTTAAAATACAAAGACAAGTGGAATACTCCACGGACTTTTGAAGTTGATTTTTCCTATCCCAAAAATCTATCATCCAATATTTCCGATCAAATCAGCCTTTTTTAAACAGTATTTTCATTTCCTTTCATATGTTCGATCTCCAAAGTCAATTGTCCGTCAAATATTTGTAACACCTTGTTTTCACCCGCCCTGACTCTTTTACCTCTTCCCGGTTTGCCCGGATCACTAACTCTCACATCACCATATTTGTCTTCTTCATGTCTTACCCACCTTACACAATCTTCCTTTGGATCCATCAGTATCTTTATTCTTTTTCCTTTTTCATGACTTACCCAAGTCTCACCGCTTTCCCAACCATAAGGGTTTTTCTTATCAGTCGGATAATACTTTACCCTACATTCGGTCATAAAGCTATTATACCAAACTAATATAAAGATTATAGTAGAAAAAATTCTTCAAATTTCTCCCAATTTTTTTCCTTTTTATACAAAACAATTTTATTCACCTTCAAATTTAATTTCAAACCCATCATTTCAATTTCATTTTTTATCTTATCTACTTTATCCAAATCAACTCTTTGAGCCAAAGTGAGATGTGGTACAAATTCCCCAATTTGCTCAATTTCTTTTAAGTTATTTATCAAACTATTTTGCAGTTTTTTTATTATTTCAGCCTTCTCCGGGTACATAAATACAGTTCCGTATTTAGGTTGGATAAATCTTCCTACTTTTTCAAATTTAACTTCAAATCCGTTTTCTTTGCTAGCCCAATTTTTTAATCTCTCAATCAATTCTTTTTCATCAAAAAACTCAAATGGGGGAGTCAGGCTTATATGCGCCGGACTGCTCAAATTTCCCTTTGCATTAAACTGTCTTTTTACCAAAGAAAATAATCTGTCATCCTTTTCTTCCAGTCCTATCCCAACAAAATATTGCTTACTCATTACCTGAATTATAACTAAAAATTTATCCTGTTTGACTGCTCTCTTTTAGTATCTTCCTTCATCTGTTAACATCAGTTTATGCCTAAAGATAAATATACTGCCGTCTGGGTCTCCCACTCATCTATTAGTACATTTCTAAAATGTCCTCGGGCTTATTATCTTCAAAATGTTTACAAAGACCCCGCCACCGGTCATAAAATAAAAATTATTTCTCCCCCTTTAGCTTTGGGGCAAGCAGTCCACGAAGTTTTAGAATCTCTCTCAGTTTTGCCCACTGTTTCCCGTTTCAAGCAACCTCTTTTGGAAAAATTTGAAAAATCATGGAAAAAAGTTTCCGGTAAAAACGGCGGATTTCTCGATTCCCAAAATGAAACCATTTATAAAAATCGGGGTATTGAAATGATTCAACGTGTTATCAAAAATCCCGGTCCTCTCAAAAACCTTTCAGTTAAAATGTCCCAGGATCTACCGTATTATTGGCTCTCAGAAGACGACAATATCATTCTCTGCGGTAAAGTTGATTGGCTGGAATACCTATCCGATACCGACAGTGTCCACATTATCGACTTTAAAACTTCCAAATATGATGAAAGTGTTGAGAGCCTTCAATTACCCATCTATCATTTGCTGGTTCACAATTGTCAAAAAAGAAAAGTTTCAAAAGCCAGTTATTGGTATCTGGATAGAAGCGATGATCTTCAGTCCAAAGAATTACCCGACTTAGAAAATTCACATCAACAAGTTCTTAAAGTGGCCAAACAAATCAAATTAGCCCGTTCGCTTGAAAGATTTAAATGCCCTCAAGATGGCTGTCGTGATTGTCTGCCTTTTGAGAGAATTCTCCACGGTGAAGGAGAGTTTGTTGGATTGGACGATTTCAAAGCCGATACCTATATTCTTCCCAAAAAAGACACTGATCAAATTCCTGATAGCACTATTTTATAAAAATGGACCAAACAATCCGCATTAACAAATATCTTGCTTCTCTTGGTTTAGCTTCCCGTCGTCAAATAGATAGATTTTTAAGCCAAGGTCGAATTACCGTCAACGGTAAAATAGCCCAATTAGGCGATAAAATCGATCCTCAAAAAGTTACTATAAAATTTGATGACAGTAAAATAGAACCTAAAGTTCAACAAAAAATATATATCGCTCTCAACAAACCCCTTATGGTTCTCTCAACTACCAAAGATAGTCAAGGTAGGACCACCGTTTTGGATTTAGTAAAACTCCCAACCCGTCTGTATCCAATTGGCCGTCTCGATTACAATACCACCGGATTAATTCTTCTCACCAACGATGGTGATCTTACCCTCAAATTAACTCACCCTCGATATAAATTAGCCAAAACCTATCTGGCCAAAATTAGGGGGAAAATTACCAAACTTCAACTCCACCGACTCAAAACCGGAGTTCANNCAAATAAGAAGAATGTGTCAGGTATTAGATCTAAATCTTATCTCCTTAAAACGCCTCGCCGTTGGGCCAATCAAACTTAAGACACTTCCCGTCGGCCACTGGCGTTATCTTACTCCCACTGAAATCGAACAGATCAAAGGTTAAAAAAATTAAAACACAGTCTCTTTTTTTAATTTTTCAATATCATTAATTACAAAGTGACTACCTTTAGTTTGAATTATTCCTTTATCTTTTAATTTTAATATCTGTAAACTGGTAGTTTCCCTGGCAATTCCGGTCAAAGAAGCCAGTACCCGGTGAGTCGTGGCAAAGTTCAGAGTGACTTTCTTTTCTTTTTTAGTCCCATAATCATTAGCCAAAGACATCAAAACAGAAGCTACTTTAGAATATGCCGTACCTTGAACCAAATATTGGCTGTTTACCAAATTATTTCTAAAATTATCCAAGACATCCACCAATAATTCAAACATTAACCCGGGTTCTTTATTGAAAAATTCGATCAATTCCTCCTTGGGAGCTTCATACAATTCAACCGGAGTTATTGCTTCCATAAAGTAATTATTTTTAGTCGAGGAAAGGACATTTATTAAAGACAAATAAAACACTGAATCAAAAGTGTTTAAAGTAAATTCTTCCCCGTCCTTAGACGTTGTATATAATCTAACATACCCGGACTTTATATAAGTAACTTTTTCAGTTTTGGCACCCGGCTCATTTATTAACTGTTTCTTTTTATATTTTATTGGTTGATATTGGCCAAAAAATATATCTAATTTATTTTTTATTTGTTGATTCATAGATTCAAATTAAACTAGGTTTAAAAAAAAACCCGTCATTGATATCATGGGAATAATTAATTCTATCATTTTTAAATACAAAATACACTTTTCCTATCTCCTTCTGATAACTAATTTACCAAATCACAAACAAAACATTGATATTTAACCGTAACCATTTAATAATTTATCAATGCTTACGGTTTTATTATTTTTCTTTGGCCTAGTTTTCCGTCTTATATCAATTAACCAATCAATATGGTTGGATGAAGCTATTTCCGCCAATGTTGCCGCCAAATTAAACTATCATCAGATTATAACCGGCTTTTCTCCCTTTGATTTTCACCCACCCTTATTTTACTTAACCCTAAAATTCTGGTCACAATTATTTGGTCCATCCGTAATATCACTGAGATTATTATCTATTTTGTTTAGTCTAGCAACCGCCTATATTGTTTTTCTTATTTGTCAAAAATTTTATTCCAAGGTCGCTTATTGGGCTACTGCTTTTTTTATGTTTAACCCCCTAATTATCTACTATTCTCAGGAAATAAGGATGTATTCTATGGTCACTTTTTTTCTAACCGCCTCATTTTATTTGATGCTAATTATTGCCCACCAAAAACACTCAACAAAACATCTTTTATTATTTAATTTTTTTACCTTTTTGAGTTTCTCAACATTCTACGGTTCAATATTTTTCCTTTTCGCTATTTATCTCTATTTATTACTTCATACCAAAAAGTCACTTTTTCTAAAAACTCTTCCCGGAATCTTATTGTCACTTCTGATCCTTTCACCTCTTCTTCTTTCCCAATTTAAAAATTCCCGGATTATGCTTCAACTGGTTCCACATTGGGATTTGGTTCTTGGAAAGGTGACTCTAAAAAATTTATTGCTAATACCGGTAAAATTTGCCATCGGTCATATCAGTTTTTTACCTAAATATTTTTATTATTTTATTTCATCAATCTGGACTATTTTTATTTTTACTTCCTATATTTTTACCGCCAAACATCACCAAAAATTACTTTACTTTTTTATTTTCCCCCTTTTCATTGCCACTTTATTTTCCCTATCTTCACCCATGCTTCAATATTTTCGTTTTATTTATCTCATTCCTATTTTGGCTATATCTTTGTCCTTAATTAATTCTAAATTTATTAAATCAATTATTCTTTTTGGATTTGTAATTTTTTCCTTAATCTATCTTATAAATCCAACATTTCACCGTGAAGATTGGCAATCTCTCTCTGTCAATCTTTCGCCTCAAACTTCGGTTTGGATGATTCCCAGTTTTGCCGACCCGCTAAAATATTACTATCCCGATATCGTTATCAACGACATTTCTAAAGTTTCCCAAAACTCTCCCAGTCGACTTTACGTCATACCTTATGGTGAAGCTATCCATGGCATCGACCACCAAAAAATACTCGAAACCAACGACTATATTTTTCAATATAGCCGAGATTATAGACAACTAAACCTTCAATACTGGGAAAGGTAACAAATTTCTTTTTACAGTCTCAATCAAATCTTCCATGTCAAATGGTTTTGTCAAATAATCATCGGCCTTGCATTTTTTTGAAATTTTTTCAGTTCTATTTGACGCCGATAAAAGCACCACCGGAATCTTTTTTAAATCATCGTTTCCTTTAATTTTTCGGCAAAGTTCTTCACCACTAATTTTAGGCATCCAGATATCTAGCATCACCAAATCAGGTCTAAAGCTAGTCATAACTTTTTCAAATTCATCCGCCCTCATTATCGTTTTTACCTTAAAACCACTGTCAACCAAAATTATCTTAATCGCCTCAAGTACCCCCGAATCATCGTCCACCACCAAAATCCTTTGTTTGGTCACCATACCAAAGTAATAATATCAAAAACATCCTCAAAATAATGGCTTAATTTTAGCCTAACTTCTCAACAATCGGCCTAACCCCACCAACAAAACTGCCCCAAACACCGCCACCACCAAAGAGTAAAGATTAAACCCTGTTATTCCTGTATATCCTAATAAATTCATGATCATACCCCCCACAATGGCACCGACTATTCCCAAAACCATATCCATCACCGAACTCTGGCTGGAACTAGTTTTTGTTAATACCGAAGCCATCCAGCCGGCAAGCAGACCTAAAATAATCCACAATAAAATATTCATCCCTATTTTTCACCTCCCCATTTATCAATGTATAACGCCTTAAGCCAATAATAATTTCTGGTCTTTAAATCAGAGTCAATATATCGTAATAAAGTAGTAAGAATAGGCCTTTTTAGTTAAAAGTATGGTTAAATACTACATATGTCCAAAAAAAAATTGTTTCCGGTTCCCACTGATTCCCACTATCAAAATTTTTCTGACATGCTTACTCACGAACTAAAAACACCCCTAACCACCATAAAAATATTTATCGACCTATTGGTCAGCCGTTCTCAAAAAGATAAAAACCAATTTTTTTTGAATTATCTCCAAAAAATAGATACCAAAATCGACCTTCTGACTACCCAAATTAATAATTACTACCAAATTACTAAAATTAAAAACAACCAACTTGAATTCAATTCACGATTTTTTTCGCTAAAAGAGCTTATCCCCGATACTCTCGCCGAAATCGAAACCGATCTAAAAATTAATATTAAATCTATTACCAAAGTTGAAGGAAAAATTAAAATTGATCATCAATACTTTAAACAAATGCTTTCCCTACTTCTCGTCCAATTGACAAAAAATCTCAACCACCAAAATCACAATCCAATCTTTATGTTCGATACCGATTCATCTAATTCTCTCACTATCAATATTCTTAATCCTCCCAAAAATGTTAAAACATCAAATCTTTCCTTGCTAATCCCGTCACCCAAGCACTCGCGGGATTTTCAAAATGATATTCCCGGTTCCTTAGCCAATCAAATAGCTCTTCATTACCGGGGTTTTATCCAATTATACAAACATCCAAAGCTTGATTTTATTTATGCAATTCAACTTCCTACCGCCAAGACCATCCTATAACAAACTCATACCTTCTCCTTACCTTTATCACATCTTTAGCACATTTTAAAAATAGATAACTAACAAGATTACTTATTAACTTTTTTAATGAACAAAATTCTTATTATAGATGACGATCATGATTTTTTAGAAGGTGTCCGCTCTATCTTAGAGGATGCTGGCTATGGTTTTGTAGCCACTGCAGACAGTCATAATGCCCACCAAAAAATTAGATTTTTTCGGCCAAACTTAATTATTCTAGATGTATTTTTAAATCAAGATAATGGCAAAAACATTGCTCTTGAATTAAAAGAAGCCACCGATACCAAAAAAATTCCAATTTTATTAGTGTCAGGAAATACCGACATCAAAAAAATTTCCCTGGCAGCCAAAGTTGACGCTTATCTTCAAAAACCTTTCAGCGGACATCAACTAGTCTCATCAATTAGTCGGCTTATTTAGTAGTTATTACTGCCCGCTTTTCTTCTCTTATAGTATAACCAAATCCACGGATAGATTGGATCAATTTATTATTTCTACCCTTGTCAATTTTCTTTCTTAAATAGCCAACATACACATCCACAACTCTGCTTTCAATATCCGGAGAATATAACCATATTTTATTCAAAATAGTTTCCCGAGTCATTACCCTCCCGGAATTTTTCATTAAAAAATGAAGTAAATCAAATTCGGTTTTTGTTAAACTGATTTGTTTCCCCCCTCTTTCTACTATCATTTTGCTATTGTCCAATTTTAAATCTGCTACTTTCAAAACACTCTTACCGTTATCCTTATTTCTCAATCTTACCTTAATTCTAGCCATTAGTTCTTCTCCCACAAATGGTTTTACCACATAATCATCTGCTCCCAAATTCAAACCGGTTACAATTTCGGCAGTAGAGTGTCTAGCCGTCAATATTAATATCGGCAAATCCGGATAAGTTTTTTTAATTTCTACACATACCGATTTTCCGTCTATATCCGGCAATCCCAAATCTAATATAACCAAATCAGGCTCTGTCTTTTTTAAATAACTCAAAGCACTGGCCCCGTCCGGCGACAATTCAACCAAATAATTATTTGATAAAAGTAAATCCTTTAAATATTCTCTTAAGTCCCTATCATCCTCTACCACTAATATTCTACTTATCATACCTATAAATTAAATTAATAAAATTCTTTCCTAACTCAATTATAATATTATTTTGCTTTTCTTACAAACCAGACATCTCCAGACCAAAATTCCCCGTCCTGATTCTAAAAAGTGCCAAACGATTACTCTTACACTGAACACGACCATTATAGGTCGTAAAAGCCAAATTATATCTTAATTCCATCAACACACCCTGAGCTATAGTACTAGGAATACCGTATGGATAGGCAAAAATCTTAACTTCATCCAAACCGCTTTCATTAAGTTGCCTATAGGCAGATTGAATTTCGTCATATAAAACCACTTTATCCTCAGATGAGCTACGATGTGTTTGGGTATGATTAGCAAAATATATTTCTCCACTCATCTCCCCAACTTGTTGCCACGACAAATATCCCGGACTATCCATCAATCCGGTTGCCAAAAAAATTATTGCCTTATACCCAAACTCCTTTAATATCGGCCACATGTAAATATAATTATCTTCATATCCGTCATCAAAAGTTATCATTATGCTGTTGTTTGGTAATTCTTTACCTTTATCAAAATAATTTACCAAATCTTTGGCTTCTATCACCTTATAACCCTTGTCTTTGATGTATTCTAAATGTTGCCTAAAGTACTCCGGACTAATTGACAAACCCATTTGTGAGTTTTTTTTGGCTATCGCCAGCGGCTGGACGTGATGGTAAATTAATACCGGTAAATCAACACACGGACCTTTTGGATCAATGGTTTTTATCCTTTCTTCGACAATTATCTCCACATCTTTACTAACTATCGGTTTCTTTAATTCATTAGAGATATAAAACAACAAAAACAAAAAAACCAAACCTATTCCGGCTACAAAATATCTTTTTTTTATTATTAATTGTCCCATATTAATTACTGGCCACGATTATACCTTAAAACCGCCTTCTTACCTCAAAACATAATAAAATGTTTTAATATAAATAAAGATATATGAAATCTGTAGTTGTAATTACCGGAGGCGCTAACGGCTTAGGACGTGAATTAGTGGCCATGCTTTCACCAAAACATCACGTGATAGTCCTGGACATCGACGGTCATTCACTTTCCCGGGTTGCCAAAAAATTTTCGGCTCAACCTTTTGTTTGCGACATCTCAAATTGGCTGGCAGTTGAATCGGCTATCGGAGAAATTACCCAAAAATACAAAAAAATCGATTATCTGATAAATTGTGCCGGTATTTATCTTCAAGGCCAGCTTACCACCAATGATCCCAAAAAGATTAAAAAAGTTTTTGAAGTAAATACCCTCGGTACAGTTAATCTCTGTCGTTTTGTGGCCCCGATTATGAAAAAACAAAAGTCAGGAACCATTATCAATATTATTTCTCAGGCAGCCCTTTATCCTTGCGAATCCCGTTCTGTTTATCACGCCTCAAAATGGGCCATAGATGGATTTACCAAATCACTCCAACCTGAACTGGCTCCGTATGGTATTAAAGTTATTGGTATTTATCCCGGGCTAATGGATACCAAATTTTTGACCCACTCCGGCTTTAAACGCAACATGGACAGCGCCATTCACCCTGAAGAAGTTGCTCACCTGATCGAATTTATATTTAAACTACCGCCTCATCTCACTATTCCCGAAATCGGCATCAAGCACCTCGATCATTATTAAAAAAACCTTGACTTTAGCCGTCTAACCATTTATTCTTAAGCATACCCGAACATTACCCGAATATGATTTCATCCCAACCCCTCGCCAATCTCATCCGCCCCAAAAATTTAGACGAATTTGTCGGTCAGTCCCATCTGGTTGGTCCCAACAAACCTCTCAGATTAGTCATCGAACAAAAACAAATATTTTCTATGATTTTTTGGGGTCCTCCCGGTGTTGGCAAAACTACTCTGGCTCGGATTATCGCCCGTCAAGCCGAAGCTGAAATATTTGAACTTTCTGCCGTCTCTGCCGGTAAAGATGATATTCGTAAAATTGTTGGCGTAGGGAAGAATCACGACTCGCCCTCTCTTTACAAAAAAATTCTTTTCTTAGACGAAATCCACCGTTTTAACAAAGCTCAACAAGATTACCTCTTACCTTTTGTCGAAAGTGGCGCACTCACTCTCATCGGTGCTACTACCGAAAATCCCTCATTTGAGGTCATTTCTCCACTTCTATCCCGTTGCCGGGTTTTTGTTTTAAATGATCTGACTTCCGAGGAAATGGAAGAAATTATTTCCCGTTGCGTTAAAACTCTGAAAACCAAAATTTCTCCAACTGCCCGCGATTGGCTTATTCAAATGGCCAACGGCGACGCCCGTCAGGCGATCACCATGATCGACAACGCCTTTACCTTATACAACAAATTAACCGTCGATACCCTCAAATCTACTCTTCAAAATTCTCATTTAAGATTCGATAAAAAAGGCGAGGAACACTACAACACCATCTCTGCCTTCATCAAAAGTATGCGGGCCTCCAATCCCGACGCCGCTCTTTATTATCTTGCCCGCATGGTAGAAGCCGGTGAAGATCCCAAATTTATCGCCCGTCGCATGGTTATCTTTGCCTCCGAAGACATTGGCATCGCCAACTCCTCGGCTCTAATGTTGGCCAATCAGGTCTTCTTTGCCGTCACCAGCATCGGTTATCCTGAATGTGCCATTCCACTAGCTCATGGCGTTGTTTATCTGGCTACCAGCCCTAAAAATCGTTCCGCCCATGATGGTTTGCGTGCTGCTCAAGTCGATGTTCGCACTTACGGCAATCTTCCCATCCCTCTATCACTACGCAACCCTGAAACAAAATTAATGGAAGAAATTGGATACGGTAAAGGATATGAGAAATACACCGATAAAGATTTATTACCGGAAAAACTAAAAGGCAAAAAATATTTTAAAAAGTCTAAAACCTAGAATCTCTCTAATTCCCTAATCTTCTTTCCACAATCTTGTCAAAAATGGATTCTACTTCTTTTTCTAATTCATTATTATCAAACGATGCCGTCAGTGTATAAAAATTACTATCTTTTTGATAAAGTCGCTGACTGATAAATACTTTTTTACCTTGATTGTAGTAATAGCCGCCCAAAATTCTTTGATCCAAATCTCCTTCTACAAATTTATCCATATCATAGCGCAAAGTTGGTATTGCTGATCTGGCTCCGGCCACCAAAGTATTAGTATAAGTTTCAAAATCCGTTTCAGTTTTTCTCTCAGATTTTTCCCAAACTATCTCCGGCTTTAATCCCAATTCTACTTTTTTCTCCAAAATCAATTTATCATCAGACGATTCTTTTTGTGCCCAATCTTTTGACAACCAATTATCGACCGTCGGTGTCGGACTAACTTTTTCACCCAAAAATACCGGTGCTTTGATATCAACTTCAGGTTTTGTGATAAATATATATGCCAGCACTACAAAAACTACGATAATTATTTTTTTCATTTATTTTATTGTTGCTTTAATAACTATCCGATAATCCGGTTGAGTATAACTGCAGGTTGTCAAAATAATCTGATCTTCTCCCGAGTCAAGTGATTCAACTTGTGATTTGTGAACAAATAATTTCTCTTCAACTTGGTAAGTTTTTTCTACACCGTTTTCCGTCACTTCTACTTCCGCACCCTTATTTAACCTATACAAATTTCCAAATACATCAGTTCCATTATGGCCATAATAAACTTCACTCCCGTTCATTTTGTCAAACAAAACTTCCCTATGACCTACTGTAAATTCATCTCCTATCTTTTGAGGAATATATATATTTTCCTCCAAATTCAAAGAGGGGATAACAATCGAATGCGTTGCGTCCATCGTATTTCCTGATGGAAGTTTTTCTTCAGAATATTTTACTTCAGCTGTATCAGGCATCTCGGTTGTCTCGCCCAATATCACTCCGCCATAAGAATCTCTTATCCCCGATACTAAGGGATTATAATTATCTACAGCCCCCAAAATATTAGACGTCCGGGTTGAAGATCCACAACTTATACACACCACGTTTGACTTATCACCCGGCATACAGTTATTTTGAGCATGAATATAAAAACAATATTGGATATTTGGAGTCAAAGACCTGACCGTATATTCAGTACCATTTCCTATGTTAGGACTTCCGAAACGATAATCACCAATAGATGGTCCATAAGCCAACACATAAGAAGTATGAGGGTCAGACGCTGCCGTCCAATTTAACCTAACTTCTGTCGAACTCACGCAACTTGCCGTCAAATTTGAGGGAGTTCCCGGTTTGGCATCCGCACAAACGTAAGGTCCCGGAGGGTTTCCACCGTTATCTCCGCCAACCCCCGGCAAAGGTGTTGGAGTTGGAGTTGGAATAATTGTAGGAGTTGGAGTATTTGTGACCTCTGGAATTTGTGTTGGTGTCAAAGTCGGAGTATTTGTAACATCCGGATTTGTCGGCATAGATGTGGGTTTACGCGTGGGTTTGTGTGTAGGTTTGTGTGTAGGTTTGCGCGTGGGTTTACAAGTAGGAGAAGATGTCGAAGTTGTTATGGGACAATTTATTAACTCACTGCAGGTACAAGCCCCTAAATGATCATTTTCATGTCCGGCTCTGGGGGTACCATTTTCATTAAAATGTCCACCCGGTCCATAAACCGCATTATAACTAATATCAAGAGTCCGATAATGAGTAGTTCCGTCCCTGCCGGCTGCATGGCAAATAGTTATCTTTTTTTCACAGTCGGGAGACTCACATTCGGGTACAGTAGCTTCTACTATCGACAGTCTATTGTTAGAAGAAAAAAATATAGAACAAAATAATATAAGAAGTAAACTCAGTTGTCTTAAGTTTTTTTTCATTAAAATTAAGTGTTACCTTAAATTTAGTATATTAAATTATTCTAACATAAATATATCTTATAAATAAAATTTAAATACGAAAATGATCATAAATTCTCACCACCTTCAAATAATAAGTTCATTAAAAAACATTTCCCGTCTATCCGAGCCAAATTTTATTGATTTTGGACTTAAATATTGTGGCACTCCCCGTCCCGGCTATCATCTCGATACCGCTTCACATAAACAAATTATTAAAGATTTTACCCAAAACAATTCACTAAATCTTTTACAATTTACCGATCTGGTCACTTCACTTTATACCCAAGGCGAATCCTTTGACGAAATTATTTTAGCCGGCCGTTTTCCCGGATATTTCAAAAATTATTTATCTCAAATTAACCCAAAAATGTTAGATATTTGGTTAAATTATACCCATGGTTGGGCTGAAATAGACACCCTATGCCAGATGAATTTTACCGATCTTGATTTTTTAACTCACTGGCCACAGTGGCAAAAAATCTTAAAAAAATTTAATCAAAACAAAAATATTTCCAAACGTCGTGCCTCCCTGGTACTTCTTACCAAACCTGTGCGTCTTTCAAAAGATCATCGTCTGTCCAATTTAGCATTTGAAAATATTGAAAATTTAAAATTGGAAAAAGACATTCTTATAACCAAAGCCGTCTCTTGGATCTTAAGAAGTTTAATTAAACATCATTCCACGGAAGTCAAAAAATATTTAAAAGTCAATCAAGACACTCTTCCCAAAATCGCCATTCGCGAAGCCACCTCAAAATTAGTCACCGGCAAAAAAAATTAAATATACAAAATGGTAAAATAAAGTATGTCTCCCGATAATCCCCAATTTCCCCCTCAATCCGAAATCCCCCAACTCACTCGTTTTGAACAGGCTCTATACAACCTTTCTGGTCCCATAGAATTGCGTCAGCCTCTTACTTTGGAGTCTCTGGATCCTCAGTCAATTAACAAAATCCGTGAAGTCCTAACAAAATTCGGTGCAAATCTGGAGAATCCTTCACCGGAAACTCTAGCCTCACTTTTTAATCCGACAAAAATTCAATTTAGAGACCTCAATAATCAACGGGGTATCGCCATAAGTAAAATCTTTGGACTTCAAGCTCAACAAATTATTGATGAAATTCCTCAAATGTTTCCTGATGCTCCCCAAATTATTAGTAGTAAAACCAAATTGCCCATTGAAGGTACCCAAGGCCGAGCCCTTAGGCATTTTTTATTTTTACTTTGTAAAGTTGCCATCGACCCCCAAAAAAAGGAAGAAGTCGTCAGAGAAATCAATACCAGGGCAATTTCCCCCGTCTACAGACAACTTACCCAAGAAAAACAGGAATTATTCAATCCACACATCAATCTCGAATGGTTGGTGAAAAAACGTAATCACGCCAGCTTCCCCAAAGACAGCCTTCCAAAATTTTGGAAATATTTAAATACCGGTCAAATTACCGATAAATAATTGTCGCCTCTTCCTGAGCTTTTGTAATCCAGGCATTAATTGCCGTGCTTCTGTTTTGGCTTTCCAATTGTTCAACCGCCAGCTCTTTAAGTTCGGCTTCGGTCGAATCTTCCGGCAATTGATCTTCATTGTCCTTCAAAAATTTTTCCACCTCAGCATCAGTAATTGCTTTATCGGTACCTGACAATTTTTCTACTAACTTTTGGATTCTGATTTGACGAATTAATTCATCCTTTGTCATTCCTTCCGCTATCAATGCCTGATCCAGAGTCTGCCCCTGTGCTTTGACCTGGGCTTCAACTTCACTCAGGCTGGCATTTATTTCACTTTCAGGAACAGTAATATTTTGTTTTTCTGCTGCTCCCAAAATCAAAGCCTCCGTTACCATTTGATCTAGTGTCTGTTTACCAACCTGTTTTTCCATCAAATCTATATAACTCAATCTGCTGATGGCTTTTCCGTTAACTATCGCTACATTGCCATATTTGTAATAAGCAAAGACTCCGACAGCCAAAACTAAGGCCAACAACAATAATTGAAACATAGTAGCTTTTGACAACTTTTTTGGTGTTTTATTTTCCATGAAAATCCTTTATTAATTTTTAAAACTTTTTAACTTTCAAAAAGTATAACATCGATTTAAATCAATTTTTATTTTCAGCTTAAATTCAGCATATTAGGTATAATCATTGAATATGAGAATTTTGGTAGTTGAAGATGAACACCGCATCGCCAATTCAATTAAAAAAGGATTACAACTGGAAAAATACGCAGTCGATCTCGCTTATACCGGTACTGATGGCTATGATTTGGCCGTTACCGAAGAATACGATCTTATCCTTTTAGATTTGATGTTACCCGGAATGGATGGAATACAAATTTGCATGAAATTACGACAAAAACAAATCCACACTCCAATTCTAATGTTGACCGCCAAAAGCCAAACCGACGACAAAATTGAAGGTCTGGATAGTGGTGCTGACGATTATTTGACCAAACCTTTTTCCTTTGAAGAATTATTAGCCAGAATTCGTGCCTTAATTCGTCGTCCTCCCAATTCTTTAAGCAATATATTAACAATTGGAGATATAAGTTTAAATACCCTGAATTTTGAAGTTAAAAGACAAAATAAACCGATCACTTTGTCTGGTAAGGAATTTTCTCTTTTGGAATATTTAATGCGTCATCCCGGTCAGATAATCAAAAAAGATCAAATTATCAACCATGTTTGGGATTATGAATCAAACATCCTCCCCAATACTGTCGAAGTTTACATCAAAAAGTTACGACAAAAAATTGACAACCCCTTTCCCAAACAAAAACCTCTGATTCACACCGTTAGGGGTTTTGGTTACAAAATATCTAATTGATTATGTTTCAAAAAGCTCGGATCAAACTTACTGCCTGGTACTTGTTAATTATTATGTTTATTAGTATTTCCTTCAGTTTGGTAATTTTCCAGCTAATAAATACAGAAGTAACCAGATTCGCTCAATCCCAACATATCCGAAACCAATTACGGTCTCCGGTTTTTCCTCCACCTCCTATCGACACCGACTTACTCAACGAAATCCGTCGCCGTATAACTAATTCACTCCTCTTTTTAAACGGATCTATTTTTGTAATATCAGGCGGATTATCATATTTTTTGGCCGGCAAAACCCTTCGTCCCATTAAGGACATGGTGGAAGAACAAAATCAGTTTGTTTCCGATTCGTCTCATGAAATTAGAACCCCATTAACTTCCCTCAAAAGTGCTTTTGAAGTCAATCTTCGCGACCCCGATCTCAACATCAAACAAGCTCGTAATTTGATATCCGAAAGTATTGTCGAGGTAAATAAATTGCAGTCACTTTCTGATCAGTTGCTTTTATTGGCACAATATCAAAAACCAAACAATTACATCAAATTTGAAAACGTTTTCCTAAAGAAAACTATTCTTCAATCTGTTAGTCAGGTTAAACCTTTAGCAAAAATTAAAAACATACAATTAAAAGTCAAAGTCCATGATTACAAAATAAATGCTAACCCCCATAATTTGAAAGAATTATTTACAATCCTTCTGGATAATGCCATAAAATATACCCCCAACAATAAGGTTGTTCAAATTGAAACTCGAAAAACCGATCGTTCAATTTTAATAATTGTAAAAGACCAGGGAATAGGCATTGATAAAAAAGATTTACCACACATTTTCGACCGTTTTTATCGAGCTGACTCTGCCAGAAGTAAGCAGGGTAAAAATGGATTTGGATTGGGCTTATCAATTGCTCAAAAAATTGTCCGGCAACACCGTGGCGATATTAAAGTCGAAAGCGTTCCTCAAAAGGGTAGTATTTTTACTGTTCATCTGCCTTTAAAATAATTCATCTTAAACTCAAATCAAGTCCAATCAGTTAGGTTCAGCTGGATTTCAGAAATCAAAATTAAAATTCCACCATGAAGTTAAATAAAAAAGTCAAAATTACTCTTATCGTCTTGGGAATTTCAATTTTTGGTCTATTTATTTTTAATAAAATAAAATCCGATCAAAACAATAAAACTCAATTTAAAACCGGTACTGCCGAAAAGGCTTCGCTCATCACTACCATCTCGGCTTCTGGCACCATCACTTCCGGAAGTACCACTTATATCACTACCGGCGCTATTGGAACCGTAAATCGCGTCTATGTAAAAAACGGTGATACCGTTGTTAAAAGACAAAAACTTGCCGAACTTACTTTGGACGACGAAGCCAAAGAAACCCAAACAATAGCTTGGTCAAATTATCTAAATACTTTAGAAAACGTAAAAACTGCTCAAGCCAATAGAACTGCCGCCGACATCCAAATGTGGAAAGATAGGCAAGCTGTATTGGATGCTCAAGCCGAATACGACAATATGAAATCCGGAGGTTGGAATCCGGACACCAATGCCGAATACACCTATAATGAAAAAGCCATAGTTGAAAAAACCCTACAGTTAGCCAAAGAAACTTTTACGACGGATGAAATGAAATATAACAACTCTTCCGTAGACATTTCATTAGCCAACTCAAAACTCTCAGCTGCCCTCCGAAGTTACCAACAGGTTTCTTCCACAATTTATGCGCCCGTTTCCGGAGTTTTAAGTAATTTAATATTGGCAGAAGGTGTTGTCCTTTCCGATAGTTCAAACTCATCTATCACAGTCAGTACCGGGTCGGACTCCTCATCTAATTCTCAAACTGTAACTTCTCAAAATGTGGGAGCTATAAAAAACCCCGGAGGTCAATATCAGGCAACCTTAAATTTGACAGAAGTAGACGTCACCAAAATCAAATCCGGTCAAAAAGTTACCTTAACTATGGACGCCTTTCCCGACCATACTCTCACCGGTACGGTATTGGCAGTTAACACCAGTGGAAATGTAAATTCAAATGTTACCACCTACTCCGTAAATGTGCTTCTGGACAACACCGATCTTGATATTTATACAAATATGGCAGTATCTGCCACAATAATTGTATCTGTCAAAGATGATGTCATTGTCATTCCTTCGACTGCAATCAAAACAGTTAACAACATTTCAACAGTCCAAATATTAAAAGATGGTATTGCCACCTCAGTAGAAGTGGAAACAGGAGATAGTAATGACTCCCAAACAGAAATTGTATCCGGCATTAATGAAGGTGATGTTGTTGTTACTTCGATTATCAACACTTCTGCAACCAGCAAATCAACCGGTTCCGGAAGTAATTCAAGCTCACTTTTCGGAGGCAGTAATATGGGCAGCGGAATCATGATGGGCGGCGCTCCTCCCGGAGAATTAAGACAATGAAAAGTCAAGATTTCATAATAAAAGTAAAAAAATTGTCCAAAATATACAAGACTGACTTGTTAGAGACGACCGCTCTGGACAACGTTTCTTTTAAAATAAAAAAAGGCGAATTTGTGGCAATTATGGGTCCGTCGGGATCAGGAAAATCAACTTTGATGCATATTTTAGGAGCTTTAGATAAACCTACCAGCGGAGAATACATCTTAGATGGAGAAAAAGTAGAAAAATTAACAGACGACGAATTATCCGATATCCGAAATCGTAAAATAGGTTTTGTTTTTCAGGCATTTAATCTGCTTCCCAGGACCACTACTCTAAAAAATGTCATGATCCCCATGATTTATGGCGGTATTCCAAAAGAAATCAGGTTAAAAATCGCAGAAAAATATTTAAAAATGGTTGGTCTGGGTGATCGGATGCAACATACCAGCAATCAGATTTCAGGAGGTCAACAGCAACGGGTTGCTATTGCTCGATCTTTAGTAATGAATCCTACACTAATTTTGGCCGATGAACCCACCGGAAATATTGCCTCTCATCAGGCCGAAGAAATTATGGAAATATTTCAAAAATTAAATGACGAGGGTAGAACTATAGTAATGATTACGCATGAAGTTGATATTGCAAAACATGCAAAAAGAATTATCAATATTAAAGACGGAAAAATATTTAAAGATTCACCCAACCATGCTAGGAAAATTATTTAGTAAATACAAAATTGAGGAAACTTGGGAATTATTTACCGAAAGCATCGGAACCTTAAAATTAAATAAAATGCGGACCGGATTGGCAATGTTAGGGATAATAATTGGTATCGGTTCAGTAATTGCTTTGGTATCACTAGGTCAGGCTAGTCAACAGGCAGTTCAATCAAGAATTCAGTCGCTAGGGTCAAATTTATTAACCATATCCCCAAGTTCAGCTAGAACCGGTACTGTCAGAGGTGCAGCCGGTGGAGGTACGACTCTGACCAATGAAGATGCAAAAGCCATTGAGAATTCAACCCAAGTAACTACAGTAAAAAATGTATCAGCAGAATATTCCGGACGACTACAGGTAGTTACCGGTGACAGCAACACCAACACTACCATAATCGGAGCCACCCCGATTTACACCCTGATACATAATTTAGCCGTATCATTCGGTTCATTTATCTCCGAAAGGGATTTGGTTTCGATGACTAGAGTGGCAGTTTTGGGACCTTCCGTTGTCGAAGATTTATATGGTGATTCAACATATGACCCTTCTGGTCAAACAATCAGAATAAATGGCCAAAATTTTATCGTAGTCGGTGTAACTGAAACTAAAGGCGGCTCCGGTATGCAAAGCCAGGACGATCGGGTTTATGTTCCCTTAACCACAGCTCAAAAACAATTATTTGGAGTTAATTATCTTAGTTCAATTGCTGTCGAAGCCAACAATGCTGAAGTCATGGATCAGGCAGTTAATGAAATCGGCTATTTATTATTAAGTCGCCATAATTTATCGGATCCATCCAAGGCAGACTTTAGAATTATGAATCAGGAAGATATCCTAAGCACAGCCACTGAAATATCGGGAACTTTTACGTCCTTATTGTCAGGAGTTGCCGCAATTTCTTTGTTAGTCGGTGGAATTGGAATTATGAATATAATGCTTGTTACTGTCACCGAAAGAACCCGTGAAATTGGATTAAGAAAAGCCCTGGGAGCCAAGAAAAAAACAATTGTCACTCAGTTTTTGACCGAATCCGTAATTTTAACGTTTGTTGGTGGAATTATCGGAATAATACTGGGGATAGTGATTTCATACTTATATGCCAAAATCAACTCATCCTCTTTTGTCATCACCCTCAATCCGATCATCCTCGCTTTTGTTGTTTCAGTCGCTATTGGCATAATTTTTGGTTGGTATCCGGCAAAACGGGCAGCAAATCTTCAGCCAATCGAAGCCCTTAGATATGAATAATTTTTAATTATTTATTAAATTTAAATTACTATGAAAAATAATTTAATTCTGACAATTTTAGTAATTGCTCTTTTTACCGGTATAGGCTTTTTTGTTGGAACCAAGTATCAACAAACTAAAGCAATTTCAGATTTTCGCCAACAAATTCCGGGTGGAGGTCTAATGAGAGGAGATGTTACCGGAGACGGGATCCAAAATAAACCTCGTGGTATCGGTCAAATCATAGGTGAAATTATAAGTGCAGATGAAAAATCAATAACTGTCAAAATGACTGATGGAAGTTCAAAGATTATTTTAATAAATGACAAAACTGCAATAAACAAAGCCACTCAGGGAACAGTCAGTGATTTAAAAGTAGGGGAAAAGGTTGCTGTATTTGGTGTTACTAATGCCGATGGGAGCGTAAGCGGGCAAAACATTCAATTAAACCCGACAAGAAATCCATCTCCTTGACGAAACCTCAATAATTGATATCCTAAAAAAGGGAATATTAATTACGCCACCTCCCAAAGTAATTAATATGAACCAACAATTTCCCACCTATCTTTCCTTAGATGACGTTCTGTTGATCCCCAATCAATCTTCCATCGACTCTCGAAGTCTTGTTGATCTTTCTTGGGAACTATGCGGCCACAAATTGACCGCCCCCATAATTGCCATAAATATGGACAGTGTCACAAGTACGGAAATGGCATTATCAATGGGTAAAAATGGTAGTTTTGGAATTCTCCCGAGATTTGATACCCCCGAAATTCAAGCCAAAAAAGTTTCCCAGGTAAAAGCTGCCGGATTTTTAACCGCTGCCGCAATTGGTATTAATGATCATGATTGGAAAAGACTTGAAATACTTTTAGCTGCCGGAGTCGATCACATCAGTATTGACATTGCTCATGGCCATATGTCCAAAAACCTTGAATTTATCAAAAAAATTCGTATAAAATATCCCAAATTATCTCTTTCTGCCGGAGTAGTTGGTACTTATCAGGGGGCTCTTGATATTTTTAATTCAGGTGCCGATATCGTCAGAGTTGGAGTAGGTCCGGGTTCTATTTGTACTACCCGTGTTCAAACTGGTTGCGGTGTTCCCCAATTTACCGCCATAACTGAAGCCTCCCGCGCCGCTCGTGAAACCAAAAAAATAATTTGGGCAGATGGTGGTATCAAAAATTCCGGGGACATTACCAAATGTCTTGCTGCCGGCGCTTCCGCAGTTATCGTCGGATCCTTGTTAGCCGGTACCAACGAAGCACCTTCTCAAATGGTTGAAGTAGATGGTGTCAAATACAAACGCTATAACGCTTCTACTAGTGCTGTCGAAAAACAAAAACAAATCCAAAAAAACGCCAAGGGTAAATCGGCTTCTTACCTAAAACACATCGAAGGAGTTGAAAGTTTGGTTCCGTATTCCGGTTCGGTAAATCAGGTATTGGAATCTCTTCTTGCTGGTATTCGTTCCGGATATTCATATTGTGGTGCTCTCAATACCAGCCAAATTTGGAAAAAAGCCAATTTTTGTCAGGTCACCTCTGTCGGATTTCGGGAAAACGGACATCACGATGTCATTCTAAAAGCTTAACCAATTTTTCTACACTTTATAGCCATATATTTTACCTTTTCTTCCTCAAATTCATTGATACTATCAATCACTAAATGCTGATTTTTTACTTCTTTTGAAATTTGCTCCAAACCGTGATCGATATATATTTCGTCTTTTAATTTTTCTTTCAAATTTAAAAATGGATGATAAATTACCATCAAAAAAATCCCATCTATAGCCATATGATCAGAAACATTTTTAAAAAAACCCTCAATATCTTTAATTTTGTGCAACATTAATACACTTACAATTCGGGAAAAATCTTTTTTCCTGATAGGTAATTTTTTGGTAATATCTGCCACTGTAAAAAAATGTCTTTGATTCTTATTTTTAGCCCTTGCCCTTTCAATCAAATCAAAAACATAATCAACTCCTTCATAATATATCGCCCCAGGAATTCTTCTGGCAAATTTGCCGTTTCCACAGCCCAAATCTAATATTGTTGAATCAATGTTAATTTCCAATAAATCCAAACATCTGGTTATTAACAGTTTATTTCCATACCCTTTTGTTGACATCCTCCCAATTTACTACCTGCCACCACTTTGTCACATACGAAGCCCTATCATTAAGGTAGTCCAGATAATAAGCGTGCTCCCACACATCCAGGACCAAAATTGGAATATTTCCGTTTAAAGCCAACAAATTATGTTTTTCCAGTTGGCCAATAGATAAATTATTATCCATATCCTTCCAAAGAACCGCCCATCCCGATCCTTCAACTCCTACTGCCGCGGCACTGAATTCATTTTCAAAAGCCTTAACACTTAAAAAATTTTCTTCAATCAAAGCCCTTAGTTGCTCATCCGGTTGATTATTATCTTTTGCTGTACGCATATTTGCCCAAAATAATTTATGTAATACCGCTCCGTTATAGTTAAAACTAAAATCCCTCATTATCGCTTTAACATCAATTTCCAATTCTCCGGCTCTGGATTTTTCTAATTTCTCGATTGCTTCATTGGCTTTATTTACATAAGCCGCCTCGTGTTTGTCGTGATGAAGTTGCATTATCGACTTAGAAATCACCGGCTCCAAAGCATCATAAGAATAAGGTAGGGGATCCTGTATTAATCTTTTCATAATTTTATTTTACTTCCTTTCCTGACACCAAAGTTTCTTGCCAGCTCAACACCGGTGTATCCAAATAATTAAAACTTTTTGTTTTCAATAGCTGATGACTGGTAATTCCAAAAATTAACATCATTGTCCCGATCAAAAGATAATCTTTTATTTTAACTGCCAATTCCCTTCCTCCATATAACTGATCCAATATTCCGCCAAATTTAATTCGAAGCCACGTAGAAGAACCCAAAAATAACATTAAAAAAGGAAAAAACAAATTATCATTTGTGTTATTTTTACCCTTAAAAGTATTACTTACACCCATTACTTCTCCGTCACCCTTTTTCTCAACCTGGTCAATAGTTGCCAGCTGATTCCCCTTAGTTACCACCAAAAAATCAGTATAAAATTCATTTGAAAATAATTGACTACCGGCTTTCGAATAACCCGCCACGTAACTAACAGATACAAAATTTCCTGCCTTTGTCTCTTTTGGAATAGTTACCCCAAATACAACTTTACCCTTAACACCAGGTTTTATCAGACCGATATTTATTGAAGAACTGGTCAAAACATTTCCTTGTTCATCAAAAATAAAATGATACAACACAGCATCCAAAACCGGTACATCCGAAAGATTGGCCACATTCACATCGAAAGTCACAATATCCAAAGGGTATACCCAATTCCCTACATTATTTACTGCCGACACCGACAGGTTTGCCAATCTGTCTTCTTCACTATTTTCGTTATAATTTAATTGATCATTATCGGGTAAAAATACGTTTAAATTGGCTACATTATTGTTGGTATCAGTTTCCGGATCTGAAGTTTTAATCTGGGCATTTATTAAAAAATCATTTTCCGCCGCCATCACTTGTCCGACTAATTTATCCCACCAGGAATTCTCTTTTGCCATTATCCCGCCCCTCGTATCAATAATTGCTCTAAAATTCCCTTTTTCTCCGGGTTTCAAATCTCCCAATTTCCACAAATGCTTATTTCCTCCGGAATTCATCTCAAAACCGCTACTTTCACCCGACAATCGGAAACCATCCGGAGTATTCAAATCCACAGTTACATTTCTTGCCTTATCTATACCCAAATTTTCATAAAAAACCTCCACTGTCAAAGACCCGTCGGCTTGTTGATCAATCGCCTTAATCCCGATTGCTACATCAGGATATGCAAATATTATCTTCCCGCCCCAATTTCCCAAAATGTTAACTATCCCCAAAAATCGGTTGTTATTAAAATAATTTATATTTAAAAAATTAAAAAGATTTGCCAATGCTACACTGGAACCGGTACTTATTTGGGAACTTCTGTTTCCACTTGAGGAATTATTTCCGCTGTCGGCACTCACCAAAATATTATTGTTCAAATCGACCTCTCCTCCCGTTTCAGTCCCGGCCAAGTAAGATTCTGTTGTTGAAAAATTTAGCAATTTTTCCAAGATATTCACATATCCTATCAATGTATCGGTAGAATTTGGACTCGACCAACCAAGCACCTGACCATCCCAATTTCCCAGATTATTCACCAGCAAAAAGAAACTATTTTGATTAAAATAATTTCCGTTAACTTCCACATAAGCATTACTAATACTGGTAGCATCTCCCGACATAAGTTCAGCACTATAATTACTTTCCAAACTGTTGCTTCCGCTGTTGGCATCAGCAATTACCTGACTATCCACCGACACATTTTCCTTATTTATCTGCGCTCCTCCAAAAATAGTACTGTATTGACTAAAATCCTCAATCCTTGGCAAAATTAAATCCCCTTGATAACCATCCTCAATATTTATAGTTCCAATAAAATATTTGGAACTTACCAAATTATTATTTATCAAATTAATCACATTAGCCAAGGCTTTGGCATCTCCCGTCCTAATCACCACAATTCCTCCGGTATTCGTCGTCGAGTTTGTCCCGGTATTGGCTTCCACCAAAATTTGATTATCAACCTGAGTTTCTGTACCGGTCTTTAAAACATTTAAATCATTGGTATTAAGTGAAGTTGATTCCGGAACCGCTCCTGTTAATAATTCTTGCCATGCCAGGTTAACATCTGTATCATTAGTGTCCTGACTGCCCAAAGTTATAAAATAAAATTGAACTGTCGAATCGTGTATTTGATTATTTATAAAATTGACCAAATTAAAATAAGCCAAAGCATCTCCGGTGCTGATGGTTGTTACCAAACTTTTGGTGTCTGTCACCTGATTAACCCCTGTATTGGCCAAAACATCCGCCGTTGTTGTCACTCCGGTATCTGTTTCGCTTTCTACAACATTGGTCGCTTCACCTACTGATTGACCATCGCCAGTGTCAATATCTGTTTGGCTGCTGCTTCCTCCTTCAACTACACTATCACCGGTATCACTGGTAGAAACAACTTCAGTATTTACCGTAGTTTCCGGGGTTGGTGTCGGCTCTACCAAGGGAATTGGAGAAGCCATACTTTCGACTTCTACTTCCGAAGTAGGGGTTGGGGTGATGGTGGGATCCGGTGTAACTGTTGGAGTTTCCGTTGGCTCTACCGGTACCTCTGTTGGTGCCTCCGTTGGAGTCACTGTCTCCGTTGGTACTGTTGTCGGACTTACAGTTGGAGTAACTTCCGCCTCTTGAGCCGAAATAAAAAATCTAAAAGGCGACACCAAAACAAAAACAGCCAACAAAACAAACATTAGTTTTAACTGTTTTTGTTTTAATTTAAATTTCATTTATCTTTTTAATTTTTCTCTCTTCCCCGCTCCGGAAAATTCCGGAGCGGTTACTTAAAAAAAGATTCTAAATCTTAGAATCCTGTCAAATTGACGTTGACCGTCGCTGAAGTTTGGGCATCAGCATCTCCGGTAGTCATTCTGATATCACGGGAAGGAGCTTCTGCTCCGGGCATTTGGAAGCCAAAACCACCACCGCCTGTTTGTACCGAGATCAGATTATAACCAGTATTTGCCGAAGCCATTGCGGTATTTACGATATCGGCTTCATTAAGATTGTATGTACTACCACTGGTTCTGGGTCCAAACCAAAAAAGGTTCATTCCCATTGGCTGTTCATCAGGTTCACTCTGATTGGTTAAATTGGCATTGACCAAGGCTGTTGCTCTGGCCGCAGCATCACCCGTATTCATGGTAATATCACCGATACAACCGCAACCACCAGAACCGAAATAACCACCACCAAACCCAAGCCTTAAAGTAGGTTGTGGCTCAGCTTGATTACCTACAACAATCTGGTTATCTCCAGTATTTGATGTACTACTTGCAAAGTTATCAATAGTCGCTCTATTGATATTTCTATCTATAGTCGGTCTGGTATATCCTCCGCCATAAGTAGCAAATGCCGGAACTATTGCTCCAATTACTAATGCGCCTGCTGTTGCGAGGCCTGCTATTTTGTGAAACATATGTTCACCTCCTTTAAAAAAATTTATAATTCCAATCCTCTCCTCTCCTCAATTTAGGTATTTATAAAAAGAAGAAAGGGTTGGCGGTATGAAGATAAAATAAAAAATATTTTTAATACTGATATAAAAAAATAATAAATTCAAAAAATTTCTCAAAAAATATATCCTACTTAACTTATTTATATGTAAAAAAATAAACAGTTGACTAACTTCATCCTAATTAACCAAAAACAAAAAATCGTATTAGTAATGTAATAAAACGGTAAAAATCAGCTCTGCATAAGTTTTTCAGTTTACTTACAATTTTTATCTATCTACATTAATTTAATTTAATAAAACCTATAATAAATATATAAATCGAATAATTAACCTTATAAAAAAATAGATATAAACTCTGGCATCTTACAAATTCCACCTAAAATTTTTTAAAATCAAAAAAGAGATATAATTCACCTGTGGTTAAAATAAAAAATTCCTCCCAAATTAAAGGTATAAAAAAATCCTCACGTTTGGCCGCCACTGCACTCCAATATCTTTCAGACTTCATCCGACCGGGCATCACCACTCAATTTTTAGATGATTTGGCTGTAAAATTTATCGCCAAACATGGAGCTGTCGCCGCTCCTCTAAATTATGACGGTTTCCCCAAAAGTACCTGCACTTCTGTCAACAACGTTGTTTGTCACGGAATTCCATCTCCGCATCAAAAACTAAAAAATGGCGACATTATAAATATCGATATTACCACCATTCTTGATGGTTATTATGGCGACACTTCTGCCACCTTTCCTGTAGGTCAAATTTCTCCGGCCAACAAAAAACTTTTGGAAGTGACCAAAAAAGCCATGGAATTATCCATCAAGGCTGTCAAACCCGGTCTTCATCTCAACGATTGCGTCGGTAAAATCATCGAACCATATGTCAAAAAATTTAACTATAGTGTTGTCAGGGAACTTGGTGGCCATGGAGTTGGCTTAAAATTCCACGAAGACCCTTTTGTTTTTCACTTCGACACCAATCGCCATAATATTATTTTAAAACCTGGCATGATTTTTACCATTGAACCGATGATTAATGCATCACCGGACTGGCGAATCTCCATCGACCGCAAAGACGGCTGGACAGTCCGCACCCTTGACGGATTCAATTCTGCCCAATTCGAACACACTATTTTAGTTACACCCACCGGCTCCGAAATTCTTACTAAGTTATAATTCTCTCATGCAAATTCTAGACGGCCAATCTCTTTCACAACAAATCACCAATGATTTAATAAACAAAATTAAATCTCTTAAAATTATCCCTACTCTTGCCGTTGTTTTAGTTGGCGATGATCCCTCGTCTCTCAAATATATAAATCTTAAAATCAAAAAATCTTTGAAACTTAACATTCCTACTCAATTTCATCATCTTGCCCAAAATACCGATCAATCCACTATTATTCAGCTGATAAAAAACCTAAACCAGGATCCCCAAACTACTGCTTTTTTCGTCCAACTACCCCTACCTCCCCATATCGACAAAAATCAAATTCTGAATTTAATTTCACCTACAAAAGACGTTGACGGTCTCAATCCGACCTCCAAAATTACTCCTGCTGTTGTTTTAGGTATTATCAAATTACTAAAATATTACAAAATTAATTTTACCGACAAAAAAATTGTCATTATCAACGACAGTCCTCTTATTGGCCAACCTCTCAAAAAATATTTTGAAAAGCAAGGTGCCTTTGTTACTCTAGCCAACGATCAAACTCAAAATTTAAACCTTCTCACCTCTTCGGCTGATATTTTAATTTCCGCCACTGGTGTCAAAAATTTAATTACCGCCGATATGGTCAAGCAGGGGAGTGTGGTTGTAGATGTAGCCTCAGGCGACGTCGATTTTGACAATGTCGCCCCCAAAACTTCTTATATTACCCCAACCTTTGGTGGTGTCGGCCCTATGACGGTAATTTCTTTGTTCGAAAACCTTCTTTCCCTCGCATCCTAGTGATATAATCAGATATGCGTATCCAACTTTTCGATCGCGGTTCCCCTCAAGGCAAAAAACTTTTTGACGATTTGGATAATCTTTGCCAGCGAATGCAATTGGATTTTGCCTCCGAATATATTCAAGATATGGATAGGGTAATTTCAATGGGTATTCAGGGCAAAACAATACTCCTTATCGACAACGAAGTCGCCCTGGTCGATAAATATCCCGGCCCCAACGAACTGGAAAAAATCCTCAACGATTATTTGGATTGATTATTTTGTTGGCCCCAAAACCCATCTATCGCCTTTCTTTACCAGTAGCCTCGATTGTATTACTTCATGAATAGATGCTATTTCTTCACTATAATCAGCACTTTCCGGCTCTATCCAACCTCGATATGGACGGTGACACCACAAACAATCTGTTTTTTTATCATGTAACGGTTTAGCAAATCTAGATTCTGGAACCCAATTATCTAAACTACGTCCACGCATTGCAAAACTAAAATCATGTATAAAACCAGCATCCTGCTCTAGAGGTACTTTTGTCCCACACCCGCCAACACACAAACCAGTTCTACGTTCTAAAAATATCTGTACATCTTTTCTACTCAATACGCCAGCTACTTGTTCAGCGGTATATTTGGTCATAACTGATTATACACCAAAAAGTTTTTTTGCATTCTCGTCAATAATTTTTTCCGTTTCCTTCAAACTCATCTGCCAAATTTTGGCTACCTTTTGGTAAATATACTTTACATATTCCGGATAATTTTTTTCTCCCCGAAAGGGCAGGGGAGTCAACTCCGGACTATCAGTCTCCAAAAGTAACCTATCTTTAGGTATTAATTTTACTACTTCCGCCAATCCGTCTTCATAAGTCAAATTGCCGTCAATTCCAAAGTACCACTCCCCCGGTAAATCGAGTACTTTTTGTACCCTCTTTTTACCTCCGCTATAACAATGAATTACTCCTCTCAAATTCTTATAACTTCCCAATATTTCCAACGTTTCCTCCATCGCCTTCCGGCTATGAACTATCAGCGGTTTTTTGTGTTTCAGGCTCAAAGCAATTTGTCCTCTAAACAACCTTTCCATTTCTTGAAAGTCCCTCTTGTCAAAGGGGGATTTAAGGGGATTTTCACTAAAATCCAAACCACACTCTCCCACCGCTACAATGTCCGGATTCTCATCCAATATTTTATCCAACTCATTAATATTTTTATCAATATTTCCGGAATCCAATTCTTGCGGATGTATTCCTACTGCCGCTCTTAATTTTGGATTCATTTTAGCAATTTCTACATTATCCTTTGATTCAGCCATATTCGGTCCCGACAACACCACCCAATCCAGTCCTTCAATTCTAATCTCCTCACCCTTTCTGATATGTGCATGTGTATCGATCATTTCACTATTATAATGTAAAATAAACCAGATTATGAAATCAGTAGATCGACCCATCCCGCCACCAAAATTAATTGTCGATTCAGATGGATTTGTTGACTTTGGACAAGCCTCTCGAGCCTACCTTCACATACAAGCTCAATATGCCGGCCGATATGTTGATAATTTGGATCCGGATGTTCCTAATCTCTGTGGTGATCTTCGCATCAGAGGCTCTTCAGCCGACTACTCATCTATAAGAATTCATCAAGATGATATTGAAATATTTGTAAATAGATTCCTTGAATACAAACGCTCTCAATTATAAGTACAAAAAACAAATTTGATTATTATAATCCAAAGATAGATAATTCATTAATGAAACTTAACTTTTTCAAACCAAATTGGCTAAGTTTATTACTATTTTTCATTATCCTTTTATCGCCCACAATAGACAACTATTCGCCCTTGACCTTAATTTTTGCCTATCTGAAATTATCCGAATTTATAGCCTTAATCCAAATATTAGCTTACAGTCTTTTTATCTATCTTTTCACTTCTTTGGTCTCACACTTAATTTTTAGGACAAAAAACAAATTTTTTACAACCCGCTAAATCCTTCCAAACAACGGCTTTTCTAAAACCTGATGTCCTTGAGTAAATATATCCAATATTTTATCGGCAGATTCGGGCATTATTGCTTTTAAATGATTGGCGGCAAGGCAAATATTAAAGATACAGTCAGCCAAAATCTCGCTTTTCTTCGGATCTTCATCCGCCAATTTCCAAGGGGTGAACTGGTTTAAATTGGCATTAGCTTTATCAATATATGTTTCAAAAATATAACCGATCGCCTCATCAAACCGTAAATTATTCAATAAATTATCAAATTTTTCATCAATTTTATTGTCTAATTTTTCAAATTTGATATCCAAATTTTCATTTAACTTATTTAATCGAGATACTAAATTACCCAAATTATTGGCCAAATCAGCATTATATCTTTCCTTAAATCTCTCAATGCCTACATCAGAATCATTTTCATTTGGAAATGATCGGGCGATCAAATATCTCGCCCCATCCACTCCAAATAAATCCGTTAATTGTGATGGTGAAATTACATTTCCAATTGATTTAGACATCTTTTGCCCGTCAATCATATAAAAACTATGAGTGTAAGTCTTTTTTGGTAATTCTATACCGGCCGATAGTAACATTGCCTGCCAAATTACCGTATGAAACCACAAAATTTCTTTCCCTAGCAAATGCAAATCCGCCGGCCAAAAACCTTCTTTCCCTTCCACAAACCGGGTCGCACTATAATAATTGATCAAGGCGTCTATCCAAACATAAATAGTATGAGATTTCTCCCAAGGTAGGGGAATTCCCCATTCTACATTTTCCCGACTGATCGAAATATCATTAACTCCGGCCTTTAGTTTAGCCAACACTTCTTTTCTCTTACCTTCCGGGAAAATATAATTAGTTTTCTCATCCTCAATCAATTCAATTAATTTTGGTACATATTTTGATAATTTAAAAAACCAATTATCTTCACTTTTTTTGACGGTCTGTGCCGCTGGATGCAATGGGCAATGCCCGTCTACCAACTCCGTCTCTGTCTTAAAACTTTCACAACCGATGCAATAATAACCTTCATATTTATCTTTGTAGACATCACCATTTTGATAAATTTTCTCCAACAGTTCCACTACTACTTTTTCGTGTCTTGGATCTGTGGTTCTAATAAAAAAATCAAAAGAAATATTTAAATTTTTCCAGGCTTCTTCAAATCTGGGAGCGATCTGGTCGCAATATTCCTGTGGAGATATTCCCTGTTTTTCGGCTACCTCTGCTACTTTTTGCCCGTGTTCGTCGGTCCCTGTCAAAAAAAATACTTCATCTTCTAATTGTCGGTGAAATCTGGCCAATATGTCTGCCGCTACCGTTGTACATGTATGACCAATATGGGGAACGTCATTAATATAATAAATCGGGGTTGTAATAAAAAATTTACTTTTCATAAAAAAATGTCAATAAATATGATCTCTTAAAGAGATTTTACCTTATTTGCTCCTTACCGGAGCTACGACATTTTTTTGGAAGTTTTGGCAGCAGCTTTCTTTACCGGCTTTTTGACTATCTTTTCAATTTTCTTGGAATAACTGGCTTTAACTCTGGTAGCTTTATTTTTTGTATAAATTTTGTTTTTAACCGCCTTATCAACAATTGAATACACTTTATCCAAGCCATCTTTTGTGGGTTTGGCCACAAAATCCTTAAGAATTTTTTTCATTCTTATCTTGAATGATACGTTAACTTTATTGTTGCGATTTGATTTTCGCAATGATTTTTTTGCTGATAAACTGATTGGCATGAGGTATATTCTATCCTACCCTTCCCATTTTATCAATAATGTCAATAAATATAATTCAAACATAGACTTTCCGTCTCCTTCTCTCCTATAATTATCACCATGACACTTTCTGAAAGAATCAAACACGCCGTCTCCAAAAAACAGGAAAGTGTCCTTTCGGCTTCATTGATACTTTCAATTACCTTCGCTCTTTCGGCTGTTTTAGGTTTTTTGAGAAGTCGTTTTCTCTATTCCATGTTTTTTGCCGAGTTTCCTCAGCAGCTTGACGCTTACAACGCCGCCTTCCGCCTACCGGATTTAATTTTTAAATTACTGGTTTCAGGGGCTCTTTCCGCATCATTTATACCCGTTTTTTCACACTATCTCCATCATGACAAAAAAATTGCTTTCCGGATTTCCTCAACCGTCATTAATGCTCTGATCATTCTTTTCATCGTTTTGGCGTTAATAATCTTTATTTTTGCTTATCCCTTTTCCAAATTAATTACACCTGGTTTTACCGAATCGCAACTAATCCTGATGGCCAGTCTCACCCGGATATTGATAATTGCCCAAATCTTTTTTTTAATCAGCAACTTTTTAACCGGGATGATCCAGGTTTATCAAATGTTTTTAATTCCAGCTCTTTCTCCCATTGTTTACAACATATTTATAATATTAGGTATCTTATTTTTGGCTCCGACATTTGGAATTTATGGAGTTACATTTGGGGTTGTCATCGGTGCATTTTTTCACATGCTCATCCAAATTCCACTAGCCCGAAAACTTGGCTTTCGTTACAGCACTACCATCAATCTCAAACTTTCCGGAGTTAAAGAAATTATTCGTCTTTTAATCCCCCGAAGTCTTTCTCTTGGTTTGGCTGAAATTGAAAGTACTGTCACTTTATTTTTTGCCTCTACTCTGGCAGTTGGAACCGTCTCTCTTTTTAATTTAGCACTCCAACTTATGTATCTTCCTAGTCGGATTTTTGGCTCAACCATCGGTCAGGCATCCCTTCCGATTTTATCCAAAAATATCGCCAAAAACGAAATCGCAGAATTTCGCGCCACCGTCAACAAAACCATTCTTCAAAGTCTTTTTTTAGCTCTCCCGATCACCACTTTGATTTTGGTTCTTCGTCTCCCCTTGGTCCGTATTGCTTTTGGAGCCAAACAGTTTCCCTGGTCCGCTACCCTCATCACTGCTAAAACTTTGGCTTTCCTAACTCC
>DPKG01000006.1 GCA_003542615.1 Candidatus Shapirobacteria bacterium | reverse complement strand
ATCGAAACCGGTCCGGAGCCTGGATTTATGACCGACTGGCAAGCAGTTTTTAGCTTGGTCTTAACCCAATCTGTCGGCTGCAGTACTATAGTAGAGAGGATATTCCCCAGTCGTTTCCAACATATCAATACTTTAAACCAAATGGGTGCCAAGACTAAATTTTTTAATCCTCAAGTCAAAGACCCAAACACCTACTACCATTTCAATTCCGAAAGTGATGACCCCAAATATTTTCATGGAGTCAAAATTTATGGACCTAGCAAATTAAAAGCCATGAATATCGAAGTTAATGACCTTCGAGCCGGAGCTACAGCTACTCTTGCCGCACTTACCGCCATCGGAGAATCAACCATCAACGGAGTTGAATTTATCGAACGGGGTTACGAAAAATTTATGGAAAGACTAAAATCTCTTGGTGCCGATATCAAATACATCAAAACATAGACTATAAAAATAGGCTATACTATTCATAATTATGATTCATTTGTACCTGGGCCTGCTTCTCTTTTCCTTTTTGATCACTTCAATAATGGTGGTACCTTTCATAAATTTACTTTATAAACTTAAATTTCAAAGACAAAAACAAACCACTCTTGACTTTCAAAACCAACGCACCCCGATTTTCGATAAATTTCATTCCAAAAAAACCGGAACTCCTGTAGGTGGAGGACTACTGATTATTGTTGCTGTCTGTATTCTATTTTTAATCATCTTTCCCATTTTTAAATTTTCTAATATTTTTATTTCCAGCAACTATCCTCTAATTCCGGAACTAGAAACAATTTTTTTTACTTTCATAGCTTTTGGACTTATAGGTCTGTATGATGATATTTTAAAATTTTTTGGTTTCAAAAGAACTGGTTTTTTTGGCCTTAGAATGATTCACAAACTTTTTCTTCAAATTACCGTATCTTTGTTGATAACCTTACTAATTTATTTTAAATTAAGAATTGATTTTATTTATATCCCTTTCTTTGGAGCTCTGGAATTAGGAATTTTCTTTATCCCAATATCTATGGGTTTAATTGTAGGCTTTGCCAATTTTTTCAATATCACCGATGGCCTTGATGGTCTGTCTTGCGGATTATTAATGATTGCCCTCTTTGCCTTTTGGGTTCTTGCTAATACTTCTTTTGATACTCCTATTTCAATTTTCTTATCACTTTGGCTTGGTGCCATCATTGCATTTCTATATTTCAATATTTATCCCGCCAGAGTCTGGCTGGGTGATGTCGGCGCCCTTTCTTTTGGCGCCACCTTTGCCGTTATTGCCCTAATTTTGGGTCGTGTTGTTCCGCTCCTCATCATTGGCTCACCCTTTATTATCGAAGGTCTAAGCAGTGCTGTCCAAATTATTAGTAAAAAATATTTTGGCAAACGAATATTCCCGGCAGCCCCAATTCATTTAACTCTTCAAAAAATGGGCTGGGAAGAACCCAAAATCGTCACCAGAGCCTGGCTTGCCGGAATTATATTATCAATATTTGGTCTATGGCTAGGATTAAATTAATAAATCAACTAAAACTGGAAATTGAAAAATATCTTGGTCTTCCGTACTTTACTAACAAACCACCAATAAAGACTGAAAATAACGCCCTCGTTGGCAAGGGAGATTCCAAAGAAATTGCTCTAACTACAATTGAGCTAGCCAACAAACTCAACATAAACTTACTCGATCTCAGCCCTATCGAAATTTACCGATTTCAAAAAAAACACGGGATTGGAATCGACTGTTCCGGACTTATATACCACTTATCAAATTTTTATTATTACCTCAAAACAGGAAAAGATATTAAATCAAAATTAATAGGTACCGAAGGCAAAAGGGGACCACGACGACTATCTGCCAATCTACTTACCGGTCACCCCAACGCCAAAGAAATCAAAAACCTACAAGATATCCAAACTTCTGATTTAATTAGAATGGACCAAGGCAAACATGTAATTTTTATTGTCGAAAAGCTAAATAATACAATTTACTATGTTCATAGTAGTGAAAAAACCAAACAAAAAGGAGTTCACTACGGTCAAATCAAAATAACT
This sequence comes from Candidatus Shapirobacteria bacterium, assembly GCA_003542615.1. Classification (GTDB taxonomy): domain Bacteria; phylum Patescibacteriota; class Microgenomatia; order UBA12405; family UBA12405; genus UBA12405. The sequence goes on along the minus strand of DPKG01000006.1, from coordinate 34,853 downwards.
AATCCTGACAAAAGCCTTAAATATCAACAATGGTCGGACAAAACTATCGAAAACAAAAAATACCCATCTCTTTTCAATCCCAAACTGGGAGACGGAATTTTCCGTCTTAACTGCTTATCCTAACTATTTTTCTTCAATCAATTGTCTATATTTCAACGGATCCATAGACAATATTTCAACCTCACATCCGCATTCACTACACTCCAGTATCTCTCCAACCTCCATTTCTAAAGGTCTGACAATCTCGGCCTGACAATCCGGACAAATAATTTTAGTGTTATTGACTGCCATAATTATCTATAATTTATATATAATAAGCTAAACAATATTATACAACATGAATCAAAACAAGTTAATTAAAATTGAAAACTTTTACCTCAAAAGGGAAGACCAAAACCCAACCGGTTCTGCCAAAGACCGCGCCCTAATTGCCCAGATCCAAAACTTAATTGAAAAAAAAATCACCAACGCCGTTATCTCATCCACCGGTAACGCTGCCATTTCCGCCGCCTATTTTTGCCAAAAACAGGGGATAAACCTTACCATTTTCGTATCACCCAAAATTAATCAAAAAAAACTTTTCCTAATTTCGCCTTCTGCCAAAATTATTACCAGTCTCAAACCAATCAGTGATGCCTTTAAATTTTCCAAATCACAAAACGCTTATTTCCTCCGTCAATCTACCGACCCTTCCTCCCTTATCGGATACCAAAAAATCGCTAAAGAAATTCTAGATCAAAACCCCCAAACATCCAGCATATTTATCCCCGTAGGTAGTGGCACTACACTCCTGGGAATTTCTCAAAAATTACCGCCCCATATCCCCATTTTTGCCGTCCAATCAGCAGCCAATCCCACTATCACTTCAAAATTTAATACTCAATACACCAAAGAAACTCAACTCATTACCGATGCTCTTTCCGCCAAATATCTCCCTTTAAAATTAAAAATTTTAAACGCCATTAAAAATTCCAAAGGTACCGGCCTTACCATCCAAAACCAACAAATCATAAATTCCCATCAACGCCTGCTAGACCTTAATGTCAAATGTTCACTTGAAGGCGGACTTACCCTGGCAGGTTTTGAGATGGCAAACAAATTAAACCTAAATATAGGTAATAATCCTATTATAATAATTACCGGCACTCTAAGATAATCTTATGGACTTAGAAAATCAAATCAACAACTCCGACTTCACCTATTTTTTTCTGGTGGTCGATCCTTTTCTTGATATAAAAATATATCCAAATCTAAAAAAATTTCATCTTATCTACGCCTATAAAAATCCAAAATTATCTAATTTAAAACAAAACAAAATCCCTTATTTTTCTCTGGAAGAACAAGGTATTACCCTTCCACTTAAAAACTCCGGTCTTCTTTTGTCCCAACCTCAAGTAATTAATTACATTAATACCAATAGTATTGGACAATCGGCAATCATCCCCTTCAAACCTTCTGCCAAAATAGATTTTTTGTGTCACAAATATAACTGGAAAAATATTTCTAATCCCGCCCGCTTAAATCGTTTATTTGAAGACAAACTAAAATTTGTCCAATTTTGTCAACAAAACAACTTACCGGTCATTCCCTCAGCTGTTGACAAATTAACTCTGCAAAATTTTGAAAAATACCAAAAACAATTCGGCAAATCCCTTGTCATTCAAACCCACTTTGGTTGGGCCGGGCAAAGCACCTTACAAGCCAATCAATGGTCAGATATTAGCCAAATCTTAGAACCAAACACCAAAGTAAAATTTTCACCCTACATCAAAAAAAGTTATTCCTTGCTAAACAATTGCTGTCTGACAAAACAGGGCTTATTGCAAAGTCCTCCGGCTCTCCAATATACCGGATTACCTCAATTCACCCAAAACCCATTCTCTACCGTCGGCCGACAATGGCCTAGCTTGGCATCAAAAAATATTCATTCCCAAATCAAAGAAATTACAAAAAATTTCTCAAAAATCCTCCAATCACATAACTACCTCGGTTTTTTTGGATTAGACTTTTTAGTCGATTCTTCCGACAAAGTATATCTTCTTGAATGCAACCCACGACTAACCGCTTCTTTCGATTTTTACACTCAATTGGAATTAAAACAAAAATTAACTCCTCTTTTTTACTATCATTTAGCTACTTTTTCCAAAATTAAATTTCAACTGACCCAAACTGAAATAGATAAACGCTTTTCTGTCAATATTATCGGTTCTGAATTGACCCCAAAAAATGAATCCGGTCAAACCCTAAAAAAAATCAACGTCCTTAAACCACTAATTGATTCTCTCAAACACCCCATAATCAACCCCTCCGATCTCTCTGATGACTAAACCCACCAAAAACAAACCCAGAATTGCTTCCTTTTTAATAATTACTTATATTTTAATTTTTATTGGTCTGCTTTTTATTTCAGTCTCTTCACTTTCCGAAGCTCAAATTAACTTTGGTGACAAATTTTATTATATAAAAAAACAACTATTTTGGGTATTTATCGGCACAATATCTTTTATTATTACCTCCAAAATTAAATTATCTTATTTAAAAAAATACTCCTTTTATTTATTTCTAATATCAATAGCTACCCTGATACTGGTATTAATTCCCGGAATTGGGAATACCGTCCTTGGAGCCAGACGTTGGCTGTCACTAGGAATTTTTTCTTTTCAACCTTCAGAAAGTTTCAAATTAATAGCCATAATTTATTTTTCATTTCTTTTTTCAAAATCAAACAAACAAAATTTGAAAAGTTTAATTTATTCACTAAGTCCGGCTCTTATATTAATCATCCTTGAACCCAATTTAAGTACCGCTGTTCTGACTGCTTCAATAGTTTTAACTATTTATTATTTATCCGGTGGAGAAATAATCTCTCTAATGCTTACCTGTCTTATCGGAGTATTACTTAGTGTTCTTCTGATCTTTGTCTCGCCATATCGTCAAGCCAGACTCGACACTCTTCTCAATCCTCAAAATGATACTTTAACCTCGTCTTACCATTCAAATCAAATAGTTTTAAGTCTGGCCTCTGGAGGAATTTTTGGTAAGGGTTTTGGCAACTCCGTCCAAAAATATCAATTTTTACCCCAACTTACAACTGATTCCATTCTGGCAATTATCGGAGAAGAACTTGGGTTTATTGGGATTACTATTATTATTTCCTTATATGTATTTCTGGTTTACAATATTTTCAGGGTATCCCGTCAATCCAAAGATCCCAGTCAGCAACTGATTGTTGCCGGTATTGCCTCTTGGATTTCTTACCAAAGTTTGATCAATATTTCTGCCATAGCCAATGTTATCCCGCTAACCGGAGTGCCTTTACCTTTTATCTCTTATGGAGGCTCTTCGCTATTAATGCTTTTAACTGGCATGGGTTTGGTCAATAATATTTATAGACATAATCAATAAAATGAATAAAAAAATAATCATCACCGGCAACCATCATACCCCGGCCATCGAACTAATCAAACAATTAAACACGGATACTAAATATCAATGGCAAATTTATTACATTTCCCATGAATTTCCCACCGAAACTCATATAAAAAATTCAATAATCCCTCTGGTAGGGGATCGCTACTATAACCTCGAATCAGGTAAACTGGACCGACGCTGGTTGATAAACACTCTTACCGGTATCCCAAAAATTTTTTCTGCAATTTTTAAATCAATCAAATTAATAAAAACTATCAATCCCGATATTGTAGTTTCTTTTGGCGGATATACTTCTTTCCCGGTAATTTTTACATCTGCTATTTTTAAAATACCCTCCATCACCCACGAACAAACACTAACCCCAAGCCTCGCCACCAAAATTAATAGCTATTTTTGCCAAAAAATAGCCTTATCATTTAATCAAGCCTCTGCTCATTTTCAAAAATTCAAAAATAAAGTCCATATTACTGGCAATCTTTTGCGTTCAGAAATTTTTAAAACGTCTACTACAAATTTTAAATCCCTTAATTCAATCATAAAAAACTCCCCCCTAATTTACGTTACCGGAGGCAACCAGGGTTCCCATTCAATTAACCAAACTTTAGTCAAATTATTACCCAAACTAAAACCATATACCATAGTCCACCAAACCGGAAAATTAGATTATTTAGAAATTTCCAAAACTACCAATCAATTTAAAAATTACTACCCAACCGTTTATATAAATCTGAAAGATATCGGATGGGTGCTCAACAACAGCTCTCTAATTATCAGCCGGGCCGGTGCCAACACCTGTCAGGAAATTGTCGCTTTAAACAAAAAATCCATCCTAATTCCTTTACCTCATAGTCAACAATACGAACAGGATTTAAATGCGATCTGGACAAAAGAAAAATTACCTCTTCAAACAATAATCATCCCCGACAAAAACTTGACACCCGACAAACTGCTTACCAATTTAACAAATCTAATCAAAACTCCCACCACCCCATCTTCTAATCTTCCCAAATACACTCAAAACACAAAACTCCTTAAACTAATCCATGAAACTATCTAAAATATTATTTTATTCGCTAGTTGCTATACTTTTAGTATCAATGTCTGTTTATCTATATTCTATCCAATCCGAATCATATCTTAACCCCAGCTCAGCAAAAAATGAATTTTTTAAAAATTTAAACTTCGCCATTCAAAAAAACCAAATACCGCTTGCTTCTCCAATCACCTTCAAAAACGATTCCCAACAAGTGGAATTCATAATTTCTCAAAAAAATTCCCCACCAACCAAAATAATTTTTTCCACTCAAAAAGATCCAATTCTTCAAACTACCACCTTACAACAAATATTCAAAATCGCTACAATAAATGATAAATATGTTTATCTTGTCGATTTAAGTTTAAACCACCCCTATGCCACACTCAAAAATAATTAATGGAATCGATATCGGATCAAGTAAAGTAACCACCATTGTTGGACAATACTTTGAAGATGAAGATCGCTTTAACATTATCGCTGTCTCCGCCGTACCATCTCTCGGTTTCAGAAAAGGTCAAATTATTAATCTCGACCAGGCCACTCAAACAATAATCCAAAGTGTCGAAGCTGCCGAAAGAATGGCAGGTTTTCAAATCAATAATGCTATCGTTTCTTTGGCTGCACCCCACATTCAGTCTCTAAATTCCCAGGGAGTTGTAGCTATCAGCAATCCCAACAGCGAAATTTCTCCAACCGACATTGATAGAGTTATTGAAGCAGCCAAAGCCATATCCATTCCTGTAGGAAAAGAAATTATCCACGTAATACCAAGAAAATTTACTGTAGATGGCCAGGAGGGAGTCATCGATCCGATTGGAATGACAGGTATTCGACTTGAAGTTGAAGCTCATATCATCATTGCCTCTACACCAGCTCTCAAAAATCTCTACAAATGTTTTGAAGAAATCGGCATTAACGTTCAGTCTCTGGTATACTCCGGACTTTCTACCGCCTTATCCGCCCTTACTGAAACCGAAAAAGAACTTGGAGTTGCTCTTGTGGATATCGGAGGATCCTACACCACCCTAACCATTTTTAACGAGGGGTCACCTTGTTACTCTTTTGTTATCCCTATCGGAGCCACTAATGTAACCAATGATTTAGCTATTGGTCTTAGACTTTCCCTGGAAGATGCCGAAAAAATCAAACTCAAACTCGTCAAAATAATTGAAAATAAAAAATTTGAAGACGAGGTTGATATGTCTCAATTTGGACTGGCTACCGATGACAAAAGAAAACTTTCACTTCAAACAGCTGTCAGCGGCATTATCAAACCACGATTGGAAGAAATATTTGCCCTAATCAACAACGAAATAGTTAATAGTGGTTTTGAATCAACCATTCCTGCCGGAATAGTACTAACCGGAGGTGGTGCTCTTACAGTCAATGTCAAAGAAATTAGTTCAAACGTCATTCCGCTACCTCTCCGAATTTCTACCCCTCCAAAAATCGGTGGTCTTGTAGATGATATACTAAATCCTGCCTACAGTAGTTCTGTTGGTCTATTAATGTATGGCCTAAAACAAAATCCAAAGGCATCGTTTGGATCAACTAAAAAATCAAAAATTTCCTTAAACGGTATAATTGGAAAATTTAAAAATTTGATTGAACCACTGCTTCCTTAATTAAATTACTTTCACAAGCCGATTTAATTCACCACCAACCTATGGGATTAATTAAAACAATGTCCGGACAATTTGCCAAGATTAAAGTTCTCGGTGTTGGAGGTGGAGGAAATAATGCGGTAAATTCCATGATATCTGAGGACAGTATCAACGGGGTCGATTTTGTCGCCATCAACACTGATTCTCAAGCTCTTCTAAATTCTCTTGCCCCAATTAAAATTCAGATAGGGGATAAGCTAACCAAAGGCTTAGGTGCCGGAGGCAACCCACAAATAGGTCAAAACGCCGCTGAAGAATCAAGAGAAAAAATTAAAGAAATCTTAACCGGAACTGATATGGTTTTCATTACCGGAGGAATGGGTGGTGGTACTTGTACCGGAGCTGCTCCAATTATTGCTGAAATCGCCAAAAAAGAATTAGGTATTCTTACCATTGCGGTAGTTACCAAACCATTTTTATTCGAAGGCACCCGTCGTATGACCAACGCCGAAGAAGGAATATCTCTTCTTCGAAACAACGTAGACACTCTTGTAGTCATTCCTAATCAAAAAGTAATGGATGTCGTTAATAATCAAGCCACCCTCCTTGAAGCCTTCAAAATAGCCGATTCCGTCCTCAACAAGGGTACCAAAGCCATCTCTGATCTGATTACCATCCCCGGACTCATTAATCTTGATTTTGCTGATATCAAAAGCATTATGAGTAATGCCGGATCAGCTCTTATGGGAGTAGGCGAAGCTGAGGGTGAAAATCGTGTTCAAGAAGCTGTCGAATCCGCTATCGCTTCACCGCTTGTTGAGGTCAATATAGAAGGAGCCAGGGGAGTATTGATCAATATTACCGGAGGTCCCGATCTCACCATGGCCGAAATAGAAACTGCCGCTCAAGCCATCACCGAAAAAACTTCACCTGACTGTAATATAATTTTTGGCGCTAATATCGATCACAACATCAAAGGTACTATCAAAATCTCTGTCATCGCCACTGGTTTCGACCCTAATCATTCCAGAATTTTTTCATCTACCGTCAAACCCATATATTTCAACACCCCAAAACCTTCTCTTATAAAAATTAATGATGATGAAGATGAAAATGATTTTAAAAAAGATCCCCCAAAAGACAACAATCTCGATATTGACCAATACTTAGACGAAAACGAACTTCCTGCCGGCGTCGATATTGTCGACGAATTCGACATTCCGGCTTTTATGCGAAAAAATAAAAAATAAAAACCAAAAATATTATTGTATAATACATCAAATAATGTACCTTACTTCATTCAACATAATTATTAAATAGCTCCGCATTCTCCATTTTGGAGATATCGGAGCCTACCAAAAATCCTTCTTCGAAGGATTTTTTTATTAAAACTACAAAAAATGACTCAAAAAAAATATTTTCAAACTGTGCCTGCTCAATTTGACTTTATCGAAAATGAAAATAAGATTAAATCCTGGTGGTACGATCAAGACGTAATTTCCAAATATCTTCAAAAAAATAAAACCTCCGATAAAAATTTTTCTTTTATCGATGGACCAATTACCGCCAACGGTTCAATGGGTGTCCACCACGCCCGTGGAAGAACTCTGAAAGACGTATTTCAAAGATTTAAAAATGCCCAAGGATATGAACAAAGATTTCAAAACGGATTTGATTGTCAGGGGCTCTGGGTCGAAGTTGAAGTTGAAAAAGAAGCAGGATTTAATTCAAAAAAAGATATCCAAAATTATGGTTTGGACAAATTTACCAATTCTTGTTTGGCTCGTGTCAATAAATTTTCCGCCCTCCAAACCGAACAGTCAAAAAGATTGGGCATGTTTATGGATTGGGAAAATTCATATTACACTAATTCGGAAAATAACAATCTTTATATTTGGCATTTTCTCAAAATAATTTGGCAAAAAGGATGGTTATCCAAACGTAAATCCGCCACCACCTGGTGTCCCCGTTGCGAAACCGGACTTTCCCAACACGAACAAGCCGATGGTTATAAAGAAATTACCGATACCTCGGTTTATTTAATGTTTGAACTATCCGACAAATCCAACGAATATGTCCTCGCTTGGACTACCACTCCCTGGACCCTCTCGGCCAATGTCTTACTTGCCATAAATCCTGAATTTGAATATGTTAAAGCCAAATATAACGACAAATTCCTATATCTGGCCAAACTGGCAGCCGACAGACTTGGATTAACAAATTACCAACCTATCAACCCCAAAACTCTTCTCGGACTCAAATATAAATCATTATTCGATATACCCGCCCAAAAGGAAGTTAATCATTTTATTGTAGAATGGGACCAGGTTGATCCAATCGAAGGTACTGGTGTCGTTCATATCGCTCCGGGATGTGGTCAGGAAGATTTTGAACTAGGCCAAAAACTTGGTGTTGATATGATCGCCCCACTAGATGAAACCGGCCATTTCTTAAATGATTACGGTGATCTTTCTGGCAAATATGCCCATGACGTCTCACCAATTGTTTTTGACTATCTTACCAAAAAAAATGTATTGTTTAAAACCGAATCTATTACCCATCGTTACCCCCATTGTTGGCGATGTAAAACAAAATGTCTCTTTCGTCTTGAAGACAGTTGGTACATCAAATCCGATGATATCAGACCCAGATTAAAAGAAACTGCTCAAAAAGTAAATTGGCATCCCAAATATGTCGGTCGAAGAATGCAAAATTGGCTGGATAATATGGAAGATTGGATGATTAGCCGAAAAAGATTTTACGGTCTTTCCCTCCCTTTTTACGAATGTAACAAATGCCAACAACTTACCGTTGTCGGAAGTAAAGAAGAACTAAAATCCCTAACATTAAAACCGGAACTTATAGACAAACTTCCCTCTCTTCATCGACCCTGGATTGACGAAATTACTATCAAATGCCCTAAGTGTGGACAAGAAGTTAAAAGGATCCCCGATGTCGGCGATTGTTGGCTTGACGCCGGTGTTGTCCCTTTTTCCACCCTCAAATATCTTTCCGATAAAAAATATTGGCAAAAATGGTTCCCGGCTGAATTAGTTCTGGAAATGATCGAACAGGTTAGACTCTGGTTTTACTCCATGCTTTTTTTTAGCGTCACCCTCGAAAGTTCTCCTCCTTATTTAAACGTAGTTGCCCATTCCGAAGTCAAAGATGAAAAAGGTGAAAGAATGAGTAAAACCAAAAAGAATGGTATTCCTTATGATGAAGCCGTCGAAAAAATGTCGGCAGATGCTATGCGTTGGCTATATTGTCAACAAAAATCACACAATTCAGTTAATTTTGGCTATTCCATCGCCGACAATGTAAAGCGTAATTTTATCCTTATCTATTGGAATACTTATCGTTTTTTTATAGAACACGCCAACAATTATTCCTGGCAACCTGATTCAAATATTCCCACTCCTACAAATATTCTTGACCGTTGGATACTTTCCCGACTTAACGAAACTATTTCAAAAACTACCAAATATCTGGAAAAATTTGATACTCCCAAAACCACCGCTGCTATCGAAAAATTTGTTGAAGATTTCTCGACCTGGTATGTTCGCCGCTCTCGAGATCGTTTTGACAATTATCAAACACTTTATTTTTGTCTCAAACAACTATCTATCCTTACTGCTCCTTTTATGCCGTTTCTTTCCGAAACCATTTTTCAAAATTTAAACGGTAATCAAAAATTCGATCCAAATCAATCAGTTCATCTACAAAATTGGCCAAATCCTGACACTAATCTTATCGACCTTTCCCTAAACGAACAAATGGAATTTGCCCGGGAAATCTGCAAATTATCACACGCCCAACGCCAAAAAAATCAAATTAAAGTTCGTCAACCTCTGGCAAATTTAACCATCAAATCCAATAAACCATCTCTTCCTTCCCAGATTGAAGATATCCTCAAAGACGAAACCAATGTCAAAAATATTGACTGGCAAAAATCGAATTCAGATATTTTGGAAGTTGTTCTCGACACCAAGCTTTCTCCTCAGCTGATTGAAGAAGGTGAATATCGGGATTTGGCTAGATCCATTCAGGTACTTCGTAAGGAACAAAATTTAAATTTAAACGACAAAATAAAAATTTTTGCCCCCAACTGGCCTGAAAAATATCAACAGGAATTACTGGAAAAAACTCTGGCCGTTTCGATTGAAAAATCCGACCAACTGAAAATCCTTAAGGATGACTAAAAACTTTCGCCTCCCACTAATCATTAGTCTTACTGCATTATTTTTCTTAAATATGTTGATGGTTCTTTCACAAGAACCTTCCCTGATCCTAAAACAGCTATTTTCCTGGATAATTGGACTGGTTTTATTTGCTATTGGCACTCAAATTCACCCCAAAAACATAAAACCATATCGCTGGCTACTGTTTATTTTTTCAACTATTTTGATTCTCAGTCCGATTTTATTAAACAATATTACCCGAGGATCACGTCGATGGATCAACATCGGAGGACTATCAATTCAGCCCTCAGAAATAGTCAAGCCTTGGCTTCTGCTTTTTTTAGTAAATACCAACTTACCCATACTATTTTTTATTCCGGTTTCCCTAATTTTGATACAACCTGACTTAGGAAGTGCCGTTTCCACCGCCGTACTTGCCCTACCAACAATTATTTACAATAAAAAGTTACTGACTATTACCATCATTATTGGCATCATCGCTATTTTTATGTCCCCAATCATTTGGAAATACGGTCTTCATGATTACCAAAGACAACGTATTACCACCTTCATAAACCCACAAAGCGATCCTCTTAACAAAGGTTACAATGTCATCCAATCTCAAATCGCAATTGGTTCAGGAGGTTTCTGGGGGAGGGGATTCAAAAAAGGGACCCAAGGACAATTATTATTTTTACCGGAAAAACACACTGATTTCATATTTGCAGCCATGACTGAAGAAATGGGTTTTGTCTCCGTTTTTATACTAATTCTTTCTTATTTTCTTTTAATTAACACCCTCATTAAAAAAGCCTTCAGTTCTACCGATAAAGCTCAAATGCTATTTACTCTTGGTATTGCCAGTCAAATATGGATTCAGGCTTTTATCAACATTGGAATGAATATTGGTATATTGCCTGTTACCGGAATTCCCCTTCCTTTTGTCTCTGTTGGCGGTTCATCACTTATGGCTTTCTTATTTTCACTTGGTATAATATTATCCTCCTAACAAATCAGTAGAACAAATTAATCATCTATGATACAATCGACAAGTATGAAATATGCAATTATTGCCATTTCTGGCTCACAATTTAAGGCTGAAGAGAACAAAAACTTAACTGTCGACAACCTTAATCTAAAAGAAGGGGAAACCAGTTCCACTGACCAAGTATTATTGCTAGTAGATGACAAAAGTATTTCAATTGGCAGTCCCTTTATTAAAGATGCCAAAGTCGAATTTAAAGTCATTAAAAATTATAAAGGAAAAAAACTTAAAATTTTTAAATACAAAGCCAAATCCCGTTACCGCTTAACCCAAGGATTCCGAGCACAACTTTCCGATATTGAAATTACAAAAATTGGTTTATCCAAAAGCACTCCCGTTAAAAAAGCTTCTTTACCAAAAAAAGTCGCAACTACCAAAAAAGCAACTGTCTCCCAAAAAACATCTGCCAAAAAAGTAGTTTCTAAAAAATAAATTAATTAAATTATATGGCACATACAAAATCACAAGGAAAAACAAATCAAAAATCAAATCGTCCCGGTCAGAGGCGCGGAGTAAAAATTTTTGGTGGACAAAAAATAGACGTTGGTCAAATTATTATCCGACAAGTTGGCTCAAAATTCCACTCAGGTAAGGGTACCAAACTCGGAAAAGATTTCACTATCTATGCTATCCGTCCTGGTGTAGTAAAATTTCTCAAAAGATTGGGTAAGAATATTGTATCTGTAACCAAAAACTAATCCGTTTTCAAGTTGACTGACTTTGTCCTAGTTTTCATATCTTTTTTCACCTCTGTTTTCATAGTAACCTAAACCATGAAACAGATATCTCAAATCCCAACCAACCAACTCGAACCCAACCCCCTTCAACCCAGAGGAGTTATCAATCCGGACTCAGTCAGTGAATTAGTCGAATCCATCAGAGAACACGGAATTCTTGAACCCCTAATAATTGCCAAAACTCCGGCCGGATATCAAATTATCGCCGGGGAACGCCGATGGCGAGCGGCTCGAATTTTAAAACTTGCCTATGTCCCGGCTATAGTTAAAGAAACTACCCCGCAACAAATGTTGGAAATGGCCATTGTCGAAAATGTCCAGCGCAAAGATCTAAACCCTATTGAACGGGCAAAAGCTTTCCAACGTTTAAAAGAAGAATTTAAATTTGATAATACCCAGATAGCTAAAAAAGTCAGTAAAAGTGTCCCATATGTCATCAATGTTCTCAAATTACTAACTCTGCCTGACGCCTTAACCGACGGTCTGCTTTCAGGACTTATTACCGAAGGTCACGCCAGAGCCTTAGCCGGTATCGGAGACACCCGACTTATTATCGAAGCATACAAAATAATTTTAAAAGAAAAAGCCTCTGTTCGATGGGCAGAAGATATTGCCAGAAGAATGCGAAAAAAAATAGAAGAGGGGATTGTCCCCATCACAAAAGAAAATCTGCCTCACTTTCTAAAATCCCGTCTTGATAATATTTCTACCGACATAGAATCCATCTTTGAAGATAAAACTACCAAAGTAAAAATTATTCAAACCAATGTTGTAACCAGAGTAACTTTCCAATTCCGTGGCCCTGTCGAAAAAAGATTTGACAACCTAAAAACTCTTTATCAGCACATGTGCCAAAAAGATCTGACTACAAATGAAAACTAATATCTGATTGTCGGTACCAAACCCACCGTTTGAGGCGGCCAATACACGAAAAATGCCTTACCTACGATACTCTCTTTGGGAATCGGACCAAACTCTCTCCCGTCACGGGAATGTTCACGGTTGTCTCCAAAACACAAATATTGACCACTGGGTATTACCCTCTCCACTCCCTCCTGATTATATTCTCCGGGGTCTGTTACATATTCCTCCGGCAAAAAACTTTGATCCAATAACTCACCATTCAAAAACACCTGACCGTCCCTAACCATAACCTTATCTCCCGGAACGCCAATTATTCTTTTTATATACTCACACTCATCTTCAGCACACGACTCCGTTGGAGGAGCTTTAAACACTACCACGTCACCTCTTTGAGGCAAGCCAAACTGATAAGACAATTTATCTGTAAGAAGATACTCTCCGTTGATAAAATTTGGGTGCATTGAATTACCTTTAACCTCATTCGGTTGAGCCACAAACAAATACAAAAGTACAAACACCGAAAGTGCCAATACAACCGATTGCACAAACTCTAAAATAAATGAAACCAAGGAAAACCCTTTTTCTGATTTAATTGTCTTTGCCATATTCTCTAGTTTATAACTTAAAAACTAATGCTTCAATCGGCAAAACTATATTCTCTCCAAAATTTTACGTTATAATACCAAAATAGGTTGTTTAGCTCAGTTGGTTAGAGCGCATCGTTCACATCGATGAGGTCAGAGGTCCGAATCCTCTAACAACCACCCACTACCACACTTGTTTTGCCAAAAGCTGCAAAGCCCAACCATAAGCCATCGATCTTCCATATTTTTTTTCATCCAAATATTTTTTTTGTAATTCCAAATAATTATTCATTGTCAGGTAATTAATTGACCCAAATTGACTAGGATTATTATTTCTCCGACCCATAAATTTACCCCACAAATCAACAAAACCAATCATTCTTTTTGACATATTATAGCCGACTTTCGCTCTGGGAAATGTTGTTTTTTGATGGTTTCTTTCCAGCCAAACAATGGCATTATCCAAAATTAATTGAGAACTTTGGGTTTCCGAGACACCCGCCCTAAATTTGAATAAATATGCCAACATTTCATTAACGTTATCTCTTTTAACTTCTTTCAAGGCTCTTGGTAAATTTACGTTATTTGGATATTTTTTCATTAATGTACCTAAATGTTTACTAATCAAATCCTTAATCAAAGCCAAATTTTCACTACTATTTATCATTTGACCGTCATCTAATCCCACCTCAAACAATTTAGTCTCCTCATCAACTATCGATCCTTCAAAATATTTCCAATTTTCCTCCTCACCAACCTTTCCATAAGCTACATGATAATCTCCAATACCTGTTCCGACAATCGACATCTCACACTCACCAAAACTTTTTGAATCAAGTATCAAAAATCCCATCTCATCCGATCTTCCAGCTTGTCCGTCATCGCAATTTGCCTCCAAATAAGCCGGAGAACCAATATAATAAACTAATTTTCCGTTCCAATTATAATCCTCAATCCCAACCTCATTAGCCTCCAAGCCAAAAATCTGAATTAAATCACCCAAAGACTTGTCTACTATTTGTCCATGATTAGTTTCATATTCTCTATTTTCTCCATCATCGTCACCAACAAACATAGCTGATTTTTTTAGCACCGTCCCGTCACCCGAACCATACTCATAATTATCAGGTTTCCCTTCAAGCCATACCGATAATGTTTTTTCATAAACAGTACTTTCTTTTAAATTTATCCATTCTTTGGTTTCAATACCTTTTCCAAAATATTCGCTTATCTTATTAAATACTCCGGGTATTTGAGGATTATTTTGAATTAAATAATCATTTTTATAAATGGAATTATCAAAAATAATTCCATCCTTTTTTAAAAATACATAATTTGGTAACAGATCTTTTATCACCGGCACATAATTTCTAAGTACCTCAGCCGTAGTAGCAAAATTCTTTTTTTGAAGTTGAACTAAAACATTCATTACAATAGTCCCAAAATCATAATTATCACTAACTTTTCCTCCACTCCAAGCTTCATACGCCTTTGTCACCCCGTAATGCGGAGTACCCAAGGTATAAATCTTCTTTAATCGTAAATCACTCTCATTATTTTGTAACCAATCCCTTGCCACCAACCCTCCCAAACTATGACCTACCAAATAAAATTCATCACTAGCCAACTTCTCATCCAAAAAATCCCCCAACTTTTCAGATATTTCAGATACAGGCTTCCGCCAATCATAATTCCAAACAAAAAAATCTTCACCCTCCTCTAAACCGTTTTCTTTTAATGTATTTATAAGACCATCATAGTTATGGACAAACGGTGTAATTTTCCACTGATCATCATCTACTTGGAGATTACTAACCATCGCTAACGTGTTCCAACTCGCCCCAAGTCCGGGAATAATTACGATTTTTGGTGTGGATAAAATTACCTCCAAATCTTTAATTACCACATCATCAAAATAATTTACAACATCATATCTCCAATATTCACCAGCCCAATTACCAAAACCAAAACTTCCTCTTTCTAAAAAATCATCATACTCATCGTAGAAATCCATCACCAAGACATTATCAAAAAACACCTTTATATTATTTTCATTCAAGACGATATCTACATCTCTCCACTCATTTTGAGTGATATCAAAAAAATTGGTAAAGTTTCCCCTGTTTACTTCTTTTAATAACTTATAACCCGTACTCCCATGCCTATATAAACGAAAATTATTGCAATCATGACTCCAATACTGATCTAAATATCTAATATCAAATAAATAATAATCTTCTTTGTCTTCACTAATTCTAAATAATATCCACTGGTCAACACCACCAAGATTCTTTACATTAAAAGAATATGTATAATTCTCTAAATCATAGTTTTTGTTGTGCAAATACAATGACCCTTGTCGTAAAGAAACTTGGCCAACTAATTTTTCATTTACAATTTTCCACGAAAGTCTATCTGAATTCTGAATATTGATAAATTCCCAATTATTTTCGGTAAAGTCAACATTTGAAAAATCATCCTTAAACAACTCATTTGCCAAAACTTTATCTGGAATAATTAATGCTAAAATTACATGAAAAATTAATAATATGGTTATCATACTTGAAATTTCTAAATTGTAATATTAATTACACATAACTATATTCCTTAATAATCTCATGTCAACAACTTCAAAATTAGACGTAATAATAATAAACTATAATTCCGACAAATCAGCCACAAAATTAATAAATTCTCTTAAGATTATTGATAGTATTATCGAAAGAATAATTATAATCGACAATAAATCTAAATATTTTTATCTACCAAAAAATAAAAAAATAAAAGTCTTTAAAAATCAACAAAATCTTGGTTTTGCGAAAGCCGTTAACATAGGAATAAAAAACTCAAATAGCGATTTTATTCTTTTATTAAACCCTGACTCATACCTAGTAGATGATTCAATAAAATTAATTTTTAAACAAATAGTAAACGACAAAAAAATAGGAATTATTGGAGGTAAAATAATTGGATACAACAATCAACAACGGCCGACTGCAAATTTATCTCCAAATTTTCTTACTGGCTTATTTGAATTCACAAATTTAAAAAAAATATTCCCCAACAATCCATTTAGTAAAAAATTTTGGCCAGAAACAAAGCAAATAATTGAAAAAACTATTGAAGTTGATTCGCTTTGCGGCGCCTTTATGTTAATTAGAAGGAAACAAAACCAAAAATTAGCTTTATTTAACGAAAAATATTTTTTATATCTTGAAGATTTAGATTTTGGACTAGCCACTCTTAAAAGAAAATACAAAATAATATTCAATCCTAAAGCAAAAATTTTTCATAAAGGAGGTGGCAGCAATTCAAGTATCTACAAAATTGTATTAAAAGAGTGGTACAAGTCGAGAAAAATATTTTTTAAAGACCACCTTAATATATTCCCTGGAACAATTTTATATATAATATTTAGTATTGAAGAATGTCTACTAAAAATATTTCATAAAATCAAAAATGCCTCAAATTACTAACATCACCCTTTTGCTCCTAACCCACAACGAAGAGGGGAGAGTCGACACAAATTTTAAATGGCTAAAAAATTGCCCCAATATTAACGAAATAGTTGTAGTCGACGATAATTCCACCGATAAAACAATTAATATTTTAAAAAAACTAAATAGTAAAACCTGTACCCTCAAAATTTACAGCAGGGGATTGGAGGATGACTTTGCCTCTCAAAGAAATTTTGGAATTACCAAATGTACAAATGATTGGATTTTATGGTTAGATCCTGACGAAATTCCCGATTCTTTACTTATCAAATTCCTTAAAAATTTTACACCGGACTCCCCTATCCAAAATTATGGTTTTATCCGACAAGATATTTTTTTAGAAAAACCCCTAAAACATGGTGAAGCCGCCAATCTAAAAACCCTCCGCTTATTCAATAAAAATTACGGCATGTTTATTGGCAAAGTTCACGAAATTTGGCAATCAAACGGTAGGGTAAAGACAACCGATTTAATTATTTATCACCATTCCCACCAAAACTTATCTGATTTTTGGCAAAAAATCAATTTATACAGCACCATCCGAGCCCAAGAATTATTTCAATCAAATCAAAAAGTGGAACTTTTTGACATAATTTTCTATCCAATTGGCAAATTTCTTAATGACTACTTTTTTAAATTATCACTTCTTGACGGCACCCGCGGCATGATTTTTTCTCTAACAATGAGTTTTTACAGTTTCCTGGTCCGGGCAAAACTATGGCATTTGCAACAACAATAGTTTTTTATCTGATATTTTTGATTTTTCCTTTCGGACAATTACTTCGAATTAATTTATTTGGCACAGAATTTCCCATTATCGACATTTTTATCGTTTTATTTTCTTTTTTTAATATAATCACCCAAATAAAAAATGATAACCTTAAACCCAAAAATAAATATTTATTAATGTTTATTCCAATCGCTCTTGCCAGTCTATTGATAAACCTTTACTTCCATCATCTACCACTTCTAAAATCATTTTTTTATTTTACGAGACTGATCTCCTTTCTTCTTTTAATAATTTTTCCTCCCACTTACATCCCCCATAAAAATCTTCAAAAATATCTCATTATAAGCCTATTTTCTTGTGTAATTTTTGGCCTTATTCAGTATTTTTTCTGGCCCGACCTCACCTACTTTAACTCTCAAAACTGGGATCCGCACCTAAACCGTCTTGTCGGAAGTTTTCTTGACCCAACTTTTACCGCCTTAATTTACCTGCTATTTTTAATTTTTATTTTTTTTAATTATCCCAAATCACACATAAAAAATATTTTAATATCCCTTACCTATTTTGCCCTTGCCCTCACCTATAGTCGTTCAACTTATTTAGCATTATTTATAATCAGCTTTTTTGTATCTTCAAAACTACGTCGGCCAAATTTATTTATTTTCACCACTATTCTTCTGATTTTAACCATAACTTTTTTGCCCAAACCATATGGAGAGGGGACCAAACTTGATCGTACTTCATCTATTTATGCTAAAGTTCAAAATTACAAACAAGCCTTCAATACCATCAAACAATCACCAGTCATCGGCCTTGGTTACAACACTCTTCCTCATTTTAAAGACACCCCTACAAATCATTCCAACAGCGGATTTGACAATAGTTTTTTGACCATCTTTGCCACCACCGGTATCCTTGGATTTATATTGTTTACAAAAGGTTTTTTCTATTTATATAGACAATCATCTATATTTATTCAAACCATATTACTAGCAACTACCATCCACTCTTTTTTTGCCAATTCTTTTCTTTATGTTTGGATCTTATTTCTCTTAATTAGCTTCCTAATCTATTTTCAGTCAACTAAAGATCATAAGTTATAACTATTTTCTTCTTAGTTTCATTTCCGGCCATATCTTTAGAAATAATCTCAATATCATTTTTTCCAGGGGCCAGCTGAATTTTTAATTTAAATTCTCCGTTATCATCAACCATTGCAAACCTGCCGTTTATGGTCACACTGGAATTTTTATCGGTATTTCCCACCACATCAAAATCAGAATAATCTATTGTCAAGGTTTCTTCCTTGGGATTCGTCATTTCCAAACGTGGAGAAGTATCATCATAAATTATGATAACTAATTTTGACAAATCACTCGTACCTCCATCCTTGGTACTTGCCCGACTGCTAAATGCATTTTCTCCTTCATCTAAAACAACATTATCAAATACAAAATCACCCTCCTCAGAAACCTGAGTCTTTCCTATAGTTACATCATCTTTCAATAATTCAACCTCAACTCCCGCCTGTGCCACACCTTCAATTTTTATTTGTCCGCTATTTGTAGCTTCATAAGGCAATATCAATCTCGGTTCCAAGGGAGGTAAAACTTTTTCAACTTGATCTTTAACACCTTTGTTTTTTATATCACCCAAAAAAATTGAAAATTTTATCAACAAAGGTAACCCAAAAACAACTATAAGCAAAAATGAAATTATTGATAAAAATCCCAAAAGAACAGTTTTTTTTGTAATTTGCTCCTCAGATTTTCTTTCCAACCTTGATCTTTTAAATTGTGCCATACTCTTATTTTTATTCATCTAATTTTAACAAAAAATACTAAATGAGCCAGGAGAGAGAATCGAACTCTCGACCTTGACTTTACGAAAGTCCTGCTCTGCCATCTGAGCTATCCTGGCCGGTTTTTCACAAAGTGGAGCGGCTAGAGGGAATCGGACCCTCGACTAATCCTTGGGAAGGACTCGTTTTACCACTAAACCATAGCCGCTTCAAAATATTCTAGCACACAGTCTAACCTTTACCCACATCACTGGTCGTTTTCTCGTCTGTTATCACTTGAGGAATAATTAATTTCATCCCTTTGTAAATTATATTTGGATTACTGATTTTATCCTTATTTGCCTCCCATATTCTCGTCCAGGCAAATTTATCTCCATAAGCCCACATCGCGATTTTTGATAAACTATCCCCTGTATTTACAATGTACTCACCAGTATCAACTTTTTTCCCTTCTAATCCGGCAATTTCTTCATTTGTAGTAATTACCTTTTTTTCTACCACCGGCAATTTTAATTTTTGCCCTACCGCTAAAAGTCCCGGATCAGTTAAGTCATTTGCCTTGGCAATGTCAACCCAATTGTAACCCGAATTATATTTTTTCTCCGCAATCTTCCACAAATTATCATCCTTCTCTACCACATATATGGTCTCAGGAGTCACCACCTTATTATTCTTAACCAAGACATCACCCTCATTTAAAACCAGCTCATCACTCACTCCCGGTACAGCTATATTACCCTCATTTCTTTTTTGAATATAATTAACCAGCATTACCCCCATAAAAACGACTATCAATAAACCCAAAACCATACTGACTAGTTCTTCTGTCGATTTAAAAAAAATATTTTTTCTTAACATTACCAAAAAATAAACAATTATTAACCAACGGGGAGGGAAATCGGTATTGCAAAAATTTACACTATAACCAGCCTATAGTCAATGACAAAACTACTTAGAATACCGCACAATTAACTCAGAAATCTTTTTTTGTTCATCAAAACCTATAAATTTATTCAGTTCTCCAATAAAATCTCCAAATATATTTTTATTCAAAAAATATATCCGCCTTTTTCCGTCCACCCTACAATTTACTAAATCAGCTTTTTTTAAGATCGAAAGATGATTAGATAAAGTTGCCTGAGTAATGTCAAAATTAAGTAACAGTTCACTTACAGACAATTCATTCTTTTTCAGTAATGTAATAATAATGCGTCTATTTTTATCTGCTAAAGCTTTAAATATTTTATCCATAAGATATTATATCGATAATCATCAATATGTTCAACATAAACATTTTTATCTACTTGATTAAAATATCCTTATATAAGAAAATCTCGCCATATGAACAACTACGATAATAAACAGGAAAAAACTTTAGTAATAGTCAAACCCGACGGCGTCCAAAGAGCTTTAATTGGCGAAGTCATTAAACGTTATGAGCAATGTGGTCTCAAACTAGTTGCTCTAAAAATGCTCATACCTACCAAAAAATTAGCTCTCGCTCATTATTCTGTCGATCCGCAATGGACTCTTAAAACCGGAACCAAAAGCCTGGAGGCTGCCAAAGCTCGAGGACAAAAACTTGCAAGTGAAGATCCAATTGTTATTGCCGAAAATATTCGAAAAACTCTTGTTAACTACATTTCCTCAGGTCCGGTTATATCTATGATTTGGCAGGGAATGAACGCCGTCGGTATTGTTCGAAAAATAACCGGTTCAACCGAACCACTTTCCTCAACCCCTGGAACTATCCGCGGAGACTACACCATTGACTCATATCAAGCCGCAGAC
Source organism: Candidatus Shapirobacteria bacterium (assembly GCA_003542615.1). GTDB lineage: Bacteria > Patescibacteriota > Microgenomatia > UBA12405 > UBA12405 > UBA12405. Next base: position 13,551 of record DPKG01000006.1, on the reverse strand, counting down.
ATCGACCGTCGATCAGTCAGAAACATAATTCATTCTTCCGGTTCTGTGCAAGAAGCCAATAAGGAAATCGATATCTGGTTTGATAAAAAGGAAATCATAAATTATCGACTAATTTCAGAAGAAATAATTTACGACGTCAATCTCGATGGCATCTTAGAATAATTCCAAAGGATCCATCCATCCGCTCAGCTCATCTTTATTTTGAACATATCCCCTTAAATTAACCTTTTCTCCTCTTACAATCCCTAAATGTAAATGTTTTCTTTCTCCGTCAGTCTCTTGGCTATACCCCTCTCCCAAAATCCCTATTTTATCACCTTTTTTTACATACATATTATTTTTCATCAGAGAATCCGGATCTAAATGCCCATAAATCACTACAAAATATTGATTTTTGTAAAATATTTTCTCCGCCACTACCCCGCCATAACCATTAACATTTCCAAGATAAATTATCTCTCCGTCAAATATCGCCTCCACAACGACTTCATCTTCCACATCATCAAACTCAACATCCACTCCCGTGTGATACCCGCTAAATCTTTCGGGATTTACCGGTGAATTAACTGGTGTTATAATAGTTCCAAAAAACTTTTTTGTAATTCGTTTTTTAAATCCCACCACCGGTTCAATCAAAATTTCCTCATCTTTTTTTACCGTAATTTCGAGACTTTTAGTAATAGTTGGTTTTAATTCTTGTTTAAGATCAGATCCGGAATCCCTCTTTATCATTATCCCTATACCCAAAAACACAAACACTATCAACCAAAATAAATTTCGCCACATTACAAATTATCTCAAAAATTGTATAGTAGTTTAAATTAATGTTTTATCTATTTTTCTTATTAGTTTCCAGCCTACCTGCACTCAAATCACTTTTTTCACCCGGATTTTTCGATTCTTTCGATGGGGGATTCCACCTGGTCAGGTTAATTCATTTTTATAACGAAATTACCCAAGGTCAGTTTCCTGTTAGGTTTGGGACCCAAATGGCTTTTGGTTTCGGCTATCCAGTTTTTAACTTTTTTTACCCTCTTGTTTACTACCTCGGATCTTTAATACATTTTTTTGGATTTAGTTTTGGCTCCAGCCTTAAATTAATTATTGCCGCCAGTTTTATCCTATCTGCCATCTTTTGTTACCATTGGCTCCGACAATATTTTAATTCCATCGCATCTCTGGCCGGTGCATTTTTATATATCTACTCTCCTTATCGATTTTCCGTAAATTTTGTCAGCACCTCAATGGGTACCATCCTTGCTTTTGTTTTTGCTCCATTATTAATGCTTGGAATTACCAAATACTTAATCAAAAAAAACAAATCCTCCCTCTCATTAATATCCATCAGCACCTCCCTTTTACTTTTATCCCACAACGTCTCTGCCATGATTTTTATCTCTATTGCCGTTTTTTATATTAACTATCTTATTATAATATTTCGCCCTAACTTTCGTCAAATTAAAAATATCATTTATTCTTTAATACTGGCTTTTGGCTTAGCCTCTTTTTTTATTATCCCAATGGTACACGATCTAAAATACGTTAAATTATCTTCCAATATTGCTTTCAATTATTTCGATCATTTCCCCACTTTCAAACAATTAATCTACTCCCCTTGGGGTTATGGATCTTCCATCACTGGTCCCAATGACAAAGAATCTTTTCAAATTGGTATCGCTCAATGGTTCATTTTAGGATTTTCTACCTTCTTGTTTTTTATAAAATCAATCACTCAAAAAATCAAATCAAATACCGACAAAATATTCCCTTTTTTCCTTTTTGCCTTTCTAATTACTATATTTTTTATGCTCTCTGAATCAAATTTAATCTGGCAACACCTCAAAATAATTCAACAAATCCAATACCCCTGGCGATTACTTATGGCCACCACCCTGATTACCCCCTTTTTCACCGCCTGGGCAATAGATAATCTCAAAAAAAATTTCCGCCCCTTTTTCTTTTTATTTATCACCCTCTTAGCCTTTTATTGCAACAGAAATCATTTTTTAACTCCAAATTTTTACCGTTATCCCGATCAGCACTATATTGAAAATCAAAACTTATTTTATGGTTCTACCGATATTGCCTGGGAATCAAGACCCATTTGGTCAAACTTTACTCCAAACAAATTTCCCCAAACACCCTTTATAACCAACCCAGATATCCTAAAATACCAAATACTAAAACCAAAACCCGGTCAAAGACTTAATCTCCAAACTGACACCCAAAATCCCACTACCCTCACCTTAAATCAATACTATTATCCAAATTGGTTAGTCAAAAACAACAATCAAGTAATCAACTCATATCCGGACCCTCAAAACGGACTTTTAACCATAGATGTTCCCCAAGGATCCAACAATATTACTATAAATTACCAATCTACTCCAGTTCAAAACATTTCAAATTATATTAGTCTTATCTCTTTTGCCATACTTATCTTTTTAATTTTAAAACCAAGAATTCGAACTACCCTCTTTTCCTCTGCAAAAATCTCCTCTTAGCTTTATTAAAAGCGTGATTATTCTCCCTAATAAAATTTTTTCGCATTTGGATGTCCTCAATCTCAACAGCCTTCCCTTCTAAAAATTTCAAGTACTCTTCCGCAATACCTTGTTCAAAAGCATAATCAAACTCCTTATTTAAGGCCACACCATGACATCCAAAGTTTTCAACATATCCATCTTCATCTTCTACAAAACCTTTACCATCCTTCATTCTTAATCCAACTTCTAACATCTCAACCACTTCATGATGTTGAATTAATCCTATAAACTTTTTTTTACCCCTAAAATCTTCCCTATTTATTAAAATTTCTGGATCTCTTACTATAAACCCANNTAAATCCCGCTTTATCAGTAAACCGAGTCGACCCCTTAAGAAATTGCCAACATATACCTCTGGAATCAGAATTATCTCCTTCAATCCTTAATCTAAAATGATCCAAGTTCGGCTTGTCTTTTAACAATCCCATAAACTAAACATACTATACCTCATATTACAAACCTTGCGGGCCCAAAGGGATTCGAACCCTCGATCTTTCGCGTGACAGGCGAATGTGCTAGACCGCTGCACCATGGGCCCTAAAGTATCCTAGTAATATACCAGAATTTTTAGTTCTTTTCTATCATTTATACTATCTCTTGCGAACTTTCTTTCTTATTTTCACCAACTCAACATCCGGATCGGCTCTAAATCGACATTTCTCCTTCATATCAGTTAAATGACAAAAACGGCTACTTACACCTTCAATTGTTAATGTTCTACCCTCAGTACATCCGCTAATTACTATTATCTTTTTCCCTCCATCAGATATCACCCTACCCCTACAAAGACCACTAAATGCGTCATCTTTTTTTGTAAGTGTAGGTCCAAAACAAACTGCCTTTTCAAATGTCCGAATCGTGTTCATTTGTCCATATTTTAAAGCAATTAAATTTATTTAAAAGTTTTAATTAAAAAAACAAAAAATGATATACTAAATTATTACTACTTTCACCAACTAAAAATATGATCTACGGATTAGTTATTATCGCAGTTATCGTTCTTTTTTTAGCCACTTTCTATAATTCACTCAAAACCCTTCAGGTTCACATTAAAGCCTCTGTTCAAGAAATTGGCAATCAACTAAAAAGACAATCCGACCTCATCCCCAATTTATCTGAATCAGTCAAAGGATTTATGTCTCACGAAAAAGATATTTTCAAAATGCTTTCAGATGCCCGAAAAATGGTTGATTCAGCCATCAAATCCAATGACCCAAAAATGATTGATCAAGCCCAAACCGCTCTCGGTAATGCCATTAAATCAATTAGTCTTATCGCTGAAAGTAACCCCCAAATTCAATCCTCCCCACTAGTAAGTAATTTGATGAATGAACTCAGAGACACCTCCGACAAAGTTATGTATGCCCGTCGTACTCTTATTGATCTCTCTGCTGACTTCAATATCAAAATCAGCACCATTCCTGGAGTATGGATTGCACCACTCATGGGATTCACCGCCCAAAAAGGACTTGATACCCCGGTCAGTGGAGAATTTTTAGAAGTCTCCCAATCAGATACTAGCACCCCAAAAGTAAATTTGAATTAACAAATTTTCAAAATTTACCATCTTTTAGGTATATATGCTTAACGTCTACAAACAAATAACTCAAAATAAACTCAAATCAACTCTAGTCATTATATTTTTTATTGCCTTTGTCAGTTTGATAGGATATTCCTTAAGTTATCTTTTCGAACTAGGTACCGGTTATTTCGTTTTTGCCATAATATTTTCTTTGTTTTCTTCTTTTACCAGTTATTTCTGGGGTGACAAAATTGTTCTAAAACTCAACGGTGCCAATCCGGCTTCCCGTCAAAAATATTTCAATTTCTACACCGTCACCGAAAATCTTTCCATGGCCAACAAAACCCCCATGCCAAGAATTTATGTAATTAACTCTCCCTCCATGAATGCTTTTGCCACCGGACGTGACCCGCAACATTCTGTAATCTGCGCCACCACCGGATTATTAGAAAAACTAAATCGCACCGAACTTGAAGGAGTTATCGGCCATGAACTTTCCCACATCAAAAATTATGATATTCGCCTTATGATGATCGTCAGTATGTTAATTGGCACTCTTTCAATTTTAATTAACATGGCCTATAGAACCAGCATGTTTGGAAACAAAAACGACAACAAAAACGGCTTATCATCGATATTTGCCATCTTAGGCCTAATTCTGATAATCTTCGCCCCGCTTATTGCCCAACTAATTCAATTTGCCATTTCCCGCCAAAGGGAATTTCTAGCCGACGCCTCTTCAGTCAAACTAACCCGCCAACCACAAGGTTTAATTGACGCCTTAACAAAAATTACCCAAGATCCCAACATAATGTCAACAGCTTCCACGGCAACCGCTTCACTCTATATCAGTAACCCTTTTAAAAATAACAAACTTGCTTCACTTTTTTCCACTCATCCTCCCGTTCAAGATAGAATCCGCGCACTTCAACAAATGCTTTGAAAAAGTGTAAAATATATTAACCAAACACTGCCCCCAGCGTTATTTCGCTCACTCTTGTTACTATTTTATATTCTTTGTCTTATTGAAATTTGTATGTTTAAATTTAAAAATTAAACACATGTCCGACTTTGTCCATTTACATGTCCACACCGAATACTCTCTTCTTGACGGTCTGACAAAAATAAAAAAACTTATTCCTGCCATAAAAGATATGGGGATGGATTCAATTGCCATCACTGACCATGGCAATATGTACGGCGCCATAGAATTTTATAAAACCTGCAAAAAAAACAACATCAAACCCATAATCGGCAGTGAAGTTTACCTGGCTCCGCTAGGTCGAAAAGACAAATCTTCAGCCAATCGCCGTAATCACCACCTGATACTTTTAGCTAAAGATCATCAGGGCTACCAAAACCTTATGAAAATCGTCTCTATCGGCCACGACGAAGGTTTTTATTATAAACCCAGAATCGACATGGAAATTCTGGAAAAATATCATCAGGGAATTATTTGTACTTCCGCCTGTGTTGAGGGAGAAATTGCCAAATTTATCCTGGAAGACAACTACAATGCTGCCAAAAAACGGGCTCTCCAATATCAAAAACTCTTTGGTGATGATTATTATCTTGAAATCCAAAATCACCCCGGACTTGATGCCGTTCAAAAAGCCACTCAGGGAATAGTAAAACTCAGTCGGGAATTAGCTATCCCACTTGTCGCTACCAATGATGCCCATTATCTCAAACAGGAAGACGCTTTTGCCCAAGACGTACTTTTAATGATCAATACTCAAACTACCATCAACGATTCTAAACGCCTGTCAATGGCAGATACTCCCGATTTCTACATTAAATCTCCCCAAACCATGAAAGAAGAATTCTCAAAATATCCCGATGCCATCGCCAACACCGTCAAAATTGCCGACAAATGCAATCTCGAAATTGAACTAGGTAAATGGTACTTTCCAAAATTTAAATTACCCAAAAACAAAACGGCCAAAGAAACCTTGACTGATTTTGTTTTTGACTCTGCCAAAGACCACTATGGAAAAATCACCCCCGAAGTCAAACAAAGACTGGATTATGAATTGGAAATAATTTGTTCTAAAGGGTATGCCGCCTACTTTTTGATCATGCGTGATTTTATCCGTTGGTGTGAAGAAAATGATACTCCCACTAACACCAGAGGTTCTGCCGGAGGATCGCTTGTTTCCTTTGTTTTAGGAATCGTTTCCGTAGATCCCCTCATATATCAACTCCCTTTTGACCGATTTTTAAATAAAGATCGTCCTTCTCCTCCGGATATTGACCTTGACGTTGCCGACGACAAACGACAGGAAATGCTTTACCATATCATCGAACAATACGGACAAAACAACGTCGCCCAAATCTGCACATTTGGTCGTATGATGGCTCGCGGTGCTGTCCGTGATACCGCCAGAGTCCTCGGTTTCGAATATGCCATCGGTGACAAAATTAGTAAATTAATTCCTATGGGCTCACAAGGTTTTCCCATGTCTATCGAAAAAGCTCTCAACATAACCCCCGAACTCAAAAATCTCTATGAATCTGATCCTGATTCCAAAAAAATTCTCGAAACCGCCAAACAAATTGAAGGCTGTGCCCGCCATATTTCCGTTCACGCCTGTGCATTGGTAATTTCTCCAACTTCCATAAATGATTTTTCGCCTACACAAGTCGAAACCGGCGGCGATAAAAAAATTACTCAATACGAAATGCATGCCGCCGAAGACGTAGGACTTATCAAATTCGATATTCTTGGAATCCGTAATTTGTCTTTTTTGGGTCAGGCCGTCGTCAACGCCCGCAAAACAAAAAACATCGATATTAATTTACGAAAAATTCCTCTGGATGACAAAAAAACTTTTGAAATGCTTTCCCATGGTGATACCATGGGTGTTTTTCAACTCTCAGGTGAAGGAATGACCAAATGGCTAAAAGAATTAAAACCCACCCGCGTTGAAGATATTATGGCCATGGTCGCTCTTTATCGCCCCGGTCCAATGGCAGTGATTCCTGAATATATCGCCCGCAAAAAAGATCCCAAAAAAATATCCTATTTTGATCCAAAAATGGAGAAATATCTCGACAAATCTTACGGTCTTTTAGTTTATCAGGATGATTGTTTGTACACCGCCATCGAACTTGCCGGATACAATTGGATCGAAGTTGACAAATTTCGAAAGGCCATTGGTAAAAAGATCCCCGAAGAAATGGCCGCTCAAAAAGAAAAATTTATAAACGGTTGTATCGCCAATGGATATACCAAAAAGAAAGCTGAAGAAATTTTCGGTTTTATAGAACCTTTCACTTCTTATGGTTTCAACAAAGCCCACGCCGCTTCTTATGGGATGTTGGCTTATCGCACTGCCTACATGAAAGCCAACTACCCGGTGGAATACATGTGTGCCCTTCTAACCGCCGAGTCCGGCGACACCGAAAAAATCTCAACAGGAGTTGAAGAATGCCGACATTTAGGTGTTATTGTATCTCCTCCGGATATCAACCGCTCTGAAAGTGGTTTTATTATAGAAGAAAATAAACACTCTCTCGGACATATGGCTATCCGATTTGGCCTTTCTGCTATCAAAAATGTCGGCGAAGCTGCCATAGAAAACATCCTCGAAGAAAAAAATCAAAACGGACCTTTCAAAAGTTTTGGTGATTTTTGTCTTAGAGTTGACACTCAAAAAGTTAACAAAAGAGTCCTTGAAAGTCTTATCAAAGTTGGCGCCATGGACCAATTCGGACCCAGAAAGGCTGTACTGGAATCAATCGATGAAATTAGATCTACTTCCCAAAAACTTTCAGACAAACATCACTCCGGTCAATTTGGACTATTTGATAACCCCAAAGATTCCAACAAATCTCCAATTGCACCTCCGGATAATTTTAAAAATAAAGACGACTTTACCGAAAAAGAAAAATTAGCCTTCGAAAGAGAACTTATCGGAATTTATGTTACCGAAAACCCTATCAGTAAAATTCTTGATCAATTCCAAATGCTTACCTTACCCAAAATCAAAACTCTAATCGAAAAAGAAACATCTTCTTTGGTCAAATTTGTAGCTGTTATCAATCGGGTTAAAACTATCAATACCAAAAAAAATAATTCAAAAATGGCATTTGTCACCCTTGAAGATGATACCGGCAAAATTGAAATGGTAGTTTTTCCAAAACTTTTTTCAGAAATATCCACCATTTTAGAAGAAAACAAACCAGTCTATGTTGAAGGGAAAATTAACGAAAGAGACGGTGAAAAATCAATAATTGCCGACATAATTTCGCTTAAAGCACCGAATAATACCGCCAAATATGATTTTATTATCAATGTTCCCAAAGGTACTTCACAAACTCAATTAGTCCAACTGAACCGTCTTCTCAAAAATAATCAAAATGGCCATCGCGGCTTAATAATTTTAGCCAATGGTAAAAACATCCCTCTTAGCTACGGTGTCAACTATAATTCCTCTCTTCAACAAAAAATTGACCACATCCTAAACATATCAAATTCCCAAAGTTAAACTGTTTTATTGATAATTTTGATAGGTTAAGCTAAAATACCAGAGTTTCAAATTCATAAATTTATACTATGGCACTCACATTTACTCACAAGGACCTAAGCTTCTCCGTCGGAGATAGTATTAAGGTAAATTATAAAATCAAAGAAAAAGGCGACAAAGAAAGAATTCAGGCTTTCGATGGAGTTGTCCTTTCAATCAAAGGCAAAGGAGACAAAGGCACCTTTGTTGTTATGAAAAATGCCTCTGATTCCGTTAAAGTTGAAAGAATTTTCCCAATCAACAGTCCATGGATCGAATCCATTAAAAAAATGCGCGGTCCAAAAAAGAAAATTAGACGTGCCAAGCTTTATTTTCTTCGAAAACCCAAAGCTCGTACCGTCTAATTACTCCTTTACATTTTGGGCCTTTAGCTCAGTCGGTAGAGCAGTTGCCTTTTAAGCAATTGGTCGCGGGTTCAAGTCCCGCAGGGCCCACCAAATCCTGATAAACTAAGCCATGTCACTTTACGGCCTGCTAATCGGTATTTCTCTCGTTATCATCTGGCAATATTTCTCTTCCCAAAACAAAATAATCCCCAAAAAGCGGGAAGATAGTTTTATTATTTTTCTTTATATTTCTCTACTTTTAGGAGCCAGAATTTACCACGTTTTCGACTATTGGTCATATTACTCCCAAAATCCGGTTCAAATTTTCAACAACCGGGGTGGGGGATTAAGTATTATCGGAGCAATTATCGCCGGATTTTTCTATATCCTTATTTTTTCCAAAAAAATACACCAACCTTTTCTAAAAATTTCAGACATTTTCACAAAAATTCTCCCCTTAGCTCAATCCATCGGCCGTTTCGGTAACTTTTTTAACCACGAAAACCCTTCCTGGTGGATTGAATCAATTTTGAATTTTGTTTTATTCTTATTTTTATTAAGAAAAAAAACCAACTCCACCGCCTATTATCTGATCGGTTATGGAATCATCCGATTTATCACCGAATTTTTTCGAAACGATACCTGGTCAGTCTCCGGGATAAAAATTGCCCAAATAATCAGTTTATTTTTCATCCTTTTTGGACTAATATTAAAAAAGAATGTCTCCTCCAATAATCAAGTCACCAAAAAACAAAGCCGGTAATTTGTGGTGGACTCTCAAATTGATATACGCTTCAGCTCCGCCTGTAATAATCACCCTATTAATAGTCCAAATCATTTCATCCATTACTCCTTTTGCCCGTAACAAAATATTTGCTCAGCTCATCGACGACGTCCTCAAACAAATCCCATCAAGTTTTCCCCAATCATCTTTTTCCCTATTTCTCACATTTTTGGCCCTATCCTCCATTTTCATGTTTCTTCAAAACCAACTCAATCGAATCATGGATCAACGTCTCCAATCCTATCTTCGAAAACTATTTATTAATAAAGTTTGCCATCTCGATTATCAACACCTTGAAAGCAAAGACACCGGAAATCTTATCTCCAAAGTAGACGAAGAATTTGGCTGGCGTATCCGCCAAACTGCCTCTGACTTAACCAATATTTTTTCAAATCTAATTTCTCTTACCACTGTCACCATAATTTTATTACCAATTTACCCCAAACTTTGGCTTTTAATTTTTCTCAGTCAAATTCCTCAATATCTGCTGGAAAAACATTGGGTCAAAAAAAATTGGCAATTGCATGAATTAAACAGTGAAAAAAATAAACAAATTTGGGATTTAAACCACCAACTCCGTCAAAAAAATTTCATCGCCGAACTTCGGGTCAACGATGCCATCGACCATCTTTTTAAAAAATATGCCTATCTTTTTGATGAAATTACCAACAACCGAATATCTCTCCGAATCAAACAGATGCCGACTGAATTTATCTTAACAATTTTTTCCACCATAATAACCGGAATTACTTTAAGCGTTTTAATTAACGACATCCGTCACGGTCTGCTTTCAATTGGTCTTTTTACATTTTACTTCCAATCAATCACCCAAATCAGTGATTTTTTCCGGGGTTTAGTATTTAGTTTTGTCAGTATAAATGAAAATAGCTACCACATTAATAATTTCCGAAAAATTATTAATCTTAAAAACTTTATTGTCGGTGGACATGCTAAAATTTCCCAACCTATTCCTCCCTTAATTCAATTCAAAAATGTCAGTTTTAAATATCCTGAAAGTGATAATTTTGTTTTTAAAAACCTAAATTTAGTCATAAATTCCAAAGAAGAAATTGCCATAGTCGGTATCAATGGAGCCGGAAAAAGTACTCTCATCAAATTAATTTGTAATTTTTACCAACCTACTTCCGGTGAAATCCTTATCAATGGCGTCAATCTAGACAAAATTGACCTAAAAAATTGGTATCACCAATTATCCTATCTTGCCCAAGAATTTAATAATTACTGGAATCTAAACCTCAGAGAAAATATTGAAATCGGCAACCCAAAGATCAAAAACATCTCAAAAATCATATCTTCACTCCAAAAATCAGACGCCATGTTTTATAAAAAATACAAAAAAGGGTTGGAAACACCTCTGAGTCCCAGGTATGGCGGCGAAGAACCTTCCTGGGGCCAATGGCAAAAAATTGCTATTGCCCGTACTTTTTACCGAAATGCCCCAATCATTATCCTTGACGAACCTACCGCCTCCATCGATGCCGTATCCGAATTTAAAATTTTCAAAAAACTATATCAACAAATTACCGGAAAAACCTTGATTATTGTATCTCATCGTTTTTCTACTGTAAGAAACGCCCAAAGAATCATCGTCATCGATAAAGGTAAAATTGTTGAATCCGGTAGCCATCAACAACTCATCAAACTCAACGGCCTTTATGCCAAATCATTCAAACTGCAAGCCAAAGGTTACACCCAAGTAGACTAACTTTTTTACCATTCAATAATTTTTTTACCCTGACTTTTCAAATATTCATTACATTTTGAAAACGGCCTTGATCCAAAAAATCCATTATAAGCCGAGAGGGGAGAAGGGTGAGCAGATTTAATTACCAAATGATTTGATTCATCCACAACTTTTCCCTTTCTTTGAGCATAATTTCCCCACAAAATAAACACTAAATTTTTCTTCTTCTCCGATAAAATTCTGACCACACTATCTGTAAACTCCTCCCACCCCTTATTTTGATGAGACCCTGCCATGGCTGACCTCACTGTTAAAGTGGCATTTAAAAGTAACACCCCTTGTTTTGCCCAATTTGATAAATCACCTGCGGTATTTTTTGTCTTTTGTCCCAAATCAGTTTTAATTTCTTTGTAAATATTTTGAAGCGAAGGTGGCAAAGAAATTCGCTCATTTACCGAAAATGCCAATCCATTGGCCTGATTTGGTCCATGATAGGGATCCTGTCCCAAAATAACCACTTTGACCTCATCAAAAGGCGTCAATTCAAAAGCATTAAATATGAATTTAGCCGGTGGATAAATAATTGAGTTTTTATACTCATTTTTAACAAATTCGACTAATTCTTCAAAATAATCTTTTCCAAACTCATCCTCCAATAGTTTTTTCCACGAAGTTTCAATTTTTACCTCCATAATAGTTTATGGTTTTTTCCCCAGGGTAAATAACTTTTTGGCAGACTCCAAATGCAAATTCTCCGGTAAAATCAAGTCTTTCGGAGCCAAAACCAAAATCAATTTTTTAGTATAGATAGAATTAATTTTTTTAGTCTTTCTGTCAAATATATGATCGACATCCCACCATCTTTTTTTAAACCATCGGTAAGAAAATACCCTTGGAATATTTACATAATCTGAATATGGATCTGCAATGGTAATCTGATCTCTATTTGATTTAAAATCAACTGCAATACTGTAATGACCACGATCCCCATCCGGATTTCCGAGCTTTTCCTCCTTCACTGTATCATAAAAAAGTCCCTGCCAATTCACTACCACAGGTAACTCATATTTATTTATTAAAAGATCCAAATCACGGCTATTAGCGTTTTGTTTAAACCAAAAACTTAAATTTGGAGCTAAAAATTTAACAGCTTTATAAATCTGATCCGGTCTCATTCCATGTTTCTTTAATCTCGATTTCACTTTGGCTGCTTCCACTACTTCATCCTGACTTACACTAATATCAAAGAAACTTAAAAGTCCCTGAACCACCGCCGGGCCACAATGAGAATCTGTTTTTTGGGCATTTAAATCAACCTTCACTTTACACTCATTTGAACCTTCTTCATACAACTTCAACAAGCCTCCCTTAATTTTCCGATGCAACTTTCTCCAACTCAAAATATATACCCACGAATCTTTCTCAGAATCTTGGTCATATTTCATCTTTCCTCTTTTTACAAATCCGGAAGCTTCCAAGGCCCTCGCCGAAGCCATATTATCCGGATCAACAAATCCGTAAAGAATCAAATCTGACTGTTTGGGGTATCCCAACAAAGATCTCACCTGAAGACAGCATTGTCTCAACGCACTCGACATTAACCCCGATCCTACAATCTTTCCGTCACTTAATGGTCTCAAAGCCATACTTACTTCCAAAACATGCCTATTCTTTAATGAACCCTTAACAAATCCGGCTCTAACCATTCTTTTAATTCTAAATTTTTCCGATCTTTCCGAATATATATTTACAAAACCCCTGACAATTTTTAATTTTCTTTTTAATTTTTCCCTGGCATCATGGACAGCAAATAAAAATGAATCATTAGTCCATTTACCTGCCCATTCCTGATAATCTGATTTGGAAATATTACCGGAATCGTCCATCCAGCTCCTAACTTCCTTAACACTCAAAATTTCTTTCAACAACTCAAAATCTTCTATAGAATTTGGATCAAAAAAACGAATTGCAGCCGCCTGACCTGAAATATGACTAAAACTTTCAAATGGAAAATCTTCACACGTTTCCGGCAAACCTTTTAACATTCTCAAAAACCCTTGATTTACCTTTCTGATCATAATTATGTCTGATTATCTCTCAAAGATATCTCGATTCCAACAATATAGTTTTAACTTGTGA
>DPKG01000013.1:8434-128298 GCA_003542615.1 Candidatus Shapirobacteria bacterium | reverse complement strand
TGCTCATCCAAATTCCACTAGCCCGAAAACTTGGCTTTCGTTACAGCACTACCATCAATCTCAAACTTTCCGGAGTTAAAGAAATTATTCGTCTTTTAATCCCCCGAAGTCTTTCTCTTGGTTTGGCTGAAATTGAAAGTACCGTCACCTTGTTTTTCGCCTCCACCCTGGCAGTTGGAACCGTCTCTCTTTTTAATTTAGCTCTCCAACTTATGTATCTTCCCAGTCGGATTTTTGGCTCAACTATCGGTCAGGCATCCCTTCCGATTTTATCCAAAAATATCGCCAAAAACGAAATCGCAGAATTTCGCGCTACCGTCAACAAAACCATTCTTCAAAGTCTTTTTTTAGCTCTTCCGATTACCACTTTGATTTTAGTTCTTCGTCTTCCCCTGGTCCGTATTGCTTTTGGAGCCAAACAGTTTCCCTGGTCCGCTACTCTCATCACTGCCAAAACTTTGGCTTTCCTAACTCCGGCGATAGTATCTCAAGCCATCTCTCAAATACTTTCTCGATCTTTTTATGCTATGCATAACACCAAAACCCCTCTTCATGTAGCTTTCGTATCTTTAATTGCCAATGTTAGCGCCACTTATTATTTTGTAAATTATACTGATCTAGGAATTATTGGCTTAGCTATCAGTGTATCTTTAGGAAATTTAGTCCAATTTCTTGGCCTTTTTTATGCTTATTCCAAAAGAGTAAAAGACTTTGAATGGAAATATATTAGTCTAAAATTTTTCAAAATAGGTTTAGCCTCTCTGTTTATGGGTTTTGCTATTTGGTTTACCGTAAAAATTATGGATCTCTTTGTCTTTGACACCACCAAAACCTTATTCCTCCTCACCTTATCTACTATTTCCTCTGTTATTGGGCTAATTGTTTACCTCATTTCCTGCAAAATTTTAAAAATAGACGAATATCAGGATTTCCTCCGACTATTAAAAATAAATAAGACCACCTAGTCCTTATTGTTTTTTCGGAGTCACTGACTATATACTGTTTAGTATATATGCCTTCAAAAAAGGAAATTTCTCTATTACCCGATTCCGAAAATATCAACAACATTGGTGCCCGAGCTATCCGTTGGGTTACCACAGTAGGGCGGTACGTAATTATTTTTACTGAATTGGTTGTAATTTCCGCCTTCATTTCCCGTTTTTGGCTTGATCGTAAAAATGCCGATCTTTCCGAAGTTATTCGGCAACAAAAAGCCATCTTGGAAAGTACCAAAGACTTTGAAACTGAATATTCCCTCCTTCAGCAACGACTCAAGTTTATTAAAGATTCCAATATCCAGACTTCATATTCCGAAAAGCTTACTACCCTCGCCAACAGTACTCCCAATGAAATTATTTTTGATAAGCTGGCTTTATCGGAGAAAGATAATCAACTTATAGCCAATATTTCCGTTTTTTCTTATACCGAAGAATCCATTATCGATTTTGCTACCAATCTTATTCTTAATCCTCAAATAAGTTCAGTCAATATTTCCAAAATCGAAAAGAAACCCAAGGAAAACCGCTATCAAATCGAGATAAATTTAGTCTTTAAAAATGAAACCATATGATCAACTCCGCCTCAATCATATCTTCCACTCAGGCACCCTTAACTGAGTTTCTTAAAAAAAATAAAGAAAATAAACGCTTTTCCGACACTGTCGAAATGTCCATAACGCTTTTTTTAATTTCCTTTTTCGCCTTTTTCGCCATCAAACCTGCCATTACTACTATTTCGTCACTTCTTGGTGAAATTAAATCCAAAGAAGCTCTCACTCAAAAAATGAGATCAAAAATTAACACTTTAGTGGAAGCTCAAGATGCTTTTGCCCAAGTACAGGAACAATATCAAATTATCGAAGCATCCCTTCCTTCACAATCTCGTTATTCTCACTTAATTACTCAAATCCAGGGAGCCTCTTCCCAGTCAAATGTAAATTTAGAAAAATTCAACATAAATCTCAAGACTAAAAATATGTCTACAAACGACACCAAATCTGTCCAAAACGTTAACCTTAAGTCATACCAACTCTCAACTACAGATTACGCCGATTTTAAGTCAATTACAGATTTTTTTGATTTGCTTTCTCAAAATCGCCGCCTAATAAAGATCAACAGTGTCTCTCTGGAAACCAACAAAGATCAAGACCAGGAAAACCCGGTCAATCCGGAATTTGTTAAATATAACCTGACAACAAATATTTATTATTGGCAGGAACCCTATGAAAAATACTAAATTATCACGCTACCTTCTTTTTATCAGCGGAGCCACTCTATTTACTATTATCGTTATGATTGTACAAAAAAGCTACAGTAATCTAATTACTCCCATAAATCAGGCCAATTCAAATTTATTAATCAAACCCATAGATCCCCATCTTGATACTGAAACTCTGCTAGAGATTGGCCAGAAAATAGAATATCAGCCAAGCGATATTATTTTTTCAGCGCCTATTCCTTCAGACTCTACCCCATCATCTGAAGCTTCTCCGTCTTCAGTCTTATGAAAAAAGAAAAGAGAATCCCCACAATTTTAGGCTTAATCATTCTGTTGATTAGTATAGTTGCCGGGATTTATCTTACCAAGTCACCTGTCAATCTGGGAAGTCGTGCCAGTGGGGAATGTCAACCGCTCGATCCCCAAATCAGCAATATCACTAACAAATCATTTGCTGTCTCCTTCTTAACTACTGCCGATTGTACCGTCAATCTCAATCTCAATAATCTGCTAATTTCTGATTCCCAAAATGAGGCTTCCAAAGCTCACTATTTTCAAATAGATAATTTAAAAGAAAACACTCAATATGTTTTTGAAATAATTAGTGGAGGTAAGACTTATAAATCATCAAACTATAGTCTTAAGACAGGTAAAAGTCCAAAATCTAATTTCCCTACTTCCAACCTTGCCTGGGGAAAAGTTTTCACCCCCGACAATAAACCTGCCCAAAACGCCATCGTTTTTTTAAGCATAGATAACTCTCAACCTCTCTCAACCAGAGTCAATGATCGTGGTTATTGGAATATTTCTCTTGCCAATAGTTTCAATCTATCTCTAGACGATTGGTTTGTTCCTCCGTCCGATTCTTACGAACAAATAATTGTTTTTTATCAGGATGGTTCCACTACCGTCCTCAATTGGAATACTTCCAGAAATAACCCGGTACCCGATATCATAATCGGTCAAAATGAATTTTCAAATTCCGATACCTCTGCCCAAGGTCAAATACCCATTTTAGATGACTCTACCTCCTCAATTGATCTGACCATCAACAACCCTTCAGAAGGGGAGACACTGACCACTCAAAAACCCGACTTTTTTGGTACCGCTCCTTTGGGTTCCAACGTTTCCATCAAGGTAGAATCGGATGAGGTTTTTTCCGACCAAATCACTCCTCAAACCGACGGTAGCTGGAATTGGTCGCCTCCTCAAAATTTAGAACCCGGTGTTCACACTGTCACTCTCACTGCCACTGATCCTCAAACAGGTCTCGTTGAAACTATCGTCAGAAAATTTACAGTTTTGGCTGCCGATAATGACCAACCGGCATTTTCCGCTTCCTTATCTGCCATTCAGGCTACTTCTACCCCTAAACCTACTATAAAGCCTCTCATCACCACCGCCCTGCCCACCTCCACCCCCAAACCCACTGCCACTCTTGCTCCCACCCAAATTGATCAACCGACTCCCGAACCGACCATGCCTGTCTCCGGTAACCCGACCCCAACAATTTTACTTACTGTCTTTGGTGTCATGTTAACAATTTTTGCTTTGGGTATTATCAGATAACTTATCCCTTTAAATCCAAAGTTTAATAATATACACTGAATTAACAAATGTCTAAAAATATTATTAATACCAACAAGATTTATACCCTACTATCGGTATTATTTCTATTTTTGTCTTTAATTGGAAGTGTCTTTTTAGTTAGACAAAATCAGGACTTACGTGAACGTGCCGCTACCAGTCCTTGTGGTACCAAGCCGGCCGAAAAATGTCCATATCCTAAAGATCCAAAATTATTGGGAGTAGATCCTGTTTGTGATTTAAAAACATTAACCTGGGATTTTAATGATCAACAATGTAACCAAGCCGGTCGGATCGAAACCTGTAATGGTGAACAATGGTGTTGTCCTGCCGCCGGAGCTAAATGGCAAAAAGGGCCCTGTGGGGAAGTCAGAGACAAAGAAAGCAACACTTTAACCCTGCAAACCGGTCGAAAACTCAGATTATATTTAGTAAATTTAATTACCACCAATACCTATCAGATAACTTTAACCAATAAAACCGATCCGTCCGAAAAAATTACCCTAAATACCGGTCCGTTAGCAAAAAATCAGGACAAAATATTTCTTGATGTTTTAACAGTTGGCCAGAATAATCAATATGACATTTCAGTACAGCTTATCGGAGAACCGGGACCGGCATATGGTTGGAAACAACTCAATACAGACGGAAGAACCTGTGGTGAGGCTGCCAATGGTAACGCACTTATCGACGTTACATCCTATATCAACTCCGCCAAGCAACAAAGCCGCGAACCTCATACCATTCAATGTTGGGGAGACTACCAATTAGGCGATACCACTCAGGACTATGATTTTAACGATTTTATGATTGTCATTGGCTATGATCAACTTTCCGTTCCCACCTCTACTCCCACTTCCACTCCCACATCTACTCCCAAACCTACCGCCACCATCAAACCTTCATCCACTCCTACTTCCACCCCCAGACCTACCAACACCCCCATCCCTACCGCCACCATCAAACCTTCAGGCACTCCTACTTCTACCCCCATCCCTACCGCCACCATCAAACCTTCAAGCACTCCTACTTCTACCCCCAAACCCACTGTCACCTTCATCCCTTCAAGTACTCCCACCAATACCCCCAGACCAACAGCCACACCCACTTACTCTGCTTCAATAACTTACCTAACCTGTGGACAAAGTACATGTAGCAGCAGCAGTCCCTGTGCTTCCGGTCTTGTCTGTGTCAAAGCCAACAATGGTGATTTTTATTGCTCCAAATCAGATTATCAAACATACTGTCAGTCAAACCCCGGTTATCAATCCTGTTGCACTGCACCACTTGCACAAGGACCCAGTCCTACCAGGATAGTTTTACCCTCAGCCGGCATCGACTTCCCTCTGAAAGGTATGGCAATTATCGGATCAATCCTTTCACTTTTGGGTATCCTTATTCTCTTGTAATTTAGTTATAATCTAAATGTGACCAATAGTAACAAGTTTTTCTCGCTGGTCGAAGCCCTTCGGCCAAATCAATGGATAAAAAACCTCAGCCTTTTTGCCGCAGCTCTCTTAAATGGTCAGCTTTTTGACCCTGAAATTCTTACCAAAAGTATTTTAGCTTTTATAGTATTTTCCTTACTTTCCTCCGCTTCCTATCTTATTAATGACGCCATTGATGCTCCCAAAGACCGTCATCATCCGGTCAAAAAATTCCGACCGATCGCTAGGGGAGATATTTCACCTTTTACTGCAGTTTTAAATTCATTACTTCTTTTATTTATCGCCCTTTCTATTGCTACTGTTGTAAACCCCAGTTTTTTTTATCTTTCACTCTTTTTTATTTTACTTCAATATTCATACAGTCTTTTCTTCAAAAAGAAAGCTATCCTAGACATTATCGGTATTGCCTTCTTTTTTATTATTCGGGCTTTTGCCGGAGAAGTTGCTACCGGATTCCATTTACCGATTTGGATTATGCTCACCGTTATTTTTCTGGCTTTATTTATAGCCAGTGGTAAGCGCCGAAGCGAACTTTACAATTCCGGTACAAAAAGTCGCCAATCACTCGAAAAATATAATAAAAGTTTACTCAATTTCTACACTTCAATTTTTGCTGTTTCTACTCTAATCGCTTATGCCATGTTCACATTTTTTGAAGAACCTGTCCGATTTGAAGGCATTATTCATAATTTCCTTTTATCAAATTATCCCAATGCCCTCGATCGAAAATGGTACATGGTCACCTTAATTCCCGTCATTTTTGGCATTATGCGCTATGGCCAAATCATCTTTGAGATGCAGGAAGGTGAAAGACCAGAAAGAGTAATCGCCACTGATCTCCCCCTTCTTTTCTCAGTCCTACTTTGGGGTCTTATGATGATGACTATTATTTATGTTCTCTAATTGGCCAAAGTTTAAAAAATATCGGCTTTTAATTCTATTACTAGTCTTGGCTGTAATCACTAGATTTTCTAAACTTAATTGGGGAAATAATCTTACCTTTCATCCTGATGAAAACAATATGGCCTCAGCCGTCTCTGCTCTTTCCTGGACCGATCTAAATCCTAATTTTTTTGCTTACGGCCAATTCCCCCTATATTTGGCCTTCATTACCATTCAATTTTTGAAATTATTTAACTTTAACCTTGTAATCGACAATTTTCTTTTATCTGTTTTAATTCTCCGCTTTTGGTCGGCTTTATTTTCTTTTTTCTCGGTTATTTTAGTTTATTTAATTGGTATCCAGTTTTTGAATCGTCTTCAAACCTTTCTATTTACTATTTTTTTTACATTCTTACCCGGTCTTATTCAACTTTCTCATTTTGGTACCACCGAGTCACTGTTGATTTGTTGTTTTTTAGCCCAAATATATCTTGCTCAAATATATCTAAAAAATCAAAACACAAAAACTATTTTTTTATCGGCCATTATTTCCGGACTTGCCATCTCTTCCAAAATTACGGCTCTATTTTTTATTTTACCTATCCTTATTTCAATTTTAATTAAAACCACTTCTATTAAAAAACTTCCAAAATATATTTTCCACCTTACTTTTTTCTTATTTTTAACTTCATTAATTTTTCTTACTACCTCTCCATTTAATCTTTTAAACTTTCCCGATTTCATTTCCTCAATTCAATACGAAACCTCTGTCGCCACCGGAAAATTACCCGTTTTTTACACCAGTCAATTTATTGGCACCACTCCGTTTCTCTTTCAAATAAAATCAATCTTTCCCTATATTTCCGGCATTCCCTTGTTTATATTTTCAATATTTGGATTAGTTTTCTTTTTTAAAAAATATCCAAAATTCAAAATCACTCAAAAACAACAACTTGCCGTCATATTAATTCCGTCATTAATTTATCTAATATACAGCTCCCAACTCTATGTCAAATGGACCCGATTTATGTCGCCAATATTCTTTTTAATCCCCTTATTTGCGACTTATTTTATATCTCAAATAAAAAACCAAAAAATCCAAATTATTTTAAGCACAATTTCCCTTCTCCCGGGTTTATTATTTTTTACCATGTATCTTCGACCCGACATCAGACTGTCTGCCTCCGCCTGGGTGAACCAAAATTTACCCGCCAACTCAGTAATTTTTTCCGAGGCCGGCAATGTCATTAATTTTCCTTATAAAAATCAAAATTTCCAAATTACAAATTTTGATTTTTACAATTTGGATACCGATCCCGACCTTATCAGTCAGTTGCCGCTCTTAATTAGTAATTCAGACTATATTATCGTTCCTTCCCGTCGTATTTTTAAAAACCAAAACAATTCCCGATTTCCTTATTCTCAAAAATACTATCAATCTCTTTTTAGTGGCCAACTCGGATTTCAACCTCTTAAAATTTTTACTCCATCATCTGATTTTTTACTAAATGGTGAAAATGCCGAAGAGACCTGGACGGTTTTTGACCATCCCACCATCAGAATTTATCAAAATATAAATCATTTTTCTTCAGATCAGATCCAAAATATTCTTTTACCCCCCGATGACAAAACTTAAAAATATCTTGCTTCTGTTTTTCATCTTTATTATCGCCCTTTCACTTCGGATTTATGGCATCGATTGGGACCAAGGTCAGCATCTTCATCCCGATGAAAGATTCTTAACCATGGTTATCAGTACCATTAGTCGTCCTCAAAATATAATTCACTATTTTAGTACCTCCACTTCTCCTCTTAATCCCTACAATCATCCCGACTATCAATTTTTTGTTTACGGAACTTTCCCCTTATTTATCACCAAATATATCGCTGATTTCTTGGGTCAATCCACCTATGATCGTGTATATCTTCTCGGCCGATTTCTTTCTGCTTTATTTGATTCTCTAAACATTATCACTTTATTTTTTCTTTCCCGGCTAATTTTAAAAAATAGAAAACAATTTTATCAATACTTACCCTCCTTATTTTATACTTTTACTGTACTACCAATTCAGCTATCTCATTTTTTTGCCGTTGACACTTTTTTAAATTTTTTTATCCTTCTCACTTTTACTCTGTTGGCTTATTATCTCCAAAAAAGTCAGCTAAAATTTATTTTACTTGCATCAATTAGTTTTGGGCTCGCTCTTGCCTGTAAAATTTCTGCCTTTATTTTTGTCCCTATTATCGGTTTGTTTTTCTTTTACCTTTTACTTAAAAAATATAATTTTACGAATTTAGTCCGCTTATTTGCCATAGCAATTTGTTGTCTACTGATTACTTTTTTGACTTTCCGATTCTTTCAGCCCTATAGTTTCACCGGATTCTTTACTCTCAACCAACAATTTATTTCCAACATAAAAGACCTCCAGGGATGGTCCGAACCCAGTATCTATTTCCCCCCTTCTGTTCAATGGCTCAGCAAGACACCTCTAATTTTTCCTTTTCAAAATTTAGTTTTTTGGGGACTTGGATTACCTCAAAGTATTCTTTTTTTCATCTCTTCCATTTTATTTTTGATTTTTGCCAAAAAAAATCATACCGCCAAAAAAATCCTAACAGATTCCACTCTTTACACCATATTTCTTACAGGCATTTGGATTATCTTTTTGTTTTTTTATCAGGGTCTTTTGCCTGTTCTCACTATGCGCTATTTTTTCCCAATTTATCCGTTTATCTCTATACTTCTTATATTTTCTATCTCAACTGTTAATTTTCCAAAAAAATTACTTTCAGCTTTCTTTTTACTTAATATCATTTATTCTTTTTCTTTTCTTTCTATTTATTCACGTCCCCATTCTCGTGTTCAAGCCTCCCGTTGGATTTATCAAAATATCCTCCCCGGCTCTACTACCACCAATGAGTACTGGGATGATGCCTTACCCTTATCATTTTCCGACCGATTTTCCGGAATCTATCAAAATAAAATGTTACCTCTCTATGATCCGGATACTCCCCAAAAATGGGAAGTTATTAACAGTATCCTCAATCAAACCGACTATATTTTTCTGACCTCCAATCGACTTTGGGGATCTATTCCCCAAGTTCCCGATCAATATCCTGTCACCAGCAAATTTTATAATGATCTTTTCGATGGGTACTCCCAATTTTCCCAAGTTGCCGAGTTTAATTCTTACCCTGGTTTTTCTCTTCCATTTTTAAATAAGTGTTACTATTTTGGCCAAACTAATTATCCGTATCATGATAAAACAAATAATTTTTTTGAAATTTCTAACTGTAACTATCCCGGAATCTATCTTCGCGACGACACCGCCGAAGAATCATTTACTGTCTACGATCATCCTAAAGTGCTAATCTTTAAGAAATGAGTAGAATTATCACAGTCTTCTGCTTAATTTGGTTTCTTACAGGCATTTATTTTTTTGGCAGCGTTGGTCTGCAAAATTCTGGCGACTCTCCCCAATACTCTTTGGCCAAGTCAATTGTTGAATCACGAAGCCTGTATATTGACGACTCAATTGATTTATCATGGCCTGACGTGGCTAAATTTGGGGATCATTTCATTTCTGGCAGATCTCCCGGCGAATCATTTCTAATAATTCCCTTCTTTTGGATTTCAACTAAATTAAAACACCTTACCGTTTCTCCATACAACGGCCACCATCCTGGAATAAATGAAACAAGCGCCCTCGAAGCCGCTTCTGCTATTGGGGTCTCACTTTTTGGAGCTCTAAGTGCATATTTTGTCTTTCTTATAAGCCGTAATATTCTGAATTCTAGTCTGTTTTCTTCCTTTATGGCTTCTGTATCATTTGCCCTAGGAAGTCTAATTTGGAAGTACTCATCATCTTTTTTTAGACATCCTCCAAATGTCTTTTTTATTCTTCTTTCAACTTACTATTTTTTAAAAATAATTCAGAAAAAAAATAGTCTTAAAAATCTTACCTGTCTAGGTATCGGTTTAGGAGGGTCAATCTTAACTGATCCCACTTCAATAGTTTTCGTATCAATCGCTTCTGCCACTACTATTCTGATTCTATTTTCATCATCAAAACCTTCAAGACTTTCATATGCTTTCTATCTTGTAATGCTTATCTCACTAATTAACCTACCTCAACTTGTTTATAATCAAAAGCTGTTTGGTGGATACCTTAAAAGTGGTTGGGAAAACCAAGTTAAAAATACCTGGCTAGTCGATAAAAATTTAACCTTTAGCTCTCCATTTTTACCCAGTCTCTACACTAACCTATTTAGTCCCAATCAACCAATTAAACCAAAATCACTATCTACACATCCCGGTTTTTCAAATCAGATCAAGTTTGAACAGGGATATAAATATGCACTCACCTATCCCTATAAAGGTATTTTTTTTCAGTCGCCCTTTTTATTCCTCATATTTTTTTCCATCATCAAGCACAAAAAAATATTTACATTCTCAGTCACTCTGGCCTTGCTTTCAATACTTTTTTCTATTAAATATCTGGTTTACTACTCTCCCAATTCTTATGATACTAGATTTTTCATTCCCGCTGTCGCTATTTTGTCCCCGCTTTTATCATCTTCACTGGACTACATATTTTCATTAAAAAGGAAATTAATCCGACTTTGGCTTATTTTATTTTCTTTCACTCTCATCCTAGTCTCATGGATTGTAAACTTTATCAGCACTGTTGAAAACTTTGCTCCTCACATTACCGGTGAAAAAAGGATGGTTTTTTCGACAACACTCTTCTCTGACTTTCCCATAAATAATCTGTTCGTTCAGTTTTTCCCAAACATTTATAACTACAAAGTACTTTTGGTCTATATCCTAATTTCTCTCGTTTTTTTAATTGCTTATATTCTATTTGATACCAAAAAAAATCTTTCAACCTCTGATTAAATACCAACTATTCTTATAATATTTTTTAGAGTAGCTTTTCATATTTCTGAACAACATCCTCGATTTTCCAAAGATTATTTTTTTTATCAACTCGCCCGTCTTTCACTACCAACTTTAATTTTTCTGCCAAATCAAAGGGATTATTTGGATCAAACAAATAACCGGCATCACTTTGAATCACCAAATCTCTCATCCCCGGCATATCACTCACTACAACTCTACATCCTGATTTGATCGCTTCTGCAACTACCATTCCAAATGCTTCAAGTTTATTATTTGACGGCAACACTAAAACGTCTATCGAGTTATAAAATATTACCGGATTTTCCACTTGTCCCAAAATTATTATTTTTTTATTTTTATTAATTAATTTTTCAATTTCCTCCCTATATTTTTTCTCTCCTGCTATTTTTTCCGGCCCGGCCAAATAAAGTCTCCAATCTTTTGGCAATAAATCCATGGCTTTTATCAAAACTTCCAAATTTTTCTCCCGTGAAATCCTCCCTAAAAATCCGACCTTTACCTTCCCTTCCAGTTCCATTTTCATTTTGGTCTCTTTGATAACTATTGGCGGATGAATTTCTGTAATCTTACCCCAAAACGGTTTCAATAATTTATAGCCCTTAATATAGTCCCAAGAAATAATAACTATATCATCAGCCATTATTAACACCAGATTCTGCCATAATTCAATTATTCGATCAAGGAATCTATTTCCACTGGAAAAATAACAAATATAAGTTGCCAACACCTTTTTCCCAAATAGTTTACCAAATAAAGCTAGCCATAGACCCTCAATTCCTGGTAAATAAATATTTACAACTTGATTCCGCCTCACAAGTCGTACAGTTTTTAAAATATACCCCGGTATCAATAACCCTTTACCAATTTTAAATCCACCCAATCTGTGTATTTTCACTCCTGCAATAATTTCGCTGTCTTCCAACTTATTTTCAAATTTTGACGTAATTATTTCCACTCTATAACCGTCTTTAACCAAACCCTCTGCCAACAATTTGGCATACTGACTTAAACCTGAAATATATGGAAAATAATAGGTCAATCCAATTAAAACCTTTTTTTTGACCATTCTTTTGTTTACTATATCATTTAACAAGCTTGTTTAAAAAAATGTGAAATTATTCAAAAAAATATTTTTCTGGCAGTCAAAATTTGATCTTCTTTCTTATCTTCAATCCCGTAAATACGGCGACTTACTTATTGTAATCCTAAATTACTCAATCTGGCTATTTTTAGCCATAGTTTCTTTTATTTTAGTAAAGCATGACGCCAACATCTTTTGGCAATTATTTGCCGCCACCTTAGTTTGTGAAATTCTTGAGCGGTATCTAAAGTCAAAAAAGTTTTGGTCACGTCCAATTTTCCAAAAACGCCAACACCTACCTCCAGGTTTAGTGGAAAGATGGTACAAAACCGGATCTTTCCCCTCCGGTCATACTATGAAAGCGGTCTTTTTTTTGTTCTTCATTCTTCAATATCAAGTTTTTTCTCCTGTCATTTATCTGCTAATTACCATCCCCTTGTTATCATTTCGTGTTTTTGCCGGCTTCCATTATCCCATTGATATGATCGGCGGATTTTTTCTTGGGCTATCAATTTGGCTCACTACCTATCGGCTCCAATTCCCTTCTTTTTTGGTAAACTTTATTCGGACAATTTTTAACATTTTCTAAATTATGTTGTCAGACTTAAATTATATTATTTGGTGGTGGCTGGTTCTTTTTTTATTGGGAGCTTTAAGTTTACCTTTAATTGTTTCAATCTTTAGAAATTTCTGGGATAAGGGTTACATCTTCACTAAGATAGTCTCATCTGCTCTTTTAACCTATCTTATTTTTATTCTTGGTGTTCCCCATTTTTTACCTTTTACCCAAAATTCCATTTTATTATTAATAATATTCGCCGCTTTTTTAATATACCGTTATCTGTCTCAAAACGGTTCGGCTAATCTCAAAATATTTAAAAAAATACTTTCCCAAAATTGGAAAATATTTTTATTTGAAGAAATTCTTTTTTTAGTTATTCTGACAACTTGGTCTTTTGTTAGAAGCTTTGCCCCCGAAATTGAAGGTTTGGAAAAATATATGGACTGGGGTTTTGTAAATTCTGCCCTAAGAAGCAAATTTATGCCCCCTGCCGACATGTGGTTTGCCGGTCAACCAATCAATTACTATTATTTTGGCCACCTACTTTTTGCTGTTCTGACCAAATTATCCACCATCCCTTCTTCTATAACCTACAACCTTTCTATTGCCACCATCTGTGCCCTTACTTTCACTTCAGGTTTTTCAATTGCCTCAAATTTAAGCTATTTTTACCTCAAAAACATCAAACCAAAAATTATCAACACCCGACCCGGTCTTTTTATTTTAGCCGGATTAATTTCGGCTTTTTTACTTACCTTTGGAGGTAATCTCCATGCTGTCTACAAAATTACCCGAAATAATATAGAAGCCAATGAAGGTAAATTCACTCTCACTCAGTCAGCTCTACAATCAGCTGTTTCCTCGTACTGGTATCCAGATGCTACCAGATTTATTGGTTTTGATCCTGAAACTGATGATAAAACTATTCACGAATTTCCCATTTACAGTTTTACCGTCGCCGATCTTCATGGTCATCTGAATGATGTCCCCGTTATTCTTTTTTTAGTAGCTTTACTTTTGGCCTTTACTACAACAAAATATGTTAAAACACCTACGGATCAGCCTCTCAACTGGAAACTAATTTTTGGTCTAGGGCTTACTCTTGCCATCGCCTACATGACAAATGCCTGGGATTTTGCCGTTTACGGTTTGCTGTTCGCTGTCGTCTATCTGTTTTACAACCTCAAATACTCAGCCAATCTTCCCTATTCACTCTTTAAAACCGCCTCCAACGGTTTTATGATAATTATTTTTTGGTATCTCTTCACCCTCCCTTTTTCACTCAATTTTACTCCCATGGCCGAAGGACTACGCTTCTCCGATAGTCATACGCCTTTTTATCAATTATTCATTTTATATGGTGGTTTTTGGCTAATTTGTATTCCTTTTGTTTTATTTTTATTTTTTCGTAAAATCAAAACCAAATCCCATCAATTTCCTTTCACAGACATTTTCACTTTGGCCTTAATATTGGTAGCCACATTTTTAATAATTATCCCGGAAATTGGTTACATCAAAGACATTTATATTTTTGAACATCGTCGGGCCAATACTATGTTCAAACTTGTCTATCAAGCTTTCATCATGTACAGTCTGGTTTCCGGATATATCTGGTTAAGACTAATCGGATCTCTCAAGACACCTTTATATCGTCGTACCTATAAATTATTATTTATTATTGTCTTTTTATCTCATTTAATATATCCCTATTTTGCCGTCAAATCATATTACGGATTGACACAATCAAAAGGTCTTGATGGTCTCAAATATTTATTGAATCGTTACTCCGATAACTACGCTGCCATCAATTGGATAAATCAAA
The DNA here is from genome assembly GCA_003542615.1 of Candidatus Shapirobacteria bacterium. Taxonomy (GTDB): domain Bacteria; phylum Patescibacteriota; class Microgenomatia; order UBA12405; family UBA12405; genus UBA12405. The sequence goes on along the minus strand of DPKG01000013.1, from coordinate 113,775 downwards.
ACATACCCGATCAACCGGTAATTGTCGAGGCCGTCGGCGATAGCTATACCGAATACAACCAAATTTCCGTTGGCACCGGATTACCAACCGTGGAGGGATGGGTTGTCCATGAATGGCTTTGGCGCGGAGGTTACGACCAACCATCAATCCGTCAGTCCGATGTTCAACAAATATACGAATCTACCGATGTCAACGAAGTTCGGTCACTCCTTCAAAAATATTCAGTATCCTATATTTTTGTCGGAGATTTGGAAAGAGAAAAATATCCAAATCATACGCAGGAAGTATTTAATAAAATCGCCAAAATCATTTTCCAATCAAACGACACCCGTCTATACAAAATTACTAAATAGCCGCATCCCTGATTTTTAAATTTTCGTGCCATAATAAAAAGATGTCCGACATACTCATTGGTCTCAACCCAAACCAAAAACTGGCTGTTACCTACCAGGGGAGTCCTCTTTTGCTCTTAGCCGGAGCCGGAAGCGGTAAAACCCGGGTACTGACTCACCGGGCAGCCTGGTTTGTCCAGGAAAGAATTGCCGTCCCCGGAGAAATACTTCTTTTAACCTTCACCAATAAAGCAGCCGAGGAGATGAAAAATCGTATGTCCGCCCTGCTTCCCGAAACTGCAGGATTATTTGCCGGTACATTCCACTCATTTTGTTGTCGGGTCCTACGCTCCGATGGTCTTCCTGTCGACGTTCCTTCCAATTATGTCATTTACGACAGCAACGATCAGGAAAATTTAATTAAAAATATTTTACGCGAACTTGAACTAAACCCCAAAGAATTCAAAGCCAGTTCAGTCCAATATTATATTGAAAATCTTAAAAATAATTTTCAAACCCCGAAAGACGCTCTTAACTTATCTCACGGTTATTGGCAGGAAACTGCCGCCAAAATTTATCAAAAATATCAAAAGAAACTCGATCTGTTTCACGCTCTCGATTTTAACGACCTTTTGTTTAAAACCGTCGAATTGTTTAACCAAAATCCCCAAATTTTAGAAAAATATCAGCATCGTTTCAAACACGTTTTAGTCGACGAATATCAGGACACCAATCAGATCCAATATTTACTTACCAAACTTTTAGCCAAAAAATTTCGCCAACTTACTGCCGTTGGCGATGCTTCTCAGGCTATTTATGGTTGGCGGGGTGCCAATTATCAAAATTTGGTCAATTTTACCAACGATTTTAAAGATGCCAAAGTTGTCAATATGGAACAAAATTATCGATCCACTCCAATTATTTTAGAGGCTGCCAATGCTGTCATCTCCAAAAACACTTCCCACCCCATCCTAAAACTTTTTTCCACCAAAACCTCCACTGAAAAAATTAAACTTTATATCGCCGAAAGTGAAATCAATGAAGCCGATTTTGTTGCCCAAAAAGTAAAATTTTTATATGAAAATCTCAAGATAAATTACCGTAACATGGCTGTTCTTTATCGGATGAATGCTCAATCCAGGGTTTTGGAAGAAGTTTTTTTGAAATACAATATTCCCTATGTTTTGATTGGTGGCATTAAATTTTACGAAAGGGCCGAAGTTAAGGATATATTAGCAATGCTTCGTTATGTCCACAATCCTAGTGACAAAATATCTCTGGATCGTATTCAAAAAGCCATTGGCAAGCGTCGTCAATCAACATTACTGGAACACATCGCTAAATTAGATATAGAAGATCTAAATTCTTCTCAGATCTTAGAATCAATGGTTGTCAACTCCGGATATCTGGACAAATTTAATCCCAAAGACGAAGATGATCAGCGTCGTATTGAAAATATCAAAGAATTGAAATCAGTCGCCACCACTTATCCTTCTCTTGGGGATTTTTTGGAAAATATTGCTCTGGTTCAGCAGGAATATTCTGAACAGGAAAAACGTAAAAAGAAAAAAGACCAGAAACAGGGTGTTCGTCTTATGACCCTTCACAGTTCAAAAGGTTTGGAATTTGAAGTTGTTTTTTTGGTTGGCTTTGAAGAGGGGATTTTGCCGCATTCCCGATCTCTAATGGATCCGTCTCAAACCGAAGAAGAACGTCGACTATGTTATGTCGGTATTACTCGGGCCAAGGATTATCTATTTATTACCTATGCTACCCAAAGATTATATTTTGGTAAAAGTTCCCTAAACGAACCATCACGATTTTTAATAGATATCCCTGAAAAACTAATTGAGTTTGATGAACCTCTTGAAATAGTTCGCGATTACCGTCGCCCAAAATCTACTCCTCTAGACGATGATTTTATCTACGACCCTGATATATACTAACCTATGGACCATTACTCCCTTCAAGTCCTTCCTATTAATAAACATTATCAAGATACGATCGATCAAGCTGTTATGGAATTTGAAAAATATTTTGAAGTAAAATTAAAACACAAAATATGTTTGATATTTCTAAATTCTCGCCAAGAATTCGATGACATTGTTGGTCGGAAAACCCAACCTTTTGAAACTGCATTTAGCATCTATAACCTAACTTTTTTGATGTCAGAAAAAGTTTATAACCAAGAATCAAACAAAAAATTTGACCTTCAAAAAAATCTTCTTACTCTTCGTCACGAAATTTGTCATAAATATTTTCAAACAATTACCCGAAGATCTCAACCAGTTTGGCTCAACGAAGGAATATCTATCTATTTATCTGGACAATTAACCAATTACAAAAAAGTCGGTAAACTCTCAAACTTTTTATTATTCGAGTCGACCAATTTTATTGATGGTAAAGATGTTTACCAAGAATCCGGTTTTGTTGTTGAAAAGCTAGTTACAAAATTTGGCAAAGAAAAGTTACTTGACTTACTAAAAAGCATAAGAAAAACTTCAGACAACAGTCAATTCCCAAAAGTATTTAATAAAATTTATGGATTTGAACTTAATTACGATAATATTAATAACCTATGATCACCCGCATTTTATATAAAGAAGAACAAAAACTGTACGATTCTGTGATTAGTCATCCGGTTCAAACCTGGGATTGGGGTGAATTCCAAATCAGCCAAGGTCATCGGGTCTATCGTCTCGGTGTTTTTGACAAAGGCAAAATCATTAGTGCTTATTCCGTCTCTTTTCATCAAATTCCCAAAACAAATTATTCCATCGGCACTATTCTTCGTGGACCCAAAATCGATGATGAGATTCTCAAAAATGTCAAAAAAATCGCCATCGATGAAAATGCAATTTTTGTCAAATTCGAACCGGATGTTTTTCAAAAAAAATATCGTCTCGATGGAACCACGGAAAGACTTAACGATATACCTCAATTTTCTGATCTTAAAATATCCCCCAAAGTTGCCTTTTATCCATATACTTATGTCGTAGATTTAACCAAAACCGAAGAACAGCTTTTAGAGTCTGTCAACTCCAAAACCCGTTATAATATTCGACTGGCCAATCGTCACGGTGTCATTATTGAAGAAAAGACATCCGATCAGGGTTTTGAAATTTATCTCAAATTACTTTTTGACACTACCCGACGTCAAGGTTTTTACCTCCACTCTGAAAAATATCATCAGGACCTCTGGAAAACCCTCAAGCAAACCGATATGCCCCGTATCTTGCTGGCTAATTATCAGGGTCAAACTTTGGCCGCCTTTATGCTTTTTGTATTAAAAGACAAACTTTTTTATCCTTATGGTGCCTCATCAGACAGTCATCGTCAGGTTATGGCTCCTAATTTATTAATGTGGGAATCTATCAAACTGGGAAAATCTCTAAATCTAAAGACTTTTGATATGTGGGGATCACTTGGTCCCGACGCCAAACAGACAGAACAAGGTTACGGTTTCCACCGATTTAAACAAGGTTACGGCGGAGACTTATTTGAATTTGTCGGTACCTATGATCTGATCATTAATCACCAACTTTATCAGCTTTATAATCTAGTCGACCGTTACCGCTGGAAATTCCTTCGTCTCAAAGCCAAATTTATAAGATAAAATACATCATGGCATCAAAAGTTATCACCAAAAAAGATTTATCCAGAATTGCCCATCTTTCCCGACTACCAATTACCGAAAAAGAATCCTATATTGCCGACCAACTCACGCAAGCCACCGATTATGTTCAAGTTTTAAATGAGCTAAATACTCAAAAAATTACCCCAACCTACCAAGTAAATAACAAAAAAAATGTTTTACGCCCGGATATTGTTGGTCAAAGTTTTACTCAAAAGGTAGCCCTTTCTCAGGCACCAAAAACTCATGACGGTTATTTTGTTACCTCTGCTACTATCAAAAAATAAATATGTCAGATTTAAACAAATTAACCCTAACTCAGGCACTTTCTGACCTCCGTTCCAAAAAAATTTCACCAAAAGAATTAGTTGCTGATTGTTTTGCCCGTATAGAATCCGTAGACAAAAAACTAAATGCTTTTTTAACTTTAAATAAAAAACAGGCACTTGAGATGGCAAAAACTGTTGATATCTCTCTGCCTTTGGGAGGTATTCCGGTTGCCGTCAAAGATAATTTTTTAACTAAAGATCTAAGAACTACTGCTTCATCCAAAGTTTTGGACAATTATATCCCTCAATATTCCGCCACTGTAGTTGAAAAACTCCAAAAAGCCGGTGCTATTATCATCGGCAAGACCAATCTTGATGCCTGGGCTCACGGTTCTTCTACTGAAACATCTGATTATGGCTCCACCAAAAATCCTTGGGATACCAATCGCTTACCAGGTGGATCTTCAGGTGGATCAGCCGCTGCCACTATTTCTGATGAATGTATAGTTTCCATTGGTTCAGAGACTGCCGGTTCCATCCGTCAACCCTCAGCTTGGTGTGGCGCCTCCGGTTTCAAACCCACTTACGGTCGATGTTCCCGTTATGGTGTTATTGCCATGGCTTCAAGCACCGATTCACCCGGTCCAATAGCAAAAAACGCTCAAGATGCTGCCTATGTATTGTCTGTCATTTCCGGTCACGACCCTCAAGACGCTACCTCCATCAATGAAAATCCCTGGGTTATTCCTTCCAAATTACCCGATCTTAAGGGTATAAAATTAGGTCTACCCAATGCTTATTTCCCCTCTCAAATTAAACCTGAAGTTAAACAATTTGTTCTTCAGGCTGCTGAAACTTTCAAGAAATTAGGTGCCGAGATTATCGAATTGGATGTCCTTGATCCCAAATATGCGATCGCTGTCTATACTATTATTCAACGTTCTGAAGTTTCCAGCAACCTAGCCCGTTTTGATGGCATTCGTTATGGTGACGACCGTTCAAAATTTGGTCAGGAAGCCCTCCGTCGTATTATGCTTGGAACTTATTCACTTTCTTCCGGTTATTATGACGCCTACTATCTTAAAGCTCAAAAAGTTCGCACCATGATTATCAAAGATTTTGACAAACAGTTTCAAAAAGTTGACGCTATTATCGGTCCGACTTCGCCCACCACCGCCCTACCTCTTGGTGCGACCGAAGGTCAAGCTATGTTTGGTGAACTTGAAGACATGCTAATGGAGCCATCCTCTATGGCCGGTCTTCCCGGATTTTCCATTCCTTGTGGTTTTGCCGATGGGTTACCTATTGGTCTTCAGATAACTACTCCTCAGCTTCGTGAAGATTTAGCCTATCAAATAGCTCAAAATTTTCAAGAAAATACTGATTTTCATCTCCAAAAACCAAAATTATGAAAATATTTCCCATCATCGGACTCGAAGTCCACATCGAACTCAAAACCAAATCCAAAATGTTTTGTGCCTGTAGTGCCGATCATTTTCATGTAGAACCCAACACTCACACCTGTCCCGTTTGCTTAGGCCTTCCGGGTGCCTTACCCGTCCCCAATCAGACTGCCTGTGAATGGTGCCTTAAATTAGGATTAGCCCTGAATTGTGAAATAAATTCTCAGACTTTTTTTGAACGTAAAAATTACTTTTATCCCGATCTGGCCAAAGGTTATCAGATTACCCAGCTTCAAAAACCCTTTGCTATCAATGGAAAAATATTCCTAAACGATCATCAAATTCGTATCAACCGTGCTCATATGGAAGAAGATACCGGCAAATCCGTTCACCTGACACTCCATGGTGAAGATGTTACTCTTCTTGATTTTAACCGCTCCGGTGTGCCCCTGGTCGAAATAGTTTCCGAACCGGATATTACCTCCGCCAAGCAAGCCAAAGAATATTTAAACAAAATCCAACAACTTGTTCGATATATCTGTATTTCCGACGCCGACATCGAAAAGGGGAGTATGCGTTGTGAACCCACCATCAATGTCAAAATCGAAACCGATGATGGTCAAACTGTTTACACTCCGCTGGTCGAAATCAAAAATGTTGCCTCTCTTACCGGTGTAATGACTGCCATAGATTTTGAAATCAATCGCCAGGTTGAAGAATGGAAAACTAATGGAACCACCAAAAACGACACCAACAAAACCACCCGTGGTTGGGATGCCGACAAAAATCAGACTTTTTTACAGCGTGAAAAAGAGGGGAGTGCTGACTACCGTTATTTCCCGGAACCCGATATCCCTCCGATTGAATTTTCCCAATTTCAAATAGAACAAATCAAATCCACTCTTCCGGAACTCCCCGATGCCAAAATCGCCAAATATAGGGCCTTAAATTTATCCGATTATGACGCCAAACTTCTTGCTCAAAATTCCGATTTCGCCTCGATTTTTGAAAAAGTACTTGATAATTCCACTGATTCTGAATTTGCTAAATTTATCACCAATCTTCTTATTGGCCCACTAAAAACTATTTCTTTAGACATTGAAAAAATTAACCCTGATTATTTTAAAAATATTTTCGATCACAGAAATGAGCTAAACTCCACCTCCATCAAACAACTGGCTATCGAATCATACGAAACCGGAACTGATCCTCTAGCCATTGCCAAATCCAAAAACCTTTTCCAAATTTCCGATACATCCCAAATTGAAGAACTTGTCAAAAAAGTCATCGCCAACAATCCCAAGGCGGTCGATGATTATCGTAAAAATTCCCAATCCATAGGCTTTCTAATTGGTCAAGTTATGAAAGTATCCGCCGGCTCTGCCAACCCCCAACTAGCCAAAGAAATTTTGGAAAAACTACTAAACTAAATAATATTCGCCAAATCTTCACTATCCAATTTATTTTTTTCCCAATCTGCCCAAATATCTTGAGGTATTCTGGAGTCACCAAAAACCCGCATCTTGCTTAAATTCGCTATTCCCTGTTCCAAATCCATCAACAATTCCGCTTTAAATTCGTCATCCATCTCTTCATCAATAGTGGCCCGCATTGATTTGATGAATTCATTATCTTCAGGTCTAAGATTTAAACTGTTGGGCATATCTTAGTTTATCAAAATTTCCTGTATGTTACACCTTAATAATGTATAATACATTATATGGAAGATAACTGCATATTTTGCAAAATCGTCAAAAACGAAATTCCCTCCTACAAAGTTTACGAAGATGATTTATTTCTGGCTTTTTTAGATATTAAACCTCTCAATCCCGGTAATTCCCTATTGATTCCCAAAGACCATTATCGTTGGGTTTATGAAGTCCCTAATTTTGGGGCATATTGGCAAGTCGCCCAAAAAATCGCTCTAGCTACCATCAAATCCCTCAACGCCGACTCAATTTCTTTTGTGACCCTAGGTCATGACGTACCTCATGCCCATATACGCATTATTCCTCGTTTCCAAAATGATTCTCACGCCGACAGTATTGACTTTAAAGCTACCCAAGAAATTAATTCAGACCAAATGGCCAAAATTGCCCAAAAAACTGCTCTTCAAATTATAAATTAAAAAAATATGGCAAAAAAAAATAGAATCGAAATAGAATTACCTAATACAGCTTATCTCCCTCCTTCTGTCGGAGGAGAACAAGGCAATCTAAGACCGGTAGATTCTCTAATTGTGCGGGGTAGTGAGATACACCCTGTTCACACCCGTTATTCCGGACTAAAAGATATCGGAATTCCTTTGACACCCCATCAGCGTCAATTAATTCAAAAACAGACAGGTGTTTAAATTGCTAAAATAAGCATGTGTCTGACATTTTTTCTACTGAATACAAAAATCTAAACCCCGAACAAAAACTCGCTGTTGATACTATTGAAGGTCCGGTCATGGTTATTGCCGGAGCCGGTACCGGTAAAACTCAAACCATTGCTTTGCGTATTGCCAATATCATCAAAAACACCCAAACACCGGCATCTTCCATCCTTTGTCTGACTTTCACCGACACCGCCACTATTACCATGCGTAAACGTCTGGTTTCCATTATTGGATCCCAAGCATACTCCGTAAAAATAAATACTTTTCATGCTTTTTGCAACGACATTATCCAAGATAATCCCGAATATTTCATTTTTGCTCCCAACCTAAAAAGTCTGGATAATCTTTCCCGTCTTCAAATTGTTCAAAATCTTATCAATCAACTCCAAAACGGCAGTCCCCTCAAACCCTGGGGCGATCACTTTCATTACCAACGCGAAATTATTTCCTCAATTCAAACCCTAAAACGGGAAAATATCACCCCTTCATCTTTCAAAAAACTAATTGAAGATGTTTTATATTTTATTGATAATTCCAAAGATATTCACTCCAAACTAAAAACTCTTCGTACTTCTAAAACTTTAGAATCCGAACTTTTATCTCTTTATAACGATTTATCCTTAATTCCCAATCTTTCCACTCCAATCCACTCCTTTCTTAATTATCATTTCCAACTCTTTAAATCCGGTTTTTATCTCTCCGGTCCCGCCAAAAATCCCAACATTAATTTTAAAAACGCCCTTCTCAAACTAATTGACAATTTTTCCTCCGATATTCCCAAACAAAATGAATTATTTCAACTTTACCAAAATTACCAAAAAACATTAAATGATCAGGGTTTTTACGACTTTGACGACATGATTCTTTTTGTCCTTCAGGCATTTTCTGACCATACCGAACTCTTGCTTAGATACCAGGAAACCTATCAATATATTTTAGTCGATGAGTACCAGGATACCAACTCAGCTCAAAATAAAATAATTGAAAATTTAGGTTCATATTTTGACAACCCCAATCTTTTTGTCGTCGGTGACGATGATCAGTCAATTTTTAGGTTTCAGGGAGCCGCCATTGAAAATATTTATCGGTTTTATCAGAAATATTCTCCAAAACTTATAATTTTACGCAATAACTATCGTAGCCACCAATTAATTTTAGATTCCTCACTTAGTGTCATCAATCACAATCAAAGTCGGATTGCCAATTACATCAGCCACCTCGACAAATCTCTCAAATCGGTTTCTACCCTTGACGCTGATCCGATTAATTTGTTTTCTGCCTCAAATAATCTTGAAGAAAATTACTATATTGCCCATACTATAGAGAATTTAATCAAAACAGGTACCAAGCCAAATCAAATAGCTATCCTTTACCGTCAACATACAGATATCACCGATATCGCCGAAATGCTCACCAATTTTGATATTAATTTTTATTTAGCCTCAGATCGGGATATTCTCAAAGACCCTCTTTTTATTCAGATCAATAAACTTTTTCAATTTATTGATGATCCGACCAAATCTGACCTGCTCTATCATATTCTTTCTGCTCCTTTTATAAAAATTAATTCGCAAGACCTTCTGAAATTATTCCGTTTTTCAAAGAAATTACACGCTCCGCTTTGGCAATTAATTTCCGATCCCAAACTTCTATCTCAAATCACTCCCGCCCTTAATTCTCATACCTTAATCAAGTTGAAAAATTTTAATCTTCGTCTGGCCAAATCCCGTCATTGGTTAGAAATCTATCCTATAGATAGATTTTTTAACCTAACAATAAGGAAATTTAAAATCCTGTCTTATATTCTTTCCCGAAAAGATTTTGAAATTCTAAACAAACTTAAAACTTTTTACTCCGAAATCAAACGTCTTTCGCAGGATATCCCTAATTTTACCCTCACCGACTTTCTTTCCCGACTTCAGCTTTTGTCCGACAACAATTTGCCTTTTCCGGTTCCCCCCGGCCGTCTTCAGTCCGAAGATTCGGTTCAGTTAATGACCGTACATTCCGCCAAAGGTCTGGAATTTGAACACGTATTTTTGGTAAAAGTCGTCGATAAACACTGGGGCAACAATCGAAATCATCAGATTTTACGCCTACCTCCTGGAATACTTCAAACCGAAATTTCCTCAGATCTTTACGACCAAAACGAGGATGAACGCCGTTTGTTTTATGTCGCCCTCACCCGGGCCAAATCCCAAATCTATATTTCTTATTCCTCCCAAAATGACAATTCCCGGCCCCAAATTCCTTCACTTTTTATCAGTGAAATCAATCCAAAACTAGTCCAAAATATTGACCCTCCCGATAATATTTATCAACAAGCTCTAACCACCAGTTTTCCTCTCAAACTAAAAAAACCCAATATCTCCGGCAAATATAAAGAGTATCTTCTTGATTATCTTTCCAATAATTACCAATTTAATGTAACCCACCTAAATTCTTACCTCAAGTGTCCTTTTTGTTTTTATCACCAAACCATTCTCCGTATTCCTGCAGCCAAAAATAAATATTCTAGTTTTGGTACCGCTTTTCACGATACCCTTTCCTTCATTTTAGATAAATTAAATCATCAACAACCCATTCCCAGCGATAAAATAATTTTTAATTTTTTCAAAGAGTCACTTCTCAAAGAAAATCTTAGTTCTCAGGATTTTGAAGAATCTATTCATCGTGCCGAAAATTCTCTTTTGGAATATGTCCACCATTACGCCAAACATTTTCCCAGCCATAATCAAACCGAATACAACTTCGCCTCTGAACACCTTATGTTTGAAAACATCCCCGTCACCGGTAAAATTGATCTTGTCAGTTATAAATCCAACAATTCTGTTGAGCTGGTAGATTTTAAAACCGGTAATCCCGACACCAAATCAAAAGAATTATCCCCGGATGGTGAGTATTTCCGACAATTAGTTTTTTATTATCTTTTAGTTTCTCTTTCCTCCCGCCTCAAAGTCAAAATCGATAAGGGAGTCATTGATTTTGTCCAAAAAAGCAAAATCAAAAATACTTTTATCCGCCGTGATTTCGAAATTGATCCTCACCATATTGATAAATTAAAACTGGAGATTAAAGATACCTATAAAAAAATTCTAAATCTGGACTTTTTCACTATTGGTTCAGATTGTAAAGATCACATGAAAATTCACTATTTATTGGAAAAATCCAAATTTTAAAAAATTTAAATTAAACGCAAAGAAGTTTAAATAACATGTAAAATAAGTAATGACTTTCATCTACCTCCTTTTAGCAGTAATCATAATTTTGCTTATCTATTTTTTGATCACCCTCAAAAAATCTCAAAATACTACTGATCTTTCCGAAGATTTTTTTAATAGATTCAACCAAAAATTCCCGGAAATCTTAAATCAGGCCAATTCAAATTTAATTACCCTAGCCAATCAAAAAATCGGTACCGATCTTAACGCCAAAAAAGACGCCATTCAAAGCATGGTCAAACAAGTCCTTGATGAATTAGACAAAAATCAAAAAAAATTGGAATCAGCCGAAAAAGACAGGGTCGGTTCTTTCACCGGTCTCCGCGAAGCTATTGAAAATACCACCAAAATTACCAAAGAACTTTCAGTTACCACCGAAGGACTAAAACGTACTCTCTCTAGCGATCGGATGCGCGGTGCCTTTGGTGAAAAAGTTGCCGAAGATTTACTCAAACAATCGGGATTTGTTATTGGTACCAGTTACAGTAAACAAGAAACATTTACCGAAGGCAGGCCGGATTTTACTATCTATCTTCCCGACAAAACCAAAATTAATGTCGATGCCAAGTTTCCGTATGCCAATATTGTCAAAATGAGTGAAACTGAAAATGAAGATCAGAAAAAACAATTTCTCAAAGCCTTCGAAGGTGACATAAAAAGTAAAATTTCCGATGTTTCATCCAGAAATTACATCAACCCTGAAGAAAACACTGTCGATTTTGTGGTTGTCTTCATCCCCAACGAAATGATTTTTAGTTTTATCTACGAGAAATTCCCCAATATTCTCGAAGAAGCTTTTGCCAAAAAGATTGTTTTTGCCGGTCCTTTCAGTTTTACCGCTATTTTGCGGATGGTCAACCAGGCTTATGAAAATTTTCGATTTCAAAAAAATATTCAGGGAATCATTACCCAAATTAAAATCTTTGATATCGAATACGAAAAATTCAATACTGAATTTTCCAAAATTGGCGACAGGATAGACAGTCTTCACAAACAATATGATGAAGTCGGCAACACCAGAACCAAAAAACTTCAAAAAGTTATCGATAAAATCAAATTGGAAGATCCCAGTGCTTCTAAACTTCTCGACTAAAATATGCCCCGTAAGTTCAAAAAAATACCGGATTCCAAATCTAAAATCAATTTACGTTTGACTATTTTAGCAACTCTTTTGTGGATCTGCTTAATTATTTTTATCAATTTATTTTCCCCCTTATCCCTACCAAATATAGTGATTTTTTTTCTAATTTTATTTACTGCCCTTTTTGCCACCACCTTTCGTTTTCAGCATAATTTAATCCATTCTTCATTTATCGCCCTATTTATCTGCCTTTTACTTATACTAAAACTTTTTCAGCTACTTACAATTTTTAATTCTGTTTTATTGCTATTATTCATAATAAGTCTGTATTTTTTTACCAAATAGCTAACCACCCCCTTGACAGCCGCTAGCAGTCATCCTATTATATTGCTAATATGGCAGAACTAACTCAGAGACAAGTAAAAATTCTCAAAAGTATTGTTGAAGAATTTATTGAAACCGCTTCTTCAGTCGGTTCAGAAACTTTAGAAAAAAAATACAATTTAGGTATTTCTTCAGCTACAATCCGTAACGAAATGGCGTCATTAACTCAGTTGGGATATTTAAAAAAGTCCCATCTTTCCGCTGGTCGTCAACCTACTTCCATGGGATTAAAATATTATGTCAGAAATTTAATGGTCCCCAAAGGTCTTTCAATTTCCGAAGAGGTCGGTGCCAAAGAAAAAATTTGGGACTTTCGAAATGAATTTGATAAATTAATTAGAGAAACCACCAAAGAATTAGCCAATCGAACCCGTTCCATGGCTATTGCCACCACTGATCAGGGAAACATTTATAGTTATGGAGCCTCAAATTTACTCGAAGAACCGGAGTTTTATAATATCGATGTTACCAAAACCGTCCTTTCTTTAATTGACAATACCAATTTTTGGTTTGAAATCATTAAAAAAGCCGGAATCGACAACACCGAAGGTGATGTAATTCATTTGCTTATTGGTGAAGATCTTGGAATGGAACATCTTGAACCCTGCGGTTTTGTCTATCAGCGATATGCCGCCGGTCCTCACCGGGGAATTTTAGGAGTCATTGGTCCGGCTCGCTTCCACTACCAACAAATAGTTCCCATGGTTGATTATCTGGCTGCATTAATTTCAGATATTACAGATTAATACTAAGTTTAGTATGTTAAAAAAACAAAAAATTTCTAAAGATTTATCTATTGACCAGCTCAAAGAACAGCTTGCTCGTTCCCGGGCTGATTATCAAAACTTAGAAAAAAGAATAGATCAACAAAGACAATTATTTATTACCCTGGCAACTTCAACCATAATTTCCAAAATGATTGAAATTTTAGACGATTTATATTTGACACAATCCCACCTCAAAGACCAGGGTCTTGAAATTGCTATTAACAAATTTATTGCCGTTTTAAAAGCCGAAGGCTTGGAAGAAATCCCCGCAGATAGTCAGGAATTTGATCCCAACCTTATGGAATGCCTTGAAGTTCAAAAAGGTAATCAGAATCAGGTACTGGAAGTTAAAAAAAAAGGTTACAAATTAAACGGACAAGTTATCCGACCGGCACAAGTGGTCGTCGGAAAACAGTCCAACTAATTAATAATTATAAATTACAAACATTTATGGCAAATCAAACAAACAAAATAATCGGAATCGATCTTGGTACAACCAATTCAGCTGTTGCAGTTATGGAAGGTGGTACCGCAAAAGTCATTCTTACCGCAGAAGGCAGAAACCTAATTCCTTCAGCTGTAGAACCTGTCAAAAAATTAGTTGGTGATTTGGCAAAAAGACAAATGGTTCTTAATTCCAAAAACACCGTCTATAGTATTAAGCGGCTTATCGGTCGACGTATTGATGACGCTGAAACTAAAAAAACTCAAAAACATGTACCTTACAAAATCGTGGCCGGCAAAGACAATATTGCCGCTGTCGAGATAGAGGGTAAAATTTATACTCCTCAAGAGATTTCTTCCATGATTTTACAAAAAGCCAAGGTTGACGCCGAAAAATATCTCGGTGAAAAAATATTTGACGCTGTCATTACCGTGCCTGCTTATTTTGACGATTCTCAACGCCAGGCTACCAAACAAGCCGGTGAAATTGCCGGTCTGAACGTTGTCCGTATCGTTAACGAGCCAACCGCAGCTGCTTTAGCCTATGGTATGGATAAAAAGAAATCAGGCACCATAGCCGTCTATGATTTAGGCGGTGGCACTTTTGACATTTCCATTCTCGAAATTGGTGATGGAATTTTTGAAGTAAAATCCACCAATGGTGATACTTTCCTTGGAGGTGACGACTTCGATCAAAGAATCGTCGAATGGTTGTTGCAAAACTTTAAAACAGAAAATAATGTCGATCTGGAAAATGATCCTCAGGCACTTCAGCGTGTTCGTGAAGCTGCTGAAAAAGCCAAGATCGAACTTTCATCTGCCATTGAAACAGAAATTAACTTACCCTTTATTACTCAAAAAGATGGTCAGCCTCTTCATTTGACTCTTACCCTAACTCGCGCCAAATTGGAGGAATTAGTTGACGATCTTATTCAGGGAACCCTTAAACCGGTCGAAAAAGCCCTAAAAGATGCCGGTATTTCCAAAACTGATATTTCCGATGTTCTGATGGTAGGAGGAATGACTCGGATGCCAAAAGTCCAATCCGTAGTCAAAGAATTTTTTGGTAAAGAACTTGACAATACTATCAACCCAGACGAAGTTGTTGCCATTGGTGCCGCTATTCAAGGAGCTGTCTTAACCGGAGAGGTCAAAGATGTTGTCCTTCTTGACGTTACCCCTTTAACCTTAGGTATCGAAACAGCCGGTGGTGTTCGCACTCCGCTTATTGATAGAAATACCACCGTACCTACCAAAAAATCACAAGTATTTTCCACTTTTTCTGATAACCAACCTCAGGTTGAAATCAACGTCTTGCAGGGAGAAAGACCGATGTCTGCCGACAACAAATCTCTCGGTCGTTTTGTTCTCGACGGTATTCCTCCGGCACCGCGTGGTGTTCCTCAAATTGAAGTTACTTTTGATATTGATAGCAATGGCATTTTAAGCGTCAGTGCCAAAGATAAAGCTACTGGTAAAGAACAAAAGATTACTATTCAAAACGCCACCAACTTATCTGAAGAAGAAATAGAAAAGATGAAAAAGGAGGCCGATCTTCACGCCAAAGAAGACGAACAAAAAAGAGAATTGGCAGAAAGCCGAAATAAATTGGATGCTACCGTTTTTAGTGCTGAAAAGACTCTTAAAGATTTGGCAGACAAAGTAAAAGCCGAAGATAAGGCCAAAATTGAAGAGAAAGTCAAATCAGCCAAGGACTTGTTGGCCAAAACTGATGCTAAAAAGGATGAATTTGACAAAATGTCAGAAGAATTAGGGCAAATTCTCCAAACCATCGGTGCCGCCATGTATCAACAGGAACAATCGGCTCAACAAGCAACAGAGCCAACTGATTCAGAATCACCTTCAGATGAAAAATTAAAAGATAAAAAAACAGACGACAAAGCCGAACCGGAAGAAGGCGAAATCGTAAAATAAATTAATGAAGCGTGATTATTACGAAATATTAGGCATTTCTAAAAATGCCTCCAAAGATGAAATTAAAAAGGCTTATCGCAAGATGGCTCTTCAATTTCATCCTGACAAAAACAAAGCCTCCGATGCTGAAGAAAAATTCAAAGAAATTAACGAGGCTTATGAAATTTTAAGTAATGACCAAAAAAAATCTGCCTATGACCAATATGGTCATGCGGCCTTCGAAGCCGGCGCCGGTGGACCTTTTGCCGGAGGACGCACCTATACCTCCCAAGACAATCCCTTCAACTTCACCTACACTTACTCCACCGGCGGTAATCCTTTTGGTCAGAATGCCGATTTTGACTTTGGCGGATTTTCCAATCCTTTCGACATTTTTGAACAATTTTTTGGTGGTAATTTTTCCCGACAACAAGCTCGTCAAATTTCTACTTATAAAATCCAAATCACCTTCATGGAATCCGTCAAAGGTGTCGAAAAAACTGTTCGTCTCGATGGCAAACAAAAATCCGTCAAAATCCCGGCCGGAGTTTCCGATGGTCAAAGAATTCGCTTCAGTGATTTTATCCTTGCCATAGATGTCTTACCGGACAAAACTTTTAAACGCGAAGGTAACGATGTTTTTGTAGACGTAACCCTTAATATTCGTCAGGCGATTATGGGAGATAACCTCTCGATCCCTACTTTAGAAGGGCCCCTCACCATAAAAATCAAACCGGGTACTCAACCAAATACCCTTATCCGCCTTCGCGGTAAAGGCATCAAAGACATAAACGGTTATGGACACGGCGACCTTTATATTCGAATTATTGTCGAAATCCCTACCAAACCAAGCTCACAACTAAAAAAACAATTGAAAGAAATCGATATCTAATTATTAAGGATTTTTTAATCCTCCGGTGTTGTCATTTAGTCCCAAATTAGGATATAATACTCTAGATTAAAACTGTGTCATCTCAAATGGGGGCTGGGTAAGTCCCCGTTTTTATTGACATCAAAGGAAAAAATGGATTTAAAAAAATTACCAAAAACAGAATTTGCCGTCTCCATCGCCCAGCTCGCCGGTGAGCGGGGGATACCTGCTGAAGATATTCTAAATATCATTGAACAGGGTTTAATTTCTGCCTACAAACGCGATCAAAAAGAGCACGGTATTATTATCGATGAAGCCGATCAATTTGAGGTCGAATTATCAGCAGAATCAGGATCATTTGAAATTTACCTTATTGAAGGTGAAAATCGTACCAAAGTTACCCCTCCCGGATTTGGCCGGATTGCCACTCAAACAGCCATGAATGTCCTCAAACAAGGCCTAAGTGAACTCCAAAACGAAAAAATGATCGCAGAATATCGTCAAAAAATGGGTACTTTAATCCATGGAGTCATCACCCGTATAGATTCAAACCGTATCATTGTTAGCATCGATCGTGAAACTGAAGCACTTTGTCCCAAGGAGGAAATGGTATTTTCCGAAAACCTGAAACCCGGAGACAAAAAACTATTCATCCTCAAATCTATTGAGGAAGATCTTACCGGTCGAAAAACAATAATCGTCTCTCGTCGTGACCCCGAATTTATCCGTCAACTTTTCATAAGGGAAGTACCGGAAGTCGCCAATGGCTCTGTTGTCGTCGAAAAAATTGCCAGAAGTCCCGGCGATCGGACCAAAATTGCCGTTTCATCCAACCAAGCCGGAATCGATCCGGTTGGTTCATGTATTGGTCAAAAAGGTTCTCGTGTCCAATCAGTACTTAACGAATTACCTCAGGACGAAAAAGTTGATGTGATATTGTTTTCTGAAAACCAAAACCAATTCATTGCCCAAGCCCTTTCTCCGGCCCAAAATGTCAAAGTTATTTCTGTTAAAAATAATTTTGCCAACGTCCAGGTTCCTGAAGATCAACTGGCTCTGGCAATTGGTGGTGGTGGCGAAAACGTTCGTCTGGCCGGCATTTTGACCGGTCTCGACATCAAAGTATCCAAATTGGAAACAGCCTAAACCAAACTTATTATGGTAAATCTACAAACTACTACATTTCGACCTCCTATCGTCACTGTTATGGGACATATCGACCATGGCAAAACTTCTCTTTTGGACAAAATCAGATCAACCAATATCTGGCGCAAAGAAACCGGCGGTATTACCCAACATATTGGTGCTTATCAAGCCGTTGTTATCGACAAAAACAAAAAAGAAAAACTAATCACCTTTATAGATACTCCCGGTCATGCCGCCTTTATCAACATGAGAGCTCGTGGCGCCCAAGTCACCGATTTAGTAGTTTTAGTAATCGCCGCTACCGAGGGCATAATGGCCCAAACCAAAGAATGTTTGGAACTCATTAAAAAAGCCGACTTGCCCTTTATTGTTGCCATGAATAAAATGGACATGAACGGAGCCTCCCCCGACAAAATTAAAGGTCAACTTGTAGAATTAGGCTATACTCCCGAAGAATATGGTGGAGATGTTGCTTGTATTCCTGTTTCAGCCAAAAACGGCGAAGGAATAGACGAGCTTCTTGAAATGATTCTGCTTCACGCAGAATTATTAGAAATCAAAGCAGATTCTAATGCCTCACCCCAGGCTTTTGTTATCGAGTCCAAACTTGACAAAAGAAGAGGTGCCGTCGCCACCGCTGTTGTCAAACAAGGTACCTTAAAACTCGGAGACACTATCTACGCCGGGAAAGCTCAAGCCAAAATAAAAGCCATGATTAACTACCTTGGTGAAAATATTAAGCAGGCTACACCCGGTACTCCAATCGAAATACTTGGATTTTCCCAAGTTCCTTCAGTTGGTGCCCAAATTACCCACGAACCTCAAGCAGAGGCGCCAAAAGAGGCTGTCAAACCCATTATTTCGGTAATTTCTCAGGAAGAAACTCCCAAGCTGCCTTTAGTTATCAAAGCAGACACTGAGGGCACCTTAGAGGCTGTTTTAGGCTCTTTTTCTGATGATGTCCAAGTCATTTCTTCCGGAGTTGGTCCGATCAATGATACTGATATTTTTATGGCCGAACCGGTTCGTGCCCAGGTTGTCGCATTTAACGTCAGCGTACCTAAATTTATCAAAAATTTAGCCGACAATCAGAAGGTCAAAATTATCGAATCCAGCATAATTTACGAAATATTGGAAGAAATTGAATCTCAGGTCCTAAAATTGCTCGAACCCACCATTGACGAAACTATCCTGGGTGAAGCTACCATCAAAGCTGAATTTAAGATAAATAAGGTCAGAATTGCCGGTATCAATGTCACCAAAGGTGTCCTAAGCAAAGGTGATTTGACTCATTTGAAGCGGGATGGCAAAATCATCAAGGATACCAAGATCGAAAACATTCAGGCAGGCAAGGAAATCATCAGCTCCATCAAGATGGGCAATGAGTGCGGTATCACCTTTAAACCCTATATTGATTTTAAAATTAATGATGTTATAATATCCTATAAGAAAGAATAAATAACAATGGGCCAAAATAATCGCTCAACCGTTCTTATTCAAGAACCAAGCAAAATTAAAGGTTTAGCAGGTGAACCAATAATGAAAAATTACAACTTAACTGATATCAAAAATTTGTTAAAAGATGCCAAAACAGCTTTCGTAGCTGTTCCCCAGATGAATGTTGACAGTATTGGTGCTGCNNTGACTGATTCTTTCGCCAACAATGACCTTGTAGTCTCACTCAGTTACCCCCTGGATCAAATCGAAAAAGTATCTTATAACGACGACGGTGGTAAATTGAATCTGGTAGTCCAAACCAAACCTAATTCATCCAAAATCGAAAATGACTTTATAAATATCCAAAACCAATCCGCCCCTGCCGATATTTCCTTTATGCTTGGAGATGAAACTTCTCTCGGAGATACCGCTTCCATGGTCAACAACGGTAATTGGGTTTTCATCACACCTACAAATGTAACCAAAACTTGGGCCAAAGCTACACTTTTTGATCCCGATGCTCCTTTTTCCGAAATCTTTACTTTCTTACTTCCCATGCTCGATCTCAAACTTGATATGGATTCCGGCAAAGATTTACTAATCGGTCTTCGTGTCGCTACTCAATCTTTTGCTGTCAATGTCTCTCCTGAAACTTTCGAAGCTGGTGCCATTTGTCTTCGAGCTACCCAACCGGACGATCAGATTCCTCAACCAAATACCAACGATAACCAAACTCCCCTCGGTAATATTGAAAAAACAGGTGGAATTGCTCCCGGTACCAACAAAGCCAATCCCACCCCCACAATTTAAAATTAAACAAACAATTCATGGCGAATCTCATCATCGACCGTCAACAAACAGAAGATAATTTTCGTCACTTAGTTGTTGGATCAAGATATTCTGGGGTCCCTGCCGAATGTCCCAATCCAAGACTTATACAGATCGAGACTATCAGTTTTGTTTCACCAAACCCCGACATAATTGCCATTTGTCCTGGGGTTAGATCAAAACCAACTTGTCCCGATCGATTATACGATATGCCTCCTATATGTGAACATCGTTGCGTATTTCGAGGCAACACATATTATCGACAAATATTTCAACAAACCCGTTCCGGTGAAATAGCCCATATCCGCTAAGCTTGTGCTATAATAAACCCCAGACTATTATGCCGGTCCTTCGGGAGCCATTCCGATAGATTTATTATTACCGGACAATAGCCAAATAACTATGGCATTAACCAAAGACGAAAAGAAAAAAGTAATCGATAAATACGCCCAAGCGAAAGGGGATACCGGTTCCCCGGAAATCCAAATAGTTCTCCTTACCAACGAAATCGAAAAGCTTCAACAGCACTTAGAAACCAACATTCATGATTCTCCCGCCAAGCGTGGCCTTTTAACCAAACTTGCCAAGAGACGAAGATTAATTCGCTATCTTTCTGCCCACAATGCCGAAAGATATTCCAAAATAACCAAAGATTTGGGTTTGAAAAAGTAATTTATACTATTGCTGCTTTAATTTTTGTTATTATTAATTGTTAATTATTATTTAAAATTTATTCATCCTGATTTTAATTCAGAGTTTCGAAAAATATCGGAATTTTGACTCAAACTCGGGATGATATCCAAAAAATATGAATAAAATCATCCGCCAAGATATTAAGATTGGTAACTCCGTTATTACTTTAGAAACCGGAAAACTCGCTCCTCAGGCAAACGCATCAGTTGTTGCCACCCTCGGCAAAACCGTAGTTTTAGCTACAGTTATGATGGGAAAACTTGATGAAACCAAAGATTATTTCCCGCTTCAAGTCGAATTTGTTGACAAACTTTACGCCGGTGGTCAGGTAAAAGGTGGAAAATGGGTCAAAAGAGAACTCAATCCTTCTGATATCTCAATTCTTTTCGGCCGCATTATCGACAGATCTATCAGGCCTTTATTCCCCAAAGGTTTTCAAAACGAAGTCCAATTGATAGTCACTATCTTAAGTAATGACCGTGTCAACGACGTTATTATTCCCGCCTTTTTAGCCGCTTCCACCGCCCTAACAATTTCAGATATTCCCTTCAATGCCCCGGTATCTGCTGTTCGTATCGGACAACTTGACGACAAATTAATCATCAATCCGACACTCGAAGACCTCAAAACCTCTCAGCTTGATCTTTTGGTTTGTACCGGTACTGCCGGTGTCAACATGATCGAATGTGGTGCCAACATTGTCAAAAATGAAATTGTCCTGGATGCCATTGAATTGGCCAAAAAAACCGGAGACGATATAAACGATCAAATTCTAAAATTCACCAAAACTATCGCCAATTCGAAGGTCGAATTTACTCCCGTATTACCTTCAAAAGAATTACTAGCTGAAATCGAATCCAAAATCAAAACTGATATTAGTAAATTCCTCAAAAATGGCCAGGATGGTAGTCATATCAAAGACGAAGAAATAATTCACGCCAAGATTCAGGATGAATATCAGATTCAAATAAAAAATGAAACTGTTTCCAAACAAATTATAACAATGGCAGTCGATGAAGTTATCAAAAAATATTTCCGCGCCCAAACTCTTTCCGGTACCCGTTTTGATAAAAGAGCCATTGATGAAGTTCGTCCTCTAGAAATTGAACCTGGTCTTTTACCTTGTACTCATGGATCCGCCTTATTTCAACGTGGTTTGACTCAAGCTCTAACCGTCACCACTCTTTCTTCTCTTGCTGACAAACAATATTTACAGGATTCTTTGGGTGAAACCACCAAGCGTTATATTCACTATTATTCCGCTATGCCATTTTCCACCGGTCAAACCGGTCGTGTCGGTCGTCCCGGTCGTCGTGAAGTTGGTCATGGTGCCCTTGCTGAAAAAGCCTTAATTCCGGTCATTCCTTCCCAAGAGGAATTTCCATACACTATCATTTTAACTTCTGAAGTCCTGTCTCAAAATGGTTCTTCTTCTATGGCTTCAACTTGCGGCTCTACTATGTCTCTCATGGATGCCGGAGTTCCCATCAAAGATAAAGTTGCCGGTATTTCTATCGGTATGATCTCCGAGTCAGAAGATCAAAACGCCAAGTATATTCTTCTCACCGATATCGCCGGTATTGAAGATCATCTTGGTGATATGGATTTCAAAATNNTAACTCTTCAAATGATCAAAGATACTTTTGTTGCCAGTACTAAGGCCAGAATGCTTATCTTGGATAAAATGAACCAAGTTCTTTCTGCGCCTCGACCGGACCTCTCTCCTTACGCTCCCAAAATAAAATTGGTCAAACTTCCCGAAGACAAAATCGGTGAAGTTATCGGTAGCGGTGGTAAAACCATCAAAGCCCTCATGGAAAAATACGATGTCCAAATCGACATCGACGACGATGGTAATGCTTCAATATCTTCCCAAGATACCAAAAATATTGATGACGCCGCCTACGAAATTGAATCCATGATTAAAGAAGTTCAGATTGGAGAACAATACGATGGAATTGTCACTCGTGTAGAAAATTATGGTGCCTTCGTCGAATTCTTACCCGGTCGTGAAGCCCTTCTTCATGTTTCCGAAATGAGTGGTGGCTTTTTATCCGATCCTTCCTCAATTATAAAGGTAGGGGATAAACTCAAAATTGTCATCTCCGGTTTCAATGACAACCATCAGATCAAATTATCCTCTCCCGAATTTAAAGCCGCCCATCCGGGTACTCCCAGAACTGATAATCGGGATCAAAATAGTCGGGCTTCGTATGGCGATCGAGATGACCGTTCACCGAGATTTTCCAAATTCAATCCTAATCTCAAAAATCCACGGCGTTAATTTGTTGTATACTTTTTTAGATGACCGACACTGCCCTAACCACTGATGCTGCCATTGCCAAACTCGTTTCCAAAACAGAATCAGTAAAATTACCCCAAGGATTGATTGAAAAACTGGATGATATTTTTTCCAGATTGAAAATTAATGCCCACTCCGAAGCCACTTTTTGGGAAAATTATCAAAAAACTTCCCAATATATCGACCTAATCATCAGTCTTCCTTGGACCAAAGAATCCCAGGACGTTCTTGATTTAAATTTTGCCCAAGACAAATTAGATGAGGGCCATTATGGACTAACTTCAGTCAAACAGCGGATTATGGAATATGTCTCAGTACTAGCCCTCCAAAAAAACCGTAATCCCGACCAAAAACTCAGGGCTCCGATTCTACTTTTTGTTGGTTTAGTTGGTACCGGCAAGACCACCATGGCCAAATCAATTGCCAATGTCATGGGCAGAGAATTTATCCGCATCCCTTTCGGTGGTCTTGGTGATCCTTTTTATCTTCGCGGTCGCTCCCGTACGTACCCCGAAGCTGAACCGGGTGCCATCATCAAAGGCCTTCTGGCTGTCAAAACCAAAAATCCGGTAATTCTTCTCGATGAGATCGATCGTGTCGCTGACGATGCTCTAAATACCATAATGGGCGTCTTAGTTGAACTTCTCGATCCCGAACAAAATTCAACTTTCATTGACCATTATCTCGATTATCCTTTTGATCTTTCCCAAGTATTATTTTGTGCCACCTGCAACAACACCACCCGTATTGCTACTGCCGTCATGGACCGTCTCGAGCCGATCCAAATGCCTTCCTATACTGATGAAGAAAAAATCGCTATTGCTCGCGATTATCTTCTCCCCAAAGCTCTGGAAGAATCAGGAATTAGTCCTCAGGAACTTCAAATTAGTCCCAATGTTTGGGATCAAATTGTCCGACCTCTCGGTTTTGATGCCGGTGTCCGCACCCTCAAAAGAAATTTAGAAGGTATGTGCCGAAAAGTCGCCCTCCTGATTCTTTCCGATCAAACTCATAAAGTCATTATTGATGAGTCAAATATTAAGAAATTTATTCCTCAATGGTAAGAAAACCTCCCCATTTTAACGAATTATCCTTTCCATATTTATCTTTTTTTATTTTGGCAATGGCTTTTGTCATACTTCTATTTAGTTTTACTCCATATATCCAAAAATCAGTCTTCATAAATATCGCTATCCCTACACCAAATCATTCACTATACGTCTGCCCCAATTCTCCCTGGGTCGATTGTATGCCTTCACCCGATTCTCCCCCCAAACCTCAATGCCATTCCGACTACCTCCAATGGGCTAGGCAAAATTGCCCTGATTTTCAAGGCGCCGCTCTTTAAATTATGAAAAACGATCTGACAATTTCCATTATCGTTTCACTAATTATCGTCTCACTTTTAGCCTTTCTCTCCCTCCGTTATCAAAAATCTAATTTTCCCCACAGTTCACTTTTTAACCCCTCAATAATTAATGACGAATTACCCGCCAAACTACCATAATAAAATTAGTAGTTTGCTATTGTTAAATTATTCTGATAGACTCTTTATAAGATTTGGACGGAATTTTATTTGCGGCAGGAGATTTCTTTTTGTAATGTCGTTAAATACCGTCAACTAAAAAATACCAACTTTGTTTGATAATCAACACAAGTTATTAATATAAATTTGATTAGATCAAACAGTTGAGTCGTGTTTTGTTATGAAAATTTATTATATGAGTTCTAGTTTCCATGCTCATAACAAAATCAGTCTTAAATCATTAAATACTATGGAAATTAAAATATAAAATATGAATAATATAAAAAATTCAAAAAATCAGACCCCTGATAATTTCAGAGGTCCTTCACAAGTTAGACGTTTTGGTCCCAACGGAGATTCCGTTCGGATTACCTCACTGGGTGGCTTCGGTGATGTTACCCAAAACATGTTTGTCTACGAATTCATCCCCAAGGGTGATGAATCAAAAAGCCAGTTAATTATCGTCGATTGCGGTGTCGGTTTTCCCGAAGAAGATGCCTTTGGTGTCGATCTGCAAATTCCGGATACTCATTACTTAGAGGACAAAAAAGACCGTATTCTAGGTATATTTATTACTCACGGTCATGAGGATCATATCGGTGCTATCCGTTTTGTTTTACCCATTATCGGTACAAATGTACCCATTTTTGCTCCAAAATTAGCCACCGCATTTATTGAATCCCGTCTTGCTGAATCAAATATTCGTGCTAATCTGACTACTTATAAAGATTCCGTTCCGATTGTCAAAGGTCCTTTTTCTGTCGATCCTATCCGGGTTACTCATTCAATCCCCGATACCTTTCACTTTGCCATCTCTACTCCGCTTGGCATTTTTTATCACGGCTCAGATTTTAAATTCGACCTCTTTCCTCTTGACGGCAAACAAGCCGATCTTTCCCATATTGCCCGTGTTGGTGAGAAAAAAGTCATTGCCCTCATGTCCGACTCACTGGGTTCCGATCATGAAGGCTGGTCTCCTTCCGAACGATCCATTGCCGAAAGTTTTGAACACGAAATCAAAATTGCCAAAGGTCGCATCTTTGTCACCTCGATTTCTTCAAACATCGTCCGCTGGAGTCAGGCCATTGAATATGCCAAACGTGCCGGTCGTAAAGTTGTTATCGTTGGTTTCTCAGTCGACAAAGCCATCAAAGTCGCCCGTGATCTAGGTTACGTCGATTTAAAAGAAGTCGACATAGTTCCTCCGGAAAGAGCCGCAAATTTTCCCGACAATAAATTGATATTTTTGGTTGCCGGATTTGCTGGCCAGCCCGAATCAGCTCTCAGTCGTATGATTATGGGTAAACATCGTATCAAAATAAAAGCTGGTGATAAGGTAATATTTTCCTCACCGGACTATATTCCCGGTACCACGTCCGCTATTTATGAAATGATTGATAATCTCTCCAAAATGGGAGCCTTGGTCCTATATGGTGAAAAAGAAGAGCTTCATGTATCCGGCCATGCATACCAAAAAGAACACGCCATGCTAATTCAATTACTTCATCCGCAATATCTATTACCAATTGGCGGTAATTATCGACATATCAGAAGTTATCAGTCCATGGCTCAAATGCTTGGTTATAAAGATGAACAATTAATCTCTCCAGATATCGATCGATCCGTTACTTTTTATTCTGATGGTCACTTTGATACTAATTATCAGGTCTCCTTCAGAAAAGTCCTTATCGATGGTTTAGGTATTGGAGATGTTGGTACTACTGTTTTAAGGGATCGCAAAACCTTAGCCGAAGACGGTATGTTCTCGGTAGTTTTACTGGTCAATTCTCAAACCGGTCAGCTACACAAAGATCCTGTCGTTCTCTCACGGGGCTTTGTCTTCATGAAAGAAAATACCGATCTTATCGATTATCTCAAAAAAGAAGTTACCAAGAAATTTCAGGAAGTTACCAGTTCTCCACCGAATTTCGAATATATCAGGGAACAAATCCAGGCCTATATCGAAACATTAGTCTTAGACAAAACCGGTCGTCAACCCATGGTTTTACCTCTGATTATTCAGGTTTAATACCCGATTTTTCTGACAATAAACTTTTTTAAATCTGCACCTGAGGCATCGGGGTCAATTTGTTCACTCATTTGCACTCGGATACCTCTCTGTTGCATTCTGATTTGAAAACCGTTTATATATTCTTTCAAATCAATGGACGAATACCGACCTTCGGCAGATATAACAATTCCCTGGCTTCCGTCATTTGATAATTGACTCAAAATCAATTCTATCCTTTTATCATTTTCCAAAATCTTTGAATCATAACTCGATCTATTAGTTTTTGGCCAATTAATCGAACTAATTTCTTCCGGATCAGCGACACTTATTTTTATTTCTGTATCCTTCGATAAACTTCGAGTCATATAACTTAATTATACAAAAAAATTTTAATTCATTATCCCTCAACAAGATCGGATTTTTTTTAAAAAAAATATTAAAATAAACCATGCAATATTCAAAACTTTTCGGTAAAACTTCAAAAACAATTTCCCGTGATGCCCATACCTCCAGTCATAAATTATTACTCCAGGGTGGTTTTATTCGTCAACTTTCAGCCGGACGTTACACCGAATTACCCCTAGGCCATCGTGTTTCCAAAAAATTGGAAAATATCATCAGAGAGGAAGTTGAAAAAACCGGAGCTCAAGAACTTATTGTCCCCACTCTTCACCCTTTGGAACTTTGGCAGGCCGCCAA
The DNA here is from genome assembly GCA_003542615.1 of Candidatus Shapirobacteria bacterium. Taxonomy (GTDB): domain Bacteria; phylum Patescibacteriota; class Microgenomatia; order UBA12405; family UBA12405; genus UBA12405. The sequence goes on along the minus strand of DPKG01000013.1, from coordinate 86,434 downwards.
TCGCGACCAAAAATTTGGCTCAGCCATGATGCGGGTTACCGATCGCAATAATGCCGAATTTACCCTAGGTGCCACTGCCGAAGTTGTTATGCTAGATTTAGTCAAGCAATTCAATCCCACCTACAAAGACTTACCCATAAATATTTTCCAGTTTTCCCAAAAATTCCGCGATGAGGCTCGTCCCAGTGGAGGTTTGCTTCGTGTCAAGGAATTTGTCATGAAAGATGCATATTCCTTTCATCAAAACGAAGAAGAACTGAAAAAAACATATCAACAATATTGGGATGCCTATCTTCAAATAGCCAAAAGACTGGATCTGAAAGTTACTATCGTTGAATCCGATAACGGTGCCATCGGTGGTTCAATTTCCCACGAATTTATGGTCGAAACCGATGCCGGTGAAGACACCATTGTCAAATGCGACTGCGGTTATGCCGCCAATTTAGAAAAAGCCGCTACAATTTATCAACCCTTCAACCTTGATGAAGAAATCAAACCTTTTGAAATCGTCTCGCAACCCGAATGGGTCAAAACCATGGAAGACAATATCAAACATTACAATAAGCCCACCCAGTATTTTCTAAAAAATGTGGTTTATAAAGACGTTGATGGTACCCTTATCATTGCTGTCATCCGCGGAGATTTATCGGTAAACAAGACCAAACTAGCCAAAATTTATGGCGCAAAAGGGGAATTAGAACCGGCTTTAGACGAGGATCTTTCAAAAATCGGAACTAAATCCGGTTGGGTTCATTGTTGGGGCCACGAGGCAATTTATGTCGGCGATTTGTCCCTAAAAACCGTCCATAATTTTATCGGTGGTCAAAAAGAAAAAGACACTGATTCGATCAATGTCAATTACGGCCGTGATTTCACCTGCCAAATCGAAGGCGACATCGCCGAAGTCAAACAAGGGGATATCTGCCCTCAATGTCAAAAAAATAAATTAGCTTTTTCCAAAGCTGTTGAATTTGGTAATATTTTCAATATTGGTTACGCTTATTCCAAGCCCATGGAAGGTTTTTATGTCGATTCAAACGGCAAAAATCAAATGCTTTACATGGGATCATATGGTATTGGCATTGGTCGGGCTATCGGCAGTATTGTCGAAACCCACCATGACGAAAAAGGAATTATTTGGCCTTCCTCCATCGCTCCCTATCAAGTTCACTTGATAGGTCTGGATCTTCAAGATGATTCAATTTCAAAACAGGCCTTAAAACTTTATCAAAAATTACTAGATCAAAATATTGAAGTTCTTTTTGACGATCGTCTTTCTTCCACCGCCGGCGAAAAATTCGCTGATGCCGATCTTATCGGCATACCTCAAAGAGTTGTTATCTCCAAACGCAGTCTTGAAAACGGCGGTGTCGAAATCAAATCCCGTACTTCGACTGAATCAAAAATTATTTCTGTGGAAGAATTACTTTCTCAATTTTAGTTCAATCAACCATTTTTCCAGTTCCTGGCGGCAAATCTCTAGTCTATCCTTAAAATTCTCATCATCAATCGACATGTTTATTAAATTTCCATATGCCTTAACAAATAAAGCATGGTCTTTAAACGTTCTTTTTAAATCCGCTATCTTTCTATCACCACCCAAAAGCTGTAATTTATCCAAAAAAGACTGACTAACATCCAAACTTATTATAAAAAACTTATATCCCGATTCTTTTACTCGACTCAAATACGTCCCCCAATATCGGTCAATACTGGCATCATAAATAAACGATATTTTTTTATTAAAAATATCTTTTAGCCGCTCATCCCGTCTTTGTGTGTATACCTCTTCATTAAAATAACCCAAATCTGTCTTTACTTCATTTCGGATAACATCATTTTCTAATATGGGAAGATTAAAAAGAGTACTCAAATAATTTGATATCTGAGATTTTGAACTGCCCACCGGTCCGGCAAACGTCACACAGATATTTTTTGTCTCCATATTTAAACAATTATACTTAACTCTTAATAGTTTGTCCTCAATAATATATACTCATTCTATGGCCAAACGCGGACGCAAAAGAAAATCCAAAATCCTCAAGGGTTCTAAAGGACTCCACCTCAAACCATCAACAGTTCAGTCTATATTTTTTGTTTTTTTCATAGCACTTGCCCTTTTATCAGTATTGTCTTTTTTGCAAGCCGGCCCTGTTCCGGCACAAATAAATCTTTATTTGGTTAGGTATTTTGGATTTGGATCTTTTTTTGTTCCATTTTTACTTCTCCTAATCTCCTTTACCTTCGCCAAAGTAAAATCAGCTCTTAAAGAACCCAACGTCCTTTTTGGTTTTTTTATTATGTTTTTATCCTTTATCAGTTTATTCAAACAAGGGCTTATCGGTTTCTTTTTTTGGGACCAGTTAGTTTATCTTTTCACCCCCGTTCCCACTTTTATAATTTATGGATTTTCATTTATAGTGGGATTTGTCGTATTATTTGACACTTCAATTGCCCAAATATTTAACTTTTTTTCAAACCTACTTCTTCTTATAAGAAAATATTCAGTTGGACTAAAACAAAAACACTCCAAAAAGGCCAAAGAAAGTGTATATAGATCTGATTTTGATACCAGCAATTCCCTAGACAAACCACAAACCAAGGAAGATCCAATTGTTGTCGGTGTCAAACCATCTTTTCAAACTTCCCAAACAGCCTCACCTGCTGGTTCTCAATTAAATCTTGACCAAAATTCACCCATTGCCATTAGTTCATCTTCCAATCAGGTGTGGGAATATCCACCTCTCTCAATATTTGACGATACCCCGGGTGCTAAGGCCGATCGTGGCGATGTAGGTAAAAACGCCAAAATTATCGAACAAACTCTCGATTCTTTTGGTATCACTGCCAGAGTCGCCGAAGTTAACAATAGCCCCTCCGTTACTCAATATGCCCTTGAAGTCGCCCTGGGTACTAAACTCGCCAAAATTGTCTCACTTTCCAATGATCTTGCCATGGCTTTGGCTGCTCCCGGTGGACAAATCCGTGTAGAAGCCCCGATTCCCGGCCGTTCATTAGTCGGTATTGAAGTTCCCAACCGATCTCTGGAAGTTGTCCCCATCAAAAAAATTATGGAAGCTTCCGTTATGAAAGATGCCAAATCCAAAATTACTGTTCCCTTAGGTCTTGATGTTTCTGGCAATCCCAAAGTCGCCGATATTGCCAAAATGCCACACGTTCTCATCGCCGGTCAAACCGGATCTGGAAAATCTGTCTGTGTCAATTCTTGGATCGCTTCACTTTTGTTTCGGGCATCTCCTGATGAAGTCAAATTAATTATGGTCGACCCAAAACGCGTCGAATTAACCCCATACAACGGCATTCCCCATCTTTTAACTCCGGTAATTGTAGAACCTGAAAAAGTAGTTTCAGCTCTCAAGTGGGCAGTCGCAGAAATGGAACGCCGCTATAAATTATTTACTGAAATCGGAGCCAAAAATATTGAAAGTTATAACGAAATGGCCGGATTCCAAAGTATTCCTTACATTATTATTTTCATTGACGAACTAGCCGAAATCATGTTATTTTCTCCCTCTGAAGTTGAGGATAATGTTTGTCGAATCGCTCAAATGGCCAGAGCCGTCGGTATTCATTTGGTTCTCGCCACTCAACGGCCATCAGTCAACGTTATTACCGGTTTAATCAAAGCCAATATCCCGACCCGAATCGCTTTTGCTGTTTCCTCAATGACCGATTCCCGGGTTATTTTAGATAGTCCCGGTGCCGAAAAACTTTTAGGTAGGGGAGACATGCTTTATATACCACCGGAACAAGCCAAACCTACCCGTATTCAGGGTAGTTTTATCTCCGAAAAAGAATTGAGTCGTCTTATTGAATTTCTAAAAAGCCAAAAAAATACCGAATATAACGATCAAATTACTTCCCAACCTATCGCCAGTCAAAACTCTGTAAGTAAAAATATTGTCAATGTATCCGGAGAAGATCACGACGTAAAATTCGAAGAAGCTGTCAGATTAATAACTGATTCTGGTAAAGCTTCAGCCTCTCTTTTACAAAGACGCCTAAAATTAGGTTATGCCAGAGCCGCCCGGGTTTTAGATGAATTAGAATCAGCTGGTATAATTGGACCGGCCAATGGAGCCAAACCCAGAGACATTTTAATTCCCCACAACACCTCTGCTGAAGACCAAAACGAAATCTAACATCACAATGGCAGCCAATATTTCCTTATTCAAAGCCTCTACTATCCTCAAAAATACCCGTCTCGATAAAGAGTTGGAACTGGAAGAAATTTCCAAAAAAATAAAAATTCCCAAAAAATATCTCGAAGCCATTGAGTCCGGCGACATCAGTCTATATCCCCAAGAACCTTACTGTTCCTTGTTTGTCAGAGATTACGCTGAATTTCTCAAACTAAATAGTACCGATATCCTGTCATTATTTAGGAGGGATTTTCTCCAGGTCAAACACAAATCCAAAAATAAACTTACAAAATTTGGTTTTACCCCACAAATTACTTTCACTATAATTCTTACCATCATTGGAATATTATTTATTGCCTATCTTACCGGCGAATATATCAAATTTAATCGTCCGCCTAAACTCACTGTTAATTGGCCGGAAACCGAATACATCAATCAGGATAATTTTGAAGTTACCGGTAAAACCGATCCGGAATCCACTGTCCGGGTAAATCAGGATTTGGTAATTGTCGATAATCAGGGAAATTTTTCTAAAAAAATTAATTTAGACAGCCCTCAGACCCAAATAATCATCGAATCCAAATCTGCAAACGGCAAAACTACCATTACAAAAAAAATAATCTACAAAAAACTATAACCCAAAAATCTCACAACTTTTGTTTTTTGTAAAAAGATATCTTATACTGAATCTATATGGACATCACCCAAATAATTATCACCATCTCGATTTTAGGAATTACAACTATTCTAATTCTTGTTGGTATTTCGATTATTAATTTATTAAAAGAGTTAAAAGTAACAATTTCAAAAACCAACCAAATTTTAGACGATACCAAAATTATTACTTCCTCAGTCGCTCAACCCGTTTCAACCTTTGCCGAATTTTTTTCGGGACTTAAATCAGGTATTTCGGTCTTCAATACTTTTTTCAAAAAAGATAATTAATAATTTTTTATAAATTTTAAATTATTGTCTAACATGTGCCAAGACAACCAAAACGAAAATTACTCAAATTCCGGATTTATTCTTGGTTTAGTATTAGGAGCCATAATCGGTGCTGTCATCGCTATCTTAATTTACCGTAAAGACAGGGATGTTGTTATTGCCAAATTCAAAAAAAAGTTCGAAGATTTTTTAAATCAATTTAATTCTTCTCCTCCTTCCCCAAGCACCTCCAAAACCAAACCCCTTAAATTCAAAAAACCTCTCATTGCCACCAATTCTTCTTCTGCCACTTCTTTTCATAAGCCAAAAATGTTTCTCAAGCCCAAAAAATAACCCCCAACTTGTTATAATCACCCTATGAATGCCAGGGAGCTCAAAAATAAATTTGTCAATTTTTTCGTCTCCAAAGGTCATATTGAAATTCCCAGTGCCTCCCTGATTCCCGAAAACGATCCCACGACTTTATTTATTTCCGCCGGTATTCAACCGCTGGTTCCTTACTTTTTGGGTCGTAAACATCCGGTAGGACAAAGATTAGTTAACGTTCAAAAATGTGTTCGTACCATCGACATCGACGAAGTTGGCGATCAGGTCCATCATACATTTTTTGAAATGTTAGGCAATTGGAGTCTGGGTGATTATTTCAAAAAAGAAATGATCCCATGGAGTTTTGAATTTCTAACCAAAGAACTAAATATTCCCATAGATAAATTAGCTGTCAGTTGTTTCGCCGGAGATAACGATGCCCCGAAAGATGACGAAACAGCTCTTCTTTGGAAGGATCAAGGAATTCCAGGTTCACGAATTGCCTTTCTTCCCAAAGCCAATAATTGGTGGGGACCTCCGGGAATTACCGGTCCCTGTGGTAGTGATACCGAAATGTTTTATTGGGCCAATAATTCTCCTACACCCAAAAATTTTGACCCCAAAAACTCAAATTGGGTAGAAATTTGGAACGATGTTCTCATCCAATATTTAAAAAATGACAAAGGTGAATTCGAAAAATTAGTTCAAAATAACATCGATACCGGTATGGGTGTTGAAAGAACAGTTGCCGTATTAAATGGTTTTTCTGACAATTATCTCACCGATATCTGGCAGCCGATAATCAAAAAAATTGAGGAAATATCCGGTAAATCATATTCCGATCCTCAATATCAAAAAGCCTTCCGTATAGTTTCTGATCACATCCGTGCTTCGGTTTTTATTATCTCAGACGGTATCGAGCCTTCCAATAAAGAAACCGGTTATGTTCTTCGTCGTCTTATCCGCCGCTCCATTCGTCAGGGCAAATTACTGGGTATCGATACTAATTTTATCGCCCAAATCGCCCAAGCGGTTTTGGATAATCAAAATAATTATGCCGGAACATATTCTGAATTAAACCAAAACAAGGATAAAATTTTATCCATTTTAGACTCTGAAGAAAATAAATTTCGCAAAACCCTTACTAGGGGATTAAACGAGATCCAAAAATTAATTGAACGAAATAAAAACATTACCGGACGTGAAGCCTTTACTCTCTATGAATCTTTTGGTTTCCCCGTTGAAATGATCCAAGAGGAATTTTCCAAAAATAATTTAAGACTTGATTTGACAGAATTTGAAAAAGCCAGAGAATCCCATATCGAGCAATCCCGTACTTTGTCTGCTGGCAAATTCCGCTCAGGTCTGGCAGATCATTCCGAAATAATTACCAAGTATCATACTGCCACCCACCTTCTTCACGCATCTCTTCGTAAAATTTTGGGTGATCATGTTCAACAGTCCGGTTCAAATATTACTTCAGAACGTCTTCGCTTTGATTTTACTCATCCCGACAAATTAACCGATAATCAAATTAGTCAAATTCAAAATTTAATTAATCAACAAATTCAAAAGTCCTTAGAAATCAAAAGACAGGAAATGAAATTTACTGATGCTCAAAAACAGGGAGCCTTGGCTTTTTTTGGTACAAAATACCCGGAAATCGTTTCAGTTTATAGCGTTGGAGATTTCAGTAAAGAAGTCTGTACCGGTCCCCATGTGACCAATACAAATACTTTAGGTCAATTTCAAATTACCAAAGAAGAATCAGCTGGTTCTGGTAAACGCCGCATTTACGCAGTTTTAGAGTAAAAATAATTTCAATAAAAAAATTCTTTTAAACGTTTTCTTAATTTTATTGTATTCTTATATAGATGGATCTTAAATATTTTTGGTTAGTAAACATTGGTGAAAATTATTTAAATGTTTCATTAGCTACTATTCAACCGGAGTTACGGGTTTTATCTATTGGCGAAACTATTTTTTGGCAATTATCCGAAAACAATCTTATCACTGCCATAGATCAATCTCTTACCGAAGCTTTAACCAAAACAGATATCGATCCCGAACAGGAACCTGAAGATTCCGCCTTTATCCTTCCTCCGTATTGGATAGGTTCCGATGGCAAAATAATTTCATCGCACCTTAAACTTATCAAAGATACCTGCAAGCAACTTAAGCTCAAACCAATGGGATTTATTGCCCATGACGAAGCTATCGTTGAAGAAGCTAATCTTCGTGAAGGTCTTCCGGTCAGCTTTATACTAGTCCATCTCGACAGCCATGAAATGATCCTTACCTTAGTTTATTTAGGCAAAATTAAAGAACGTATCAAAAAAACATTTTCCAACGAATTTAGTCCTGTCTTAATTGAATCAGCTTTATTGGAATTAAAAGTTGATAACACCTTACCTCCTTTAATTTATTTATTTGGACAAGTCAGTGACGCCTTGGTTAACAACATCAAAAATTACCCTTGGGTTGGGCGAAAAGACGTCGAAACCTTTCTACATTTTCCCGATATTAAAAAATTAAATTTCGATCAAACAGTCAAGATATTTGCCAAAATTATTACCTCTCAGGTTAATCCGGAAATCGAGGAAGCTCAACCTGATTTGGAAGTTCAGGATTTAGAAGAGGTCAATTCTGACGAGCTAGGTTTTGCCTCCGAATCTTTGGATCAATCCAGTCCGACTCCGCCTTTACCAACTCCTGTAGTCCCCGTCATGACCTTTGAACAATACAACAAAGAAGTCACCCAAACCTCCTTTCCTGAAACTCCTTCCAAACCAAAAAGTAAATTATCATTCAAATTTCCTAAATTATCCAAACCAAAACTACCAAAATTTGGAGTCCTTCTTTTAGCGCTACTTGCCTTAATTCCCCTTCTTATATTTGTTCCTCAATTAATTTCCCAAGGACAGGTAATAATGTTTGTTACACCTTATACTTTTGAGGAAAGTTTGACTGTAACTTTAGATCCTCAATCCACCTCCATGGATGTCTCAAATAAAATCATCCCAGTCGAGCAAAAAGTATTTGAACTCGAATCAACTGCTTCCATCGATACTACCGGCACTAAATTAATTGGTGAAAATGCCAAAGGCGAAATCACTGTCTTTAACAAATTAGATAAAGTAGTTGAAATTCCCAAGGGTTCTGTTCTCTCTGATTCCTCCGATCATAAATACACACTAGACAACACTGTTCAGGTCCCTGCCAGCACCTCAGATTTCGAAAAAGGAGTTATTACTTTAGGTCAAACCAAAACTGTAATTACAGCCCAATCAATTGGAGCCGAATACAATATTCCCAAAGACACCCAGCTAAATTTTACTGATATTCCTTCTACTAGTATCATTTCCAAATCAAACCAACCATTCAGTGGAGGTTCCAGTCGTCAAATTAGCGCCGTCGCCCAATCAGATCGGGCAAATCTTGAAGCAAAAATTAAACAGGACATCAAAGACAATCTCCAACAAAAAATCGACAAAGAAATAAATAATGTCTCCGGATTGATCAACGATTCTATCCAGATTAAACAAAATTCAATCGATTACAGTCGTGAAGTTGGTGAAGAAGCTGAAGTTCTTGATGGAGCCGTTAACGCCTCAGTTACCGCACTAATCCTCGACCCAAACATTAAAACAGAGATTATCAACAAATTTTTATCTGACAATCCTAGCTTTAATGACGCTCAAATAAATCCAGACGATTTTGACATTCAATTCCAAATGAGCACTACCGATTCCTCTAATTTATCGGCTTTGATGACTATTTCCGGCAAATCTCCTCCAAAAATCGACACCCAGAAAATTAAAAAATCCATCGCCGGAAAAAGTATTCGCGCTGCCACTGCCTACATCAAAGACAATTATGTCCAAGCTTATGGTTACCAAGTCAAAACCACGGGGCCTGTCCCCAATATTACTGGCTTGTTGCCTTTCTCCTCCAAAAAGATTAACCTGGAAATTAAAATTGAATAAATTCTGTGGCCTATCTTTATCTAAAAAAAAAGCAAGCTAAGATTAAACGTTCTCGTGTAACTCCGAAAAATAAAAAAATTATTTCCGGATTACTGTTTCTCTTGGGAATTTATGTCTTTGCTTCAGCAATATTTCCAATTATTAAGTTTCAAATCGAATATTCTTTCCGTTTTAATCAAATTGTCAGTCCGCTTTCCAGTCGCTTTTATAACCAGGGCTCATCTATCCTTGGTGATCTCACCACTGATTACACCCAATTGAACAATTGGTTTGTTAATCAGCCTGAAATTAGCCAAGATTCGGATTCACCCTCCGGAGTTCTAGCCTCAGCTGCTCCGATTAGCTACACTATTTCTATTCCCAAATTAAAAATATCCGACGCCATCGTAATTATCGGAAGTACCGATCTTAAAAAAAGCCTCATCCAATATCCTCAAACTGCCCTCCCGGGAGCCTTAGGCAACGCTGTTGTTTTTGGCCATTCGGTCTTGCCTCAATTTTTTAACCCCAAGTCATACCTGACAATTTTTTCCACTCTCTACAAATTAAAACCAGGTGACGATATTTTGGTAAATTACGATAAAGTTACCTACAAATATCTTGTTCAGGACATGTATGAAGTTCAACCTACAGATCTTTCAGTTTTAGAACAGCATTTCGATGCCCGTTACATGACTATTATTACCTGCAGTCCTCCCGGTACTTATCTTAGAAGATTAGTCATCAAGACCAGAATTGTTGATATTTAGTGATAACATAATCTCATGAGTATTTTAGCCATCGATTATGGAACCAAAAAAATTGGTTTAGCCATGACCGTAAATCAAATTATCACTACCTTACCGGTAATTCACAATGATGATCAACTTATCTCAAATCTTTTAACTATAATTTCTCACAATCATATTGAAAAAATTTACGTCGGTGTTTCTCAAGGCAGTTTTGCCAAGCAAACTCAGGACTTTGTTTCCAAGCTAAAGTCTATGCTAAAATTACCTATCGAAACAGTCGAAGAAGCTGTTTCTACCATCGAAGCTGATGAGATTTTTCTTAAAAATAAAAAAAAGAAAAAAGATTATAAAAACAAAATAGACTCCATCGCTGCCGCAGTTATTCTTCGAAGAGTTATTAATTATTAGTTTAAATAAATAAATGATCAAAAATTTAATCTCTCCCATCCAAGCCTGGTTATTGTCACAAGGCCGCTGTGTTGGTTGTGGTACACCTCTCAGTGGTGGTGTTAAAAAAGATGTTAGAGGCAAAACTACTGTAACCTGTAAATGTGGCCGGATTTTTATCTACGAACCAAAAACTAAAATTTATCGCCGGGCTCTTTTTGAAGAAGTTTAAAATACCCAATGAAAAAGTTTTTTGGAATCTCTCTGCTGGTAGTAATACTAATTTTGGTAGGTTCACTTGGCTATTATTTTTATAGTCTAAATCCCAAAAACAGCGACACTACCCAACGAGATTTTACCATCAATCAGGGAGATAGTCTCAAAATGATTAGTCAGCGTCTATATCAAAATGGATATATCAAAGACCCCTATGTTTTTATGCTTTATTCCAAAATTACCGGACTAAATACTAAACTTCAGGCCGGAAATTTCCGACTATCCACCTCACTTTCTACCCCTCAAATTATCGACAAATTGTCCAAAGGCGGAAGTCTTGATTTTTGGGTAAAATTACTGGAAGGATGGCGTAATTTAGAAATTACCCAATATTTAGAGCAAAATCAAGCTTTAAATTCTAAGGAATTTTTAGTCCAGGCAAAGGATATCGAAGGTCAAATATTCCCCGACAGCTATTTGGTTCCTTCTACTTTTCAAACTGCTGACTTTTTGGCATTGGTCAAAACCAATTTTCAAAATAAAATTGCCCAAGCCAAAACAAACTCTACTGTCACCAACTTAAATGATCAACAGGTTTTAATTTTGGCTTCAATTTTAGAAAGGGAAGCTCGCACCCCCGAATCCAAAGCTGTCATCGCCGGTATACTTTTAAATCGTTTGGAAATCGACATGGCTCTCCAAGTCGACGCCACCGTTCAGTATGCCAAAGATTCTCTCCTTCCTCACCCAAATAAGTTTTGGCAACCCATTACCAAAAACGACCTTCAAATTAATTCCATCTACAACACCTACCTAAACACAGGTCTTCCTCCGGGTTCTATCTGCAACCCGGGTTATGATTCACTTTACGCTGCCTATCATCCGCAATCTACCGACTATTTTTATTATATTACCGGCAACGACAACCAAATGCACTACGCCGTTACCCTCGACGAACACAACGCCAACATAGAAAAATACTTAAGATAAAATCTTCTTATTCACCAGATCATCCAATATTTTCCACCTTCTTTTCTTTTCTGACTGCGGAATCTCGTCTCCCCATAGTTTAGCTGAAACTGTCCCTTTCCTTGGGGAATATTTATTGATATAGGCAATATCAAATTTAATTTTTTTACACACATCTACCGTCTCCAAAAAGGCTTTCTCGTCCTCACCCGGAAAACCTACAATTACATCAGTACTTATTTTTACATCTTTGATATTTTTTTTAATTTTACCCACCAAATCCAAATATTCCTGCTTGGCATAACCCCGATTCATATTTTTTAATACTTCATCATCACCGGCCTGAAATGGCAAATGTAGTAATCTGTCAATATTGGGATACTTGGCAATTACTTCAATCAATTCATCCGAAAAATCCCAAGGATTACTACTCAAAAAACTAACCTTATCTACTTTCAATTTTGCCACCTCTTCCAACAATTTTGGAAATAAACTTCGGAATCTCTTCTTCCCCATATGAACAAAAATATCAGATTTATCCGAAAAATCAGAACCATAAGAATTTACATTTTGTCCGATTAACACAATTTCTCTGAATCCCTGATCCAACACTTTTTTAGCATCCAAAATTATCTCGTCAAAAGGCCTGGAAATTTCCTTACCTCTCGCCATTGGCACAATACAATATGAACAAAAATTATTACACCCCGAACTTATTATTATCAAAGCTGCCCCCCGTTTATTTCTTAATGGATCAATTTGATAACTTACCTTATCTATAGACAAAAATTCATCTACCATCGGAAATCGATTTTTCAATTCATTTAATTTCTTCCCACTTTTATCTCTTAGTGCCACCCCTGTCAAACACCCCGTCACCACAATTTTTATTTTCTGATTTGTATTAAATTTATTCACCTTGTTTATCAATCCATATGCTCTGTTCTCAGCTGATTCCCTGATAATACAGGTGTTTATTACTACCAAATCCGCTTTTTTCCAGTCCTCAAGCTCCTCATACCCCTTATCCCAATAATAAGTTTTAATCCTCTCGGAATCTGCCGTATTTTGGACGCAACCAAAAGTTTTAATATAAACTTTTTTCATGGAATCTATTATACCTTTAGTATTAGTATTTATTGTCTATCAAATACAATTTTCTTCCACCCAATATCAACACCACGCCAACACCTAATAAAATGACCGTAAGTAGGGGATTACCTGCTGCCGGCAAAACTTCTCCCGAACCCGATTCAACTGCGTCCCAATCAACATTCTCATTTCCCAAAGTCAAAGTAAAGGCAATTTCAGATCCGCCGCTACTTAAATTAATTAAATGATCGCCAACAGTTAAGTCGGAACTATACGTCCAAGTTCCGGACTTATCAGTAGTTACTGTATTGACGATACCATCTATATCTACCGTCACCTCCGATCCCGGCTCTGACTCTCCTTGCATTGTTGAATCATTTCCACTGTACCACCAATGCGAAGAGATTTTTCCGGTCACATCAAGGTTCCCAATCTTTTGTAAATTAAAACCCGAAGCCAAAATTCCTTTTGGAAAAATTATGCTCAAAAACAATGTGAAAAACAACAATTTCTTCATATTAAAATATTACAATATTTTTCAATAAATTGACATCAATTTTTAAAGATGAGATATTTAATTCATGGATGATCCAAACCAAATAAATCCCCCACAAAATACTTCCGACAACAATCCTCAAATCGATAGCCAGGAATATCAGGATATTTTAGACAAATATGCCAAAGAAATCGCCAAAAACCCTCCTGAACCCCAAACCCCTCCCGAACCAAATATAGATAGTCTTCCTTCAGACATTGAACTTACCCAAGTTCCCCCAACCGCTCCGATCCCTTCAAGCCCACCACCTCAGCCGGAATTTGAATTTCCCCAACCTCCTCCACAAGAAGTCACCCCTGTTACCCCCGACTTACCTCATGAATTACCGCCGCCGCTACCTCCAAAAGATGATATCGAACCTCCAATAGAAGAAATTCCTCACTCCAAACCAAATCCTTTTTTGAAACTATTATTTTTTATCTCCTTATTGGTATTTTTAGCAGTTATTCTTGGTTTAGTTTATGTTTATTTAATTGCTCCGGCTCAAATCAATCAACAAAATCTTCCTCAAACCGATCAAAACACTCCGACCTCCATCCCTTCCGGTGTTTGTCTGTTAAACGATCAAAGTTTCAACGTCGGTCAGTCTTTTCCCGCCGCCGATGGTTGTAACACCTGCACTTGCGGTTCTGACCTGACCATTTCTTGTACTGAAATGGCCTGTGATACTAGCACTTCTGTAATCCCTTCCGATTGGCAAACTTATACCAATTCCCAATATAAATTTTCTTTCCAATATCCAGCAAACTCTGTAGTTTTAAACAATAATTACACCGGATATTCCGCCACTTTTATAATAGATAATATATCAGGCTCAAACCCAAACTATGATGTTACTTTTTATATCGGATCAAAAGATGGTTCTGACTATGACGATTCGACCAAAACTTCCATCGCTGGATTTGAAGCTATCCGCGTCAGCTTACCCACAGGTCATAATCCTCCACAAGAATTAGTATTTTTCTCAGATGGAAAGACAAACTACGAATTTCAACTTGTCTGGGATGGAAAAGATCAAACCGTTTTAAATAAATTTAATCAAATCCTCTCCACCTTCAAATTTACAAAATAAATGACCCAAAACAAAAAAGTCCTCCTCTTGGCAACAATTGCCTCCGTCTTTTTTGTCTCCACCCTATCTCTTCTTTATCTAAATCTTTTAAGGTCTCGACAACCAATAATCGACAATCAGACACCTACCCCCACACCTCAATCTACTGGCATCATCCAAGAACCATCCATCCCCGATTCTACAGTCGATTGGAAAACATATACCAATTCAGAACTAGGTTTTTCATTTAAGTATCCGACAGGATGGTATGTTGAGGAGAACCAAGAAACAATCCAAGTATTATCAGATAGAAATAAACCAACTGGTGATTATCAGATGGAAATGGAGAGTTGTTATCCTTATATTCAATTTCAAATTAAAACTGGAATCTCCGACCCATTAATTCCATGGATTATTGATGACGTATTGGCTGTTTCTAAGGAATATTTTGTTGAAGTTCAAAATAAAAATGAAAACAATTTATTGCTGGGCGAATTTTTTAGAAAAAACTTTGGTGCTAATGAGTTTGTCACCTTTATGTCTGATGGTATTGGGGATAATCATCATTATGCAATTTCCAATAACGAACTGAATGTCGATTTTTCCAATAGCAACTGCAACCCTCTATTTAGAAATCAATACATTCCCCAAATCCTCTCTACCTTCAAATTTACCAACTAAATATCTTCAACTCCCTTGTTGACCTATCTAATTGATACGTATATAATAATCCACATTCGGCGAGCGGTTGGAACATAACTCGTCTATTTATTAAAATTTTAATTTCCTTGATGCCTTCCGCCAAAAGAACTAACTGGGGTAGAAATTATCCCAACATTCCTAAATTAAATTTAATTGAAATCCAACTAGAATCATGGCAAGAATTCCTAAAAACCGATCTTGAAGAAACCATAAAATCCATATCTCCCATAATCGACTATACCGGTAACAACTGGGAACTCGAACTCATAAATCTAGAATTTGACCCCATCTCCACTACCCCAGAAATCGCCCGTAAAAAAGGCCTAAATTATACTATACCTGTAAAAGTTAAAACTCGACTTACCAACAAACGTACCGGTGATGTCCGTGAAGAAAATGTTTTCTTTCTAAATTTACCCACCATTACAAACGAAGGCACTTTTGTTGTCAACGGTATCGAGAGGGGAGTCATCAACCAACTAGTCCGATCTCCCGGTGTTTACTTCACCGGTGAAACCGATCCTTCTACCGGTAAGACTTTACACAACGCCGAAATTCGTCCAGTTCGTGGTTCCTGGTTGGAGTTTTTCATCGGTAAAAAAGATGTAATATTTGCCAGAATCGACCGCAAAAAGAAATTTCCAGCCACCATCCTTTTAAGAGCTTGTTGCCAAATGGGCGACAAACAATTATTGGCAGAATTTTCCGACTATATTGCCAACACCATTCAAGCCGATAACACCAAAACCCCTGAAGAAGCCATATTGGAATTTTATCGAAAACTACGACCCGGCGAGCCCGTAGTTCTTGAAAATGCTCAAAAATTTTTCAATGAAAGATTTTTTGATCTCAAAACCTATGAATTAGGTAATGTTGGTCGTTATAAAATCAATAAAAAATTT
Source organism: Candidatus Shapirobacteria bacterium (assembly GCA_003542615.1). Classification (GTDB taxonomy): domain Bacteria; phylum Patescibacteriota; class Microgenomatia; order UBA12405; family UBA12405; genus UBA12405. The sequence continues at coordinate 70,428 of DPKG01000013.1, read as the reverse complement.
GGCTTTGATTTTAGTGACGATGATAAACAAAACTGGGTTCTTCAAAAAGATGATATCGTTGCCACCGTCAAATATCTCATCGCCCTCCAAAAAGGCGAACAAACCAGACTTGATGACATTGATAGTCTTGCCAACCGTCGACTTCGAAGAGTTGGAGAAATCGTATCCCAAATTGCTCTCCGACCGGCATTGGCTCGTTTCGAACGTATGGTTAAAGAAAGAATGTCTCTAATCTCAACCAAAGAAAAGCCCTCACCTTCCCAAATGATCAATCCTCAACCCCTAATTTCTTCACTCAATACCTTTTTTAGATCAAATCAATTATCCGCTATTTTAGACCAAACCAACCCACTTTCCGAACTTGACCTCTTACGTCGTGTTACTGTGGTCGGTATTGGAGGTCTTACCCGTGAACGCGCCGCATTTTCAATTCGTGATGTCCACGGTTCACAATACGGACGTATTGATGTCGTCCGTTCTCCGGAAGGTCCAAATATTGGACTTGTAACTTATTTAGCCCTATATTCCAAGGTAAATAAATATGGTTTTATTGAATCACCTCTTCGTAAAGTAATCAAAGACAAAAAAGGCTACAAAATATCCGATGATTACATTTATATGGATGCTGAAGATGAATTTAAATATCACATTACTCACCTTGGAACCGAAATCGACGAAAATGGCTATCTAAAACAAAAATGGGTTCCGATCCGTTATCAGGGAGAATTTGCTGAAGGACCACTTGAATCGGTCGAATATATTGATTTAGTTCCCAATCAAATAGTCGGCGCCTCTGCCTCATTGATTCCTTTTGTTGATCATGACGATGCTACCCGTGCCCTCATGGGAAGCCACATGCAGACCCAAGCCGTACCTCTGATCAGTCCTGAAAGTCCTATTGTCGGTACCGGTATGGAAGCCGAAATTGCCACCACCCTCCATCGTACAATATTAGCCAATAATTCGGGTAAAGTATCATATGTTGATGCTGACAAAGTGATTATCGATTTAGACAAAAAAATCGATCCTCAAGAAGTAATCATTAACAGTAGTGAAATTTCCCAAGATGGTAAACAGGAAACTTATTTGGTCAATAAATTCGAAAGAACTTCACCTTACGGTACCTGTTACAACCAGAAAGTAGTCGTCAATCTTGGACAAAAAATCAAAGCCGGAGATTTGCTAATTGATGGTCCCTCAACTCAGGATGGCGAATTGGCCATCGGTCGAAATTTGTTAGTTGCATATGCTTCTATCGACGGATTGACTTTTGAAGATTCCTTTTTAATTTCAGATCGTATCGTCAAAGAAGATGTTTTAACCAACATCATGATTTACGAATACAAGGCCGATGTTGTCGAAACAAAACTTGGAACTGAAGAACTTACAAAGGATATCCCCAATGTTTCCGAAAATGAATTAGCCAAACTTACCGAAGATGGCATTGTGATGATTGGTGCCAGCGTCGGACCAAATGATATTTTAGTTGGTAAAGTAGAACCTAGAGGAGAAAAAGAATTAACTGCCGAAGAAAGATTACTTAGAGCTATTTTTGGCGAAAAAGCCCGTGAAGTTAAAGATACTTCACTTCGGGTACCCAATGGTGAAGGTGGAGTGGTTATCAAAGTAGATGTTTTAGACAAAGATAGTGGTGATGAACTGGATCCTGGTGTCAATAAAGTCGTCAAAGTTTACGTAGCCCAGATCCGCCGCATCCAGGAAGGTGATAAAATTGCCGGTCGGCACGGAAACAAAGGCGTAATTTGCCGTATTATGCCTTCATACGACATGCCTCGTCTTGAAGACGGAACTCCGGTTGATTTGATAATTTCACCTCTTTCAGTAATCGCCCGTATGAATTTAGGTCAGATTTTGGAAACTTATCTCGCCTATGCCGGTATCACTCTCGGTAAAAAATATAATGTTCCTGTTTTTGAAAAATACCCTGAAGAAAAAATTTCCCAAGAATTAATTAGCGCCGGTCTCTCACCCAGTGGAAAATCTCAATTGTATGATGGCCGTACCGGTGATGCTTATGATCAAAAATCTGTGGTAGGTATCGGATATATTCTAAAATTAGTCCACATGGTCGACGACAAGGTACATGCCCGTTCTACCGGTCCTTATTCTCTGGTTACTCAACAGCCTTTGGGCGGAAAAGCCAGAATGGGTGGTCAGCGACTCGGAGAAATGGAAGTTTGGGCTCTTGAAGCCCACCGCGCCGCTCATACTCTTCAGGAAATGTTAACTCTCAAATCTGACGATATCGAAGGTCGTACTCGTGCCTTCCAATCCATTATCAAAGGTCTTAAAATTCCCGAACCGGATATTCCGGAGTCATTCAAAGTTTTAGTCAAAGAACTTGCCGGTCTTTCCATTGATATTTCTCCTGTTGGTTTACGGGAAGGTAAAGCCATTGAAGGTGAATTAGAAGCCAATATTGAAGAAACCCCCATACTTAGTGCAGTTCAACCAGCCGCTACCATTATTTCCGATGCTTCTTCAGCGGCCGATGACATTCAAGAAGAACAGGTTGTAGACGAAGAAGCCGAAAAATTGTTGGATATTAAGGAGGAAATATGATGTATAAATTCAAATCAATGACCGATTTTGATGGTCTAAAAATTAAATTAGCTTCTCCTGAAGAAATACTCAGTTGGTCTCATGGTGAAGTCACCAAGCCGGAAACCATTAACTATCGAAGTTGGCGCCCTGAAAAAGATGGTCTTTTTTGTGAAAAGATATTTGGACCAACCAAAGACTACGAATGTTACTGCGGAAAATACAAAAAAATTAGATTCAAAGGAGTTATTTGTGATAAATGCGGAGTTGAAGTTACAACTTCCAAAGTTAGACGTGAACGCATGGGCCACATATCTCTGGCCGCCCCGGTCACTCATCTTTGGTATCTAAAAAATAGTCCCTCCCCAATTAGTGTCCTTCTTGATGTCCCCCAAAAAGATCTTGAAGCCGTAGTTTATTTTACTAAATATTTAGTTACTGCCGTTACTGCCGACAAAAGAAAAGAAGCTTTAAGTAATTTGGCTAACAACTCCAAAACTAGACAAGATCAAATCGATTCTGATACCAAAATATTGGTCGAAACCAAAAATAACGATGCCCAGGCAACCAAAAAGGAACTAGAGAAAAAAATTAAAAACAAAGATCAGCTTTTAATTGCCCAAAAAGAAACCGACGTCAATCTCAAACAGGATGTTCAAAAACTTGAAAACAAGGCTCAATCAGAAAAAAATCGTATCGAAGGTTTGGTTAAATTTTTGGAAGACAAAATCACTTCTCTTGATGTTCTCACCACTCTTACCGATGAAGAGTTGTTTTATCTGGCTCAATTTAAAGCCGATATTTTCTTTGAATCCAAAATGGGAGCCGATGCAATTTTAGAAGTCTTGTCCAAAATCGATCTTAAAGAAACCGTCGTTAATCTCAAAAAAGAACTAAGTAAAACCAGTTCCAAACTCAAAAAGAAAAAGATCATGTATAAAATCCGTATCATGAACGGCATGAGAGAAAATGATATTGAACCGTCCTGGATGGTAGCGCAAAAAGTTCCTGTCATACCGCCAGATTTACGTCCTATGGTGCAGCTTACCGGCGGTCGTTTTGCTACTTCTGATCTTAACGATCTTTACCGCCGTCTGATCAATCGTAACAATCGTCTTAAAAAACTTATCAAATTAGGTGCTCCCGAAATTATTTTACGTAACGAAAAAAGAATGTTACAGGAATCTGTTGACATGCTTATCGATGCCGCCAAAAGCACCAAAAATAAAAGAAAAAGTGCCAAACGTACCCCCAGATCACTTTCTGATCTTTTACGTGGTAAAAAAGGACGTTTCCGACGCAATCTTTTGGGTAAACGTGTAGACTATTCCGGTCGTTCCGCTATCGTAGTCGGACCTGAATTAAAACTTAATGAAGTTGGATTACCCAAAGAAATCGCTCTGGAAATGTACCGACCTTTCGTTTTAAGAGAGTTGATGATGATTGGTCTGGCTCCGAATATCAAAAGTGCCAAAAACCTCATCGATCATCGGATCAACGAAGTTTATGATATTTTGGAAAAAGTTACCAAAGATAGTTATATTCTTCTTAACCGTGCCCCGACTCTTCATAAACTTTCTATTCAGGCTTTCAAACCAAAATTAACCGATGGTTTGGCCATTCGTCTTCATCCCTGTGTTTGTAAGGGTTTCAATGCTGACTTCGATGGTGACCAAATGGGTGTTCATTTACCCTTGTCGCGTGCCTCTCAAAGAGAAGCCCGACGACTTATGTTACCTTCCCGTAATTTACTCAAACCTGCCGACGGTAATCCTATCAGTGTACCTACTCAGGAAATGGCCGTTGGTTGTTATTACATTACTTCAATCAGGGAAAATGATGTTGTAAAAGAAAACGATGAAAATTTTCAAGGTTATTCCATATTTGCCGACAAGAACGAAGCAGAATTAGCCTATCAAACCAAAAAAATCGACCTTAGAGAATTAATTGTAGTTCGACAGAATGGAAAACTTATCAAAACCACCTTTGGTCGTCTTTGGTTTAACACCATTTTACCCGAAGAATTCGACTATCAAAATGTTTCTATGGCCGGAAGCAAAGCCATGACAGACTTAGTCATCAAATCTTTAAAAATCGCCGGTAGAAAACGCACCGTTCAGCTTATTGACGATCTCAAAGATATTGGGTTTAAAGGTTTTACTCTCTCCGGATTATCTCTTTCTATGGAAGATTGCGGATATTTACCCGAAAAAGACGCAATTATTTCCGCCGCCAACAAAAGAGTTGCAGAAATCGATGAAAATTTCAAAATGGGTCTTATATCAAATGACGAGAAAAAACGTCTCGGACAAGGTGTCTGGATGGAAATTACCGAAGAAATAGCCGAAAAAACATGGGCTACCCTGGGTACTGATTCTCCCATAAGAATCGTTGCTGCTGCTGGTATCAAACGTGCCTCCAAAGATCAGATCAAACAGCTCTCAGGTATGAGAGGACTTATGGTGGATCCTACCGGTCGTATCGTACCACTTCCTACCAAGTCAAACTTTAGACAGGGACTTTCCGTTTTTGAATATGTTACCGGTGCCCGTGGTACCAGGAAGGGTTTAGCCGATACTGCCCTTAAAACTGCCGATGCCGGTTACCTTACCCGACGTCTGGTCGATGCCACCCACACTTCTATTATTAGAGAAGATGATTGTAAAACCTCAAAATTCATTACAATTGAAAAAAATGAAAAAAATCGTGAGCGTTATTTTTCTCGTCGGATTCTTGGTCGTTATTTGGTAAATGATGTCATCGATCCAAAAACTAAAAAATTAATCGCCGCCAAAAACACCGCCATCGATGAAGGAATGGCCACAATTATCGAAGAAAGTTCTGTAACCTCAGTCGATATCCGATCACCATTGGTTTGTAAATCCCTTCTGGGTATTTGTAAAAAATGTTATGGTTGGGATCTTTCCAGTCGTAAACTAGTCAAAATAGGTGTACCTGTCGGAGTTATTGCTGCTCAGTCTATCGGAGAACCAGGTACTCAGCTCACTCTTCGTACCAAACACACCGGAGGTGTCGTTGGTGTCGACGTGACTCAGGGTCTACCCCGTGTTCAGGAATTATTTGAAATTAGAACCCCCAAATTACCGTCTCCTTTGGCAGAAATTAGTGGAAAAATAAAAGTTAGAGAAACTGATGATGGTTACGAAATTAAACTAACCGGCAAAGATATCAAAGATAATACCAAAGTTATTACCTATCTTTTGCCTTTAAACATCAATCTTATGGTCTCCGACGGAGATTTAGTAGCCCAAGGTACTCAACTTTGTTCCGGCTCACTTGATGTTCGTCAGATCATGGACATCAAAGGGCTTGAAGCTGCTCAAAAATATTTGATCAACAATATCCAGGGTGTTTACGAATCCCAGGGGATTACCATCCATGACAAACACTTAGAGGTTTTGGTTAAAGAAATGAGTGACAAAATTAAAATTGAAGATCCGGGTGACACCAATTTCCTTTATGGTCAATATGTAACCCGTGCAATTTTTACCCAAGCTAACGAAAAAGCTAAATCAGCAAAGGGTAAAATTTCCAAAGGTAAAAAAGTACTTCTTGGACTTATCCAGGCTGCTTTGACCACTGGATCTTGGCTTTCGGCTGCTTCCTTCCAACAAACTACCAGTGTTCTTACTGAAGCCTCACTTTTGGCCGAAGTTGACAACTTGATTGGACTTAAGGAAAATGTTATTATCGGCAGACTGATACCGGTCAGTAAAAAACAGCAATTACTTCAATAAAAAATGCCTACTTTTAATCAATTAATCAAAAAGGGTCGAAAGTCTCGTATCCTCAAAGTTAGAACCACCGCTCTCCGCGGTAGTTTTAACAACATCAAAAATCGTACCGTCAAGACTAGAAATCCTCAAAAAAAAGGTGTCGTCACTGTTGTCAAAACAATGACTCCAAAAAAACCGCATTCTGCTCTACGAAAAGTTGCCAAAGTCAAACTTTCCAATCGGACTATGGTTACTGCTTATATCCCAGGTGTCGGCCACAATTTGGCTGAACACGGTATCGTCTCAGTCAAAGGCGGACGTGTTCGTGATTTACCAGGTGTTCGTTATCGCATAATTAGGGGCAAATATGACGCCGGTGCTGTTGCCGGACGTATGCAATCCCGTTCCAAATACGGTGCCAAAAAAGCTGCCAAATCAACATCTAATCAATAATTTAAATATCACTCCGGACCTGCTTCGGAATTTATATAAAAAAACAAACAAAATATGTCAAGAAAAGGCCAAAGTAAAATTCGTGAAATCCATCCTGATGCTGTTTACTCTAATGTTTTAGTTAGTAGATTAATCAACTATTCCACTAAAGATGGTAAAAAAATGGCATCTCAAAAACAAGTCTATGACGCTTTGGAGTTAATCAAAAAAGAAACCAAACAAAATCCCGTCGAAATTTTTGAAATTTCTTTAGACAATATTCGTCCCAAAGTAGAAGTTAGACCTCGTCGCATCGGCGGTTCTGTTTATCAGGTCCCTACTCCGGTCCGTACCCATCGCCAAAATTCCCTGGCTATTCGTTGGTTAGTTAACGCTTCCCGTTCCCGACCAAACAAACAATTTCATAGTTTTGCTGAAAAATTAGCAGCCGAAATCTTAGCCGCCCACAAAAACGAAGGCTCCGCTGTTACCAAAAGAACCGAAGTCGAAAGAATGGCAGACGCCAACAAAGCCTTTGCTCATCTTAGGTGGTAAGTACTACCCACTTGCTTCCCTTGCATTTTTTGTCCATACTATTACTATAGATGTCATTATTTAGCAAACCCAAAGCCGTACTTTGGCCAAAGTCAGATTCAGTTCAGGTCTATTTAGATCGATCTGACAACAACACTTTTTCTCTGGATATAAATCTCTGGAAACCAAGAACCGAAGAAGAATTAAAGCAATTAGGCGACTATTACCGTCAAAATCATATTAATCAAATTTCTGTTCTTTTACCAGACGACATCATTGTAACCAAATCTTTTATCTATGATTCCAAAATTTCCAAAGTTGACCCGACGGAGATTGCCTCTTTAGCCAAAAGTCAGGTTAATTTTGATATCAAACCTGAACTTATTGAATACTCTCTCTCATACAAAGACGACAAAACACTTATTCGGTCGACTATCATTGATTCGGTTCCTTACAACATCCTTGTAGAAAATCTAACAAAACTTGGCCTAAGCATAGAAGGATATTGGAATGTTTCCTCTTCTATCGCCAACATCGTCGCCACCTTCAATCCCAACGAATATTTCTTCATCTATCCTGTCGGAAAGAATGAAGTCACTATTTTTTTGGCCAAAGGTAATGCTGTATATCTAACATCTCCCCTCAAGGGTGTAAATTTAGACATTCAAAAAATATTAAATTATTCCAATTTATATTTTGACGCTCCAACCAACAAGCTATATCTTCCATCAGAAGGTCCTTACGATATCATAAGTTCTAAAAAACTTGATCAAACCACATACGACGAAAAGCAAATTGCTCAAAACTTGGGCAAACCAAGTAATCTCCCCTTACCGGTTGTCGGCATCCTTTCTCAATCTACCTTATCTAAACCAGCTCCTGCTGCTATAATAAGTGAACCAACTAATAATATTTCAAATCAGGCACCTCCTATGCAAAATAAAAAAAATATTCTCCCTGTTATCGCAGTATTTATTTTAACGGCCGCCATTGCCTCTATTATTTATTGGTTTATCGCCAATCGTGGTCAGGGTGGCGATCTCAATAATCCTTCCTCCCAAAATATTACTCCTACCGCCAAATTATCCCCGACTGAAATTCCTACTCCGACTCCTTCCATCAGCAAAGACATCAAAATCCAAGTCCTAAATGCTACCGAAATTAACGGCCAGGCCGCTACACTCAAACAAAAACTTACAGATTTGGGTTTTACTGACATTGCCGTCGGAAATAGCACAAAAAGTTTAACCGCCAATGAAGTCGAACTCAAAACCGATCAGGCCAGCGCACAAGCCTATTTCCAATCAGAACTTGGTACCTTTTTCCCGGCTACTTATACTTCTGATTTAGCCGCTACTTCAAATTATGATGTTGTCTTTTATATTGGTACAGACCTAAGAGAAAGCTCTACTGGCACCAGCCCGACAGTAACTGAAGCAGACACCGCTCCTCCTTCAACCTCTACAGCTACTCCCAAAGCTGAACCGACTGAATAACAAATGAAAATTTTAGTTACCGGGGGACTTGGATTTATCGGCACCAACTTCATCCGTTTTTGGCGCAAAAAATATCCACAATCTACCATCATCAATCTGGATAAGATTACTTATGCCGCCAACCCGGAAAATTTAAACGATTTTAGTCAGGGTTCAAAATATCAATTTATTAAAGAAGATATTGTTAACCCCGATTTTACCAATCGCTTGCCTTCTTTGATTGACCTGATAGTACATTTTGCCGCCGAATCCCATGTCGACCGTTCTATAAATGATCCTTCCCTCTTCGTCAAGACAAATGTCCTTGGTACTTACAATCTATTAAACTTTGCCAAAAACAATGGTAATATTCGTTTTCATCATATCTCTACCGATGAAGTATTCGGATCATTACCTCTCAATTCATCAAACCAATTTTCGGAATCCACTCCTTACGATCCCTCTTCTCCCTATTCCGCCTCCAAGGCGGCGTCAGATCATTTAGTTCGTTCTTTTGGAAAGACATTTGGTCTCCCCACTACCATCACCAATTGTTCCAACAATTATGGTCCATATCAGCATCCTGAAAAATTTATTCCCCGTCTAATTACCAATCTTCTTGAAAACCAAAAAATACCGGTATACGGTCAGGGTTTAAACTTCCGGGATTGGCTCTATGTCGATGATCACTGTTCGGCTATTAGTGCGGTCATCAATCGGGGTAAAATAGGTGACACTTATTGCATCGGCGGGCTCTATCAATCTACAAAAAACATTGATTTGGTAAAAAAAATCATCAATCTAATGGGAAAAGATATGTCTCAAATAGAATATGTCGCTGATCGTCCCGCTCATGACAATTATTCAGTCGATTGGTCAAAAATAAAAAACGACCTGGGTTGGCAACCTCAAGAAACTCTCGACACCGGTCTTAAAAAAACAATTGAATGGTACCAAACTCACCAAAAATGGTGGCAGGACTCAAAAAAAGAAGCCGAAAAATTTTATAAGAATCTAGCCAAACAATCCAAAATTTAATTTACTTTCTTCTTGTTTCTATATTTTTGTTTTAGTCACTTTTAACCAATCATCTCAGCGATTTTAATTCCTTCTCTTACGGCATAATTAGTACCCCTGTCTTCCGGAAATATCTGGGCAAAATTTGCCTGATATACTTTTTCACTAATTTTGTAAGGAGGTACTTTATAGTTACAATCGACTATATGTTGGGCATTTTTAAATCTAAACACCCAATCATTTTCAATTTGTCCTCTATCAAAATCAGGAAAAATCTTTTTTAAATATTGATAAAAATCATTTTTAATCTGTTCCTCACTTACCCCAAAATATTTATGATCATGGGGTAAATATGTCCCCAAATAATAAACATGTTTTCCGCCATAATTACTTTTGTCAATTAAATTTGTGTGTTGAATAAATGCCAAAAAGGGAGAATTACTGTCGTTGATATTATGCCAATAAAATTTACTTAAATTTTGTTTACTCTCAAAAATTACCATCACTGCTCCGATATAATCTATATTTTTTGCCGCTCCGGTATATATAACTGCATCAAAGTCCCCCTTGTCAAAGGGAGATTTAGGGGGATTTATCTCCGTATTCAGCTTAATCTCTCCCCCCATTTTATTAATTCTTTTGGCCAATTGGTCAGCAATTATTCTAAATCCCCCCTCAAAATAACCTAAATATTCCTTTCCGTCTTTTGATTTTGAATTTCCCCGGGTATTAATTCTGGCCCACAGCCAAGCCATCGATACTTTTTTATAGTAATTATCAAATTTTCCCTTCAAAAGCGGTTCCCATATCACTTCATATGCCCTGTCTCCGCACCATTTTTTCATCCATTTATAGGCCGGAATTTTTTTGTATTTTTCCCAATTATTATCTTTTTCCAGCCAAATTTTTACTAATCCCAATCTTAGTTTAGATGTAAAGTTCAAAGGTTTAAATCTTAAAAGATCAACTGCTCCTGCAAAAGGATAGACTTTTCCGTCAAAATAAAGTCCGGTTTTACTTTCGTACCACTTAAGTCTGTCTTGCAGTCCTAACTCATTAGTTAAAGCAATAATATATTTATCCGTTCTAAAAATATGATGATAAGCTTTTTCTAAACTGGTCCCCTCAATTTCAAAACCACCCACCAATCCGCCAATATCATCACTTTTTTCAAAGATAGTCACTTTATGACCCTTTTTACTCAATTCATACCCGGCTGTTAATCCGGTCAATCCGGCTCCGATTATGGCTATTTTTTTATTTTTCATTATTTATATTTATTTCAAACTGCAACTAACTTTATATCATTGATTATACCGAATGAAATTTCTCAATCTTCGTGTTATCATATTTCACTAGCAACCGTAGCTTAAGCTGCGGTTTAATTTTTAATTTTTAATCAAAACATTTTTAAGATGGCAGACGCTATTAAAATAACTAAAAACCGGAATGTTCCCATGGATAAGGTCCGTAACATAGGTATTATTGCTCACATCGATGGCGGCAAAACTACCACCACCGAAAGAATTCTTTTTTATACCGGAAAAATTCATAAAATCGGATCAGTTGATGAAGGTACTACCACCACCGATTCCATGGCGCAAGAGCGCGAGAGGGGAATTACTATTCAATCTGCCTGTATTACTACCTATTGGCACGATTATCGTTTCAATATAATTGACACCCCTGGTCATGTAGATTTTACCGCCGAAGTCGAACGTTCACTTCGTGTTCTTGATGGAGCTATTATGATTTTTGATGGTAATGCCGGTGTTCAGGCTCAATCCGAAACTGTCTGGCGTCAGGCAGAAAAATATGGCGTTCCTCGTATCGCATTCGTAAATAAGATGGACAAAGTTGGCGCATCTTTCCAAAATACTCTCAAAAGTATCCACGACAAACTTCATGCTCCTATCGTCCCTGTTGTAATTCCTATTGGCGAAGAACACGCCCATGTCGGTGTTATTGACCTGATAAATATGAAGATGGTTGTTTATGACAAAGATCCCGAAGGTATGGAATTTTCTGTCACTGACATTACCGATGAACACAAAGATATTGCCATGAAATATCGGGCTGAAATGGTCGAAAAAATCGCCGGAGAAGACGAAGACTTAATGGAAAAATTCCTAAACGATGAAGAAATTTCTGTATCAGAATTAAAAACAGCTCTTCGAAAAGCCACAATTGCCCGTAAACTTTTTCCTGTATATTGTGGTGCTGCTTGGAGAAACAAGGGAATCCACCCTATCTTAGACGGAATTGTTGATTATCTGCCTTCTCCCCAGGATCTTCCCCCGATCGAAGGTTTTCATCCGCAAACCAATGAAGTAGTTAGTCGTAAACCTCTGGACACCGAACCTCTGTCCTCTCTACTTTTTAAAGTACAATCCGATCCCCATGTTGGTACCCTATCATATGTCCGTATTTACTCAGGAATTTTAAAATCCGGTTCAGAAGTTTACAACACTACCAAAGATACCAAAGAAAGAATTGGCCGTTTACTTTTAATGCACGCCGACAAACGTGAAGGTATCGAAGAAGGTCACGCCGGAGAAATTGTCGCATGTATTGGTCTTAAAGAATCTACAACCGGTGACACTCTTTGTGATCGGGATTCTGTAATTTCACTTTCGCCGATACAATTTTCTGATCCGGTTATCTCCCTTTCCATCGAGCCGGAATCTTCCGATGATCAGGAAAAAATGGGTGCAGCTCTCAATCGTCTTTCCAGCGAAGATCCTACTTTCCAAGTTACCTATAACCATGAAACCGGTCAAACCATTATCGCCGGTATGGGCGAACTTTACCTCGAAATTATTGTAGACCGTCTCAAAAGAGAATTTGGTGTCAATGTCAAAACCGGCCAACCTCAAGTTGCCTACCGGGAAACAATTTCAGTTCCCGCCGATGGTGAGGGTAAATACATTCATCAATCTGGTGGTCATGGACAATATGGTCATTGTAAAATCAAAGTTGAGCCCAAAAATAGGGGAGAAGGTGTTGAATTTATCAATGCTGTCAAAGGAGGCGCCATTCCCAGTAATTTTATCCCCGCTATTGAAAAAGGCGTCCGCGAAACTCTCTCCAAGGGAATTATTGCCGGTTATCCTTCTACTGATATTGCTGTCACTGTTTATGACGGTACTTACCATGAAGTTGACTCTTCTGAAATGGCTTTTAAATTAGCCGGATCTTACGCCATTAAAGATGCTTTTCAAAAAGCTAAACCTTTAATTCTCGAACCAATTATGAAGCTCGAAGTTGCTTCTCCTTCAGAATTTTTAGGTACGGTTATGGGAGACTTGTCTTCCCGTCGTGGTCAAATTTTAGGATCAACCGATTCTATGGGATTCACTACTATTGATTGTATGATTCCTCTTTCTGAGATTCGTGGTTACGCTACTGTCATCAGATCTCTTACTCAAGGTCGGGGATCTTTCTATATGGAGCCTTCACATTATGATCCGGTACCTGCCTCAATTCAAATAGAATTGACCACCAAACTTACAGCTGGCTCCAAATCAGCTTAGAGATTGTTTTATATTTCATTTTTTTATTTATGTTATATTACCTATAATAATATATTTACAATTTAATTATGACTTTAAAAAATATTGAAATAATCAATCATATTAGCCCTAGAACTGACCAAACATCTCTCCGATTAAACGGTTTGGTCGATGGTACTGTTGTCACCGAATATGGTGCCATAATTACCACCTCAAGACCAAACCATGTCACAATACCTACTGTCACCAGTGTCACTTCAGTTAAAGATTCTCCCGTATCAAGAGGCACAGTAGTTCGTGTCGAAAATGCGGGCATAACGGAACTTACAGATCTGGGCAGCATAAGATATATCGGTTTTGCCGCAAACGGTCCCATTGAGCTTGCCATTCGCATAGAAGTTGGAGACCAAAAAATTTTGCACAAAATTAGAGGTGAAAATGTTTCAAAATTAACAGAATAATTTTTCTACCATCTCACTTGCAAAATTTCCCCTTTTGATATTAAATAAAATCTTAAGCCAAGATTGTTATTACAGTTACGTCGTTTAAGTCGCAATAATGGAAATATTGCGACACTTTCTGTATTGCAAACACGTATCTTTGTTGATACAATCCTAAAAGCTTAAACAGCTTAGGCTGTTTTATATTTTTGCCCCAAAATTATTGGGGAATAATTAATTAAAAAGGAGAAAAAATGGCAGACACTTATCAAAGAAACAAGCCTCATGTTAATGTAGGTACTATTGGTCACGTTGACCATGGTAAAACAACTTTATCAGCAGCTATCGCTAAAGTACAAGGTAACCCCAAATCTTATGCTGATATTGCCAAGGGAGGCACAGTTCGTGACGCCTCAAAAATCGTTACTATCGCAATTTCACATATTGAATATGAAACCGATAAAAGGCATTATGCCCACATCGACTGTCCCGGTCACGCCGATTATGTCAAAAACATGATCACTGGTGCCGCTCAAATGGACGGTGCTATTTTAGTCGTATCCGCACCCGACGGTCCCATGCCTCAAACCCGTGAACACGTCTTATTAGCCAAACAAGTAAATGTACCTTCATTAGTTGTCTTTTTGAATAAAGTCGATCTCGTGGAAGATCCTGAATTTTTAGATCTGGTTGAAATGGAAATCCGCGATCTTTTGACCAAATACGGTTATCCCGGTGACGAAATACCCATCATCCGTGGCTCTGCTCTCAAAGCTATGGAAGGTGATGCTTCAGCTGTCGAATCCATTAAAAAATTAATGGAAGCTCTCGACACTTACATCCCCGAACCTACCCGTGAACTCGACAAACCTTTCTTAATGCCGGTTGAAGACGTCTTCTCTATCAAAGGACGTGGAACCGTTGCTACCGGAAGAATCGAAAGAGGTATCGTCAAAGTAAACGATGAAATCGAATTAGTCGGTCTTCGTGATACTCGNNGTCGGAATTCTGCTTCGCGGTATTGAAAAAGATGATATCGAAAGAGGACAAGTTTTAGCCAAACCCGGTACCATTACTCCTCATACCGAATTTAAAGCAGAAATCTTACTTCTTAAAAAAGAAGAAGGTGGCCGTCACACCCCAATATTTGGTGGATACAGACCCCAGGTCTTTATCAGAACAACCGATGTTACCGGAGAAATGACTCTTCCCGAAGGTGTTGAAATGGTTATGCCTGGTGACACTGCCAATGTAGTTGTCAAGTTAATAAAACCTGTAGCTATGGAGGCCGGTTTCAGATTTGCAATTCGTGAAGGCGGTCTTACCGTCGGCGCTGGTGCTATCACCGAAATTATTAAATAATTTACTTATGTGAAGGGCGGATCTTGTATCCGCCCTTCATCAATAAAAAATGCCAAAAGGTAACCGAATCAGGATCAGACTAAAATCCTTTGACCATAGGATTATTGATCAAGCTGCCACTAAAATTGTTGAGGCGGCTGTTACCGCTGGTGCCCAAGTTCAAGGTCCGATTCCTTTACCAACCGGTCGTAAGTTACTTGTAGTTTTAACCAGTCCTCACACTGATAAAAACGCCCGTGAACATTTCCAAATGCTCACCCACAAAAGATTAATCGACATATTTAATGCTTCACTCAAAACAATCGACAGTCTACAACACCTGGATCTTCCTTCTGGCGTTGAAGTAGAAGTTAAGATGTAATTCTCACTATGATTTCAGGATTTATTGTAAAAAAAGGTCAAATGGCCAGAATCTTTTCTGAAAAAGGCAAGTCGGTTGTCGTTACCAAATGTATTGCCACTCCACTAACCGTTACTCAGATCAAAACCAAAGAAAAAGACGGTTACCAATCCGTCCAATTTGCCTATGGTAACAGAAAAAATCTCAAACAACCTGTATCCAAAAAACTCGACAAACTCAAAATCAAATTATCACCCAAAGGCTTTGTTGAATTTAAAGCTCTTCCCGATACCGTTCTTGAAGTAGGTACTGAAGTATCTCTCGATTCGGTATTTAAAGTCGACGATACCATCAAAGTAACCGGTATTAGCAAAGGTCGTGGATTCGCCGGTGTTATCAAACGCCATGGTTTCCAACGTCAACCTGTAACCGGTGGTCAATCAGACCGTACTCGTGCACCCGGCTCCATCGGTGCCCAAACTCCCGGTAAAGTTCTTAAAGGTAAAAAAATGCCAGGACACATGGGAAATAAACAAATTAGCACCCTGAATCTAAAAATTGCCGCCATCGATCCAGAAAAAAACGAATTACTAGTTTCCGGCCATATTCCCGGGCCAATTAATGCCTGGGTTACCCTAACCAAAAAAATCTAACTATGAAAGTAGCTGTTTACAATATCAAATCCGAAAAAATTAGCGACCTAACCCTAGATCCAGTTTTTTTCGAATCCAAAGCTTCTCCAAAATTAATCCAACTTGCCATTAGAGTATATTTAGCCAATCAAAGAAAATCCCACGCTAGTGCCAAAGAACGAAGTGAGGTCAGCGGTACTACCAAAAAAATGTGGGCTCAGAAAGGTACCGGTCGTGCCCGACATGGTTCCGACAAAGCTCCGCAATTTGTTGGTGGTGGTAAAGCTCATGGTCCCAGCAGCGACAGAGACTACAGTCTTACTCTCAACAAAAAAATGAGAACTGCCTCCCTCAAAGCCATACTTACCAAAATTGCCCAAAACAAGACTATTATTGTCGTTGATGATCTTTCCAAAATCGAACCCAAAACCAAAATTGCTTGGGATTTCATGGATAAACTCGAAAAAAAGGAAGATCTATTGGCAAAAAGCCGTAAAATTGGTATTATAACCTCTGTTCCCAGCGGCAACATCAAAAGAGCTTTCGGTAACATTCCCGGATTTTCGGTAATGAATCTTAGTTCTCTAAATGTCTACAATTTAAGTAATCAAAATTTTTTGGTCTTTACCAAAAAAGCCATCACAAATTTAACCGCTAAAAAATAATGACCATAAATCCTTCTAACATCATTTTAAAGCCTATCTATACTGAAAAATCACTCGAAAAACAGGCCATAGATAAGTATTACTTTTGGGTCAATCCCAAATCAAACAAGGATCAGATCGCAGCCGCTTTTTTTGCCATTTTTAACATCAAACCCGTCAGTGTAAATACTTCCAAAATAATTGGAAAAATCAGAACCGACTGGAGAACCAAAAAAACCATCACTAAACCAAATCAAAAAAAAGCTATTATAAGCGTACCCAAGGGTAAAAAAATTGACAGTCTAATTCCAAACACCAAATAATATGAAAGCCCACAAATCCCTAATTACTATCAAGAAAAAAAATTCCGGTCGTGACAATTCCGGAACAATTTCAGTTCGTCACCGTGGTGGCGAAGAAAAAAGATTCCTCCGCGATATTGATTGGAAGAGAAACAAACTTGATGTAACCGCCAAAGTTATTTCTATTGAATACGATCCCAATCGCACCGCCGATATTGCTTTAATTTCCTACAAAGACGGTCAAAAAAGCTATATTTTGGCCTCATCCAACCTAAAAGTTGGCGATATTGTTATTACTGCCAACAAAGCTCCTATCAAGGATGGCAATCGTTTACCTCTCAAAAATATTCCCGTTGGTGTTCCCATCCACTCCATAGAAATTACTCCCGGCAAAGGTGGTCAAATGGTTAAAAGCGCCGGTTCAGCTGCCTATGTTCAATCAATTGATGGTAACAAAGCCGTTATTAAACTTCCTTCCGGAGAAATAAGGCTATTTAATGCATCTTCCTATGCTACAATAGGTCAAGTTGGTAATGCCGATCTTATTAACAAAAAGTTGACCAGAGCCGGACAACGTCGGCATCGTGGTTTTCGTCCTGCTGTCAGAGGTGTTGCTCAACATCCCGATTCCCATCCGCATGGTGGTGGAGAAGGCCGCAGTTCTATTGGTATGAATCCCAAGACCCCTTGGGGTAAACCTGCCATGGGTAAACGTACCCGTAAAGCCAAAAAAGCTTCCAATAAATTAATTATTAAACGTAGAAAATAAATGTCACGCAGTTCCAAAAAAGGACCATACATCGACAAAAACCTCATCAAAAAGGTTGCTGCCTCAAAGCCTTCTGATATAATCAAAACTTGGGCTAGATCCAGCCAGATTGCTCCGGAATTTGTCGGACTTTCTTTTTCCGTTCATAATGGCAAAAAGTTCATCAATGTCTTCGTCACCGAAGATATGGTAGGACATCGCCTGGGAGAATTTGCTCCGACTCGTACCTTCAAAGGTCACGGTCGTGTCGTCAAAAGAGTTTTGGAGAAAACTTAAAATATATTTATGCCTACTACCAAAAAAAATATTACTACTACTAAAGCAAAAACTACCACCAAAGTGGTTAAAAACGAAACACCAAATATGGCGGTTCCGGTTTCCAAAGAAACCAAAACAGCCAAGTTTCTCAATAAAAATGTCAAGGTTTCTCCCCGTAAACTCCGTCTTATTACACCTGTCATCAAAAAACTTACACCACAGGAAGCCCTGGACAGACTCAAATTTACCAATACAAAAGCCGCTCGTATTTTTTATAAAGCTATCCAGTCAATCATCGCCGATAGTAAAAATAACCACCATCTTAACCCCGAAACTTTAAGGTTTGATTCCATCAGGGTTGACGAAGGTATGAAATTAAAAAGAATGGACAAATCGCATGGTTCCAGGTTTGCCCGGGGTCTAATTCAAAAACGTCACAGTCGAATAGAAATTATTCTTAAAGGAGAATTAAATTAATGGGTCAAAAAATAAATCCAATTGGTTTTAGATTAGAGACCACCAAGTACGGTCCCGAATGGCAATCTTCCTGGTACGCCAAACATAACTATTCTAAGTTGCTTTTGGAAGATAAAAATATCAGAGACATGCTCCAAAAAAGACTTTATTCAGCCGGAATTGTTGCTATCAAAATAGAACGTTCTGCTAAAAAAATCAAATTAACTCTAATTGTCAGTCGACCGGGATTAGTAATTGGCAGAGGTGGTAAGGAACTTGAAAACATCAAAAAAGAGATTCAAAAAATTGTCCCCACCAGTGCTAATAAATTAAATATCGATATTCAGGTAGAAGAATTTAAACAAGTCGATCTTTCCGCCAAATTAATTGCCGAAAAAATTGCTTATCAACTTACCAAAAGGATGCCGTATCGTCGTTCCGTTCTTTCCGCCATGGAAAAATCAATGGCCGCCGGAGCCACGGGTATAAAAATAATAATCGGTGGTCGTATCAATGGAGCAGAAATCAGTCGGAGAGAAAAATTTTCTCAGGGAAAAGTACCTCTAAGTACAATCAAAGCCCGAATCGATTACCACGAATGTCCTTCACTAACCAGATCAGGCTATATTGGTGTTAAAGTTTATTTGTGTTTAGGCTAACCTTCTATGTTGCAACCAAGTCGTACCAAATACCGAAAACAATTTCGAGGACGAATGCGTGGTAAATCACGCGGTTCTCAAGTTTCTTTCGGAGATTATGGTCTCAAAGCTATGGAATGTGGTTGGGTAACTGCCAATCAAATCGAATCTGCCCGTCGTGCTATTACCCACCATACCAAAAGAAATGGTCGTGTCTGGATCAGAATTTTTCCGGACAAACCCTTTACGGAAAAAGGCGCCGGTGCACCATTGGGTGCCGGTAAAGGCGATGTCAAAGGTTATGTTTCTGTAGTTCGTCCCGGTAGAGTTATGTACGAAGTCGCCGGAGTCTCCGAAGTTGACGCTCATCGCGCCCTCCAATTAGCTTCTGCCAAGTTACCAATGAAAACAAAAGTTGTTAAAAGAAAATAAAGCTGGAAATTATGAAAAAAACTGATAAAATATCCTACACTCAAAAGAGTATTTCCGAACTTCAGAAAAGTCTTTTCGATCTTCAGAAAAAACTAATTGACCTTAAGATTAAACAATCAACCGGAAACCTAAAAGACACTTCTCTTTTAGCCAAAATACGGTATGAAATTGCTCTTATTAAGACATTAATTAATCAGAATCAAAAGGTCTAAAATTATGATTAAAAAAGTGACCAAAGATATTCAAAAAACTACCGGTAAAACTTTTACCGGAACTGTGGTTTCAGACAAAATGACCAAGACTATTGTCGTATCAATGGACTACAAAAGCCGTCACCCTCTTTATAAAAAGATAATCAAACATCGAAAAAAGATTTACGTCGACAATAATTTATCCGCTAAAATAGGGGATATAGTTAAAGTTTGCGAATGTCGTCCCCTAAGTAAGCTCAAAAGATTTACTACTTTAGAAATCGTAAAAAATTAAATGGTTCAACTTAGATCAATTATCAATCCTGCTGACAATTCCGGAGCCAAATCGCTCATGGTAATTCATGTCTACAAAGGTTCTTTTCACAAAAAAGGTTCTATTGGCGATATTGTTTTGGCAGTTGTTAGAGAAGCTATTCCCAATGGTATCGTCAAAAAGAAAGATAAAGTAAAAGTAGTGATCGTTCGTACCAAAAAAGAAGTCGGTCGTACCGATGGTTCTTACATTCGTTTTAGTGATAATGCCGGAGTTGTTATAGATGCTCAAAAAAATCCTCGTGGTACCAGAATATTCGGACCAATTGCCCGTGAAATCAAAGATTTAGGATTTAACAAGATTGCCTCAATGGCAAAAGAGGTATATTAATATGAAAATCAAAAAAGGCGACAAAGTAAAAATTTTAATCGGCAAAGACAAGGGTCGGACAGGTGAAGTTGTCCTAAGTTTCCCCAAAAAAAGAACTGTTTTAATCAGCGGTCTCAATCTTTTCAAAAAACATATTAAATCTACTCCTCAAACCAAAGGCGGTATTGTCGAAAAAGAACGACCTCTCGGAGTTTCCAAAGTCATGCTCATTTGCCCGTCATGTAAAAAAACCATTAGGGTAAAATATCAAATTGATAAAAGCGGCTCAAAATATCGTATTTGTCCTAAATGTAAATCTTTACTTGACCAAAAAATTGTTAAAAAATAATTATGTTACAAGAAACTATCTCCACCACTATCAAAGAAAAATTAATCAAACTTACCGGTCGAAAACAGGTTTTGTCCCTACCACGTCTATCAAAAGTAGTTTTAAATTATCGTGTCCCCGATGCTCGCGACAGTCAGGAATCACTCAATTCAGCCATTGAGGAACTAACTGCCATTGCCGGTCAAAAACCCAGTCTTACCAAATCAAAAAAATCTATCGCCAACTTTAAACTCAGGCAAGGTGATCCTCTGGCTCTCAAAGTCACACTTCGGGGTAAAAGAATGTATGGTTTTGTTGAAAAACTCTTTAGTATTGTCCTTCCTCGTCTTAGAGACTTTAAAGGACTATCTCTAAGTTCATTTGACAACTCCGGAAACTACAATTTAACCCTCAAAGATCAGACATATTTCCCCGAGATAGATCTGGATAAAGTTTCCAAAATTCGTAGTCTCCAGGTGACTTTAGGTATTACTACTTCTTCCAAAGACGAAGCAAAAATGTTATTATCCGCCCTAGGTCTTCCATTTGAAAAGGAAGATAAATAAATTATGGCTACCAAAGCAAAAATTGCTCGTGAGAGCAAGAAGTTAAAATTTAAAACCAGATACCACAATCGCTGTAATATCTGCGGTCGTCCCAGGGGTTATATCCGATTTTTCGGACTCTGCCGCATTTGTTTTAGACGATTGGCTCACGCCGGTGTCCTTCCTGGAGTCAAAAAAGCCAGCTGGTAAATTACCCTTATGTCATATCCCGTTACCGATTTTCTAATTCGAATCAAAAATGGTTACCTAGCCGGAAGAAAAAGTATTTCTTCTCCTTCTTCCAAAATGCGGGTTTCTCTTGCTGAACTTATGAAACGTTATGGATACATAACCAATTATTCGATTGACGAAACCGGAAACAAAATCATCAATGTTCAACTTTCTTACGAAGGAAAAATACCCAATTTTACCGACCTAAAGATTTTTTCCAAACCGGGTCGTCGTTTATATGAAAAAGCTTCAACCTTACCTTGGGGTAAAACTCCCAAATCATTAATTATTATTTCCACCTCCAAAGGCTTAATGTCTCAAAAAGAGGCCGTAGTCAAAGGTTTAGGTGGAGAAATTATCGCCGAAATTTACTAAATATGTCCCGCATTGGCAATCAACTTATCACTATCCCGTCAGGAGTAACTCTCAAATTAGAGGGCGATCTTTTGACTGTCACCGGACCAAAAGGTACCCTCACCCTCAATATTCCTCACCACATTAAAGTTGAAATTAAAGATGATCAAGTTACAGTTTCTCGGGTTTCCAACATCCGCCAAGCCAGAGCCAGTCACGGTACTACCCGGGCACATATCAACAACATGATCCAAGGAGTTGTGACCCCCTGGAAAAAGGAGCTTGAAATCAGAGGTACCGGTTACAAAGCATCTTTAAATGGAAATAAACTTACCATTTTAGCCGGCTACATTCACCCCGTCATCGTTACTGCACCTCAAGGAATCGAATTCATAGTTTCAGAAGAAACAAAAGTATCGGTTGTTGGATGTGATAAAACTATAGTTGGTCAGGTTGCCAGCAACATTCGAAAAATTCGCAAACCCGAACCNNGGTAAAACAGCCAAAGCTTAAAAACCTATGATTCAACAAAATTCAAAAATTAGAAGATTAAGAAGAGTCAGAGCCAAAATTTCTCAAAATCTTGGTATACCCAGACTTTCTGTTTATCGTACCAATAAAAATATTTGGGCACAAATTATTGACGATAAACATGGCAAAACTCTTGCATCAGCTTCTTCTAAAACCATCAAAGCCGCCAAAGCCACCAAATCCGAAACAGCTCGTATGGTTGGCGAAGCAATAGCTCTCATTGCCCTCAAAACTAAAATCAAAAAAATTAGATTTGACCGTGGACTTTATCGTTATCATGGAAGGGTAAAAGCTTTGGCAGATGGTGCCCGTTCCAAAGGATTACAATTTTAATCTAATATGGCATATCAACAATCATACAGAAACGACAAACCCGAATCAGAATTTATCGATAAAGTAGTCGAAATTAAGCGTGTTTCCAACAAAACCAAAGGTGGAAATCAAATTTCTTTTACTGCCTTGGTGGTTTCCGGTGATAAAAAATCAAAAGTAGGTGTAGGTTTAGGAAAAGCTAAAAGTGTCGCCGATGCCATTCAAAAAGGTATCAAAAAATCCCACAAATCCATGCTTGAAGTACCTATCGTAGACGGTACCATTCCACACCAAGTCAAAGTCAAATTCAAAGGTGCTATAGTTTTGATTCGTCCCGGTAAGCAAGGTAGTGGTCTTATTGCTGGCGGTCCGGTTCGTTCTGTAGTAGAAGTTGCCGGTGTCAAAGACATCGCCTCCAAAATTATTGGCTCCAAAAATAAATCAATTAACGTTTGGGCCACACTTAAAGCTTTAACCATGTTAAAAAAATAATTATATGGAAATTTTAAATTCTCTTTCCAAAACTACAACCAAATCTGCCCGTCGACGTGGACGTGGTTATGGCTCCAAATCCGGAGGCCATACCACCGGCCGTGGAGCCAAAGGTGATCTGGTCAGAGGAAAAAGTAAATTAACTTTTGATGGTACCAAAATTAAAAAAGGTTGGATTAAAAGATTGCCTTTCCTTAGGGGTAAACACAGAACTAACTCCCGGGCTAGTAATTTGGCTTTTAATCTTTACCAAATAGAAAAATGGTTCAAAAAAGATGAAATTGTCTCCAAAGAATCACTCACTAAAAAAGCCAATCTCCCCAAATCCGAAATCCCAAAAACTTTCAAAATTCTTTCCACGGGTGGTATCACTAAAGCACTCACTTTTAAGGGCCTAACTTTATCCAAAACAACTCAACGACTTATACTCAAAGCAGATGGTAAGATAGAGTAATGGAAAAGATAACCTCTCTTCTCTCTCTATATATTGAAGGATTCAAAACTCCGCTCCTAAGGAAAAAAATTCTTTTCACTATCGGCATCCTTCTTTTTTTTAGATTGATTGCCCATATACCTGTACCGGGTGTCGATTTGGGTTTATTAAAAAACTTTTTTGCTCAAAATCAGCTCCTTTCACTCCTTGATATATTTTCCGGAGGTACTCTTGCCAATTTTTCAATTGCCGCCCTCGGCTTAAATCCTTATATCAATGCTTCCGTAATGCTTCAACTATTCCAACTTGTAATTCCCAAGCTGGAAGAACTCAGTAAAGAAGGGGAGTATGGTCGTGCCAAGATCAATCAATATATCAGAATGGCAACTATTCCCTTAGCCTTAGTCCAATCTATTGGTATGTACGGAATTTTAAGATCTCAAAACATTATTCCCAATCTTTCTCCTCTGACTGTTGTTGCCCTGGTGGTTAGTATGGTGGCCGGTACTATGATTATGATTTTTCTGGGAGAACTCATCAACAATTACGGTGTCGGAAATGGCATTTCTATGTTAATTTTTGCCGGTATCGTTGCCCGTTTACCTGTCGAATTTGTACAAACTATTTCTATTTCTGATTTTTCCAATCCCCAAAATGTATTTAATTTAGGAATCTTTTTAGTCGTGATTTTGGCACTGATTTACGGCATAGTGATGATAGAAGAAGCTGTGCTTCGTGTTCCTATCAATTATGCCAAAAGAGGCCAAAAAACTTATTTGCCTATCAAAGTCGATACTGCCGGTGTTATGCCAATCATTTTTGCCGTTTCACTTGCCACAGTCCCTTCTCTAATTGGTCAATATCTTAGCCGTGTTCCCCAACCAGCAATAGCCAGTATTGCCGGATCTATTGGTGCATTATTCCGACCTAGTAGTTTTCCTTATATTTTACTTTACTTCTTTTTGGTACTTGGTTTTACTTATTTTTACACCTCAGTCGTATTTAAACCCAAAGACGTTGCCGAAGAACTCAGAAAATCCGGTGGTTTTATACCCGGTATTCGCCCCGGTATCTCAACTGAAAAAAGATTGAAATATCTTTTAGACAGAGTAATCATTATCGGAGCTGTTTTTCTTGGTGTAATTGCCGTCCTCCCCTCAATTGTTCAGAATTTTACCGGTATTTCCACTCTTACTATCGGTGGTACTTCAGTTTTGATCGCCGTTTCTGTTATTATAGAATTAACTCGTAAAATTGAAAATGTTGTTCAAATGTATCATTACGAAAAACTTACCTACTAAATGTCACTAAATCTTTTTATAATCGGACCATCAGGCTCCGGAAAATCAACTCAAGCCAAACTAATTGCCCAAAAATACCAGCTAACTCATTTTTCAATGGGACAACTTCTCCGCGATGAAATTGCCACCAACAGCAAACTCGGTCTTGACGCCAAAAAAAGTGTTGACCAGGGTACTCCTGTACCGGATGAAATCGTTCTCCCGATTTTATCGCAAAAACTAATTTCTCTTGATAATAAAAATTTTATAATCGACGGATTTCCTCGATTGGTTCAGCAAGGCCATTATATCGATCGTTTTTTAATTGACAAAGGTCAACAAACATCCCTTTTGATACATCTTTTAGTAGATTTTCTAGAAATTGTACGTCGGCGTCAACTTGCCGGCAAAGACTTTCAAGCCGAAGACCAAGACCGTTCAGATAATACTCCCAAAGCCATTGCCAATCGTCAAAAAATACTTTACGAATCCAACGTTAATCCCATTCTCGACTATTATCGTAATCAAAACAAATTATTCGAAATCGACGGTAACCGCCCCATCGAACCGATTTTAAAAGATATCTGCAAAAAAATTGATACAATACATATAATTTAATTAATTAAAAAAGTTAAAAATTTTAAATAAATGTCAGACGAACCAAAAGTACAAGGATTAGTAACTGAAGTCTTGCCTAATTCGCTTTATCGGGTTAAACTCGAAGACGACCGATTAATTATCGCTCACTTAGCAGGAAAACTCAGATTGCACCGTATCAGAGTTATTGCTGGTGATTCGGTTACCCTGGTTTTAAGCCCTGAAGGGGAAAAAGGCAGGATAGTCTATCGCAATTAATAAAATTTAAATTGAATTTAGTCTTTGATATTGGCCATAACTTGCGATACAATATCCAAAGTTCCTATATGAAAGTACAATCAAGTATTAAACGCCGCTGCCGCAATTGTAAAATTGTCATCCGTAAAGGGGTGAGGCGTGTTATTTGTTCCACCAAAAGACATACCCAAAAACAAGGCTAATTATGAGAATTTCAGGCGTAGACATCCCCGATAACGAAAGAGTCCAAGTGGGCTTTACTCGTTTTTTTGGTATTGGACCAAATAATGTCATAGCTTTGGCCAAAAAAGCCAAAATTGACCTCAATAAACGTATCAAAGATCTCGATCGTGATGAAGTCAGTACCTTAATGAAAGCTTTAGAAACTTTCAAAGTCGAAGGTGATCTTAAAAAAGAAATTAGAGAAAACATAGATCGTCTCAAGGCAATTCATTGTTATCGTGGTCTTCGACACATTGTCAGTCTACCTGTCCGTGGCCAACGTACCAAAACCAATTCCCGTATCCGTAAAGGTAAAAAGAAAACAGTTGGTTCACTTACCAAAGAAGCTTGGGCAAAAATGGAAGCTCAACAAAAAGCTGCTTCAGTTGCAAAAAACAAATAAACTATGGCAAATACTCCTACTACTAAAACTAAAAAACCTGCCGTCAAAAAAACTTTCAAAAATTTGGCTGAAGGCAGACTTTACATCAAGTCAACTTTCAACAATACTCTTGTTTCCGTCACCGACACAAAAGGTAACACTCTTTGTTGGTCAAGTTCCGGTAATGCCGGTTTTAAAGGTTCACGAAAATCAACCCCTTTTGCTGCCACTACTGCTATCGAAAAAACCCTGGAAGAAGCCAAAAAACATGGTATCAAAAAATTATCCGTTTATCTCAAAGGACCTGGTACTGGTCGTGATGCTGCCCTCAGGTATCTTCGGACCAAAAGGGAATTTGATGTCGAAATGATTGCTGACATCACCCCGATTCCCCACAATGGCCCGAGACCTCCCAAACAAAGAAGAGCTTAATATTTTATGTCAAGAATAACTCAAAATTCTAAGTGCAGATTGTGCCGAACTGAAGGCACCAAACTCTACCTCAAGGGTAGTCGTTGCTTATCTGCCAAATGTCCCATCGAAAAGAAAGGTGCTGTCCGACCTGGCATGCATGGTCTCAAAAGAACTAAAAAACCCACTGATTACGGTATTCAGTTAAGAGCCAAACAAAAAGCCAAAAGAATTTATGGAGTCCAGGAAACCCAGTTCAACAACTACTACAAAAAAGCCAAATTACTAAAAGGTAAACTTGGTGAAAATTTGTTAATTTTACTTGAGACACGTCTGGACTCAGTGCTGTATACTTCCGGATTGGCCGATTCTCGTTCTCAATCAAAACAGTTTATTAGTCATGGCCACGTTCTCGTCAATGGTAGTCCGCTCAGTATTTCTTCATATGCTTTAAAAATCAATGATGAAATTACTTTGGACAAATCAACCATTGATCAAATAAAAGATACTTCAAAAATTAAGGAAAAAGACTTCCGCCTTCCGGGTTGGCTTCTCCTTAATAAACCCAATTTCTCGGTAAAATTAACAAATCTTCCCACCAGAGAAGATATTACCCCAGAAATTGATGAAAATTTAATTATTGAATACTACTCAAGGTAGGAGGTTACCACAGTGATAGATACAAGCAAATTTCATATTAATACACTTAATCAAACCGAAACATACGGTAAATTCGAACTGACACCATTATTTGGTGGATTCGGACATACCATCGGTAACAGTCTACGTAGAATTTTATTGATTACTGTCCCCGGAGCAGCCATTACCCGTATCAAAGTGGATGGTGCCAATCATCTTTTTACTACCCTTCCCGGAGTAAAAGAAGACTTGGTTGAAATTTCACTCAATTTGAAAAAAATAAAATTTATTTACAACAAAGATGAACCGGCCAAGTTAACTCTTGATAAAAAGGGTCCCGGTATCGTCACTGCTGCTGATATTATCGACACCGATTTATGTAAAGTCGCCAACCCCGGCCAACATATTGCTACCTTATCAGACGCCAAATCCAAACTTTCTATTGAACTAACTATCGAAAGGGGAGTCGGTTATACCCTAGCCAAAGAACAGCAATCTAGTATCGTTGGCGAAATTGTTATGGATGCCACCTTTACCCCCGTTCTTAAGGCTAATTATTCTGTAGAGCCTACCCGTCTTGGTAAAAAAAGTAATTACGACAAATTGATTATGGAAATTTGGACCGATGGTTCAGTCGAACCGATCCAAGCCTTAAAATTTGCCGCCAAAGATTTTATTAGTACCCTTTCTCAAATTGTCGACCCCAAGGATTTTGAAGAAGAAGTTGTTGCCATTTCTGATGGTCCCATAATTCAGGGAATTGATATTTCCATCGAAGAAATCGAACTTCCTCTGCGGGTTACCAACGCCCTCAAAAAAGCCGGATTTACTTCTATCGACAGTCTTATCAAAGCTGGTCGTCTTGAAGTCAGTAAAGCCAAAAATGTCGGTGAAAAATCCTTAAAAATTATTGATGCCTGGCTCAAAGAGAGAGGCTTTACCTGGAAATAAATTATTATGAGACATCGTATCTTCGGTAAAAAATTGGGTCGAAATCACAACCAAAGAAAAGCCTTAATTAATGGTATGGTTAGGGGTATTTTTACTTATGGAAATATTGAGACTACCGAAGCCAAAGCCAAAACAGCCCTTCGTGTCATCGAAAATTTGGCTCTTTCAGCTACCAAGGCTGATTTAAATTCCCGCCGAAAATTATTTCGATATCTCCAGGACCAAACTTGGGTTAATCGGGTTGCCGAAAAAATGTCTTCCGAATTCTCTGGTCAAACATCAAACTTTATCAAAATTACCCGTATCAAAAGAAGACTCGGAGACGATGCTCTCATTGTTAAATTATCTTTTATAAAACCAATCAGTTTTCTCGAAGAAAAAAAGGTTAAGGTCAAAAAAGAAAAACCCAAAAAAACCGTTAAAGCCCCGACAAAAACAGTTAAAACTACCAAAAATAAGGTTAAATAATTATGACTCCCAAAACAACTACCAACAAAAATGTCGAAATCAATCGTCAATGGCACCTTATTGATCTTTCCGGTCAAACTTTGGGTCGCGTCAGCACTAAAATTGCTTCTCTTTTGGTTGGTAAATTCAAAAACACTTTTTCTTATCACATCGATAATGGTGATTATGTTGTTGTCATCAACTCCGACAAAATAAAAGTAACCGGTAAAAAACTAAAGCAAAAAAT
Organism: Candidatus Shapirobacteria bacterium; assembly: GCA_003542615.1. Lineage (GTDB taxonomy): Bacteria > Patescibacteriota > Microgenomatia > UBA12405 > UBA12405 > UBA12405. The sequence continues at coordinate 41,413 of DPKG01000013.1, read as the reverse complement.
CTACTATCACTATACTGGTTTTGCCGGTAATTTAAAAGAAATTTCTTTAGGTGAACTGTTAATCAAAGATTCCCGTAAAGTAATCAGAAATTCTGTTTACGGTATGATCCCCAAAAATAAACTAAGAGATCTTCGGATTAAAAGGTTAAAAATATTTATGGGCAGTGAACATCCCTACACTGACAAATTCGCAAAATAACTATGCCAAAAACCACATCCAAAAAATATACTTACGCAGTTGGTAGAAGAAAATCTTCAGTAGCCACCATTAAGTTATATTCCGGCAAGGGTAACTTTGTCGTTAATACCTTACCTATCGATAAATATTTTCCCGGAGAAAACTCAAAATTAAAATACAATCAACCCTTTGAATTAACTGACACCGTATCCAAACACGACCTCGAAGCCAAAATCTCCGGAGGCGGAAAAGAAGGACAACTCGAAGCCTTGGTTCTGGCAATTTCTCGGGCTCTCAAAATCATCAATGAATCCGCCAACAAATTACCCCTTAGGAATGCCGGTCTTCTCACCGTCGATTCACGGGTCCGCCAAAGACGTCAAGTTGGTACCGGTGGAAAATCCAGACGCCAAAAACAGTCCCCCAAACGTTAATCCCTCCACTTTTTTTGTTCACTTACCTTTATAATCATAAGGTATGACCTTGCTAAATTCTATTATTCTGGCCATTGTCCAGGGCATTACCGAATTTTTACCCGTATCCTCATCCGGCCACCTGACACTTTTTCAATATATTTTAAACACCACCCCCTCTCTTTCTTTTGATATTTTTCTCAATACCTCCAGTCTTTTAACCGTTTTCGTTTACTTTGCTGCCAGTTGGCGTCTCTTTATTAAAGACTTTAAATATATTATTATCGGTTCAATTCCTGCTGCCATTGTTGGTCTTTTATTCAAACCCCAATTAGAAAGTCTTTTTTCATCGCCCAAATATTTACCCTTATTTTTTGGCATCAGCGCCTTAATACTTTTTGCCAGCCGTTATTTGGTGCGTCAAGATAAAAAACTCACCTATCAAAAAGCCCTTATTATTGGATTATTTCAATCTTTAGCTATTTTACCCGGTGTCACTCGATCCGGTTCCACTATCGTTGCTGGTTTATTACTCGGTCTCCCTGCTACCATGGCTTTTCAATTTTCATTTTTTCTTTTTATTCCGGCTTCTTTTGGCGCCCTACTGCTGGAGCTCAGAGATAATCAATTCTCTCAATTTTTTAATTTAAACTATTTTATTGCCTTTTTAATTACCTTTTTTGTCGGTTTATTGTCTTTAAAAATTCTAAAAAAATCCATCCAATCACAACATCTGTGGTATTTTTCAATTTATTTGGTTATTTTAGCCGTTATTCTTTTTTTATCTCTCCAAACTTAATTCGGAAAGTATAAAATTTTCCCTGCTAGCAATCTGCCATTTTACCGCCAATCATATCCATTGTTAGTTTAGTATAATGTTCTTCAGCCGTTTTAAGAATTTTTTTATGTTTCTTAACATTTGATTTTTCTTCTCTTGCCTTTTCCAAGTTTACTGTAAATCTAATTTTTTTGTCGAGATTGTTTGTGTTCATGATTAGAGGTTAAAAAGTCATTATACCATTTATATTTTGGCAATAAACTCATACCTCATTTTTACATCTTTCACATTTTCCGGGGGTATTGTTGACGGATACCCAAAAAATATATATTATATACATATAATGATTTTATTAAAAATCTATACCGATTCCCCTAAAAAAACAATTGATTTTTATCAAAAAGTATTTGGCTGGGAAATAAACAAATGGCATGGTCCTGGCGATACCTGGCTAATCAAGGATAAAACATCGTACCTGGGTGCTCTAACAAAGCCAGATACCCAAACAAAAAACTATTCTGACCTTAATTTTTCCTCAACTATTGTAGTCGACAACTATGATCTTGTTTTGAAAAAAATTATTTCTTCCGGCGGACACGAAACCAGTCCCAAAAACGAAATCCCCGGAGTCGGCATAATTGGCAAGTTCGTGGATTCCCAAGGCACTATCTTTGGTCTGGTTCAGTCCGCCTAATCTGACTTTTTTATAAAGATGCTTTCAGTTCTGGGATAAATACTTCTTTAGGTCTAAAACCAACAAAGTCTTTTACGATTTTTCCGTCTTTAAACAGTTTCATGTTTGGAATACTTTGAATATTATATTCAAAAGCTAAAGTTTGGTTTTCTACCTCTTCGGTATTTAATTTAGCAATTATTACCTTACCCTCCAATTCTGTAGCTGCATCCTCCAAGACGGGTGCCATCATCAAACAAGGTCCGCACCAGGGTGCCCAAAAATCCACCAAAACCGGTAGTTTTGACTTTAAAACTTTTTCTTCAAAATTTTCTTTATTAACCATTACTGTATTTGCCATATGCTTGTCCCGGTATTCACCGGGATACTCCTTTATTTATTAACTTTTAAAAATAATTTTTTTAATGTTTGTTTATCTTCAGATTTATTTGAACTAATACAACTATCTACTTTTTCCTCTAAATATTTATTCATTAAAGAGTCGATTGCAGACCGCACCGCCTTCAATTGTGTCAATATTTCAAAACAATCTTTTTCTTCCTGAATCATCCGACTAATACCGTTGATTTGTCCGGAAATATTGTTAATTCGCTGTCCATAGTTCTTGGTCATTGAATTATTTTAACACACCCCCATAGGGTGTCAATGGATCAAATAAAACAACACACCCAAAATATCAAAATGACGGATTCTTGGCAGTAACCAACGGTGAGGTCGTGGTCTGCACCACATCGAAAAATTTCAATTATTCCTTATTGTCGGGGATACTGGATTCGAACCAGCAGCCTCACGCACCCCATGCGTGCGCGCTAGCCAATTGCGCCAATCCCCGGAGTTTATGCTCAGCTATTCTAACATTTTTATTAAAATATATTTAATTTAATTCATCTTCGGTTTTTCTTCGGTTTTGCTTATTGACTTGATCTACTTTTTTTTGATATCAATAAGTGTTTTATAAATTTTAATAATTTTAACTAAATATGGGAAGACGTCCAAAAACAGACAAAAAAGCTACTATTGTTACTGTCAAAAAAAATACAGATTCATCACTTCAGTCCAAAAAATTAGAGGCCGTCAAATTGGCCATGGAACAAATTACCAAAACATATGGGGAGGGTTCAATTATGCGTATGGGTGATAGTGCCGCCAACGCCAAAGTTGAAGTCGTCCCTACCGGCATACTACCTCTTGATATCGCACTTGGAGTCGGCGGTCTTCCCCGTGGTCGAGTCACCGAAATATTCGGACCGGAAGCATCAGGCAAAACCACTCTCTGTCTTCATGTCATCAAAGAAGCCCAAAAATTAGGCGGTACCGCCGCCTTTATCGATGCTGAACACGCCCTCGATCCGGCTCGGGCTCGTACTATTGGTGTCGATCTCAACAATATGCTAATTTCCCAGCCCGATAGCGGTGAACAAGCCCTAGAAATTGTCGAAACTTTGGTTCGTTCCAACGCTGTTGATGTTATTGTTGTTGATTCGGTTGCCGCTCTTGTTCCCAAGGCCGAAATTGAAGGCGAAATGGGCGATTCCATGATGGGTGTCCAAGCTCGTCTCATGTCACAGGCTCTCCGCAAACTCACCGGTGCCATTTCCAAATCCAAAGCCGTGGTGATTTTTACCAATCAGTTACGCCAAAAAATTGGTGTTATGTTTGGTAATCCGGAAACTACTCCCGGCGGTCTGGCTCTGAAATTTTACGCCTCCGTAAGAATTGATGTCCGTAAAATTGCCAATATCAAAACTCCCTCCGGTGATTCAATCGGTTCTCAGCACCGTGCCAGAGTTATCAAAAATAAAGTCGCTCCGCCCTTCAAGCAAACCGAATTCGATATCATGAACACTGAAGGTGTCTCAATTTATGGAGGTATCCTAGATTTGGCCGTCCTACACGAACTAATCAACAAAGCCGGAGCTTTCTTCAAAATTGACAATGAAACTATTGGTCAGGGCAGAGAAGCCTCCAAACAATACCTAAAAGATAATCCAAAAGTTACCGACAAACTAAAAGAAAAAATCTGGGAAAAGGTCAAAGCTCTTCCTATAGTCTAAGCAACTAAAATGGAAATAAAATCCATCAAAGCTACCCGTCAACCGGACAAGGTATTACTGGTCTTTACTAATAATTTTGTTTTACCCGTTCCCGTCGAAGAAATTTCTCGCCAATCTCTTGCCAAAAATTTGGAAGTTAATCCCAAACTTCTACAAAAACTAATCAATATTAGTCTGTATTTTTATGGCTACAACCTCTGTCTTCGTCAAATAGCTTTTTCTCCCAAAAATCAGGCAATTTTAGAGCGTAAACTCAAACAATATTTACCTAGACAGATTTTAAAATTAAAATTAAATCAATACCAACCTGATCTTAATCTGATTATCCAAAAAGTCATTCAGAAATTAAACTCCCAAAATCTCATTGACGAATCAGGTTTTACATTTTCTTATATTCGAAGATATCCCAAGAAATCATCAAAACAAATTAACTATGAATTATCCCTCCTAAAAGTCCCTCCAAAACTCATTACAAAAGCACTTGCTCAGTCAAATATCCTAAATGATCAACAAAAAATTGAAAAATTAGTAGTTAAAAAAATAAAATTACTCGATAATCCGGACACAAAAATTAAACTTATCGCCTCCCTTGTCCGTCATGGTTATCAATATCAGGATATTAAAGCGGTAATTGACGATTTGACAAAAAAACAGTAAAATACCTCTTAATTATTTAAATATTTTTATTGATTTATAAATTCTTACTTTTACCCTAAAATTCGACATGTTATTTGAACAAACTAATTTCTCTTTCGACCTAATTCTGTTTCAATAGATAACTGTTTTCCCCACGGTAAAAGTATATTTGGAGGTTCTTATGTTTAGTTCTATTTTTTCAAAAGTTAGTGATTTGCTGGGTAATAAAACTTTGCCAAGTCAACCCACTCAAACCAAGTTAGACGATTCCGGTAAAAATCGGGTTAGTTTTCAACCAAAACCTGATCAATCTCCAAAAGTCGTCAAAAAGACAATCAAAAAACAAAAAACTGTATCTCAGGAAGATATTATTGCTTCACAAAAAACTCAACAGGCCCTGGAAAATGCTTCACGCCTCGAAGCCGAAGCCAGAAAAAAAGAAGCTGAGATTTTTCAAAGGTTAGCTTCACTTGATGAGAAAGAAAAATATCTTATCCAAAAAGAAAAAAATTTGGATACCCAATCAAATGATCTTAAAACCAAATATGCACAAGTTGATGAACTCTACAAAAAACAACTTGACAAATTAGAGCAGATTTCCGGGATTGATGTCGAAAAGGCCAAACAGATCATAATCAATAGTACTGAGAAAAAAATGGTCAATTGGATCGCCAAAAAAGTAACCGACGCCAAAGAACAAATCAAGCAAAAAGAAGAAGAGGCTTCCAAAGAAATCTTAGTTGATGCTATTCGTCATGGTGTCACCGATTATGTTGCCGAATATACCGTTTCTACCATCACCCTGCCCGATGAAAAAATAAAAGGTAAAATTATTGGTAGGGAAGGGCGAAATATTCGTTCTTTTGAAAAAGTCACTGGTGTCGAACTCGAACTCGACGAAACAAACGATGTCCGTATATCATCTTTTGATTCCACCCGCAGGGAAATCGCCAGAATTTCTTTGGAAAAATTAATCAAAGATGGCCGTATCCAACCGGTAAAAATAGAAACCATTGTCGCCCAGACCAAACTGGAAATGGATAAAATTCTTTTAAACGAAGGCAAAAAAATATGCCAGGAAGTCGGTGTATTTAATCTCCCCATAGATCTCATGAAATATATAGGGAAATATAAATTCCGTTTTTCCTATGGCCAAAATCTTGCCAAACATACCATTGAAGCCACCAAAATTGCCGTTGCCCTGGCTTATGAACTTCATGCCGATGTTAATACTGTCCGTTTAGGGGCCCTGCTTCACGATATCGGAAAAGTCATTTCCGATCAGGAAGGCACTCACATCGATTTAGGTGTTGATTTGCTTCGACAATTCCGACTACCGGAATCCGTCATTAACGCTGTTGCCGAACATCATGAGGATAAGGAATTTTCTTCACCGGAATCAGTGATAGTTTATCTTGGTGATGCTTCTTCAGGTGCCCGTCCCGGTGCCCGCTATGAAGTTCACGAAGAATACCTTAAAAGAATGACAAACATTGAAGAAGTCGCCAAATCCTTTTCCGGCGTCATAAATGTTGCCGCCTATCAAGCCGGTAGGGAAGTTATGGTTATTGTTGACCCCGGACAAGTTTCCGACTCAGAAGCCGAAGTCCTTAGTCAAAATATTGCCGAAAAGCTCGAAGAAGAAGCAAAATGGGCCGGTCAGATTAAAGTGACCGTAATTAGAGAAATGAGGACAAGTTCCGTGATAGTTGGATCAAAAATCAGTAAAAATGCGGTTAAAATCTCTGATTAAACCTTGATTTTTGCGCTAAGATCGCTAGAATGAAAGGTGAATTATAAATTTATTAAAAAAAATAAATGACCAAAAAAGATCTAATTGAGATCGTATCTCAAAAAGCAAAACTTAGTAAAAAAGCCAGCAAAAGTGCTGTTGAGACTTTCCTGAATGAAATCATGAAAGCTCTTTCAAATGGTGAGACCGTCAAGCTTTCCGGTTTTGGTACCTTCAAAACCAAAATGTTTAAAGCTAAAACTATCAAAGCTATTGGATCCAAAGAATCCAAAAAAATTGCTTCCCGCCGAATGCCTCGCTACATTCCCGGAACCAAAATCAAAAAAATGGTCAAGTAAGCTTCAGCTTACGCAGATTCCGATCGAAGCATCGGAATTAATTGAAACTAAACCCTCCGAAATTTCGGAGGGTTTTTGTTTATTGACCCATCCTTTCTTCAATTACTTTTCTATATTCTTCCTTTGAAGTCAAAGCCCTCTCCCAAAACTCATATTTTCCTGATTCTGAGTGATTTATCATATCTTTTAATATTTTTATATAAGAATCGATCAAAATTTCATCCTTATTTTTAATTGCCCCATATAAATAATACAAGTTATCCATCAATATACTCGTAGGCAACCAGTAATTTATTGGATTATTTTCTTTTGTTTTGTATTTAGCCACATATGCCGTTATTTGTCTTCTTTCTTCCATTATAAATCTCCCCAGTCGACCGTTTCCGTCATATACACTTAATTTATTTTCTTTCTCAATCATCTTTTCTACCACTATTATCGGATCATCTTCGCGAAAAACTCCGTTGTCTCTAATAGTTTTAACTCTGCCCAACCTTTCTTTCATCAAATTAGGATTATTTTCAAAAAATTCCCTAAATATTTTCCCCGATCTATCCTTATCTCCTACCAACAAAGTATCCTCGTTCTCTACTCCAAAATTTAGCTTATCGGTGTCTAAAGTTACTTTTTCCCACCCTACGTTTTCCGCTGTTATCAGATAAATTAATCCAATTTTTAATTTAAAACCCATTGAAATTCCATGAAATCCATTCCAAAAATCCCTTGGGTTTGACAACTCCGGTGAATTGGTCCACCTTTCGATTTCTCTGTTTATCTTTTCAAAATATTCTTCCGGTAAATTTAAAAATAGTTTTTTAAATTCATGCTGTAAGTATGCTACAGCAACTTCTATTCTTATTTTTTCTTCCATATGTTTTGGATAATTCATATTTTTATTATAATGCAATTTTTTACTTCTGTATTCCCATCCCCGCACGATTCCCGCTATCATTAAAACCATCTGGCAATAAATCATTTCGCCTTTAATTTTTTTAGTGTAATTTTAAATATGCCAAAAAGTCGGGAACGTCTTATTTCTCAAAAAACAGGTCTCCAAGTTTTAAATCAACACCTACTTCTTGGCTCAAAATTTGAAAATCCGCCCCAAGTAAAGGGAGAATTAATCACTCAATCTTATCCCGGACTGGAGCCGGTAAATGTACTTGACATCGCAGCTACCACTGCCCTTCAATGTTATGCCAAGGGAGTAGCTCCGATGCATCCGCGGCCACAACATTATGAAATTGCCCATTCTACCCTTGATTCTGGTCACGACACAACCAGACTTCATTATCAGGCTACCTTTAAATTAAACGGAGTTAGTCGCGAAACCGTTCATCAAATCCTTCACTCGACCCCTTTCTACAATAGTGAACAACAAAGTCAAAGATATGCTGAAGCCAAAATAGGATTTTATCAGGTACCATCTGGTCTTGACGAATCTCAAAAACAAATTTTTCTCGACGCTGCAAAATATACCAATCAACAATATCAAATTCTTATTGAGGCTCTTCGGCCTGAAATCGAAAACAGGGTCAGATCCGCATATTCCCCAAGTGCTTGGAATGTCAAAAATTCTGCCGACCGACTTAATACAAAAATAGACAAAGCCTGCCAGGAAATTGCCCGCTATGTCTTACCAATCGCTCAGCAGTCTGTTATGGATCACACCCTATCCGAACTCCAACTTCTCCGACTATTTAGGTCTTCTTTAATGCCACACTTTAATGATGAAGCCAAATACGTAATCGGTGAGATGGTTAAAGTAGTAGCCGATGCCGATCCCCAATTTTTAGAAGAACTCCGCCAACCCTTGTCCAATTTTCCCCAAATTGAATCCGAACCTATCTCACAGGAGTATGTAATGGCTCAAAAAACGGAATTCGACTCGCGACTTGCCGGTCAAAACTCAGTTTTAGTTGATGTTAATTCTGTTGACCATAGAAGAATTTTAGCCAATGCTGTCCGTAATGTTTTAGGTCTACCCTCATCCAAATTAACCGACGAAGAAGCCTTGGATCATTTATTTAATCCCGCCAAAAATCCCTTATTGGCCGATATTATGGAATCGGGAATGTTTGATCCCTTAACTTCTTGCTTGCGTCAATCTCATCTTACTTTTGAGATCCTTCTTTCCCATACCGCCGATTCTCAACGTCAGCGTCACCGTCGTACCCCCGGAGCCACACCCACTTTGGAAGCTGTCTACTCAAATCTTGAAAATGGAAACCTGGACTATATCACGCCCATGGTAATTAAAGAAAATCCTGTTCTTTCAAATCTTTACCATCAAATCATGACCGAAATTTACCAAAATGTCCAAAACGCAATCAATTCTGGTATCCCCAAAAATCAAGCTCTCACTCTTCTTCCCAATGCACATTCTTATCGGGTTACCGAATCCGGCGATTTATTTGATTGGATCCATCGGCTCAAACAGCGTCTTTGTTTCAACGCCCAGGAAGAAATATTTTTTATATCTGTCAATCAAGCGCAACAAATTCTCAAACTTATTCCCGAAGCTTCCAAAATATTACAAGCTCCCTGTGGTATTCGTCGTTTTGCCGATATCAGTCCCTTTTGTCCTGAAGGTACCCGTTATTGCGGTACCAGAGTTGATCTTCTGCCTCTTGATAATTACCCAGATTATCGGCTAATTTAAACTTATCTCAAATCCTCACCGTCAAACAAAGCCCTTACCCTTATTCCAGATTCTCTCAATCTATTTTCAAAAACCTTTCCTCTGCTCACCACCACAGACAAATCACTCGCCTTACACCCGGGATAAGAGTTTTCAACTATCCTCTTGGCTAAAATAGCCTTATCTCCTCGACAAACCGTATCGTCTATTAGCATAATTTCTTTCCCTCCCAATTTCAAATCTCTTTCAATAAATAATTTTCCCAATTCGTCTTTTTCCAAAATTATTAATTTTCTTCCCGATCTTTTTGCAATTCCTCTGGCAAAATCAATTCCTCCTATACCGATTCCTGCAATTATCTCCGTTTCTTCCGGTATTTTTTCAGCCATAAAATTACAAATTTTTGAAAGCAACATTGGATCTTTCCCCATCATTTTTCTATCAAACATCGCCACCGGCTGTCCCCAAGGCTGAATTACAATTTTTCCCCCACACCTTTCTTTCAATAATTTTGCCAATTCAATTCTATTCATTAGTCGCTTAATCTTCTCGGTTCTCTTCGAATCTTAGTCGTATTATCAATGGTGCCAAAACAGCCGCATCTTCTCCATCTTTTGTAAATTCGAGATCTGGCTCATTGCTCAACAAACGAGACCCTCTAAGTTGCATCAAACTTTTTTCCACCACTCTTGGTAAAATCATCAATTCAGCCGAGATTTGTGAAACATCCGGTGTCTTTTGTCTGCCATGAATTTGATTAAACACCAACAACTCATCTTTGTTCAAATACAACAACTTATCAGTCAAATGAACCATTCTTTCATGAACTTGCTGCCTATTCATCAATTATTTAAATTGCTATTAGCATATTATATAACAATCTATAAATATTTTATTTTGCTAAAATACCCACATGTCCAAACTTTCTATCGGAACTGCGGTCGATCATCCCCATCTTTAGACTTTGGCTTTGAACTTGAGATTCCCAGCCCACGCAAGGTAAGAATTATCACCCAGAGGGATGAATTCGGAAGGATACTACACTCAATGCCACCACCCGTGAGCCTAGAAAGCCCCATGATTGCCTCAAATAGCTTATAATTAGAGCGTGTCAAAAAGAATAAAGCCTAGAGGGAGAAAACTTAAAAATCTATCCGATCCTGCTCTTGCTCATTCTCATGCACAGGGAGCAACTGTTCACTTCATGCTAACAGCTGTCGATCCCAAATGGGGAAGGTATTTATACTGCCAATATCGCAGATATGGTTTAATCCTTAACCAAAGTCTAAAGCATTACAAAAAGACGATTAGACTACTAAACGAGTGCAGAAAGCTGAAAGTTGAAGAAAAGTCTGGTTTCCGAAACATTTCAGACGATCTAAGAGATAAATTAGAGATAAGTTCCATGCAGTTTTTTGTTTTAACCAAGTTGGGATTGGAGTATTTAGTTGTAGAATACCAGCTGGCTATTAAGCAAATAAAAGAACATCGAGGGGAAAGTTACACACCACCACTCGATACAGATGATTTAGGAGATAGGCTTAAAATCCTTAAGGAGGCAATCGGGGTAAAAAGTGAAATTCCTACTCAAATTTATACAATTTTTGACAGGCGAGACATCGTGGAACACCCTACAACAGATCGTCTCTGGGAAGGCTCTGAAACAGGTTGGAAGGCAGTAAACCTCTCCTGGGTGCTATGTGGTGAGATTGAGGGGATAATTGATCCCGTTGTTACCTTTGTTAACGAGTTTGTCGAAAAAGTCGAGGCTTATATTAGAGACAATCCGATACCAGGAACATTGACTGGTTTGACCAGAGGATTAAAAGCTGGAGAGCAATATAAAAAACCTACTTCTTAATGTTTTTCCCGACTAAACCGAATAAATCTTCCTCAGTCTCGTAGGCTTTCAGGCGACCCTGAAGATAACCTAAGCGGTAGATGACACCCTCACTCATCAAGCGCCAATTTGTGCCTTCCAGTGCCTGCTTAACAGCCTTTTTGAAGACATGCTCGCTGTCATATCCTTTCCGAGCGGGATCTCCATCCTGAACGGTAAAACCAACAATAAGCTGTTTCCCAAATTCAGGTTGAGCTAGGACAAGTCGAATATAGCCTTTGGATGTTATCGTCTCGTTAAGAAGTTTCTCCAGCTCAACAATCGTTAGCCTTTTAATGTTAGCCACGGCGTCATACTCTTCTTTGTGTTTATCTTTTTCCTTCCATTTATCGACCAGTGCCGTTAGCTGGTCATAGTCCCAAATTGCTTGTTGACCATCTTTTTCAGAGTAGCAAAACTCATCTCGATATTTTTCAAGCAGTAATTTATCTCTTTCTTCCTTTTTCTTTCTCTCTGCCTCCCATTTATCGGAGTCATCCTTTTCAACCTCTTTATAGCCACAGGAGGCGCAAGTAGTTGTCCAGGATAGGACTTTACCTGTCTTTTTATAAGTGAGCTTGGCTTCGTGTTTACACTTGGGACAAAGTGGAGGTTTGGATACGAAACTAGAGCCGTCGTCGTAAACGCCCCGTCTTTTCTTGCAACTTGGGCATTCAAAGAAGAAAAGAACCTTCAATGGTTCATTGAGATGGTTTACTAACTCTTTAATTGTCGACTTCATTGGCGTGTCGCATTGGGGACACAAAATACCCTTTGGCTCAACGGTATTGTCTAAGCGGTCTTGGCGCTGTTGGTCAGCACCCATCCACTTCTCAATGGTCTCTTTTTTGTGTCGGAATCGATCCATTTTGATGGCATTGACGGTATAGCTGGCAACCTTATGGACATCGTCATCAAACTGCTTTTTGGTAAACTTTTTGAAGTTATCGTCCTTGCGATGATTTTCAAAGCCGTTTTTTAATCCCCAGTAGTATTCAAGGCAGGTCTCGATGGTGTGGAGATCGTAGAGATCGTTATAGTAAGACTCGTTTTTCAAATATCGGTAATCGGACATAGTTTAGCTTTTATTTTTCTCCTTTTTAATGTCAGGAAAGTCGTAGCTCAGGCAAAATATAAATGTGTATTTATCGTTAAGAAAATTAGACTCAACGACCGCAAGGGATAGATCGTATTCTCTGTCTTTTTTATTAGGGATAGTTTTGATGTTTCTTCCCACAAAACCTTTGATGGTAATCTGTTCGTTGTGTGGAGGAGAAACTTTGATGTCAAAAACACTTTGAAAACCAGAGTCCGCTGTCTTTGATTGACCGAAGTATTTACTTACATCGCTATTTTGTAGGTTTAAGGCAATCTGAAACCACGGATAAAATGTTTGTTTGTCATCAAAGACGATCTTCTTGCCCTTGTATAGGTCTAAATCCTTATTGGTTACAGCGTTTTTATATAAAGGGTGATTTTTTACCGTGTCGAGTATATCAGGCAGTAATTCTTTTTGATCAGTCTTGATACTTGTAGTTTTGAATGTTGTTCTCCCAGTCTTGGAGTGGAATGAGAAGTGAACCTCTATAGTGTGTTTATCTTGCGAAATTGGAGGAAAATAACAATAAAAATCCTGCTTGTCTTTACTTTGACAGAATTTCATTATCGGATTCCCATTAACCTTTACACGAAGTAGATTTCTCATAAAAGGAGTATACCAATTTACTGTTGGTTTTAGTATACTTTAGTTGAGGTATGTCGAAAAAATTATCATTAAAACTAGACAAAAAGAAATTCCTAAATGGAATTACTAAAATCTCAGCCTTTATTTGGTTGGGATGTATTATCGGGGTGTTTGCGATTATGGGTTATGTCGTCGGCGTTAGAAAGGAAATGTTTGACAAAGCACCCGATGTCTTTGCCTTTTCTCTTCTTGGTCTTGTTCTTCTGGGATGTTTAGCTTTTTTAATAGGGATAGTAAGTTTTACCGCAAAGTTAATTACCGAACAGTCTTACAAAAAACAAAATGTCTTAACTTTTCTTATAAAGCTTTTCTTTATCCTAGCGGTATTGCCACTATACTTATTGGTTTATCTTCTCAAGCCAGTTGATGTGATCAAACGGCTAAAACACAACGGCATTAAGGGGTTATTTAGATCATTAAGACTGAAATCAACACTAACCAGAACTTTTGCACTTATGTTTGTTGGGTTCATCATCTTGCCAGTCTGGGTAGGTGGATATGTAACAGTTGGAGCGTTAGGTGCAAGCCAACTGGGTTATATCACTGAAGATATGGCAATTGTAGGCACTGGATCAATGTATCCAACATGGTCGAAAGGAACTAAGGGAAAAACCCCGAAAGAGTTGGCTAAGGAAGTTATTTCAACAGCTGGTTTTTTACCCTATCCAAATGGAATTGTTATTAACGGTAGAAGGTTCTTTGGGCATACCTTAGGTCGAGGAGATATTATCACTTGGGAAAATGATTCGACGAGAAACTTAACAAGCCAAAATGGCGGTGATCCTGCTGGTTTATTAAAGAGGTTGATCGGACTTCCTGGAGATACAATCGAATTAAGAGATGGAATCGTTTATCTAAACGGCGAGCCTCAAAAAGAGCCATACATTGCAAAACCCCACTCCACTTTTGGTGAGAAATTTTTAAGAGAATGTCAAGTAATTACTGTTCCTAATGATGAAGTCTTTGCAATGGGAGACAACAGAAAAGGGAGTGCGGATTCTAGAGAAATAGGGTTTGCGCCGATTAAAGACATTCATCGTGTATTGCCACTAGCCAAGCAAAAGGGAAATCTAGATAAGAACTGGCACGATGCTACAAACGACTTAACTTCTGCCGCTAAACCAAAAATAGACAAAGAAAGATTTGTTGAGCTTCTTAACGAGAAGCGTAAAGAAAAAGGAGTAACCGCTCTTAAATATCAGCCCAAACTTGATAAATCAGCGTTGTTACGAGGAGAGGCAATCCTGAAATATAACGACTTTGAGCAGAAAAGCGCATATACGATGGAAAAGTCTATGGCGGATGCGGGTTATTGGAATACATATTGGTGGGAAGTTTCCATTCAGGGTTATTATGAAGCTGAAGAACTCGTTGAAGACTATCTGGAAAGAGACTGGACAAATGCGAAGGAAACCTGGTTTGATAAGAAATTTGACGATATCGGGATAGCTGAAGTAGAAGGCACGCTTAATGGTTGTCCAACTCAGGTTATAGTCATCCATGTTGCTGGCTATGTTCCCCCAAACTACAAAAAAGAAGATGTCGAGTCGTGGAAAACAAGTCTATCCAGATTAAGGGAAATCCAACCAAGTTGGGCAAGTCTTAAAGACAACACTAATTTTTATCAGAAGAACAAAGGTGATGTTGATAGAATCAATGAGATCATTGCAATAAGAATTTCAAACATTTCAGCCATTGCTGCCAAAATGGAAGCTAATCAGTGGCTTACGGCTGCGGAGCAAAAAATGATTGATCAGGATAAACCTTTATATGATGAACAAGAGGTAATAGCGACTAGATTAAATAGCCAACACTAACATGAAGAATACTATATTACCAAAGCTATTAACGATTCGACAGGCAGCTGAAGTCCTAAATGTCCATATCGAGACATTAAGGAGATGGGATAAAAGTGGGAAGCTAAAGGCTATTAAGATAAATAAGCGAGGCGACAGAAGGTATAAACCAGAAGATATCGAGAGTTATTTCAAAAGAAAGAAAAAATAAGTATGAAATATCAAAGAGGTTCAGAATGGCAGAAATGGGACTTACACATACATAGTCCATTTTCGATCCTTTCTAATAAATATCCTAAGCTACCTAGTGGTGAACCAGATTGGGAAAGATATCTTAAAAAATTAGAAAGTTTGGATATTTCAGTTCTGGGAGTAACTGACTACTTTTCTATAGATGGATATAAAAAGATTTTGGAGTTTAAGCAAGCTGGCCGTTTATCTAACATCTCCTTAATACTCCCTAATATCGAATTTCGTTTAGATAATGTTCTTTCAAGCCGTAAAGATGGTAAAGAACCAAGGAGGCTTAACTATCATGTTATTTTCTCGGATGAGGTTACACCTAAAGATATCGAAGAACATTTTCTCAATGACCTGAGTTTTTATTACGAAGGCAATCCCCAAGAACCAGATGAAAGCAGAAAATTAAAATTATCTAATCTTACTGAGCTTGGTAAAAAACTTATTTCACAGCATGCCAACTTTAAGGGGAGAGATCCTCTAGAACTTGGCGCTTCCTGCGCAGTTGTTCGTCATCAAGACATCACCGATATTCTAACAAAGGACAGCCGTTTTAGAGGGAAGTATTTACTTCTTTTACCTGAAGAATTATCAAACTTAATCGAATGGGATGGTCAGGATCATCTTATTCGAAAGGGTTTACTTCAAAAATCAGATATGGTGTTTTCTTCTAACCCCAAAACAGTGCAGTGGTGCTTAGGCAAAGATCCTTATATGGAAGGAGAAAAAAAGTTTAAGGAAGAGTTTAAGACACTAAAACCCTGTATTCACGGCTCTGATAGTCATGATATAGAGGAAGTGGGAGTTCCTTGTGCCAAGCGTGGTGATAACACTCACAAGTGTAATAGCAGCTCAAAAGATTGCGAATTGAGATATTGTTGGATTAAAGCTGACCCCACTTTTGAAGGTTTGAAACAACTGCTATATGAGCCAGAGGATCGTATAGCTATCCAGCCTGAGTCACCCATACCGCCCAGAAGTAACTTAACTATCGAAAAAATCATAATCGGAGAATCAAAAATTAGCGACGAGCTATCTATTGCCAAAACTGAGATAGAACTTAATCAGGGTTTAGTAGCTGTAGCGGGCGGGAAAGGAGCGGGTAAGACCGCCTTTGTTGACCTAGTAGCAAACTGTTATGTAGACAGGATGAACTCTAGTGATGCTAACTCTTTTGTTAAGCGTATTTCTGATCAAGAGCCAGATCTTGAAATCAAACTTGTTTTTCGAGATAAATCTGTTTTTAGCAAGAAAGTTCTTGATCAAACATATTATGATGAGGGTCAAGTAATTTATATCGCTCAGGGCGAACTAGAGCGTTATATCGGAGACAGATCCGATCTTGATCAATATGTTAACGATTTAATTTTCCAAAGTCCAAAGATTCAAAACTCTGTTGAAAAATACGAACATTCAAAGAGTCAAGTTGTTATAGGAGACCTGGAACAGCAAATTCAGTCAAAATCAAAGCTCATCGAGTCAATGGAACAGTCGACTCGAAAGGAAATTGTTGAAAAAGTCAGTACTAAGGGAAAACAGCTAGAAACAGAACTAAAAGACATAATCCAAAGAACTACCGAACTAGAAAAAAGTTTGAGCAGTGAAAAAGTCAAGATTGCAAAGGACAAACAGGGAGTGGTCTCCAAATTAAAAAATCGTAGAGACCTACTTATTAAACTAAAGGAACAATTGCGCCAGGCGTCTGTTTTTATCGATCAGGAATTTCCGAAGTTTAATTCTTATGTTGCTGCAATCAATGGTCTACTTAAACAGTTAGATATACCTGAATCATTGTCAGACTTGTCTTATGTCGACCAAGACAAAATTCAGGAACGGCTAGCCTATATCGAGCAAGAGATAAATAAGGCAATCACGAGTATTGGTAAAGCTCAAAAGGAAATAGACCAGTTTGAAACGGGAATAAAAACCCACGCAGCCTTCCTTGATAAAAAAAGAGAAATTGAAATTGCTTTGGCGAAAACTAAAGAGGAAGTAAAACAGTTGGAAGATAAAAAGAAAAACCTAACAAAGGAGATAGCTGCCAGAAAAGAGTTGTATACAAAATTGATCACGGTAGCTTTGGAACTTAAAAAGAAATATGACAGTATAATTACTTTGTTCTCGACTGATAAGGCACAAGTGCTTTCTGACCTAGATTTTGTTGCTGAAATTGACTTTGACTCTAATAAACTGCTTGAGAATGCAGAGGATGTTGTGGATAATCGGAGAGTGTTTGTTAGGCCTGAAAATGGCAATAAGGGTGTATTTGACGACCTGATCAAACTCTATCAGGAAGTGTCATCGGGAGATGAGACAAAAATTACTTCTCTTGTTGATGAGATTGAACGCTTGTCGACTGAACTGAAAGAGAAAATCAAGGCTTCTAGCGCAATAGGTATAGGAGATTTTTATAGATTTTTGTATGGGAATTACTTATCCGTTATCCCTGTGGTTAAATATAAAAATACCAGTGTCAATAAACTATCACTAGGTCAGAAGGCAACCGTTCTAATAAAAATTTACCTAGCAGAAGGTGATAAACCAATCATAATTGATTCCCATGACGATCATCTGGACAACGAGTTTATTATGGACGAGCTAATTTCCTCTATTAGAGAAGCCAAGAAATACCGCCAGGTTATTTTGGTATCTAATAACGGCAATGTGGTTATTAACAGCGATTCAGAACAAGTAATCTTAGCAGATAGAGACGGCAACGGTAAAATTTCTTATATCTCTGGTTCAATAGAAGAACCAGAGATACGAGATAGAGCAGTTAGGGTGCTAGAAGGTGGTTCTGAAGCATTCAAAAAAAGACAACAAAAATATCGAATCTAAATTTAAGGAAATTCCTAGATTCGATTTTGATAAAATTAGAATGAAATTATGATTAACAAACCAAGCTTACCAACCTTATTCGGTGACGATTTAAGAAAGGGTCACTTTCAAAAAATTAAAGAGGCTTCGGATTCTAAAGAGCCAGTTTTATATTACTCGCATCCTCATGGTGAAATTTGGCTTGGTGATTCAGAAAAATGGCTCAAAACATTAGATTCTGAGTCGGTTGATCTCGTCTTTGCTGACCCCCCCTACAATATAAAGAAAGCAGAATGGGACAACTTCGAGTCTCAAGAAAAGTATATAGAGTGGTCTCTTAGATGGATTGAAGAAGCCTCACGAGTATTAAATAAAAACGGATCACTTTATATTTGTGGCTTTTCAGAGATATTGGCGGATTTGAAACATCCTGCAATGAGGTTTTTTAAGGGTTGTCGCTGGATTATCTGGCATTACAAGAACAAGGCTAATCTTGGTAACGATTGGGGCAGATCTCATGAAAGCATTCTCCATTTACGAAAAAGTAAAAAATTTATATTTAATGTAGATTATGTTCGTATTCCTTATGGAAACCATACCTTAAAATATCCAGTTCATCCCCAGGCGGTAACAAGTCAATATGGAAAAGAAAAAAACGGTGGAAAGTTATGGAGTCCAAATCCTCTAGGGGCAAAACCGAGGGATGTTTTGGAAATTCCCACGATAAGTAATGGCGCTGAAGAAAGGACATCTCATCCGACTCAAAAGCCAGAGGAGTTGTTAAGAAAGATCATTTTAGCCTCATCTAATGAGGATGATTTGGTTATCGATCCGTTTTTGGGATCTGGGACAACAATTGCGACTGCAGAACAATTAAAGAGAAGGTGGAAGGGGTGTGATATCTCAGCGAGCTATTGTAAAATGGCTGCAGATCGAGTAGAAATGGTTAAGGAATGGTCTGTTGATCGTTGGGTAAAATTTGATCAGGAAAATACTGATCGTAGAAAATCAATAAGATGAAAACAACAAACTTACATGATTTACAGGCAAGTGTGCAGGACAAATCCGCTTTTCTTCAACTTGGAGATTATCTTAAGATGGCTCAGGCATTTTTAAGTTATCTTCAGGCTTCAAACCCGACCAGGATAGTTTCTCCCTCTCACAATAACTACATTTTTTATCAATACAGTAAAAGTGACGGATATAAGATAACCCGTCCATTAAATAGCGATCTTTTTATAGAATCACCAGAAGAAATGAAAGATAAATTTGAAAGATTTATTTCGTTTCTTTCCGACCTAAAGAAATTACAAGAAAGAGTATCAAGCAACGAAACCTATAAGGATTACATTGAATCTAGAGAAATAGACAAGGTAATTTACACGCTTCAGCAAACCATAGGGTGTGTTGGTGACTCTTTTGATAACTCAAATCAGTCGAGAAAGCGGATTGGTATGTTATTCGAAGTCTTGGTCAAGCTGATAATAAAAGAGTTGGGAATGGAATGTGAGCCTCGCACTGTTAACCTTCCCATACCAAACCAACCAGGCTATTCCATGTCCTACGAACTTGACTTGGTCTTCTCAAAAAACAAAGCTATTTTGACTTCAGAAACTAAATTTATTCACCCCACGGAGATAGTTGGTTCTGTGAAGACAACAAGTAAGGATAGGATCGATAAAGTTTTTTTAGATAAGTTTTTATTATCAAGATTGCTCGGTAGAGATATAAAGGTAGTTGCTGTATTTCTCCATGATGTTCAGAGAGCAGTTAAGGGCAAGAGCATATTTGGAATAAATTCAACTTTCAAAACAAATCACTTTTTGGGTTATACGGTTGCCTTAAACAAGCTTGATGGGGTGTATTATGTTGATCCACGACCTGAAATGACTTCAAACCCAAAGCTTGCTGAACAAGTAAGAGATTTCCAGAAATTCCTTACCGTCGATCTGTGGACTCTCACTAAGACCGACCATTAGACCTGAAAATCCACCGTGTTTGCCCTTGTGTTGACTTATGTGGGGCTTTCGTGCCTGGGATGGCATAGTTTCACCCCTGTTTGACTTCAGACCCCTTGTTTGGCATAGTTGCTGGTTACATAAGGTGATAACTATGAATATGAATATGAACAAAAATAGACAGTGTCAGCATAATTTAAGGGCAAAAGCTTTTGGCGAAGCATTAAAAGAAGGCATCAGGGAAGATGTGATGATGCGGTCTTGTTTTCAGTCAGATTTTTCATTAGACAAACATGAGTGTAAATCCAGGCAAAAAATAGAAAAACTTCTAAACGGAGATCACAAGAAGGAAATATCAGAGTGGAAGAAAAACAGTAAGACAAGAGCCGAAGCATCCAGACAAGCATTTATAAGAGGGCTGAAATCGGGAGACAAAACAGAGTAATTTAGTAGCTACAATCTTTAATTAGCGCCCAGTCAACAGTTTGACCACCCTGAGATCTGTTGATCACGCAGCGCATAGTTCCCTTGAACCACAGATACTCAAGAGCCAACAGAAGGACAAATAGCAGTAAACCGACAACAATAACTTTCCTCATGCTTATAGTTTATCAAGATCGTTGATGTTATTACGATAGATGATTATCTGCCCGCCGTTGGTGATGGTGATGTCGATCCTTTGGTAATTGGTCGACTTCTGTTTAATGCACCATGTTCCATTGGCGTCTTGGTATGCGCCTTCACGCTCCTTGTCGATATCCCCACAAACTTCATGCTCTTTGGTTACCGAGACATTTTTGTCTTCCCAGTGCATAAAAAAGTTACCTGGTTTTGTCCCCTCGAACTTGTAGGTCATCTTTGTAAGATCAATACCCAAGATGTCTTTATGCTCGGTCAGGAATCTCTCGGCGACCTGTCTCAGCTCCTCTGGTGTGCTGTAAATTCCTGAGTAGTCATACTCTGGTATTGGGTCATGCCAGCGTGTGCCGTCCTCGTTATATCCCCACCTGCGCTCAGCTTCTCCGAACCCCAGGATATGATTTGTCTTGGGATCAACCTCGAAGCTATGATTTTCCGCTTCGTAAAATTCGGTAGCGGGGCTGTTATAATCCGTTCCGCTATCGTCGGGCTTGCCGTTGAATTTGCTGCAGATAAACTCTGGATTAAATTCTTTACTTACCTCTGGATAGATTCCATGCAGGAACTCCCTGATGTTGGCTATTGCTTTCTCTCTTTCCGCAACGGGTCGAGCAGTTAGGAGGCAAAACTTTTGACGAACCTCTTTATACTCCTGAGAGTCCTTATTAGGGTTATTGCTCATCGTAGCCAGTAATTCAGCCACTTCTTTGTCTTTGGCGTTGGATTGCAAGGTCTGAACAACCTTTGATTGGCTGATCAAACGAGGGGCAATAACAACTGCAAGGATAGTAATTACAGCTAGTAACAATAAAGCGGGGAGCAATCTGGTTTTCTTTTGATGTGTCATTCTCATTTTTATTCTCCTATTGCGCTAACTACTAAAAGGTTTCAGGATATTAGCTTCCTTGCATAGCAAATGTCAAGTTTTAGTTGGTCACCAGGCTAATTCTAACATAAACTTGCCATATATGGAATGGTAAAGGTTTCCAAATATGGAAATACTTTGAGTATGAAAGGATATGCTCAAAACAATCCATTCCAGCGTGAGAGAGAGGTGCTGGGTGAAACCATCAAAAAGATTCGTGAGCGCAAGGGGATGACCCAGGAGGATCTTGCCGATAAAGCAGCCTCTAATGTCTCATACCTGGCAAAGATTGAGAATGGGTATGTGAATACCTCGGTAAGATATCTTATTAAAATTGCCAGAGGGTTGAATGTCAAAGTAAAAGAGTTGTTCGAATTTTAGATCAATTTAAGAACTTTTTTGTCGTTAATATGATCACTCTTGACAAAGGGTGGGGTGATTTACTATATTTATAGTTAACAAAGTCTTGAAAAGACTAACCTAAACGATAGACCACGATTTGATGCGATTGCTCGGATAGCAGCACTTCTACGATTGAACGAAAAGCACTGACCCTGATTGATATTCCAGAAACGAATGTAAGGATGTAACTACAAACTTTTGCGGTTACGGCGTTGTTCCTGCTTGTAAGGACTCAAGACCATTGAGTCCTTTTTTATTGGCTCAAGGAATATCAATATGGAAAAACAAAATAAGAATCAAATCTGGCGGTGTGGTAGCTTCTATACTGTAGCTTTTTTAATCCTTCATGGGTTCGACCTTGTGGGTGTTGAACCATCTTCTAATCCCAAACGATCTATTTTTGTTCTAAAAGACTCGCCAGAACGGCAAGAGTTGCTTCAGGCGTTCAATTTTGCAGAAGAAAATTCCCAAAGCGTCCTCGTCGATTTCAGACGAGCGGTCTCAGTTATTAAGAGTTTGAAGGAAAAACTCTACCAAGAAAAATAAGTATGCGACCAACAAAGATTATGAACAGGTTAAATGGATACGATCCACATTTCAGGGGAAGGTTTTTACTTCTCCATAGAAAGCTGTTATCTGACAGTGAATTTATTTTGTGGGATTTAGGTTTTTCAGCATTGGCAGATTGGGACAGTAAAAACCACGATCCTAAAGACTATGGCAGTTTCAATTATCAGAAAACAGAGATTGGTTATTTATTGGGTTGGCATAAATCAAAGGTTAGTCGTAAGGCTAAGAAACTGTTTACTTTGGGATTATGGGTGGAAAGAGATAATCGGATTTTTGTTAACGGGTTCGATATTAGAGATAACTTTGCACAGATTTCTAAAGACAAGAAAGTTGTTGACCTACAGGAGCATGTTGCAATTTTGCAACCAGCTGTTGCAGAACCACAACCACCAGTTGCAGATTTGCAACGGCAAACACCTAAAGGAAATGGGGCTGTTTCTCCTCAAAGTGTTGCAATTTTGCAACCGCCTCGACCTAAAGCGCCTTTAGTTTCCTTTAAGAGTGAATTTAATGTTTGTAAGTCTGAAGAAAATTATCAACGAACTTGGAAAGAAATGGGTTGCCCTCTTGATTTTACGGTCGATGACATGAGGTGGATAGATGCCAATGTTAGAGAGGTTCAAAAACTATGAAGAATCAGGAACTAAAACTAACGACCAGCAAAATGCCAGGAGAGACGATGCAACAGTTTACTGTTTGGCAATTGTATTGCCTGACAGGGAGCTTTGACAGGCTCTTAACCGCCTGGGAAGGACTGAACCAGGGTTACACCAAAATTACCCCAGAATTGGAGGGTCTGAAAAATAGATTAGGCAACATTGTAACAAGGAAAACCATTGCCTTGTGGTCGAAAAAGTTTAGTTGGGTTAAAAGAACCGATCTCAAGATTACTGAAGATGTAGACCAAATCCGCACTGAGGCTAAGAGGTTTGAGAAGGAACGCAAATTCAAGATCATTAAAGCCTTCAGAAAGGCACTGGATACCAAACTCAAGAAACTTGACTCGGGTGAAGAAGTCACTGTTGCCGAGTTAAAACAACTCTGGGAGATGACCAGAACTGAGATGGGATTGGTAACGGACAGATCAGCGGTCAGTGTAACTGGAGAGCAGAGACTACTTACTCCAGAGGAAGAAGCAGAAGGCAAGGCACTAGATACCCTAATTAAAAATTTTCATGGACGCAAGGGAAAGGAGGTTGATAACAATGGTAACTGACGAGGCAAAAAGTATCTTGTATTGGATCAGCAAAAACCATATCAAAAGCGAGACAGGTCAAAATATCGAGTTCCATGACCATCGTTTCATGATGGACATCTATGCGGATAGAGCGCCTATTCAGGTCATCCGTAAGGCTTCTCAGGTGGGCGCAAGCACGATGGAGATATTGAGAGTCCTCCATGACGCTATTTTCTTGGGCATTAACCAGATTTACACACTCCCGACAGCTGACGATGTTTATAAGTTTGTGCCGAGCAAAGTTAATCAGATTATGAGGGCAAATCCTTGCATCAAGGAGCATATCGATCCCAAGAACATAGATTCTATTGAGCAGAAGCAAATAGACAGGTCATTTGTTTATTTCAAAGGCACTTTCACAGAGCGTGAAGCCATCATGTTAACTTCTGATCGCAATATCCATGACGAGGTTGATAAATCAAAGTCGGAGGTTATCAGAGACTATGCCTCCCGCATGGGGTATTCCAAGGTCAGAAGCCAGCACTTTTTCTCTACCCCAACAGTTCCCGATACGGGTATAGAGAAAATGTTTGAACAATCTGACCAAAAACATTGGCGATTTAACTGTCCTTATTGTAACTACAGACAGCACATGGAGTGGGATAAAAATGTGGATATTGAACAAAGAATTTACACTTGCCAAAAATGCCATCGAGAATTAACCCCAAGGCAGATAAGCGACCTTGGTAGCTGGGAAGCGAAGTATTCAGCAAGGGATATAAGCGGTTACTGGATTAGCCAGATGCACTGTCCTTGGCGAACCGCAGATGATCTTATCAAAGAAAAAGAGAAAGCTGAGAATGAAACCTATTTTTACAACTTTGTCTTGGGTCTCCCGTATGTCTCAGCCGAACACAGAATTCCAGCCAGTCTTTTTATCCGAAACGCCACTGAAGCACAAGTTGAAGACAGTAGTGAGCTGAATGTGATGGGAGTTGATACAGGGTTGGGAAGTGGTAAGGGAAACCATGTCATTATCGGCAATAAAAATGGGGTCTTCTGGATCGGTGTAATGGTTGATAAACCTGACGGCACTCGTTGGGAGCAGTTAGCTAATTTCATCAATTTTTACGATATTCGGGTAGTTGTGATTGATGGACAACCTTATACCCAGGAAGCTCTAAGTTTAGCCAGACAATTCCCATACAGAGTATTTCTTCACTGGTTTAAGGATGATCCCAAGATGCTGGGAATTGTGCGTTTCTTCGACGAGATAGAAAGAAAAGATGCAGAGTTTGAGGATGAGGTAAAAGTATTGTCATCAAGAACAGGGATTATCGATAACACCATCGAGGCACTGATGACAGGAAAAATCAGATTTGCGATGTCGCCCCAGAATCCAGCTCTCCAACAGCTTATCAACCACGCCCAGACTATGTATGCCCGCACAGTGACCGACAAATTCGGGCAAGCCAAGCGAGAGTGGGCAAACACAGGTGCTAACGACTTTTGGCTTGCTCTTATTTATTGGCACATTGCCTTGAAGAAGCGTCTGAAGTTTGAACCAAATAAATAAACCTATGCAAAAAGTAATGCCACCAATACTAGACTTTCGATACACCAACCAACCAGAAAGTGAGGCTCATTTGAAGGTTGCCTTTGATCGGATTTTTACTGTAGCTAGGCAAAACTTATTACAAGCAAAGGAGGTGAACATGTCAAAACGATATTTTATTTATACCGAGGCTAGGACATATCAAGCCAGTAGCTGGGAAGCAAAAGAACAGATTGTCGATGATCAGATTAAAACCCTCACAGAATTTGCTCAGGAGCATAGTTTCAGAGTAATGAGGGTGTTTAAGGACTTCGAAATGGACAGAAAACATGTCTGGAATACCGAATTGGGGGTCATGATGAATGCAATCTTTGAAAAGCAAGTAGACGGAGTTATTTGTGACTCGTATCTTAGTTTTGAAGTTCCAGAACTTCAATGGAACGCAGAGACAATACTGAAGTGGTTTGTCTGGGATTTAAGGTTAGAAGTAATCACCCCAGGTTATATCTATAAGGACGGATTACCCAATGGAAAGCTATATGCCGAAAACGAACAGGAAGGTGCAAAGTATTGAAAAACCAGATCACGCTTGACTTACACAGATCATAAAAGTAGTGTGTGAGTGTATCAAACAATATCAAAAGACCTATGGAAAACCAAGAATACTTAACTATAAACGAAGCAGCAGAGAAGCTCAAATTAGCTAAGGTTACTATCTACCGCATGGCAAGAAGGGGGCAATTGCCAGCTGTAAAGCTAGGAAAAGCATGGCGGATCAGTAGCCAGAAATTGGCAGAGCTATTCGAGCAAGTTATAAAGCCAAAAAGTTAAAAATAAGAATGGAAAATATACTGCCTGATACCAATCACATCAGTAATGGTGATTCAGCACAACCGCTACAAGCGGCGCTTTACGCTAGGGTTTCAACTGAGAGGCAAGAGAAAGAAGAAACCATAGAGTCCCAAGTAGCGGAGGTTAAACAAAAAATCGAAGCAGACGGAAACATACTTCCTCCCAAGAATTTATTTGTTGATGACGGGTGGACAGGCATGATGTTGGCTCGACCAGCCCTGGATGCCATGCGAGATGCTATTAAAGAGAATCAGATACAAGTTGTCTATGTTTACGATCTAGGGCGGTTATCAAGGGACTTTACCAATCAACTGATACTTCTAAGAGAATTTGAAATAGCCAGAATAAAGTTTATTTCCTTGCGTGACATTAACCCAACTACGCCAGCTGAGGAAATGATGCAAAAGATAATGGGGATTTTCCACGATTATGATAGGCGCAACACAGCCGAGAAATTCAGGAGAGGGAAACTTTTCAAAGCCAGATCGGGAATTTTGATAAACGGCAGCGCTTTATACGGCTATAACTACATCAAAAAGACGGAAACCGAACCAGCACATTACGAGGTTAATGAAGAAGAAGCCAGAGCGGTAAGGCTTATCTGGCACTGGCACGCAGTCGAAGGGGTTTCTATGCACAGCATAATCAAGAAACTGTATGACTTGGGAATCCGTCCCAGGAAAAGAAAAAGTCCCTTTTGGTCTAGAGGTCCGATAACTCGAATGCTGAAGTGTGAAACCTACGCCTCAGGGCAGGTATATTACAACAAATCCGAGGCGGTTGAAGCGAAGAAACCACTTAAAAACGACAAATATAAGAGAGTTAGTAAAACTAGCAGGAGAGTAAGAACTAAAGAGGATTGGATTCCATTCAAAGTGCCGATCATTATCGATGACCCAAGTTTATATGAGAAAAACAAGAGGATTTTGGAGTTAAATAAGAAATATGCCCGCAAGAACAAGAAATACAATTACCTCCTGTCAGAGATTATCTGGTGCGGGTGTGGTAATCGAAGGGCTGGAGATGGTTGTCTCAAGACTGGACATTTTTATTACCGCTGTATAGAGAGAATCCATAAATTCCCACGCAAAGACCGTCGTTGCTACTTAAAAGGCGCTAACGCCGTGATTCTGGATCAGATGCTCTGGGATGAGCTAATGCAACATTTGCAAAGTAAAGACTTAATTAGAAAGCATGCCGAGGCTTGGCTTAAGAACCAGGCGGTCACTTCAGTCGACACGCAACATCGAACTAATTTGGATGCTCAAATAGAGAAAATTACTGAAGAAGAAAAGCGATATTCAAAAGCGTATGGTAGCGGGGCACTGGAGTTTGAGCAGTATATGGAGCTGGTCAAGGATGCCAAGAAGCGCAAAAAAGGCTTTCAGAAGGAAATTGAGGAGCAAGAGGCTCTAACTTCAAAAGAATCAATTGACATTGGAGTGGACGAATTATGCGCTGAGACAGAAAAAGTCCTATGCACCATGAATTTCTCCAACAAAAAGCAGGTCATTCGAGATATAATAGAGAAAGTAATTATAAAAGAAAGGAGATCGGTAGAAGTATGGTGTCACATTTCATTACCACAACTTGTAACTGCTTCCACCGTAAATGTGGGGTATGAACCTATCGGTCGGTATCGTCGGTTTGCCCAATGTCGGTAAATCCACCTTATTTAATGCCCTTTTAGGTAAACAGGTGGCTGACGCTTCCAATTATCCTTTTTGTACCATCGACCCCAACGTCGGTGTCGTCGCTGTTCCGGACAATAAATTACCGGTTCTGGCCGATATTGTTAAAACCCCCAAGATTACTCCGGCTATCGTTGAATTTGTCGACATCGCTGGTTTGGTTAAAGGCGCTGCCCAGGGTGAAGGTTTGGGAAATAAATTTTTAACCAACATTCGTGAATGTGATGCCATTATGCATGTTGTTCGCGACTTTTCCGACCCCAATATTATCAAAGAAGGTTCCGTCGATCCCCAAGGCGATCTTGAAGTAATATTTGCCGAACTTATCATTAAAGATCTTGAAACTATCGATAAATTTATTATCCAAAATCAAAACAATCCCAAGGAAAATAAATCCAAAAAATTTTTAATTGCTCAAAAATTAAAGCAATCTCTTGAACAGGGGAATCTGGCCGTCAATCTGGATTTATCCAAAGAGGACATCGAATTAGTTCAGGAATTTTTCTTACTTACCGCCAAGCCTTATTTTATCGCCGTCAATGTTGATGAAGACACCTATAAAAATATAAAAAATTACAAATTAAATATCAAAGATTTTGACCGCGTTATTCCCATCTCTGCCAAAATTGAAAATGATTTATCTGAATTTGATGACACTGAAAAAAGTGATTATCTTCAGGAACTCGGTGTTAATGAATCAGGATTAGAAAGAGTTATCCAAAAAGCCTATCAAACTCTAGGTCTTCAGTCTTATTACACTGCCGGTATCAAAGAAGTCCGGGCCTGGACCATCTCCCAAAATGCCACCGCGCCCGAGGCCGCCGGAGTTATTCATACCGATTTTCAACGCGGTTTTATTATGGCCGAAATTATTTCTTATAATGATTTTGTTCAACACCAAGGTTGGCAGGGTGCCAAAGACGCCGGCCGTCTCCGTCACGAAGGTAAAGATTATCACATGCAACCCGACGATATAGTTGAATTCAGATTTAATGTCACCAAATAAACTTCTCATCATTTCCGGTCCTACTGCCACCGGCAAAACTTCTTTAGCCATAAAGTTGGCCAAAAAATTTAATGGACAGCTAATCTCCGCAGACTCCCGTCAAATTTATCGTGGTTTAGACATTGGTACTGGTAAAGATCACCCCAAAGATACGAATATTCACTTAATTGACCTTATCGACCCCAATCAATCATTCTCCGCAGCTCAGTACCGATTGGCCGCCTTAGAACTTATCCAAAAAACCTGGCAAAGCCAACAGCTTCCCATAATTGTAGGCGGATCCGGTCAATATATTGACGCCATCATAAATCCAAAATCTACTTTTTCCATCAAACCAAACCGATTACTCCGAAATATTCTAAATCACCTGCCTGTAAAATTTCTCCAATATTTACTTAAACTAATCGACAACGAGACCTATAATTCCTTAAATAATTCCGATATCAACAATCCNNCTTACCGCACCTACTAGTTATCTATATCAAAATATTGATAAACGAGTCAAAAAACGAATTGATTTGGGACTTATAAACGAAATAAAATCACTTCTCAAAAAATACAAATGGAGCGATCCCGGCTTAAATACTCTAGCCTATAAAGAATTCAAAAATTATTTCAAAAATCCTAACCCTGACAGTTTTCAACTTTCAAAAGAAAAATGGAGATTTCACGAGCATTCTTATGCCCGTCGTCAAATCACCTGGTTCAAAAAAATTCCCAAAATTAATATTATCGATATTACCCAAAAAGACTATGATAAAGTAATAGTAGACCTAGTTACAAATTGGATCTATCCAAAATGAAACCGACCAAAATCGAAATTTCCCATAAAACAATTATCTTTGCCATTACTTTTTTTATTCTTTTTACCTTATCTCTAAACATTCTCTGGAGACTTCGCAGCCTTTTGGTTATGGTATTTATCTGTCTCGTTTTTATGGGTGCCCTAAATCCATCCGTAAAAGGTTTGGTAAAAATGAAAATTCCCAGACCTTTAGCCATAATTATTCTTTACTTGATCCTTCTTCTTTTTCTATCTTTTGGTGTAGCCGGAATTGTTCCTATTCTTGTCGATCAAACCGCCGGTCTTATAAACAACTTTCCTAATTATATCGAAAATACCACCTTTTTTGGTGCAAAAGCCATCGATCTCTCCAACCAATTCAAAATTATTGAAAATCTCCCATCCAATATTGCCCGGGTCACGATTAGCCTATTTTCCAATATCTTCTCTGGTTTTATAATTTTTATTATTACTTTTTATCTCCTCATTGAAAGACAAAACTTACCCAAATACAGTTTTAGTGCTTTTGGCGCCAAAGGCCGAAAAAAAACAATTTTAATTATTGAAGAATTCGAAAAACGCATCGGTCGATGGGTAAACGCACAACTTTTTTTAATGTTAATCATTGGAGTTCTGTCATACATTGGCTATTTATTTATCGGCTTAAAATATGTCGTTCCCTTGGCTATCCTTGCCGGCTTACTTGAAATTGTCCCCAATATTGGACCCACTATTGCTACAGTTTTGGCGGCCTTGGTTGGCTTAACCATATCGCCAATTACCGCTCTTTCCGCACTTATTTGGGGTATTGTAGTTCAGCAATTGGAAAATAATTTCATCGTCCCCAAAATTATGAAGGAATCAGTTGGCCTCAACCCGCTTGTTACCATCCTCTTAATTGCCGCCGGTTCAATACTTGGCGGTATAATGGGTGCAATTTTAGCCATTCCCTTATACCTTACTACCGAAGTCCTTTTTCATTCCTTTTTCGATCAGGACTAAAAAATACCTTAAAGAAACTGATAAGCCGAATTTTGTTTATGGGTTATCAATCTATTCTCCTTACCTGAGACTCTCTAAAGCAGATAATAACGTCTCGATTTAGGATTTCCACCGGAAGGATGCTCGTTTCATTTCATCTCGGTTTGCACCGGGAATCTCGTCTCTGTAGCATTGCCGTAAGCTTATCCGCTTTTGGCGGACTTTACCTACCTTTACCTATTCAAGTTCCGTGCTTTAGGTGGTTCGGACTTTCCTCTCCGATGTAACACCGGAGTCAACCCTTCAGCTTCTTTAAGGTTCCTAATTATATCCTACCCAAAGGTCAAAATCAAAAACCGTCCCAAATATTTTCGGGACGGTTTTTATATTACTTTAAAAAAATTATGCCTCTTTTGCAGAAAGAATTTTAAACATTCCGGTTCCACAGTCAGGACAAACAGACTTTGCAGCAGGTCTACCATTTTTGAGTTTGGTTTTTTCTACTTTGCTTTCGTCTACTGTCTTAGCGGTTCTGCATTTTACGCAATAAAAACTAATTGTTGCCATAATTATTTCACCTCCTTAAAAAATATTTAAATTTAAGTGTTCAAACCAATATATACACGCGATTACAAAAATTGCAAGCAAACTTAATACAAAACTCTTTAAAAGATCTCTTTTGACATAATATGATTCACTCACTTCAACTTCCTTTACAGTATGTTTGATTTTATTTAACTTTTTCTTTTTCATTGCTCTATTTCACAGGCAGTATAACACGATAGTATCAAATTTTTTGCTACAATAACCATATGTCCTTACCCTTTACTTTGTTAATTTTAATAAATTTTCTCTGGACTGCTTATCTTACTTTCCTTTTTTACCGAAAAATTATTAGTAAGAATTCAGCTACTCCTCAAAATAACTCCTCCCACGATTTTTCTGAAATCCAAAAAAATTTAGACCAACTTACTTCTCAAACCAAAAACAGTGTATCCAATATCGGTCTCGTTCGTTTTAACCCCTTTGACGACATGGGTGGAGACCAAAGTTTCGCCCTGGCATTACTTGATCAACACAAATCAGGTGTTATTATTACATCACTTCACACCCGTGAAAATACCCGGATATTTGCCAAACCGGTAAAAAACGGCGAAGGCCAATCCATCTCTTTGTCAAAAGATGAAAAATTGGCTATAGTAAAAGCTATTAAAGATTAATCTTTTCATCATGGACAAAAAAGTAATCGTACCAGTTTATACCGGCTTATTTTTATTACTAAGCGGAATTTTCTATTTAACTTTTGATAAATTAATTCCGGTCAATCAATCGATTGCTACACCTACCTCCCAAACCGATAGCGATCAGGAAGTTACCGACCAGGATGGTGTTTTGCAATTCGAAGGACCAAAAACCGAAGCTTGTCCTCTCAATGGGGTTCTTTATACTAAGGAGCAGCAAACTATCTGGTCTGCCAGACGACCTCTTTTAGTAATGATAGAAAATCATCTTGATTCCCGTCCTCAGTCTGGTTTAAGTAATGCCGATGTCATCTACGAAACCGTCGCTGAAGGTGGTATTACCCGTTTTATGGCTGTTTATTACTGTGCTGTTACCAGGGGTTCGACTTACAAATATGATGTTGGACCGGTTAGATCCGCCCGTACCTATTATCTGGATTTGGCTTCCGAATACTCAGATTACCCCCTTTACACCCACGTCGGAGGTGCAAATTGTTCTGCTGCCACTCCCGGTGGTCCCTGTACCACCGCTAAAAAAGCCCAAGCTATCGAACAAATATCACAATATGGCTGGAACAATAAAGGCACCTGGAGTGATCTTTCCCAATTTTCTCTCTCTTATAAAGTTTGTCGACGCGAACCCGAACGCACCGGAGAAGTCAAGGCTACCGAACACACCATGTATTGTTCCACCGAAGCCTTGTGGGAAACAGCCGCCGATAGGGGACTTACTAACCTAACCGAAATAAACAAAACTTCCTGGGATAAAAATTTCAAAACCTGGCAATTTACTCAGAAAGATAATCCCACCGTATCGGACAAAAGTATCTCTTTTGGATTTTGGGGTGACGCATCCTACGCCGTCAAATGGGTTTATGATCAAACATCAAATAACTATGTCCGTCACAATGGGGGTGAAATCCATATTGATATAGATACAAAAAAACCTTTGACTACCAAAAATGTAATCATCCAGTTTGTCAAAGAAACCCGTTCAGTTGACGAACATGTTCACAATCTTTACGGAATAATTGGCACCGGAAAAGGAGTTCTAATTCAAAATGGCACCCATCAGGATATCACCTGGTCCAAAAATACCCGTACCTCTCGAACTATCTTTAAAGATAAATCTGGCAAAGAGGTAAATTTTGTCCCTGGTACTATCTGGATCGAAATCTTACCTATCGGCAACAAAATTGAATATGAAATTTAATACCAGTCTCAAACATCTTTTTATCTCCAAAACCAGAATTAAATTACTAAACGAATTATTTTATTTTCCCCAGGAACTTTATTA
>DPKG01000013.1:0-8424 GCA_003542615.1 Candidatus Shapirobacteria bacterium | reverse complement strand
CTCGGTAAATTAATTTCTTCCCAAAAAGAAAAAATCGGCAACTTAAAATTCCTAATTTATAGCTCCGATTTTTTAATGAACCGTTCCAAATCCGGCTCAGTCGATTTTATTTTAGTCGGCAACAAAATTTCACTCAAAGATCTTGATCCAATAATCAAACAAGAAGAAGAACTCCGACATCGGGAAATTAACTATATGGTTATGGACAAATCTGAATTTTCCCTCCGCAAGACCAAAAGAGATCCTTTCCTCGTCGATTTCTTTCTCAATAGTCCGGTAACTATTATCGGTAACGCTTACGAAATTACCAATTTATAATAATGCCAAAAGTCCGAAAAGTAATTAAAACCGGAAACAGTTTGGCAGTCACTCTCCCCTCAAAATTAATCAAGGATATCAACCTTAAAGAAGGGGATTTGGCAATAGTCAAAACAAATCGTGCCAAAGTTTCCGTCACTTATGTTTTCTCCGGTCACCCACGCCAACTTTCTTTAATTGACAAAAACAAAAATAAAGATTAAAAACTAAAGCTGTACTCAATTAATTGCTCAATTTATGCCAATAAACTCTAGAACAAAAAAAATTTTCTGGATCATTCTTTCCCTGGCCTTTATTTCCCTCATCATTGACATGCCCCAAAAGGTTCCGGTCAACATTCGTTGGAAAAATTTTAATTGGCAACACACTTTTTACCGCCCTCAAATTGATTTTAATCTCGGCTCATTAAGAATATACAAATCTCTTGACCTTAAATACGGTCTTGATTTAGCCGGTGGTGCCTCTATTACCTTTGAAGCCGACACTTCCAAAATTAAAAAGGAAGATTTACCTCAGGCACTTGAATCTCTCAAAACCAATATTGAACGCCGGGTTAATTTATTCGGTGTCAGCGAGTCAAATGTTCAACTATCATCAGTTGGAGACAAAAATCGTCTTATTGTCGAACTTCCCGGTGTCGAAAATGTTGATGAAGCAATCGATCTCATTGGTCAAACTGCCCAACTAAGTTTTAAAGGTGTCGAAGAACTTCCTCCGGAAGCTACCGCCTCTGCTACCTTAGACGATATTCTCACAGATACCGGTATTAATGGTTCTCACCTTGTCAAAGCCGCCCCCCAACCCAATCCCAACACCGGTCAAATGGAAGTATCTTTGGAGTTTGATCAGGAAGGCGCCAAATTATTTTCCGAAGCCACCAAAAAATATCTAAACAAAAGAATCGCCATCATGCTGGACGATGAAATTGTATCCGCCCCGACAGTTTCCACTCAAATCACCGACGGTTTGGCAGTAATTAATGGAAATTTCGATACTAAATCTGCCAAGACTCTTTCAGCTCAACTTAACGCCGGTGCACTTCCCATTCCTATTAAATTAATTCAACAATCACAAGTCGGTGCCAGTCTTGGCCGGGATTCCATCGACAAAGGTGTCCGGGCCGGCTTAATCGGGCTCGTCATCGTCACCTTATTTATGGTAGCAAATTATGGAAAATTAGGGCTTATCGCTAATATTAGTCTTTTGATTTATGGACTTATTACTCTCGCCCTTTACAAACTAATTCCCGTCACTTTAACATTTCCTGGTATTGTCGGATTTATTTTATCAATTGGTATGGCTGTCGACAGCAATATTTTAATTTTTGAACGTATGAAAGAAGAACTCAGATCCGGTAAGCCTTGGACTATTGCCATGGAACTTGGTTTTGGCCGCGCCTGGGACTCTATCAAAGACGCCAACACCGCTACCATCATTACCGGCCTCATTTTGTTCAATCCTTTCAACTGGAGCTTCTTAAACAGTTCAGGCATGGTTCGCGGCTTTGCCGTCACCCTTTTGATTGGAATTTTTCTTAGCATGTTCACCGGTGTTATCGTTACCAGAAATTTATTAAGAGTCTTGGCTCATGAAAAATTAGACAATCAGCAAACTAAAATATGAATATCATGAAATATAGGCCACTGTTTTTTATTTTTTCACTTTCACTAATATTAATTTCAGTTTTTTCCATTATAAAATGGGGCTTTGTCCCCTCAGTCGACTTTGCAGGCGGAACCGTTTGGGAAATAAAACTTAAAGATACCGTCAACAAGTCCCAAATTGAAAAAATTTACCTCGATCAGGAAATCTCCCTTACCTCAATTTCTACCAACGGCAATAGTTATCTTATCAAATCAGAAACAATCTCTCCCGAAATTAAGGCAAATATCGAAAATTCAATTAAAAAAATCGACCCAAATTACCAGGAACAGAAATTTGAATCACTAGGTCCGTCTTTAGGTAAAGAATTAATCATAAAAACCGTATTTGCCATCATTCTTTCATCCATTTCCCTTTTATTTTTTATCGCCCGTCGATTTCGTGAACCGACTTTTGGAATATCCGCAATTTTAGCCATGTTCCACGACACCATTATTCTAATCGGTAGTTTCTCTCTCTTTGGTCATTTCTTTGGTGCCGAGTTAGACGCTTTATTTGTTACTGCTCTTTTGACTACACTTTCTGCCTCAGTCCATGATACCGTTGTCACCTTTGATCGAATAAGAGAACTAAAACGCCGTAATTATCGTCAAAATTGGGTAGAACTATCCAATCAGGCTGTAATGGAAACCATCGTCCGTTCTGTCAATAATTCTATGACCATCATCTTCATGTTGTTGGCGTTAGTAATATTAGGTGGCTCTGCTACCCGTTGGTTTTCTACCGCCCTACTCGTCGGTGTTATCGCTGGTACCTATTCATCTACTGCCGTCGCCATCCCCCTTGTTCTTTTCTTCAAACGAAAAGAAAAATAAATTATCTTTTGGTTATATGCCTGATTCTTACGTTAACTACAGGGTAAACAAACCTGGGTCCTTTTTCATATAATTCATATTTTAACGTTGTCCTACCCCCAATAACTATCGAAGCAGGGTTATAAATCGTAGCCGGATATTCCGATCCACCTCCAATTACTACCCTCTCCTCAAAAATTTCAAACCTACTATCTGGTAAAAAATTTAATCCCACAAAAGTCTCTTCTGGATCCGACTCAATAAAACCAATACCGACTTCGTCCAAAACAGTTAATCCAACCTTTGGTATATCTGACCGTCTCCAATTTTTTTCTAAAACAATAATTCTGTTATCAATCCCCTTATATTTTCCTATCGCATTAATCTCAATTTGTGCCGTCATATCTTATATAAATTTATATACCCTGATTATACAAACTTTTTTATTTTTTCCAATAAAATATCTCTTTCATTTAATTTTGGGTTTTCTTCTACCTCAGCAAACAAAGACTCCAACACTTCACCCACTTTTCTTCCCGGTTTAATATTTAAAATTTTCATTACGTCTTCACCATTAACCTTTAATTCTTTAATTGAAAATGCCTGTTTTTGCACTTCATCCAATCTATTTTTAAAATCCTCCCAACGCCAGGAAGTCTCTTTTGCCCCCGAACCCAATCTGTCAGCCCTACGTAAGGAAATCATTTCATTCAAATATTCTACCGTTACATTACGGATAAACCTTCTTACCGCCTTATCTGTTTGTACCTCAGATACGGTAAACATATGCCATCTGACCAACTTAAATAACTGATCTAATTGTTTATTTGATAACTTTAATCTTTTACCTATGCTTACGGCAACTCTGGAACCTTTTACTTCATGATTGTGAAAGGTTCTCTCTTCTCCTTCACCCTTCATTACCATTGGTTTCGCCAAATCATGCAACAAACAAGCCAATCTGGTCACCGGATCTTTACTGTCACAATTATCTAAAGTTTTCAGACTATGTGTCCAAACGTCATCAATATGATGCCCTTTTTGAGCCACACCCACTCCTTCCAGTAACTCCGGAATTATCTCTTTCAACAACCCGCAATTTTTTAATATCATTATTCCTTCAGCTGGTTTTTTGGCCGATAATATTTTAAATAACTCATCTCTTATTCTTTCTCCAGAAACCTTTGATATTTTTTTAGCATTTTTTTGAATCGATTCAAAAGTTTTCAATTCCAACACAAAACCCAATTGGCAAGCAATTCGCACCGCCCTCATCATTCTTAAGGCATCTTCTTCAAACCTTTCATCAGCACTTTCCACCGTTTTAATCAATTTGTTTTTCAAATCACTTAAACCTCCAAACGGATCAGTTAAGTTAAGTTTATTATCCAAAGCCATCGCATTTATCGTAAAATCTCTTCTTTCCAAATCTTTTGCCAAACTCTTACCCCATTTGATCTCATCCGGATGTCGCGAATCACCGTACCCTTGCTCAATTCTAAAAGTTGTCACCTCAAAAACTTCCTTATCCTCACCTACAATACTAAAAGTTCCAAACTTATTGTTATAAAAACTGTTTTTGGGAAATAATTTTTTCATTTCATCCGGTGTTAAATTAGTCGTAAAATCCCAGTCTTTTACCTCTCTATCCAATAATAAATCCCTGACCGCCCCTCCGACAACATAAATCTCAGCCCCGTTTTTTAAAAACGGTTCCATAATTTTTAGCACTTTTTTTGGAATTTCTATTTTTTTATTTTTATCCATAAGACAAACATATTATCCAGTACATTCCCCCTCCTTGTCAAAGGAGGGGGATAGAGGGTGGATTTTATCTACCAAAATCCCCCCGACAAATCGGGGGGATTAAAACCAATTTTAACTTGATTTACATTTGGGGTTTGTCTGGACGGGGAAGTGCATCTTTGACTGCAATATTCCTACCGTCTTGTTCAGAACCGTCCAAAGCTTCTCTAGCTTTAGCTGCTTCTTCTTCTGTCCCAAATTCAACAAAAGCAAAGCCTTTGCTGCGGTGAGAGAATTTATCAAATACTATGTTTGCCGAAACAACAGTACCGTAAGCTGCAAAAAGCTGCATCAGGCTGTCATCGGTCATTGAGAAGGGAAGATTCCCTACAAATAATTTTTTTGCCATTCTTTATTCCGGTAAACACCGGAATCTCCTTTTTAACCTTAAATATAACTTGATTGGGATTTTGGCTATAAACTCCCAACCAGCAAAATTATATCAAATCCTAACCAAAACACCATAAATTATTTTAATATCCTAAAATTAGTTCTATATGTCGATTTTAATAAAAAAATTGAGCCACACTCAAATAGACCAAACCTATTCGCCTTCAAAATTACTTTCCCAAATAATCAACAACCGAAAAATTAAAGATATCGATGAATTTTTAAAACCTCCTTATCCTAAATTTGTCGATACTGATATCAACATAAATATTAAAAAATACAAAAATATTCTAATCTACGGTGATTACGATGTTGACGGCATCACTGCTACCGCCATCCTTTGGCAGACTCTAACCCGTATTGGCCTCACAGTCCATCCTTTTATTCCCGAGCGCGAACTCGACGGTTACGGTTTTAGGCACAAATCTTTTCAGCGGATTCAATCGGAAAAAATCACTAAATTTGATTTATTAATTACCGTCGACAATGGTATTGTCGCTTATCCGGAATTACTTAAAGTAAAAAAAAGCGGAGTAGACATAATCGTTATCGATCACCATGAACCCGACAAAACCAAAAAAGATCTTAAAAAAATTTGTCAGTACTTAATTCATTCCCCCAAAGTATCCGGTTCAGCTCTCAGTTGGTTTGTTTCCCATCACCTCGACAAAAACGCCGATCTTGGCTTGGCCGCCTTAGGCACTGTAGCTGATTGTCTGCCTCTTATCGGCATCAATCGATCCATTGTTGTCCATGGACTTATTTCTCTTCGTCTTAATCCGTCACCCGGCATCAAAAAATTACTCGAAATATCCAAAATAAAACCATCGGATTTATCCGCTTATCATTTAGGTTTTATTCTTGGCCCACGTATTAATGCTGTTGGTCGTTTATCAAACCCCACCGACGCCCTTCGTCTCTTGTGTTCATCAACACCTCAACAAGCCTCCAAATTTGCTTCAATTTTAGATCAACAAAATCGAGACCGTCAAATCCTACAAACAGATCATATTGAACTAGCTTCTCAAAAAATTGATTTGAAAAATAAAATTTTATTCGTTTCCGACAAAACATTTCACCCCGGTATTATCGGCCTAATTTCTGGCCGTCTCACCGAAAAATATTATCTCCCTTCCGTTGCTATCAGTCTGAATGGCGATATTGCCAAAGGCTCTTGTCGTTCCGTTCCGGAGTTAAATATTATTAAAACTCTTCGCGAATTTTCTGATTTATTTGTCGATCTCGGTGGTCACGCTGCCGCCGCCGGTTTCAGTATTAAATCTAAAAATATTCCCATACTTAAAAATAAATTAATCAAATATGTCAACAAAAAATTATCAAAAATTACTCTCTTGCCGACAATTGAAGTCGATGCACCTATGAAATTATCGGCAGTTACTGTAAAAAATTATTCTGCTCTCCAAAAACTAGCCCCTTTTGGTATCGGCAATCCGGAACCACTTTTTCATTTTAAAAATCTCAAAATAAATTACAAAAGAGCCGTTGGTTCCACTCTCGATCATCTTCAGATCAAGCTTGATGATCCCACTACCAAAACCAGAGAAAACACTACCTGTAGTGCCATTGCCTTCAAAAAAGGCAGTATGGATAAAACCCTCAAAATAGGGGATAGTGTCGATATCATCGCCTCTCTTTCTGCCAATACCTGGAATAACATTACCACCCCCCAACTAATTGTCCGAGAAATTATTGAAAAATAAAAAAACCAAAATATTTTTTTCTTTCTGCTAAATAATCGGCTTAATGTTAAAATCTCTCATATGCAACGCACCTACATCAAAGACACTTTAAACCAAATCGGTCAGACAGTTTTACTCAAAGGTTGGGTAAACAATACCCGTGACCATGGTCAAATTTTATTTATTGATCTTCGTGATTGGACCGGTACCATTCAATTGGTAGTCAACAATTCTTCGGATTTCCAATCCAATCTTCAAAAAAAATACGGTACACCTCTTGGTAAAGAATGGGTTTTAGAAGTTGAAGGAACAATCAAAAACCGTGATCCTAATTCAGTCAACAAAAATATTCCCACCGGCAACATTGAAGTAGAAGTTGATTACCAAAAAATTACCATTCTAAACACCAGCGACACCCCGCCATTTTCCGTCACCACCGACGGTACTGAACTTGATGAAACAATCCGCCTAAAATACCGCTATCTTGACTTACGTCGCCCCAGATTGGCGGAAATTTTACAAAAGAAACATAAATACCTTCTTGCAGTCAGAAACTGGATGGATCAACA
Organism: Candidatus Shapirobacteria bacterium; assembly: GCA_003542615.1. Lineage (GTDB taxonomy): Bacteria > Patescibacteriota > Microgenomatia > UBA12405 > UBA12405 > UBA12405. The sequence goes on along the minus strand of DPKG01000013.1, from coordinate 1,185 downwards.
TGGTTTTACCGAAATTATTACCCCTCTTTTGACTAGCTCTTCGCCCGAAGGTGCCCGGGATTTTTTAATTCCTTCCCGTATCCATCAGGGTAAGTTTTTTGTCCTCCCCCAAGCTCCTCAACAATTTAAACAATTATTGATGGTCTCCGGTGTCGACCGCTATTTTCAAATTGCTCCCTGCGCTCGAGACGAAGATCCTCGTGCCGACCGTCATGCCGGTGTTTTTTATCAAATCGATATTGAAATTAGTTTTCCCACTATCGATGAAATCTTTGACCTTGCCCAAAATTTAATAAAAGATACCTATCAAATCATTGCCCCTCAAAAGAAATTGGCCCAATATCCTTTTCCCCGGATTTCCTATTCTGATGCTATAAATACCTATGGTTCCGACAAACCAGATATTAGATTTGACTTAAAACTCAAAGATGTCACTGATCTTCTCAAAGATAAAACAGAACTTAACATCTTTAATCAAGCCGAAATTATCAAAACTATCCTCGCTCCCAATTCGGCAAATTTTTCCAAATCCCAAATAGACAAATTAGAGGATATTGCCCGTGAAAAAGGTGCCAAAGGATTGGCTTTTGCCAAAGTGGTCGACAATGGTCTCGATGGGGGAGTCTCAAAATTTATATCTTTTGAATTACAAAAGCAATTAATTACCCAATTAGAAGCAAAATCTGGTGATTTGATTCTTTTTTCCGCCGGCTCTAAGTCTTTAGTCAACAAAATTCTTGGTTCCGTCAGAAACGAATTGGCCGATCTCTTAAAACTCAAAGATCCAAACATTTTATCCTTTGTATGGATTACTGATTTTCCTTTTTATGAAATAAATGACCAGAATAATTTGGATTTTGGCCATAACCCATTTTCCATGCCTCAGGGAGGTATTAAAGCCTTAGACGCCACAGATCCCCTAACTATCCAGTCAAATCAATACGACCTTACCCTAAATGGATTTGAACTTGCCTCCGGTTCTATCCGCAATCATGAACCTGAAACCTTAGTTAAAGCCTTTGAAAAGATTGGTTATCATCGGGAAGAAGTCATCAAAAAATTCGGTGGACTTTACAATGCTTTTCATTATGGTGCTCCTCCCCACGGTGGTTGGGCTATTGGTGTCGACCGACTTTTAATGATCTTACTTGACGAACCAAATATCCGTGACACTTATGCCTTTCC
>DPKG01000008.1:63330-112590 GCA_003542615.1 Candidatus Shapirobacteria bacterium | reverse complement strand
GCAGTGCGTTTTTCATTGACAAAAAAATTACTATCGTAGACGGCGATGGAATCGGCTTTATATTTTTTGATAAGAGATTCCCATTCGTCGACTACATTTTTGGATGATAATGAGGTCCAACGTCTTTTGTTGACGATTTGTTCGACGCAAAAACCACAGCGATGGGGACAGCCATAACTGGAAATATAGGGAATGGTTTTTTCTCCATATTCAGTGCCAAATACACATTTATTGACATCGATTAGATGGTAAGGGAGTGGTGGAAGGGAGTCGAGATTAACGGGGGGGCGATCGGGATTATGAAAATATTTTTTTGATTTTTTATATGAAATTCCTAAAACATTTTTGAGTGTTTTTTTAGTTTCTAAAGCCTTGACCAGCTTAGTAAATGTGATGTCTCCCTGGCCTCTGACAACGATATCCACATAAGGATTTTTGAGAGTTTCTAGGGGTAATATTGACGGATGCCAGCCTCCCCAAACTATTGGAATATTAGGATATTTTTTTTTAAATTTTTTGGCAATTTTAAGTCCGTCATAAATTTGAAAACCTGTCATAGCGGAAATGCCCAAACAAATGGCTTTATTTCCATTTTTAATTATTTCTTTTTCAACGTTTTTTGAGAGAAAATGAGTAAATATTTTTATATCATAGCCTTCTTTTGCCAGTGTTCGGGTGATAGCTAGGAGGGCGAGAGGGACTCCTTTCCAGGGACGATGGTAAGAAAAAGGGGTGGGAAAATATAAAAGGATTTTTTTATTAGATTTTTGAAGAGGGGAAGTCTTTAAGTTTTTTAAGATATTTGTATGCATAGGTACTTAGGAATTTTACATCAGCGGGACTACGAATAGATAGGACTTTGCGAATCAAAAATTTTGGGGTGAGTACACCCTTAAATAAAGATTGAATTAATTTTTCCTGTTGTTGAGGTGAAAGTGAAGATTTCATAATCGGTTGACGCATGTCATAATCGTCCCAGTTATCGGTTAAAAGCCAATTATTATCTTGGCATTCTTTAAAAAGAGGAGTGCCGGGATAGGGAATAATACGGGTAGCTTGCATGGAATCGGCTAATCCATCTTTAAATAACTGACGGGCTTCGTTTAGGGTAGTTTGGGCATCTTTTTCAGTCTCCCAGGGGTAACCAATCATTATAGTAAGATGAGGTTCAAGACCGGATTTTTTGGCCATAGCCAGTGTTTTTCTTGAATCCTGTACTTTGGTGCGTTTTTCAATTCGGTCTAGGGTATTTTGATTTGAAGATTCGAGACCATAAAGAATAAATCTGAAACCAGCATTACCCATAAGATCGTATTGTTTTTGGTCAAGGTGGCCGAAGCGCATATTACATCCAAATTTTATTTTTTTATTGTATCCCCTATCAATCATGCCTTGACAAAATTCCATAAGCCAAGGACCAATTGGGAGAGTGCCAGTGTCATCAAAAATTTCTTTGATATGGTATTTGTTTATAAGTTGGCCAATTTCGTCAAGTGCGCGTTTAGGAGAGACGGAACGAAATGAGCCGGCAGGATGCGTAGTAGTCCAACTGCAGAAAGTGCATCTTCCCCACCAACAATCGCGACCAAACATAGTATAAGTGCCGGGAGTGTATTTGTAATTAGTATTTTGGTAGGCGTAAAGCTTCCATTGGGTAAGGTCTCGATCAATTATAGGTAAAGTATCAAGATTGTGATGTTTTAGGGCAAAAGGACCAGAATTAACTATTTTTTTATTTTTTTTGTAGTAAAAACCAGGTTCTAATTTTGTTTTTTTAGTTAGATGGTTGGCCAGACTTAAGAGCATAAAATCGTAATCTCCTCCGGTAATTACATAATCGACAGGGCAATTGTCAAAGGATTCTAAAGGAAAAGCGGTAACATGGTCGCCAATTAATACTATTTTTGGATGCCAATCAGGATACTTTGTTTGAGATAAATTTTTAATGTTTTTAATAATTTGCCAGTGAGATTTGATGGTAGGAGTTTTGGATTCAATAACAATCATGTTGGGTTTATTTTTAATTAATCTTTTTAGCCATTGAAAATAAGTTAATTTTTGAGCAATAGCATCGTCCCAAAATACTTTATAGTTATTTTTTTGTAATAAGGTAGCGGCATAAGCCGGAATTATTGGATAAATATAATTACCAGTGTTTGTCCATTGAAATTGACGGTTTTGAGATAAAAAAGCTATACCTTTTGAATTTATTAAAGGCGGATAGGAGATTGATATAGAAAACTTTGATTTTGACATAAACTAATACTATCTAGGTAGTAGTAATAAATCAACCACCCAGATAATCCCCTGTTTTGGAATTCACTGAATGAGGGGTAAAATCTAATTTTTTTTTGAAAAATCCATAAATAAATAGAATTCCGTAATAGACATGGGTAACGGGAATGGTAATTATGGTAAGAAGACTAAGAAAAAATGAGTTTTTGTTTTTTAGAAAAATAACAAAAGTAATTAGGAGAAGAAAAATATATAAAATAAATGGAAACAGCAATATTATAGATATATATCCATATGTGAATGTAAATTTTTTGGTAAAGAATAAAAGAAAAAGTAAGGTAGTGTAAAGAATAGAAAGTGAAGGCCCAAAATAGCCAATTTTTAGACTAGTTTTGGGAAAGATACGGGCAAAATTACCACGATGGAGAGCGTAACGTCTGATTTGTTGAAGATGGGACATAAGAATGGCTCTGCGGTGATGAAAAACTTGAATTGAGGGATGATAATAAATCTTTTTTCCTAAATTTATTAGATTGAGGCAAAGTATAGTATCTTCACCCGGCCAATGATAAGTATCAAAACCATTTATTAAATCAAAATATTTTTTTTTGACGATTAGATTTACTGAAGGGAAATCCTGAACATAACGGGGAGGTGAAATTGAATTTCGATAAGTGCCGGCTCCTCCGCTACCCAGATGACTAGCCCAAAGAAGACCTGAGGATTTTTGATAAATGTTGTTTTGGGGTGGGGTAAGGCATGGTCCGCAGACAGCGGCAGTATTTGGATGTTTATTTAAATATTTAAATGAGTTTTTTAGCCAATCTTTGGAGGGATATGAGTCGTCATCCAGAAAAGCTAAATATTTACCTTTGGCTATTTTGGCGCCATGGTTTCTTTTTTGGGCAGGATTGGCCGATCCTGATATTTTATCGGTGATAACAAGAATTTCAAAAGATTTGTATGATTGAAGGGATAGATGAAAAAGAGTTTCTTTTAAATAATCGTTTTCAATTCTTATTGGAATAATAATGGAAAATGTAGGTTTATTTTGTTTCACCGGTATTAATTCTCATTTGTAAATTTTTGTCATAAATCCATTTACGGTTACTTTTGTCGTCATAAAAGTGAAGNNCTAAAACCAAGATGATTGGCTACAGATAAAATTTCTAAGTCAAAAGCGAATTCTTTTACCAAAAGTCTGGGAAGAACTTTGATAAGTACTTGACGTTTAAATATTTTTAGACCGGCTTGAGTGTCGGTGACTTTGATGCCTAGAAGAATTTTGGCGATCATTTGGGCACCGAAACTAATAATTTTTCGTTGGAATGGATATTTGACAAGGGAAGCGGGATGACGTTTTGATCCGACTATAATATCGGCGTTGTACCAAATCATGTGTTCAAGAATCATGGAGATACCATTGGGATCGATATCCATACCGGCATCAATAAAGGCAACATAGTCACCTTTTGTTTTGGCCATTCCATATCGGACGGTATAACCTTTACCGTTATGTCCTTTGTATCCATATACTTTAAGATTGGGAAGAGGATTTGATTTTAATTTGATAAAGGATTTATCATTATATTTGTCGTCAACTACGGCAATAATTTCATAAGTATAACGGATATCTTTAAGGGTGTTATTGATATTATTAATATCTTCGACAATGGTTTTATCCTGACGATAAATAGGGACAATTACCGAAAGAAAGGGCTTTTTTTTATTCATATTGAGAGCGCAATTTGGTAGACGGAAAGAGTTTGGAGAGCAGTAAATTGCCAATCAAAAAATTTTGACCTTTTTAATCCTAATTTTGAATATTTTTGTCTAAGTTTGGGTTTGGTCCAAAGTTGTTGAAGAACAGATGAAATATCTTTTACGGAGGTAGGATCAAAGGAAATGGCGTTATCATCGGCAATTTCTGGAAGACAACTGGAATTGCTTATGGCTACCGGAGTTCCGGATTGCATGGCTTGGATTACGGGTAGGCCAAAACCTTCTGAAAAGGATGGTTGGCAATAAATTGTGGCTAAATTAAAAATTACCGGCAAATCTTTGTCGGGAACATAACCGGTAAGAATGACAGAGTTTGGATCTTTTAATCCTTTGACTGTATTTTGGAGCCAGATTATATCTTTAGTTTCCGGATGAAAGGGTACGTCTTTTTTGGTGGCGGCAGAACCTACGATAACAAGGGGATAATTTAGATCAAGACAGGATTTTACTAAATTGGGAATATTTTTATTCCAATTAAGATCACCTACAAATAGGACGAATTTGTCCGGGAGATTATATTTATTTTTGATTTTGGATAACAATAATTTATCAGAAATTGGTTTAAAACTTGAATCAGCGGCTTCATAGGTAACATAAATATGATCAAGGGGATATTTGGTATGTTGGTGAATTATGAATTTGGAATAATGAGAAGGAGTAATAATAAAATCGACATATTTGAGATTTCTTTTTTGGAGAATCCAATTAAGTGATCCTTTAAAGCCGGGAGGGAAGTGAGGGCGATGTTCTACGGGGATTAGATCGTGAATGGTAACAATAAGAGGGATATCAGTATTACCCGGAAGAGTGATTTGAAAAGGATTAAAGTATGGATAATGGATGAGGTCATATTTTTTTTGAGTTAGCTGATTTTTATCGGTGATAAGGTCAAATTGGTAATTCTTGAAGTCAGATTTTTTGGGGGCAACTTGTTTTAAGGCTTGGGATAGCATTTGAGTGTAATACCCCACTCCCCTGACGGAATTACCGTCTTTAAGAGGTGAAATATCAAAAGCTATATTTATAGTTGACATTTATTTGTCCCAATCTTGGGAAAGATTAATAGAACGGTGTGATTTTTGAAGTTCCCAATATTTGATGTAGGATATGGGAAACCTTAATGCTGAAAATAGTGAAAATACGAAACCGGGGAAACCATCAACATAACCACGATGTCTTAAATAAGTTGATAAAAACCAAATTTTTGGTTTTAGGCAAAAATAGTTTAAAAAGTTAATAAAATTTAGAGGCAATTTTTCTTCCTGATACTTTTTTGCTAAAAGGGTTGTATAACGATTATGTCGTAAAAGATAACGGGAAAAAGTGGGGTCGGCGTAATGTAAAAGGTCGTTTTTTAAGATACCGACAGGAGATTCTATTTTGGCTTGTTCGTGGACGTCTATACAGGGGAGTTTGCCTTTACCATTTTTATATAAACGGAGAGTTGGATCGGGATATTGTCCTCCCTTTTTAAGAAAGGTACCTAAAAAAAAGTTTTGTCGCTTGATCCAAAATCCATTTTCAATAATTTCATCGGGACTTTTAGATAAAATATTTTGAATTTCATTGGCAAGTTTAGGGGAAACAACTTCATCGGCATCGAGTTGAAGAATCCATTGGCTTTTACAGGAATCAATGGCAATGTTTTTATTGATATGAAATAGAGGCTTATTGACGGTTTTGATGATTTTAACATTATTGTATTTAGAAGCAATTTCGGTGGTATTGTCTGACGAATTTCCATCGGCTATTACAATTTCATCTACCCAGGAATTTACTGAATCAAGACAGCGTTTAATATTATTTTCTTCATTAAAAGTAGCTATGGCGACTGAGATAGTGGTTTTATTCATGTTTATAATAAATTTTAAGGGCTGGTTGATGATTTGGAAAGTAAATGATATCGGTTGGGGCGATAGGAATTTCTTCATCTGAGGCGACTATTACACTATTTTCCGGAATATCTTCCCAAATGATTTTTTGAAAATAATAATTGCCAAAGTGGGTGACAGTAGAAAATCCAAATTGATCCGGAGTTGTAAGTTTAATTTCTTTTTGAATTAGATGGGGAGGATATTTGGTATAGAATAATATCATAATATAGGGTTGGTCATATTTGTTGGTGATATAAACAGAGTCGGTGGTGGGGTTTTTTTGAAAATAATTTACTAATTGAGAAAAGCCATAATTCCACGCTTGAGGATAGCGCGCAGGTGAATGGATATAATAGGAGTCAAGATAAAAAATTACGGAGACAATTATTATAAAAATAACGATTAAATAGGATAAATATTTTAGTAAATAATTTGAGAGACGGGAGATATAGATAAGAGTGTGATATAAACCTAGAGAAATAAAAAGTGATAGAGGGATGACAAGAGGCAGGGATCGAAGTGCTGAGGGAGCCTGAAAAGTAAGTGAGGAAGCCAAAGGAGCAAAGATTAACCAAAAGATAATAATTTGTTTTGACTTTAGATCAAATAATTTGGTTTTTATAAAAGAGAAAAGACCAACTAAAAGAAATAATAATTGGTAAAGGTAAAATTGTCCCATTTCAGGGGATTTGGAACGAGGAACTTCGTCGCCGGTTAAAAAAAGAAAGTTTAAGTCAAAATGCGAAAAGTATTTTTGAGCCCAAGAAATAGTATATAGAAGGCGTTTGTTGTGAATTATTCTATAAAATAAGTCAGTGGAAGCATCCTGGTTGATAAGCTCATTGGCTCGCCAAATAGGTCCCTGGTCTGCGGTTAAGCCAACACCACCAAAACGGGTAGTTCCACCATTGTTTATAAAAGAAAACAAAACGGGGACGGAAATCAAAGCGGTAAATAGTATGGGTAAAAATAGTTGACGGAAATTTTTATAAAAAGTTTTGAAATAAATAGCAAAGAGAATAAGACCCAGCAAAGGGGCAAATATTCTAGTTGAATGGTAAATATAGAGAGTAGAGGAAAAGGAAATTAGAAATAAGGTAAAGTATTTGACAGAAAATTTAGGAGGTTGGGTGGATTTAAGAAAAAAGTAAGTACCAATTATGATCAAACTTAAAGCGGTATTTGATTCCCAGGCACCGCGGCTAAAATGTATGTGCCAAGGAGAAATACTTAAAACAAAAATTGAAATTAAGGAAAGTTTTTGGTTTGATGAAATTAAAAAAACTATTTTATAAAAGAGAAAAATAGCAAGGAGGGATAATATTAGATTGGGTAAACGAACAGCCAAGGGTGTAAGTCCGAGTAACTTGACGAAAGGTAAGGCTAAATAAAAGTATCCACCCGGTTTAAAATCACCAAAAGATTTAAAGTGAATGGGAAATAAATTGCCGTGTTCATCATGTCCGGTTTCTATTAGAGAAAAGGCGTTGTAGGCAATAGCGGCTTCATCGGGATTTAGAGGCGGGAAACTGTCAATTCGGAAAGCTCTCAAAGATAAGGCTAAAAAAAGAATTAGTATTAAAGGTAAGTGTTTAATTAGTTTGGTAGGCATAAAAAGTGGAAATATTGTTAATCGGACTAAGGGGGATAAACTCAGAAAAATCGGGGGTTTGATCTATCCCCTGTCGTAAAATTTCATCATAAGAAAAAATAGCAAGAGTATTTGGAGTTTCTTTAATTGAGTTAAAATTAGGAGAATCGAAGCGGATATTGTCGATTTGATTGATTTGGCCGGTGTCACCGGAGATACTTTCAGTAAGGAAGGCTTGTGATTGATATTTGGAGGGAGAATATTTTGAATAAAAAAGATAGTAAATATATGGTTGACCGTAAAAATTGGTAAAAATTATATTTTGATAAGAATTTTGATTAGTAATTAAATAATCCATAGCTTGTTTGTAGCCATATAGATTTTCATTGGGTGATTTTTTGACTAAATGATTTAAATAAAGTTCGGAGTAATAGAAAAAGGAAATAAAATAGCTATAAAATATTAAAAAGCCAACTAAAAAATTAAGAAATTTTATTTTTTTAGTTTCAAAAAATTTATAAGTTTCGGTAATACCTAGGGAAGCAAAGTAAATTAAAGGAAGTGAAAATGACATTGAACGGACAGATTGTACAGAATCACGGGTAAGGGCTGCCGGAATTGGAGCAATAATAAGCCAGATTAAAAAAAAGATAGAAAGTTTTCTTTCTTTTTTGGAAGATAGAGCAAAAGTAGAAAAAATTCCAATGACTAAAAAGATTAGCGAGGGGTAAAGAAGGACGCCAATATAGGGGGCAGAGTGACGAGGACTTTGCCAGTCACCTTCAAAAGCAAGAAATTTGGGCGAGAAATGATTAAAGTATCGAAGAGAAAGGCTTTGAATGTAGTAAATAATGGGGTTATGAAATATTTGATAATCAGTGTATCCGGCCTCATTAATAATAGTTTGAACTTCTGACTCTGATCGAGGGTAAGACGAAAGGCTGACTACTTTTAGCCGATTGGCGTTTTGATTAAAAAGAAGGCCAAAAATTATAGGTAAACTAAAAATAATTAATGGAAAGATAAAGAAGAGAGAAAAATTTTTGAGATGTGTTTTTAAAATATTTTTGAAATTTAAAATGAATAAGGTTGATATCAGAAGTAGACTAATCATTTTTCCGGCTTGATAGGTATAAAGCGTAAACCCAAAGACTAATGAGGAAAATAGTAAAAATTTTGCTGATTTGGAATTTAAATATTTAAAGAAAAAATAAGAAGCCAGAATTAATTCAAATGTTAAAATGTTGGTCTCCCAGGCACCGCGGGAAAAGTGGATATTATAGGGATTAAATGTTATTAAAATGGCTGTGAGATAAGGTAAATATTTTGACTTGGGAGATATTTCTTTTATTAAAAAATAAAAAATTATTGGAATTAGGCTACCCAAAAGAATGGATGGTAAACGTACAGAAAGTGGGTTTAGACCGAGGAGGGCGACGAAGGGAACGGTGAGATAAATATATAAACCAGGTTTGTAATCTCCAAAGGATTTAAAAATAAGAGGAAGAATCTGCCCATATTCGTCGCGACCGGTATTTAGAATAGAAAAGGCATTGTAACCTAGAGCGGCTTCATCCCAAAGAAGGGTGGGGTATTGGTCCACTTTGAAAATTCTAAGAAGAAATGAAGTCAGAAAAATTATTATTAAAAAGATCAGATTTTTACGGTTCATAGGAAATTATTTGGAAAGCAATGGTGTTATCTAAAAAATGAATGGTATGTAAAATTCTAGCACCTTGAGTATTAAAATTTGCTCCAGAGGTTACAAGTAGTGTTTTTTTATCGAGATATAATGTTTTGTCCTTAATTTCCCAGTCATTGAAAAATTTAAATTTATCGAAGGCATCGACCCAGTACCAGTTGGCATGATAGTCCCATATTTTGTCGGGGTCATTCTGGTATTTAGCCGGATCCCAAGGCCAATAATAAAGTACAAATTCGTGGGGTTCACCATATTTTTTGGTGAATATTATTTGTTCGTAATTGGGATACTGGGTTTTAACAAAATCTATAGCTTGAGAATAGCCGTATTGCCATGATTGGGAATAGGAATGGTTGTATGATGAGGTAAATATTGTCCAGTAGTGAAAAAATTGAAAAATAGTAAGTAAGGAGATTAGGTAAAAAAGAATTGATTCGAATTTCAATAATTTTAATTTTTTGATAAAAAGCTGGAATCCATAAGCAATAAAAATAAAAGGTAAGGGTAGTATGGTCATTGCCCGAAGTACAGGAAGATCACCTGAGGTTAAGGCGGCAGGTAAAAGACCAATAAGCCACCAAATCAATAAAAATCGGTGTAATTTTTGTTTTTTAAAACGAAGTATCGAATAAAAAAATCCAAGATAAAAGAAGGGCATAAGAATGGGGAAAATAAGACCTTGGTTGGGTATGTTGTACTGATGTTGAGTGCTTCCGGTAAAAAAGAGATTATAGGGATTTAGAAAATCAAGATAATTTTTAAGAAAAGCAGGGATAAAGTAGGTAAGTTTATTTGAGAGTAATTTCCCGACTACGGGGTTGGCGTATTCCCCTCTTTGGGTATTAATGACGTTGATTGCAGCATCATTTAAGATAAACACCCAATTACTTCTGGCTCGGGAGTCAGAGTTTAAAATATTGTTAGATAAGGGGATTAAAAGTAATAGTATGGTAAGTAGAGTGGCATACAATAATTTGGTATTTCGATAAAATATTTTAAGCAGGGATTGACGGTAATGAAAAAGAAAGAAAATTAATAAAAGAGGAGCGACTATTTTGGTGTTATGGTAGGCAAAAGAAGAAAACATCCAAAAAAATACTCCCGGAATGAGAAAGTAAGGTGATTTGTTTTTTTGAAGAGATAGAAGAGATAGGGAAATACCTAGTAACAAAAAGAAAAGGGAGACTGTTGATTGAAGTACTTGGCGGGAGGTAAATAGTGTCCAGGGAGATATGGCAACTAAAAGAGCGACAAAGAGTGAGGATTTGGTATTTTTCAAAAGCATTTTTGAAAGAAAAAACGAGATTGGAATTAAGAGATATCCCAAAATTGCGGTTGGAAGTCGGGTGGTGATAGGATTAAGCCCAAAAATAGATATAAACGGAATGGTGAGGTACATATTGACGGTAGTAGGATAATCGCCGTAAGCCCGAAAATTAAATATTGGCCAGGATGTATCCCATTGGTCTTTCCCTGTTTTAAGCAAACTATAGGCATTATAACCATGACTGATTTCATCCCAGTTTAGGCTGGGGGGGTATTGATCAAGTTGCCAAAAGCGAAATATAAATCCAGCAAAGAGGATTAAAGTAAAAATTATCTTATGTCTTAGAATCATCAAACGAAGTTAAGTTAATGATTACATTATAAAATAACTTAAGTCTTTAGATTTGAGATGTTTTATCTTGGAATATTTTTGCTGTTTGGTGAATTTGTCTTTGATTGAGATGGATTTTTGGATATAAATTTAGTCCTGTAGTAATTTAAAAAATTGGTTTTGACAAAAAATATAAATAAAATAAAAAAGGTTAATAAACTAATTAGGTTGGAACATCTTCGAATTGTTGTGTTTTCAAATTTTAATAATACTTGATGTTGACCGTTTGAGACTTGAAAACTAATCCTTCCGAGAGGTCCTGATGGAGATGTTTTGACGGGTTTATCGTCAATATATGCTTGCCAACCAGGAAAATAATAATTATTTATAAAAACAGTTGATTCTTCGACAGAGTCAAGATTAAATTGATAGTTAATGGCTGAAATTTCCTTATATTCCGAAATAATTGTATTGGGTGAAGTTTCAATTTTAGGTAACAGGGACTTTGGTCGGGCGGAAGTCCAAATGGTAAGAGGCAGATAGTCTTCTGAATTATATTGATAGACATCTGATAAAAGATTGGATTTATTTTGACTATTTTGATTGATAAAAAAACGATTCAAATAGTAGTTATCATCGACTTTTTGAACTTTATGAGGTTGAAAATATGAATAAGTAAATAAAATTGACAATGCGGCTAGGAAAAGTGGAATATTTTTGAGATTGTGTTTGGGATGAAGACTGATAAAACCTGATAATAAAGAAGTGGTAAAGGTAGTAATTATTAAAAAACGCCAAGGAAACTGAACATAGGAAGCGATGGGAATTAGTTGCCAAACGGGAAGGGATCGGATATTCATCATAACGACTGAAGCGAAAAATGCAATTAATAGCCCGATAGCCAGGGATTTGTATTTAAATTTGGAAAAGATAATCATTAAAAAAACAATAATAACAATCATTAGATTAGTGACTCCGATTTGAAAGGAAAGTTGATCGGTGGGACCCCAAACGGAGGCTCCATATCCCCAGTAAGGAATGATTAATTGTTTAATAAAGGGAAAGTGATCAATGGGATTAAAAGGAGTTCCGGTTTGCATATATTTTTTTTCCAAAAGTGCGGGTAAAAGATAAAATGAAGATAATAGGAAGGAAAGAAAAAAAGCAATAATAGTCCGGATGGTTGATGTAATTCTTTCTGCTGGTGGAATGTTTTGAAATAAATAAATAGTTAAAAGTAATAAAAGTATTGGGGAAAATATTAGGATAGTAAGGTTGTGAGAAATTATTAATCCGGATAGAGAAATTACCGCCCAAAATAGTGAAGAAAAATGTTTGGATTTTAATAGGTTAATAAAAGTTAAAAGAACTAACGGCATAAAGACAAAGCCAAATAATTCCCCTATAGATCCTCTGACATATAAGTCGACAGCCCGATAAGGTGTGAATAAATATATTATGGATACAGCGAATGAAGTAGATTTATTAAAAAATTTTTGACCAAGATAATACATGGCAATACCGGAAGCCAGAAGACTGAGAAAAAAGATACTTTTGAGGGACAATATCAAACTAAAATTAAATATCAAATAAAAAAAGGAACCTACTAGGTAGGGTAAAAGATAGTAAAAATTAAAGAAAGGATGACCAAAATTGTAGCTAAAATTAGGGGCCCAACGAGGTGGTATTTGACCTGACTGAAGAGCGGCAATCATTTGGTGGAGGTTGGCCAGGTGAGATTCATCAGAAAAAGTAAACAATCCCGGAATAAATAAAAATCTTGACTGCCAGAGAACGAATAGAAAAATTAAAAATAAATAAAATGAGTTGTACTTAGTGATCTTTTTTAACATTTTTTGGAAATGAGACGACAAATAAATATAAACCAGTTAACAAGGTTAGTAGATTGAAGATAAAGGTAGATGTTGAATTTTGAAGAAAGGCGACTATAGTGTGCTGGCCGGGAGGGATGTTAATAATAGTAGGTTGATAGAGAGTGTCATTTGTGGGAATTGTCTTCGCCTGGTCGATTAGAATTGTCCAGGAGGGGTGGTACGAGATAGGGATAATGGCTTGTGCCGTTTCATTTGAAGAAACTTCGGCAGTAAGTCGCCAAAAATTTGATCTTTTTTGGAATTGAGATAAATATGCCTGGCCTTTGATAACTTGAGGATAGTTAAGTTTGGTTTCTGATAGTTTGAGTTGGTTTTGGAGTAATTCGGTTAGTGAGGGACCGAGGTAAAAAGAAGATAACAATAACGCCAACATTGTGGCTGATAATATTTTTTTTAGATTTTGGCTGTAAAAGAGAAATAATGTGAGATTGGTTAAAATTAGAAGATAGAGAAAATATTGAATATCAACCGAAATCAAGGCTAGTCCAAAAAATAGAGAGGCAAGATAAAAATTTTTATTAAAAAAACTGAGAAATGTAACGACTAGGGTTAAAGGAAATAAAGTTGAGGTAAATAAAGAAAGAATGGTAATAGTGAAGACTAAAAATATTTTTTTTGGGAATAATTTGTTAAGAAAATAAAATAAAAAAAGTGTTACCGTGATAATAGTTAGGGCTAATGAAACTGAGTAATCAAAACCAAATTGGCGAAAAATAAGGGAAAAATAATAGGGCAATGGAGAAAGATTATTAAATACGGGGAATCCTAGGCCATTATTGGAGTATATTAACCAACGGCAGGGAATTTGACCATCAATGATGCATTGCTCAGTTTGTTTAAGATAGGAAATACTAAAATCAGGACCAATATTTAATTTGATAGTAATATGACTAATTATGATGATAAAAATAGATGCTAGTAATTTATACATAGAGGATAAATAGTAGTAATAAGCCAAGTAAGCTAAGAATGTCTCCGGTTAGTCGGACGGGAGTTTTTGTCATTTTGACGATAAAATCATTTTGGCCGGAAGGAGTTTGGAAAGTAATTAAGCCAAGTTCGTTTTGATAATTAAATGGAATTTCTTGACCGTTTAGCCATAATTTGAAACCGGGATAATAGAAAAGGGGTAATTGAATAGTACTTGTAGGAGTAGTGGTTACAATTTTGCCCTTTTGCCAATCAGTCCCCTTTTGAAATTGAATTATTTGTGAATCACCATCAAGAATTTGAGGAATTTGGGGTGCCGGTTTGGCCGGAGGGGCTTTGGCAAAAATTGGTAAATAATCGTATATACTGGCAGTGATTTGGTATTCCCAGTTTTGACCGGAAAATTTTTGTTGGTCATTTATATCGATATACCTGGTTGGTCTAAATAAACGAGCATTAAAAAAGATGACTGAAAAAATTAATAATGAGGCATAAAGAATGGAAAGTTTTCTGTTTGATTTAAGTAGAAAAATAGGAAATCCGGCTAGTACAGAAGTAGAGAGGATAGTAAGAATAAGAAATCGCCAAGGAAATTGGAAGTATTTCATAAAGGTTAGAGTTTGCCAGATGAAAGTTGATTTTGAGTGGGTTAAGAAAATCGATCCAAAAAATAATCCGGTAAAGAAGGAAAGGATTAGAAAACTTAATTTATTTTTAATTTTTTTACGATTAAAAATTAACAAGATAATTGAAATAAAAAGAATTAACCAATGAATAACTCCGATACTAAAGGACAAATCATCAAACGGGCCTAATTCACTGGACCCAAAACCCCAATGTCCCCGGAAAAATAATTGNNGGGATAACAGAAATTACTAATTTTGGTATATAATTCCATTTTTTATAAAAATGTAAAAGTAACAGAGTCCAAACTACAATAACCGGAGAAAAGGCAATAAAAGTTAGGTTATGAGTAAGGAGAAGTCCGGTTATGGATAATGATAGGAGTAATCCATTTTTTTTACTTGGGGAATTTTTAATAAAATTTTGAATTGCCCAAAGTATTAGAGGCATAAATCCAAGCGCCCAAAACTCCCCTACTGCTCCCCGACTATAGACATCGGCAGCACGGTATGGAGCATAAACATAAAATGCACTGGAAACGAGCCCTCCCAACTTACCCCAAAGTGCTTTGCCAAAAAGAAACATAGTTAAACCAGAAAAGATAAAACTAAAAATAAAACCAATTTTTATTGAGGTGAGGATAGAAAAGCCAGTAAGATGAATTATTTCCATGACATAGTAAGCGAGTGGTGAATAAAAAATGAAAAGAGGATAACCATATCCATAACCCAAATCCGGAACCCAACGACAAGGAATTTGGCCATCTTTTAGACATTTATCAAGTTGTAGCAGCCTTACAGGTTGCATGTCGTCGTGCATGGGGATGTACCCCGATCTTAAAAGTGAGTTAAAAGAAAAGAAACTTATGAATATGATAAGGAGAGGCCAAAGAAATTTTTTCATTGCAAAGTAAAGATGATAAAACTTTCCTGTTCTTGGAACTTAAGAGGGGTGGTGTAAACCTTATTAAGGTTCAATTGTGATCCGAGGGCATCTTGAACAGTGAGTAGTTCGCTTTGAGGGATGATGAATATGGATTGAGTCAGCATCTGTTTATTTTTTATTAGCTTGGACCATTCAATAATACCAAAATGAGCTTGGTTGTCGGTTACTACTCCAGAGATAAAATCTTGTTTATCTTTGATAATAGTTTGGGCGGGAGAGCAGCTGAGGTTTTTGGGAATGTAGTTAGTGTAGTAAAGATAAAACGGTAGGAATGGTTCGTATTTATCACTGAAATAAAGATGGGAGCGTTTGGTGTTGACTGCTTCTAAAACGGCTTCTTTCATACCGGTATGCCAATAGCGGGCTGAAATTTGGGGATAGTGATAAGTGTAGGTGTGCCAAAATTGGGTAAATTGAATGAGGATGGTAACAATAATTGCTAGGACTAATAAAAAACGAATGGATTTCAGTTTTTCTATGAGGAAAATTTGGCCATTAACGATTAGATAGAGAAAACTAGGTAGAAGCACTATCAGCCGGGTGGCGTGGGGTGACAGAGAATCACGGGTTAAGGCAAAAGGGATTGGGCCAATTATTAATAAAAATATGAAAAAGTAATCAAGCGGACGTTTGGTCAAAAAAACTACCACTAAGCCAATGATTATTAAAAAGAATTCAGTGGCAAAGAAGTAACCATGAGTAGTAAATCCTTGACGTAAGTTAGCGTCGCCGGTAACAAAAAGAAAGTCAGTAGAAAATGATAATAAATAGTTGGTAATAAATTTTTGGACAACAAGCTGAGGACGACTATGGGCGAGTTTGGATTCGAAGCTGGTGGTAACTCCGATTTCTCCCTGATGGTCTTTTAGGCTATCTATATAGCGAAGACGGTTGGTTTCTTTATCAAGATTGGGTTGGGAAAAGATACTTATATAGGAAAACCTAAAACCGCTTTGGCCACCAAGAGTGTCTTTGGCTAAAGGCAGCATCAATACAGTCAAGAAGATGACGGCGGCTATGAAAGATTTTAGTCTCATGCGGGGTAGAGTAGACCGCCAAAAATAAATAAAACCAAATAGGATAAAGGGGATTAAAAATTTGGCGGTGCTATAAAAATAAGGGGTGAAGGCCAAAAAAGCTAAACTAGTATACAAATATTTTAGTTGTTTATAGATGTTAAATTTAAGCCAATAAAATATAGAAAGTAGTAAACAAAATATCATTCCGGTAACTTCAAACCCAGCCCGGCTGTAGTGGATAAGCCAGGGTGAAAGAGAAATTGTCAGAAAACCTAAAAGGGCGTAAAAACGGTTTTTGGTGGCTGTTTTGATGATGAAGTAAAATACGACACAAGAAAGAAGTCCAAAAACAGCAGCAGGTAGCCGGACAGCCAGGTCGGGGTTGTACGTAAGCCTTTGGCTGAAGGCAATGGAGTAGATATAGAGTGAAGTGCGCCAGTCAGAATAGGACTGAAAATGAATAGGTAGACTGTGGCCAAAATAATCGGATTGGCAGCGGTTAAAGGTAAGGGCTTGATAACCAGCATCAACTTCGTCAGAAAATAGGGAGGGTGGCAATTGATTTAAATTGAAAAACCTAAAGTAAGCCGCTAGGAAAAGGACAGATATAAATAGAGCGTCAACAAGGATGTTTTTCAGTTTCATTTTTACTTAAATGTATTCTATACTAAGTCAATGAATAAATGGTTATTGGGGTTGCTAGTGCTAATTTTGGCTGTCCAAATCTATGTGGGAATAATAATTAATTATCCACCAACCCCGGAGCAGCTAACCCTAAGTGCCAGTTTAATACCAGTGTGGGGTACCAGAATACTGACGTTGGTAACGTTACTAGTTGGATTGAGATGGTGGGTGACAAAAACAAATAAGATATGGGGGAAAAATATTGGTTGGTTGAGCGGAATTCTATTGGTAGTCAGTCCCCTGTTTTTTGGGTGGTGGTATTTGTATCCAGTAGAAGCAATTAAGGTATGTTTGCTATTTGTGGGATGGAAGTTTATGGCCTACAGTTTCAAACTGAAAGCGATTGTACTAATTGTATTGGTGGCTGGATTAAGTTTGGTGTCAACTGAAGAAAGGTCGTCAATTTTTCATAAGCTTTCTTTTGCTGATGCCAAAAAAGAAGCCAATATTAGGTTTGACAGAGAGGATAAATTGAATGATGGTGTGTATATGCCGCTGATGGTAAGGCGGTTAAGTAACAACAAAGTTTATGTGTGGTACAAAGAAATTGTGGGGGAGATCATTCCTTTTTTTGATTTAGAAACTTTGTTTTTTCAAGAAGTGACCCCAACTGAACAAAAATCGATAGTGATTTTCTATTGGGTAGAAGTATTTTTATTTGGATTTGGAATTTATGTTTTAACTAAAGAAAAATGGCAAAAGCAGCGACTAGTGCTGTTTTTAATGTTGTTGGCATTTATTAACTATTTACTTCTGGCCAAACCAATATATTTAAAACTGGAACTGACTCTAATTCCCATTAGTTTAATCATGGGTTTGGGGTTGACTAGATTAATTGAGTTGAAAAAGCAATATTGGGCGGCGGGGATGTTTTTGGGGATGATGATAGTTTTTATTGGATATGGAGTTATAACTAACTACTTTGATTTGGCACTAAGGCCTAGTTATTGGCTAGATAATCGACCACAGGTATATGATTTTGTGTATAAAAACATAAGTCAAATGGAGGAATATATGGGCTATCATATTAAAGTAACTTCTTTGGTGGGTAATTCGACTGGTTATTGTCAATATTACCTGCATGGGTGTTCATCTAGTTTATTGAAAATGAATGGTTTTGATCTGACCAAAGAGAGGGTGGAGTCAAAAACGATTTATGCTGGGTTTGCCGGCGAGTTTTTTGGAGCTAAGGTAAATAATGAAGTACCTCCTGATTGGCAAGATCAGTTGTCGAGAATGGGGTTGGTGCTAATTGAAAGTCTAAATATTAGAGATTCGGTGGCTTACCGATATGGAAATAAGATAATTATTGCAGTGTCAAAATGATAAAGATACTAAAAAAGAATTGGTTTTGGATGAGTTTTTGTCTAATTTTAATTTTTAATTTGGGAGTAAGGATTTATGGGTTGGATAAGTCGCCTCCTTCGGTAAATTTTGATGAAGCCGCCCTGGGCTACAACGCTTATTCAATAATGAAAACCGGCAGAGATGAATATGGTAATTACTTGCCTCTATCTTTAAGATCGTTTAACGATTATAAACCTGCCCTTTACTCTTATTTGTCGATTCCATTTGTCTATCTTTTGGGTTTAAACGAAATATCAACTCGTATGGTGTCAGCTTTGGCCGGGACGGCGTCTTTAATATTTTTATTTCTATTTTTGAAGGAATTTGTAACTCGTAAAAAATATCTTTTATTTATATTTTTGACAATGTCGTTGCAGCCATGGAGACTGCATTTTTCTCGGACAGCTTTTGAGTCTAATTTATCGATGTTCTTATTTAGCGGAGGGGCTTGGTTTTTATACAGTTATCTTAAGATCAAGGACTATAAGAAAATGATTTGGTCGGTAATGTTTTTTGTATCGGCGGCTTACTCTTATCATTCGGCTAGATTAGCAGCACCTTTAATTTTGGGTTTAGTCTCAATTGATCCAATAAGGGCCCTATATCAAAAAATAAGGGTTAAGTCAAAGATATTGGTAGCTTTGATTATGTTTATTATTTTAAGCGTACCGATTTTTTTGGCCAATAGTAATTTGGTGTTGACCAGGTTTAAGCAGGAAAATATTTTCAACCGTTATT
This sequence comes from Candidatus Shapirobacteria bacterium, assembly GCA_003542615.1. Taxonomy (GTDB): domain Bacteria; phylum Patescibacteriota; class Microgenomatia; order UBA12405; family UBA12405; genus UBA12405. The sequence continues at coordinate 93,627 of DPKG01000008.1, read as the reverse complement.
ATCCTTATACTCCAAGAGAGTTGGTAACAGAGGGAAATCCATGGTTAAACTGGAAGAATAATCCAGTTTATTATTTTGCGGCTTTAGTAGCCGGGCATATTATGGCTTACGTGTCACCTATAAATTTAGGATCGAGAGTGTTTCACTTTGTCAAAGGGTCGCCTCAGTCAATTCCCAGTTTTAGTATGCTGGGATGGTTGGAATCAATGATATTGGTGGCCGGATTAGTGGTGTTGATTAAAAATATTAAAAAGGAGAAGAATAGATTTTTAGTTTACTGGTTGGTGGCGGGAATTGCGCCGGCGGCAGTTACTTGGAATTGGTTTCACCCGTTGAGGTCACTAAATATATTTCCAGCGCTGGAGGTTGTAGTGGGAATAGGTATGGCCGGATTATTAATTTGGATTAGTAAATGGAAGAGCAAATGGTTGGCTGGGGGGGTGAGGTTTATTTGGGTAGTAGTGACTATATTGTCTTTAATTTTTGTGATTAATAATGAGTACCGCTATGCGGTATGGGAGAATCATGGTGAGTATCAGCCGGGTGGGTTTAAGCAGGGAGCAGGAGTGTTAAAGAATCTGCAGGAGGATTATGACCAGGTTATTATCGATAGTCCCCATGCCCAAAGTTATATTTTTTTTCTTTTTTACCAATCATTTCCTCCCGAAATTGTTCAGCAGTATGCGAGTATTAGACCAAAACCGGGTATAGAGGGCAATTTAAACTTTGACTTTTATAAATTTAAATTTAGAAAGTTTGATTGGCCCAAAGACAAAGAGTTAACAAGAACTTTGTTTTGGACATCCTCCGAGGTAAAAGTGGATGAAATAAAAAACACACCGGGAGCCGATGTAATCCAGTTTGAGAATGCGGTAAAATATATTGGAGCTTCGTTGATAATTAAACAATAGAATGAAAAAAATATTAATATTGGCGGCAATTTTGTATACACTTTTAGGAGCTGTTACTTATCATCCTGATACCAAGCTGACTTTGCGTTATCCGGCACTGGAATCTGGCCAGGTTTGGGACATTTATAGATATACCAACGAGCATGTTTTGAATATTCCTAATTTTCATTATCCGCCTGCCCATTTTTGGTGGTTAAAAATTCATTATCCAATAGCCAAATTGTTGGGCGGAGTAGGATTTGATAAATGGTTGGAATCAGGTAGTGTCGAGGCAAGTTATTATTTGGAATCATGGAGATATAACCTGGCGGTTAAGATGCCACTGTTACTGCTGGGATTGGCTTGTGGTTGGCTGATTTATGGAATTATAAAAAAAAGTGGGTTTGGGGAAAGTGAATCACGGGGTGGAGTCTTGATCTGGTTGTTTAACCCGGTAACTTTATATGCTCTGGTAGCGATGGGACAAAATGATATTGTTGCTATATTTTTGTTTTTGTTGGGGTGGTATTTCTGGAAAAAATGGTATTTGGCTTTACCTTTTTGGGCATTGGCGGCGGGAGTTAAAAGTTATCCTCTGATTTGGACGATGTTGTTTTTGGTGGTAGCTGAGAAAAAATTGCCGAGGTTAGTTGCAAAAGCACTAGTGATAGTGATGGGTTATGTTTTAATACTTTTACCCTGGCTGTCTAAACCTTACTTTTGGGCTGATGTAATGAATTCAGGTTTATCCCAGCGGATGTTTTTAGCCAATATTCCAATTGGATTTGATAAGGAAGTGGTACTAATTCCCCTACTGTTGGTAATTTTGGCTGTTAAGTTTTTTGGTAAAAAGAATAAAGTTAAAAATATTGCACTTGTTTTAATTATTGGATCACTTTTGATTTTAGGATTCAGCCATTTTAATCCCCAATGGTTACTGTGGTTATTACCTTTTGTAGCCATTAAATGGGCAGTTAATGGTATAACCGGAAGTGAGTTAATGGCGGCGATATTGGTTCTGGGTTGTTGGATAATTTTAATTTTGGGATTTGATGATAAGTTTTTAAGCTGGGGACTGGTAGGACCAATTAATCCAGATTTAATTAATTACCCAACTTTAGTCCAGTTAGCCAAAAACCGTAATGTTTCTTTGAAGGGAGTAATAAATCTGGCTCAAAGTGCTTTGGCTGGTGTAGGTCTGGCACTGATTTTTGTTAAAAGCAAAAAAGGTTTTAAATTAAAGCCGGTTTTATTGGCAAAAAATCTAGTCTTTCTGCCCTGGATATTGCTGGCATTGTTGGTGGGAATGGTAGGGGTGATTAAAGTTGACCGCAAAGTTGGTATATCGAAAGGGGATGAAGTTTTACAAGTGGCACGAATAGATAAAGAATGGACCTATTTAGCCAATAGAGGTTTGAGGTATGTTGAAATTTCTCTTAATAATCCTGGGTCTTTGTCAAAAGATAGAGCTGTATTGTTAATAAAAAACGAAAAAGGTCAGCAATTAAGAAAAGAATTTAGCGGTTATAATGCCGTTGATGACAGTTGGTTAAGGGTAGATATTCCAGCTTCTATGAGTGATTCAAGAGTCATCACTTTAAGTGTAGAGCAGCTTGAGCGCCAAGATGGATTACTGACTATATCTTTAGATGAAAATGGTAAATGGGCAATTAATCAGTATTTCAGAGGTTACACATCATCAAAAGACATAATGAATAAATTGGTATTTAGTTGGTGGATATGGGTGGGAGCAGTCATATTGTCTATTTGGTACTACCGGAATGCTCAAAAGAATTGATTGGGTTTTAGTTTTAATTTTGGGTCTGGCTGTAGTGCTACGGGTAGTTAGACTTGATTATTTGGAATTGTTTGGTGACGAAATTGACGCCGGATATCAGTCATATTCCTTGTTAAAAACCCAGGCGGATTATAAGGGCCATGTCTTGCCATTTTATGGACAGAGCTTTTCGGAATGGCGGGCTTTAGGCTGGATGTATGTGGCGATACCCTTTATTTCCATATTTGGTTTAAATGAGTGGGGAGTAAGATTGACCTCTGCCTTTTTTGGATTAATAAGTATGGGATTGGTTTGGTTAATTCTGAAAGAACTAAAGGTTAGACAAGATATAGGTAAGTATAGTTTACTGTTTTTGGCTATATCGCCGTGGCATGTTCAGTACAGCCGGGCAGGGTTTGAATTAACTGTGATGGCGACCTGGGTGCTTTTGGGGGTATGGTTGTTAATAAAAACTTTGGGGATTAAAAGTAATAAGTGGTTGATAGGAGCGGGATTTGCTTTTGGAGCAGCTTTGTATACTTATAATACGGCAAATGTTTTTGTTCCTTTGATTTGTCTGACAATACTTATAATTTATAAAGCAAGTCTAAAAAGTTATTTGGTTTTAGGATTAACAGGATTAATAGTCTGTTTGCCTTTGATTTATCAAATTCTATTCGGTCATGCAGGTGATAGGTTTAAAACAGTGTCGGTATTCAGTCATAAAGATGTCGCTGCCGAAGTTGATGAATACCGAAATGCGGCAGGTAACAGTCTTTGGTCTAAGGTTTTTTATAATAAGGCAGTAATTGGAGGAAAGAGGATTCTGTTTAACTATACAAATGCTTATAGTGGTGATTTTTTATTTCGTATGGGTGATGTAACCTTTAGGCATTCATTGCATAAGGTAGGAAACCTTTATTGGTTGCAATTGCCACTTTTAGTATTGGGGGTGGCATATGTACTGAAATTAAGAAAAGATAATGGAATTAAATTATTACTGGCGTCTTTATTGATTGCTCCCATTCCATCAAGTTTGACCATTGATGGCTTTAACCATGCCTCCCGTCTATTTTTAATGGTGTATCCTTTGTCAATAATGAGCGCTGTGGGGATGGTGAGTCTTGGGAGGAGGTGGAAATATTTAATTCTTTTGGGATTAATTTTTGAATTTAGCAACTATCAACTCTATTACTGGAACTTTTATAAAAATGAATCTTGGCGGTGGTGGCACAGTGGCTATAAAAAGGCCATGACTTATGTAGCGGATAACAAACAAAATTACAAAAAAGTACTGATGGACAATACCTATGAACCAGCTTTGGTAAGGTATTTATTTTGGAACCAGATTAACCCTAGAACTATTTGGGGTGTTGATGATCGGATGAATCAAAGCATTGACGGATTTGACGGATATTGTCTTAGTGATAACAGTTGTTTTGTAGATTTCAAGCAAGGTATAACTTCCAAACCTTTGGATAAAGAAGTGTTGTATTTGGTGTCACACGAAAGAAGTATTGGAGGTGATTGGGATTTTTCAAAAAATCCAAGTGCTGGAATCGAGGTGCTGGAAACAATTAGAAACTACAAAAATGAACCAATTTTCTATTTGCTAAAAGGCCAGTAGTGATGTAGTTTTTGTCCACTCCAAATGATGAGGCTGATAAGACGGTGTTGATAGAGTCCATGAAAGAGAGTGCTGCCGGGAATTAATCTTCGCCACTGATTGGCGGAATCGGCAATTTTTCGGCCACTAAAGCCATGTCGGTGAATAATCTGACAAGCCGGATAATAGTAAATTAATTTATTTAAGTTACGTATGGTACGGCATAATTCAAGGTCTTCAAAGTACATGAAATAGGACTCATCCCAGCCGCCAATTTGGAGAAAGAATTTATGAGAAATTAGAATGGCTCCACCAGATAAGGCCCAGACAGAAACCGGGTTTTGATCAAAAGGAAGATATTTTGAATAGGCTTTAATCCTTAAAAAATATTCCTTAAAGGCGTTTTTAGGTGTTTGAGGAGGAAAAACAGAGGCTTGTGGAGTTTTGTTTGGATTTAAGAATTTAGGACCAATAAGACCGATTTTTGGATGAGATTTTAGATAATCCAGCATGGATGTAAGTGAATTATCAATTAATTCCATATCGGAATTCATAAAAAAAAGATATTCACCCGAGGCTTTTTTGGCGGCGATATTGTTGGCTTTGGAAAAACCAAGATTGGTTTTGTTTCTGAGATAAATTACATCTTTATAGCTTGATAATAAATTCTTGGTTTGATCGGTAGAGCCGTTGTCGATAACAATAATTTCATATTTTATATTTTTGAGATGTTTTTTGATTGAATCAATGGCCTTTTGGGTAACGAGAGCGGTGTTCCAGGTGGGAATGATGATAGAAAGATTCATTTATCGGAATAGGTTAAATATCTGACGATCAGTAAGTTTGGGGAAAACAATCGGTTTGGGGAATTTTTTAGTTTGTTTTTTGGCCGCACGAATAATTTTTATATAATTAGGACCGGATAGTACACGTAGAATAAGATGAAAACGATTGTTTTTGAGAAGTTTGGAGTCTGTTATATTTCGGTAAACAGTAAGAAGTCGATTTCTTTCTTTAACATAATTGACCAATCGTTTAGGGAGTTTAGAAATAGTAGTGCCATGATGGTGCTCAACTATAGATTTTGGTTCCCAAATGAGTTTGTAGCCTGATTTCCAAGCCCGATAACCAAGATCGAGATCTTCTGAGTAAAAAGGGGCGTAAACCGGATCAAAACCTTTAAGCTTGTCGAAATATTCTTTTTTAATTATTGAGCTGCCTCCAGAAAGCCAAGCGGTAATATGAGATTTGGGAGGATTGGGAACAGGTTCGTATTGAATATAGCCACTTTTCCAAAAAAAACGTGGATAATTTGGATTATTACTTTCACAAAAACCAACACCAAAAACCTGGGGATTTCTAAAGTGAGGTAAGGAATTTTTTATATAGCTATTTTTGGGGAAAATATCGTTATTTAATAAAACAATTAAATCACCGGAGGCCTGAGATACTGCTTTGTTTGAGGAATGTATAAAACCATGGTTTTTCTTTTGAGAAATAAGTTTTAATTTTGGGTGAGTTTTTTGAAGGCTTTTTACGTATAAAACACTTTGGTCGGTTGATCCGTCATCTATGAAAATAAACTCATCGGCTTCGGGGCTGTTTTGAAGAATTACTTCAAGGCTTTTATTGATGATATTAAAGCCGTTCCAATTGGTAATAATTACAGAAATTTTTGGCTTCATAAAAGTTTTAAGAAATTATTTTGGAAATTATCTTTAGAAAACTGTTTAGATTTTTTTTGGGATGCGATTTGCATTTCAGAAAGTAATTTGGGAGAGGCAATTAATAAATTTGTTTTGGAAACGAGCTCATCAATGTTGTTCCAGAGAAAGCCGTCAATATTATCTGAAATAATTTCCGGTAAACCGCCTTTATTGACAACAATAGGAACGGCTCCGGAAGCCATTGCTTCAACAACAGTCATACCAAAATGTTCGGTAAATTCAGGTTGTGTGTCTTGATCGACATCATAGCCGGCAGCATGCCAATAGATTTTAGATTTTTGATAAATAATTTTCAGTTCATCAAATGAAGGATTAATAATAAAGTCAATTGGTAAACCCTGGGATTTGTTTTTAAGATAGTTTAGGTAGGAATTATTGGCAATTGATTGAAGACTGCCACCGGCTAAAACTAATTTCCAATTTTTATTGGAAGAATGATGATTAATTTTTTTAAAGGCATCAATTAAGATATCTTGTTTTTTGGCATTCATAACGTTATCGAAGCGACCCACTGAAAGAATTATATTTTCTTTAGATGAATCCGAAGATAATTTTTCAATATCTACGGGAGGATAGAGTAAAAAGGTAGAAGTATCATAATATTTTTCAATAAATTTTTGAGTAAATTTGGAATTACATATCGTTTTTGAAATAAAGAGAAACTTTATTTTGTTTTTTATTTTGCTTGCGGTATTGGTGTGATAGTGAAAAGGAACCTGAAGGTGGAGAAAGTTTTTTTTGGAGAATAATAAGGGAATACTACCGTCACTTAGAAAAAATATTAAATCGTATTTTTGGGTGTTTTTGTATTTAATTAAAAAGTTTGTGATTTTTTGAAGGAGATTGGGAGAGGGTATAGTTTTTGAGTATTTTTTGGCGGTTTGAAGATCATTTTCGAATAAATCAATGTTGGTAGGTGATTGTTTAAAAAAATCATTGGTAATTTTTACAGAGGATAAATCCAGTGAAAAGCGAGTTTCGGCTTTGTTTAATATATCTGAATCTTTGTCCCAAAGAAGATCGACGTGATAACCATTTTTTGATAAAATTTCTGCGACTGTAAGGCAATAACGTTCCCCTCCTCCGAGAGTATCTAAGTATGGGTCGTATATAGCGGCTTTTTTCATAATTAATATTAACTTATTTTTGTTTTTGTTGAATCTCCCATAAACGGGCATAAATCATAAAAGTATCAAAGGTTTCAAAAATTACAGATATCCACCCAACTGTACCATCGCGCCACATTTGTCCGATAATAAGGCGTTGCCATATTTTGGTTAACATCATTCTAATAAGACGCCACCAAACAACGGGGGGATGATTTGATTGATATAAAACTTGGGCTGAAGAATCTGTCCAGACAAGGGACTTGGAAAACATGGATGATAAATTACGATGGGTATAGTGAAGTAGATCCGATTTTAAGTAATTAAAATCTCCATTAACAATTGGTTCTTCATGAAGATATCCGGTATAACCTTTGAAGAATTGCATTTGATAAAGCCGCTTGACATAATCAGGGTAAGTTCCGCCGTATTTTACCCGTTTACCTAAAAAATAATTAGCCCGTGGGATTACGTAATAAGCAAATGGATTGGGAGATGAAAGAATTTTTTTGATTTCAGATTTGAGTTGAGGAGTAATGCGTTCGTCGGCATCTATATATAGAAGCCAGGGGGTGACGGTGTTTTTATAAACAATATTTCTCCATTTGGAAAAATTTTTATTATATTGATCGGTGGTATGATAAATTTTTATTTTAGGAACGGTACTTTTTGCAATATTTACGGTATTATCAGTAGAATTGGCTGCAACTAAGATAATCCGGTCTGCCCAAGAGCAGGATAGAAGACAATCCTTAATCATACTTTCTTCATTTCCGGCAATTATGCCGATAGTTAGTAGTGGTTTCATCGCCAACTGCCTTTGTTTCTAATATTTAAATAAAAATCTACCACTCCCCTTTTTTGCCATTTGGTACCAGTCAAAAATAAAGTGCGAAGAGAATCACGAAATAAGGCAAATTTTGTTTTAAAAGGAGCATAACTAAAGCCGAAAATTAAACGGTTTCGGGTGAGAAAATAATCATGGAGGTTTCCGCCACCGGCTTTTGATGATCCAGAATTTAGGTGCCAAATGTGTGAAGTGGGTTGATAGTGAATTAAATAACCAGCCTGAAGTACTTTTTGACAATAATCATCATCTTCGTAATAAAGGAAATATTTTTCAGATAATAAACCAACTTTTTTTATTACGGATTTGGGCATTAGCCAACAACAACCAGAGGTAAATTCCAAATCCGAACGGGGTCTGTCGTATTGGCCAAGGTCAACTTCATCCAAACCATAACTGTTGCCATATACGTTATTCCAATCGATGTAACCACCGGCCGACCATAGAACTTTGCCAATTTGAGATTTAGAATACCTATTTTGATGATATTCATGGCCAGGGGCAAAATATATTTTTGGCGCAGATATGCCGATTTTTTTGTTTTTGAAAAATGGATGGAATAATTCAACTAAAAAGTCTTTTTTTACAAGTGTGTCGTTGTTTATCAATAGGATATAGTCAAAATTTTGATTGAGAGCAGATTTTATGCCGTAATTATTGCCTCCGGCAAAACCTAAATTTTTTGGTGTTTGGAGAAGAGTTATGTTTTGGATTGATGAATATTTTTTTTGAAAAATCGAGAAGGAATTATCGGATGAGTGATTGTCGACTAAAAAGATGTGAAAGGTAAATTTATTGGCAGTGGTGATTTGTTGAAGTGAAGAGACGGCGTCTTGGGTAATTTTTGCTTGATTCCAATTTAGAATAATGACAGCAATTCGCTTCATTTTAAAAGTTTTTTGTAAATCGATTGAAAAAATGTCTTAGTTTGATGAGAGATACTTTAAGAATGTTGGATGAATATTCCTGGGAAAAATATTTAGTAAACCAATAACTATACTCAAAAGATGTCTCCAGACTGGCTGAGACAAACGATTCTCTGGAAAGAGACTTATCTTTGGAACCTTGTTTTTCCCAAAGACGGATGTAAACAAGAGCGATGGAAAAAGCCTGGAGGATACAAAAAATAAGACCATGAATACCGTCTTTGTATCCTTCAGAGTAAAAAAAGCGGCTATTAAATTCCTGGATTGGTTTGAGGATAAAATCACTGGTTTTGGGGCGATAATCTAAGGCTTTTAATTCATCGGCCTGAATGCCACTGTAACGGAGGGCTCTGGTAACGAACTGAGTTATTGAAGTGTAGTTGTTGTGGCGGATGGCGAGAGCTTCGGAATCGAGAATAGTGATACCATTACCTTTAACTTCCGGTTGGCTATGGATTTCTTTTTTCCAGGTAACATAACCTTTTTTAAAAAATCTAATTAGGTAATCAGGCCAGGAGTTGGAATGTTTGATCCATTTACCAAAAATAATATTTTTTCTAGGGATTTTGACATAATCGACATCTGATCTTTCAGTTATTTTTTTTAACTCCAGTTTGAGATTTTTTGTCAGATATTCGTCGGGGTCTAAGAGAATAATCCATTTTCCGGTGGCTTTGGAAAGGGCATAATTTCTGGCGGGCTCGACTACTTTCATCCAACGATATTGAAAAACTTTGGCTCCGGCGTCTTTAGCTATTTGGGCACTGTTATCAAGTGAATGCATATCGACAACAATGATTTCGTCGGCAAAACCTCGAAGCGAGCGAAGGCATTTAATTAAATTATCCGCTTCATTTCGGACGTTAATTACGGCCGATATGGAATTTTTTGATTTCATAGTAGCTATAGTTTATCACCTTTGAACCTTATAAATTAGAACTCCATCCTGATCGTAGATCAAATCAATTTGAAGCTGAGAGGTTGAAAGAGGTAAGTTTTGGTCAGTGAGTAGATAAATATATAAAATATTATTATTAATTAAGAATCCCCTGCTGAAATTTTGGTCTGTAGAACTGAAAAATTTTTCGGAGTTGATACGACGGGTTTGCCAATCCAGTCCGGTAATATTTAAATTCATTTCATCTTCCAGATATACCGGTTTGGAGCTAAAGGCAGCAACGTAGGAAGTTGTTTCATAAGCATAAATGGGAAGAGGTGTTTTTTTAAATTTATCTTTTTCGTATTTGTTGTAGGGATAGGTTAAGACATTTCCAGAAGGTTGAGATTTTAAAAATTTTAAAGCACTTAATTCCGAATTGTAGATAGCACTGGGAGGAGGGTAACCAAAATAATCTTTAAGAGTGGAATACGAGGTTGGAAGAGTCAATAATAAAAGAAACAGGGCAATTATAGTTTTTTGAGAACTAAGATAAACTGCAAAATAATAATTAATTAAAAATAAGGAATAATAAAAAAATTGGATGGTGTTCCAGGCGGTGCCCTTTTGAACAAAAAAGGTAGGAATAATTATGCCCAATAGGATGATAATTAAAATAAATTGATGAATTTCAATATTATTTTGAGATTTAATTTTTTTAATGGAAAAAATTGATAAAACACGGAGACCAAGGTTGCCTAGAATAAATAGTAAAAATAAAGATAATTCGATACCAATTAATACTGGGAGTTTATAACTAAAAGGATTTTGGGCTAAATTAGCTCTTAGAGAAGCGATTTGAGGTAAAAAAAGTTTATCGTAGGATTCGATAAGAGAGTGGGTAAACCAAAAAGGTTTGAATTCTAAAAGAGAACCGGAATTAAGTGAACGGAGGAAAATTAATATCAAAAGGGAAAATGTGAGTTGGGTAAAAATAGTGGATAACAAATACTTACTGTCTTTTTGTTTTTGAAAATACTTAATTAAAAAAATCATAGAAATTGAAATACCAACCAATAATCCGGCATATATTTTGATACCGGCCAGTGAAGAAAATATCAATCCTAAAATAAAATAATTTTTTAATTTTTTTTGTTTTTGGGAGTTTATATAATATATAAGACCGTAAAATAGGATAATTAGTGAAAATGCAAAAGGAGGATTTAGTTGGGTTGAGATGGGTTGCATTGACCAAAAAGTTGATTCACCGGAAATTTGACCGTATCGAATTAAACTTATTATCCAACCAAAGGAACCGGAAAAATAATTTAAAAAAACAAAGAAGAGTGCAGTGGAACGATTTTTTGATAGTTTAAAGCCTAAAATATATGTAAAGATTCCGAGAAATAGTGCAAATGTAATCGGTAGGATTCTAAAATAGATATCTAGCAGAGAAAACGGAAGTAAGTAACTGATGACGGCTGTAAAAAGGTTGCACCCCCAATGATAATTGGATAAAAGGGCTCCGGAAAACACCGGATGAAGAGGTGGAAATGATTCAAGGATTTGGGTGATTAATCCGAGATGCCAAATAGCGTCGTGACCATTTGGTCCCCAAAAACCTAGTCCAAAGTCATAAATCAGACCACTTTTTAACATGGTAAATGAGGTAAAAAAAGTTCCAATAAGGAGAGTGAAAATTAGAAGAAGTTTATGCTTAGACATTTTTAATTTTTTTGAGTTGGAGTAAAAACCAGGAGAGTTGAGATTTGGTGAAAAGATAATGATAGACAAAATAAAAAGAGATGCCGACGAGAATTTTGGTTGATAAGTTTTGAAGCGGTGATAAATTGAAAATGTTAACAAAGATCAATAAAAATATCATAAGAATTGAAGAAACCAGAGGATGAAAAATAGTACTAAAAACATTAACTTGAAAATTTCTTTGAGCCAGCCACCAGACAATAAAAGAACTAGATCCAACAATTAAAGCCGCGTAGGCAGTGCCAATATAGCCAAGTTTTATACTTAAAATCGGGTAAAAAATCCAAGTTAAGACAGTCCACATGATCATTAGTTTGGTGGTGGTGGTTATTTTACCTACGGCATTGAAAGCATTGGTAATCGGGGTGGTAATGGCAGCGATTGCGGCACTGGCGGCAAAAAAATATAATGGATAGATTGCCGGAAGCCACTTGGTATATTTAGGAATAAGATTGATGATATCGGGAGCAATTAGGGAAATCCCTGCCAGTGAAGGGAATACAAAAAAAGCGATAAAATAAAGTGTTCTTTCAAGAGATTTTTGAAGTAATTCACGATGATCCTGAAGTCTGGAAAAGGTCGGGAAGGTAACTCTCATAATAGCGTCCATGAGACTCAGAGGAATACGGGGACCTTTTTGGGCCCAGGATAAAATTCCAAAACTATGAGTACCTATAATTCCGGCAACAAAAAGATTTGATAAACGATCTTTGGCCATAGCAATGAAAGAATTTAATTGAAAAGGAATCCCGAATCGAAATAATCTTTTGGCAGCATCAAGTGAAAATGAAAACCCGATTGGCCAGGGGCTGAAAATATACATTGTAACTAATCCAAAAAGACTGCGAATAAAGGTGGCGATTGCGTATGAATAGACTCCGTAACCCAAATAGGCGAATAAAACAGCGAAAAAATAAAAAGAAATATTTTCAATAATGTCTATGGTGGAAATTAATTTAAAATTAAGTTTGCGTTCGAGTAATACCGAAGGAATAGTTTTAAGTGAAGCAGCAAAAAATGAAAAACAAAGAGAGATTAAAATCCAGGTTTCGGGGGTGCCAAATCCCCTATTTAGAGCAATTTGAGGATAAAAAATAAATACCAGAAGTAAGGTAATGATGACAAGAGACTGTTGAATTAAAAAGGTGGTCTGAAGTTCTGCTTTTAGTATTTCGGTTTTTTGTTGAATAAGGGCAGATGCAAGACCAACATCAGAAAAATAACCAAGAATACTGACTGATTCAGCAACAATAGCAAATAAACCAACATCAGCGGTACCCAATAGAATGGTCAGAAGAAAAAAACCAATGGTGGAAATTCCCTGGATACCAAAATTTCTTAAAGATAAAAATAAAATATTGGTAGCAGTTGTTTTTTTAATCTCTTCGACGTTGATGGATTTTTCCATAGAGTTGATATGTCAGAAAAATAAGCAAGGACAACCAAGTAAGAAATGAAATATAGTTTGAAATTAGACGGATAGGAGTATTTTGAAGTTTGACATATATCTGGTGATAGCCGGGAGATAATTCAATTTGCATACGGCCATATATTGGGTCAGTTTTGAATTTTATAGTTTTATTGTTGTCAGTTATTTGGAAGCCGGGATAATAAATTTGTGCAATTGTAATAGTAGATTTATCGATAACATTGGCATTAAAAAATAGCCAATCGGTTCCCTTTTTGAGACCTGAGACTTGAGCTGAATTGACAGGGCTGATTTCATCAACCACAAAGTTGGCAGCAGTCTGCGGAGCTTTTGGAGAGGTTTTGGGAAGATAATCTGTAATTCCTGAAGTTACTAAATTAGTCCAGGCTTGTCCTGAAAATTTTTGCTCATCAGTAATCGGACCCTGAACTAAGGGATGAAAATAATTTAGGTTTAATAAAAAAAGAATTATAATTGTAAAAAAGTAAAATATATGCCTTTTTACAAATGGCATTTTTTTGATAAATACGGCCAAATAAGCAACTGATAATGATAGTAGAAAGACGGTGTGATTTAGAAATCTCCAGGGGAATTGTACTTTTTGAATCGGTGATATGATAGTCCATAATAAAAGCGATTTTTGATGGGTCATAAAAGCACTAAAGAAACCTAGAAGTATTAAAATCAGGGTAAGATACTGTAATTTTGTTAATTTTCTTTTTTTAATAAAATGGTAGGCGAAGTAAATGCTAGTTAAGACCGGAATGATCCAATGTAAATAACCTATCATAAAAGACATTTTGTCTTCGGTACCCCAAACTGAAGAACCGTCTCCCCAAAAATTACTAAAAAATAACTGAAAATATGAAACAAAATGTACCGAATAATGGTAATAATTTTCAAACATATTGTTAATTTGGACGTATTTTGTTTCAAATAAAACCGGAAGAGTATAAAAAGAGGATAATCCTATAACTAAGAGTCCGGAAATAAGAAGTGATTTGACTGATTTTTTGATTTTATTTTTTGGATTAGTTAGAAGCCAATATAGTATCCAGACAGAAAGAAAAGGAAGAAAGGTCAGGGCCATGGGATTGTGAGAAAGTAATAGGCCGGTAAAAGATAAGCCCAGACCTAAAATTCCAAATATTTTTTTGTCGTTTTGAATCAATGACATTGAAAAATAAAAAATTAGTGGGAAAAAAACTGAAGCCCAGGCTTCATTCATCGCACCTCTGACGTAAATGTTGACGGCATGATATGGAGCATATGTTAGGAATAAGGCGGCAAGAGAACCCCCTAGGGGTCCAAAAATTGACGATGCCAACAAATACATAGCAAGAGATGAAAATAAAATTTGGGCAATGGCAGCGAGTTTGACGGTAGCAATAAAGGAAAACCCAAGGGTTCGAAAAACTTGTCCGACAATATATGGTAAGGGAGGGTAAAAATTGAATAAGGGATAGCCATAACCAAAACCCAAATCCGGAGACCAGCGACATGGTATTTGGCCGTCAATAAGGCATTTCTCAAGTTGAAGTTGACGAATAACCTGCATATCATCGTGCATATTGTAGTATTGGCCGGGTTTTAAAAACCAGATAAAAGCAGGAATGGTAAGAATTATGGTCAAAATAAGCCAAAAATGCCGTTTCAAGAAGGATCTAAACATGCTTATATTTTACATTAATAGTTAATTAAGACGGTATAAGACTAGCTTATCATCGTCAGGTTTGTCTGTTGACATTATTTGGGTTAAATTTTGGTATTGATCGGAAGACAATTTTAGCCGGGATTGATTAAATAAGAGATATACATCATCTCCGTAGTCTCTGGCTTCAATTAATTTGGCGGGTATTTCGGTAATATTTATCCCAACTCCAAATACGGTAAGTCGGGGAATATTTTGAGTATAAATTTGAAGGCCATCGGGAAGGGTGCCAAAATAACCTTCAGTGCCGACGATAACATTAAAAGTTTTTGAACGATCTATGAGATATTTTGAAGCTGATTTGATACCCCAACCCGAAGTCCAATCATTTAGATAGCCGTTTTCAGTTGGAGGGAGTTTGACATTAAACGGCGCGGTAGATAATGAATAAATAGTAAATAGATTTGGAATTATAAAAATTATGGCTAAAAGTGTCAGCCAGGCTTTGTTTAATTTAAATTGATTTAGGAATTGAAAAAGTAGATACGATAAAGCAAGGATAAAGGGCATGATGGTGAAAAGAAAATACCTAGCGGTAAAGACTTTGGCAAAAGCGGCATTGGCAATAAGCGGTAGAATGAACCAGAAAATTGTAATAAATACAGGTAAGGTGATTAGTTTTTTGGGTCTGATAAATATTAGATATATTTTGGTAAAAATAATTAGTATTAGGACGGGGACTGAAATGTAAAAAACAAAAATATGATAAATATCTATAAGATGGGGTATAAAAGGATCGAGAGGATTTTTTAGAATGTCTCTAAGTGTCCAAATATAATCTTGATTACGAAGGGCGATCATATGAAATTGAGGACCAAGACGCAGAATATTGTAAATAAGAAAAGCGATAAACACCGAAATAAGCGGATAGAATAATAAAAATATTTTTTGGTAATTAAAGACAGTAAAGGTAAGAAGGCTAAGAACTACAAAATAAATAGCAGGTGATTTGGTGAGCCAGGCAAGACCTAGAATAAAACCTAAAATTAGGGATAAGTCTAATCGGGGAAATTTGGCTAAAAGAAAAGAGAGTAAAAAGGAACTAATACCAAAAAAGGCCAATAAATTATCGGCAGTTGAGAGGCGATCAAAGAAAAAAGTGAAAGGCAGGGTGATATAGAAAACTGTGCTAATTATGCCGGAGGGATAATATTTTAAAATAGAGTCAAAAATATGTTTCAGCGGATCTTTAATAGATTTGTTTGGATTTAACAGAATAGGAGTAAGTAAAAAAAGAATGAAAAGATTGCCAAAACCTGAAAGGACAGAGACAAAACGTCCGGCTATCAGGGGATCTTTAATAAATTTGAGAAAGACCGCAACTATCCACATAAATAAGGGTTGTTTGCCGTCAGTAAGGGGGATAAAACGAAGGGTTTCTTCAGTTTGGATAATTTGTGACCAGCGGATGTAGATAGCTTCGTCACCAAAGACGGGTATTGAGGTTAGGTTGATCAGTCGGGATATAAAATATAAAACAGAGAGTGTGAAAAAGGATAAGGAAATACTAAATACTTTTTTTGTCATAGACACCTTTGAGATTGTTGATTAGAACCCTTTTTATTTCATTTATCATTTGAATTGATTCTTTTTTATAGCGGTCGTCGGCATCTCCCTTGGTGTTACTGGTGTCTTCATTTCGCCAATTTACAACTACTTCTTTGATAGAATATCCCCATTTTTGAGCCATAAATAAAAGTTCAACATCAAAAGCGGAAACCCGCCAGCCTTTTTTTTCATCGGTATCTTTAAAGAATTGAAGGTTGGGAAATAAATTTTTGGCGACGTTTGTTTTGAACATTTTAAATCCACACTGGGTGTCGATTATATTGGACAACATAAATAAGCGTCTTAGAAAAAGAAAAACCGGGCCACCAATTTTTCGTAAAATGCTATTGCCTTCACGAAGGATGCCTCGAGAGCCAATTACCACATCGTATTTGTCGATATGAGGTAAAAGCTTGGCGACCTGGTCTATAGGGGTTGACTGATCCATGTCGGTAAACAAGACAATGTCAAATTTGGCATTTTGAATACCAGACCAGACAGCTGAAGGTTTGCCTCCATGGGGTAGATCTAAATATCTAAAGTTAGGGTGTTTATTTACAAATTGTTTAATTAAATCAAGGCTGTTATCTGTGGACTCGTCGTTACAAATGATTACTTCCCAATTATATTTTTGTTTTGATAGGTAATCGTTTACCTGGTCAAGGACTCCTCTTTTGAGGTTATTTTCTTCGTTGTAGCAGGGAATGATTATGGTAAGTGAATTTTGATTCATAAAAATAGAGTAAATAGTTGTTTAAAGTATATAGCAATTTAAATTTATTATCTTTTTATGGAGTACCTCCAAGGTTATGTATTAAACGGAATATTTGGATACCGTTAATTTCCCATTGGCTTTCTATTTTTGCCCAACCAAAGGCAGCTACCGCCCATTCAGGATTATTTATAGGCTGACATTCGATTTGCCATGGCTCACAGATAACAAAGAGCTGATTTGTGATTTTATCTTTTAGATCATAAAGAGGGGCTTTGTTTTGATAGAAAAAATAGCGATAAGGAGGATCGTAATTTTGCTTGGCCAAAAGAGCCAGGTTGAAGGGTTCCTGGTTGGACTTTTGTTGGATGGATTGAACTATTTGTTTTGTTGTCCAAAGTTGACGGGGTGGCTGATAGAGAAATTGGTTGTGGCTAAAAGATTGAAAAACTATAATTAAAAATATAAGCACAGATATTATTTTTCCGTATATTTTAATTTGAAATATATAAGTAATCAGAAAGGCGGTAAGCATGGTAACTACCGGAAATAAAAAACCAAAATAATGGTCGTAGATATGTTGTTTATATAGGCCTAAACCAATCAAACCGAAAAAATACCAAAACATTAGAAGAAAACCCGGATGATATAGATTTTTTTTAATTTGGGAAAAATTTTTAAAAAGATAAAAAAGTGAGGATAAAGCAATAAATAAACTTATAAGAGTGGCCGGAAGTGGTATTTTGCCGGCTAAAAGAGAACCATTAATTTGGGTAAATAAGGGCCAGGCTATAGGTATGGCTTTGTAAGCTTTGAGATTGACGGTAGTTTGACGTTGGGAGAAAAAAGTAATTAAGGCGCCAATATTTTGACCTTGGTGTTTAATATCGAAGGCGATTTGGGGTATGAGAGAAATTAGAAAAATTATTGAAGAGATGGCTAAATATTTAAAAAAGTTTTTCTTGTTTTTAGCAGTTGGTTTTTTTAGCAAATAAATTGTGAAATATATTAAAGGTATGGGTAAAAGTAATAAGGCAAGATAATGGGCATTGAGAGCCATAATAAAAGAAAGAGTGGCGTAGATTAGATTTTTAAATTTGTCTTGGGAAAAAGATTTCCAGATAAAATAAGCAAATAAAAGCGCAAAAAGAGGCATGACGTTGGGATTCCAGGAAAAGTTGGAATACTTGATAATGGTTGGGGAAATGGCAAAAAAGAAGGAGGCAATGAGGGCGGTGGAGTGATTGAACCAAATTTTGCTGATAAAATAAACAAGATAAGTGGTTAAAATTCCGAGTAAAGCAATAAATATGGCAGGTCCGATAGGATTAAAATTGGCTAATAGAAGTGAGGGGGCAATAAAATAGTAATAAAAAGGACCAAGATACATATTGCCAGTGCTAGTCTGAGGACCTATGAAGAAAAAATTTCCGTTTTTTAAAAAATCTCTAACAATAACAATATCCCTGCCTTGGTCGCCTAAAAATTCCATGTAGTCGCCGATGCGATACAACCTAAAAAAAGAAGCAATTAAGATGATAAAAATTATGAAACGGTGTTTTTTAATAAATTCCATCATTTGGAAAAATTTGTTTTATACCAAAGTCTAATTAAATCCTTAAATCCGGCAATAATTACATTGAGTTTGGTGCCGGTTGCTTCACCCTCTGTCCGGCTAAAATGGCTGACGCCTATTTCGACAATTTTGAAACCGGATTTTTTGGCTTTTATTAGAAGTTCGCTGGAGATAAAAGGACCGCGTTCTGATTCAAGTTTGGGAATTTCATCGATGACTTTTTTTCTGATTAATTTAAAACCACAATCAATATCTTTGACACGTAGTCCGAAAAGAAAGAAAACCGCAAATTGCCACAATTTAGACCCTAAAATACGGTATAATGCTACTTTCCGACCTTTATAAAAGCCAATAACCAAATCAGCTTGGGTTGCTTTTTGTTTTTTGATAAGTTTTTTGATTTCAGAAAAATCAAATTGACCGTCTGAATCGGTAAATGTTATCCAAGGATACTTGGCATTGTAAAGACCACTTTTGAGAGCGGCACCGTATCCCCTATTTGGATTGTGGGTGATGACGGTAATATTTTTGTTAGTTTGAGAGATTTTTTTTAGAATTTGAGGAGTATTGTCTTTGGATCCGTCATCAATAAGTAATATTTCCCATTCTTTGGCTGTATTTTCTAAAACCTTTACAGCTTTGTTTACGGTTGTAGTTATATTTTTTTCTTCGTTGTAGCAGGGGAAAAAGACGGAAAGTTTGTCTATTTGATATTTGTTTGGATTCATCAAATTTAGTATATCAGCTGATTGGGGGTGGTCAAAGCCTTAACTATTGTTTACATTAATAGTATATGGATATAAATATAGTTTACAAAGTAGGCGTGGTGCTAGTCTTGGTAGGGCTGGGAATTTATTTAAGGAAGAAAGGGAGAGGGTTTTAGGACTTACTGCATGTGAAGGTAAAGAGTCATTTTACCATCGGGGTGAAATAATTTAACGTGATTACCCAGGGAGCTTTGAGCGTTACGGTAAAAATATGCGACTCCGTCGTTAACAGACAGAATGGTCTTGTTGCCAGAGACCATGTCGATGCCATGATGGAAGCCATCGCGATAAAGGTAACTATATTGGGTGTGACCCCAGTTTTGAGTAACCCGAGGAGAATCCATCGGCCAGCCGTGTTCGTTGAGATAAGGCATCGGATCCAGATCATTGGCGTAAGTCCAGGAAGAAATATTTGATTCACTGAGTTCATATACACCAAAATGAAGATGGTCGCCGAATGAATATCCCGTATTTCCCATAATACCTAAAGCTTCGCCTTTTTTAACTTCTCTTTTACCGACAAATTTGGCGGCAAGTAAGGTGGCTAATTCAGATTCAGCGTCTTTTTTGAGTCTCTGATATTTAACTTCATCATTTTTGGTAATCTCCAAAAGTGAAGTTTTTGAGGATTTTTGAACTATCAAACTTTTATTTTGTCTATCAAGAGTAGATTGAAGTTCGGCTAGCTGTTGTTGTTTTAAATCTTTTTCTTTTTTTTGATTATCATAATTAAGACGGGCAGTTTCCATGTTTACTAGAGAGTCGCGGTTATTTTTTTGGAGAACTTCGTAATATTTATAATGTTCAAAAAATTTGTTAAATTTATCTGAAAAAATAAGCATGAAAGTAGGATAGCGTTTTTGGAGCTTGTAACTTTCGTTGATCTGACTAATTAAAATTGAGGACAGATAATTTAGGTATACATCTAATTTGTCTATCTTTACCACCAGATCTGCAATTTCGATTTCAAGAATTCTGATTGAATTTTCAGTTTGAGAAATTTTTAGTCGGGTTAGTTCAACTTGGGAGTTTATGTATTTAATCTGGTTGGAAAGAGTATCTTTTTCTTTGGCTAATTTATTTAGCATCGCTTCTGCATTTCGAATATCTTCCTGGCATTCGGCATCAGTTGTACATTTGCCATCGGCACCACGGGCATTTACCGAAGGTAATATTTTTGGATTAAAAATAAAATATAGGATTAGAAAGGACAGTAAAAAGATTTTTTTAGACATCAGTATTTGATATAGCGCTTGACACCAAACCAACTAGCCAAATAGCCTATAAATAGTCCAATTGCAATTTCTGCAAATAATATTTGTAAGTAATAGATTGGTTCATTATTGATAAATACCGTTGGTTCAAAATATTGATTTATTTGATTTTTAAAATAGAAAATTATAATAAAGGCCAATAACCAACCAAGACTACTGCCTATTAGGCCATAAATGGCGCCCTCGTATAAAAATGGTTTTTTAACATAGTGCCGGGAAGCCCCCAAAAGTCGGCTAATTTTTACTTCGTCTTTGCGATTGGTTATTTTCATTCCGATAAGGACAAAAATCATCAGAAAGGCAATTAAGCCAAGAGCGCTTATGACTATAATGCCGAAATACCGAATATTACTTGTCCAAGTTAAAAGTGATTGAATGATATCTTTTTGATAAATTATTTCGTCGACCTGGTCTTTTTTACCGGAAAAATTTTCAGCAATTAGATTAAGAGTCTCTGGATTTGATACGGAAACTTCGAAAGATGCGGGTAAGATACTGGAGGTGACCATTTCTAAAAGAAGAGGATTGCCTTTGTTTTGTTCCTGATATATTTTTAGGGCTTCGTCTTTGGAGATAAATTTGATTTCCCTGATGTCCGGGTAATTGGATAGATCACGTTGTATGGATTCTACCGTATTTTTGTCTAATCCGTCTTTTAGAAAAATCGTAATTTCGGGTTTGGTTTCAAAATAGGAAAGAACACCGGACAGACCGTCACTAATGACAAAAAAGAAGGTACTGACGAAAAAACAAAACCAAATTATTAGGATGGCACTAAAACTCTGAAAAGGAGATCTTCTAATATGATGCCAGGCGGAACGTAATGCAGACATTATTGGTTTTTTGTTTTAACTTTTATTTTTTTAATTTTCTTTTTGACTTTTGGAGTAATAACTGTTTCGGGAGTCGGTTTGGTGTCCTTAACAATGCTACCGTGGTCTAATTTTATAATACGCTTACTAAGAGATTGAATGATATCTAAATTGTGGGTTGTCATGATGATGGTGGTTTTGTTGATTTCGTTGATGTCTTTGAGAAGTTTTACTAAATTCCAGGAATTTTCAGGATCGAGATTGCCGGTTGGTTCGTCGGCTAAAATTATTCTGGGTTTTACTGACAAAGCTCTGGCGAGAGCTGCACGTTGAAGTTCCCCACCGGAGAGTTGAGATGGAAAAAGATGACGACGTGATTCAAGTCTGACTTTTTGAAGGACGTCTTCGATGGTGGGTAAAATTGATTGTCTGGGAGTATTTACAATATCGAGGGCGAGAGCGATGTTTTCTTCGATGGTTTTATCAAAAAGTAATTGATAGTCCTGAAAGATTACACCTATTTGTCGCCTAATATTATCGAGGGTATTTTTGGAGGTTTTGGATAAATCAGANNTCGCCTTCGTCAACATGAAAAGTTATGTCTTTTAAGGCAGTAACAACTCCAAAATTTTTAGTAACTTCTTGAAAGGCAACTTGCATTTTTCTTACTCCAATATTTTGATAGTACCAACATCTAATAACCAACCGGTTTTGTTTGATGAATTTGTTTCACCTTTAACTTCTACTTGACGGTCAACAAAAAGATCCAGATCAACAGCGGATGAAATGAGAGAAACACGTTGGTCATCGCCACCGGGACGAACAAGAATATGTGTACCTTCGCCATTGATACTACCTTTTTTAACTGATCCTTTGGCAATATCTTTAAATTCTTTTGCAGTATTACCATATAATTGTCCAATTTTTAGATCTGAAGATGCTGATATTTGGTCGGTGCTAAGTGCACCTTTGGAGGAAGAATCCGAAATTTGATCAACTGATGAATTACCGGTTAAGGGGAAAAATCGTGAAAGCCAAAAACCTGAGGCAACGGAGAGGGAAAGTATTATTATCAATACTACAGGTGAAAATAGAGGTTTTTTTAAGGATTCGGGGGAGGAAACGGGTGGATTTGTACTAGTTGATAGATTTGGAATTTCCATAAAAATAATTAAGTAATTAACTTTTTCAGTATAACAGATTGGGAAGTTTAATAATATCCTAATTAGAAAAAAACAAGTCTAAAAGTATTGTCTAATATACTTTTGAAGAAGGTTAAAATTATTTCCGACTGGTAAAAATACCCATTGTCCTTGGACTAATTGATTGGGGTGATAAATATGCCCTTGGTTGGAGTTAAGTCCAACTTCAAGACTGTATTGTTTTAAAGAAAAATTATTTAAATAAGAATATTGACTAAATAGAATACTGAAAAGATCGGTTAAATTTATATTGGTAGAAATTTGGCGGTGCCAATATTGATAAATAGCCGGGAAATTAATTTGAGATGGGTTTTTTTGAATTTTTTGAAGAAGGGCTTGAAGTAATAACTGTTGTCTTTGGATGCGACCGAGATCGGTACCATTTTCAATACTTTTTCGGGAACGGACAAATTCGGTAATATTGCTGTTGTCGATATGATTCCAGCCTGAGTTGAATTTAATGGTTTTATAAATGGCGATGTCAGGAGATGGATTGTTTATATAATCCGGATTTGGGTATTGATTGTCAACAAATCCTTCCTGCAAATATACATCGACTCCATTTACGAATGAGATCAAATTACGAAGATCTTCGGTGGTAAATATAATAGTCTTAGTAATTTTTTGTCCGGTAATACGAGAAAAGTTATTTTGGATAAATTTGTATTTATCTGATGTTTCAAGCGATATTGGATATATTTCATTGATTTTGGAGTTTAGTTGAGAATCCCAAAGATCTCTGGGAAGAGAAAGAATGGAAATTTGGCCGTTTTTAATATTGGTTAGGATAATGGTATCGGTGGTTTGGGTATTTTCAAGGGAATCATTTCTATAATCTAAGCCTAAAACAATAAAATTAATATCATTGGTAAGAGTGGGCTTTTGGCGGGCTAAGATTAGTTGGGAGAAGACTCGACTTGATGGCTGATCAAAAAAAGCAGTAATAAAATTTTCGGTTTTATTAATTAAAAATAAACTTATGATAGAAAATACCAAAAATATTAGGAAAACAAATTTTAGTGATTTTTTCATAGTTTAAAGTTTTAGCTCGGCCTGAATAAAATCGTCTAAATTTCCATCTAAAACTGAGGTGGTATCGGAGGTTTCGTATTTGGTACGAAGATCTTTGACCATTTTATATGGATGAAGTACATAGGATCGGATTTGATGTCCCCAGGAAGGATTGACATTTTTTCCTTTTATGTCGGACATTTGGGTGTCCCTTTTTTCCTGCTCTATAGCCCAAAGTTTTGAGGAAAG
This sequence comes from Candidatus Shapirobacteria bacterium, assembly GCA_003542615.1. Taxonomy (GTDB): domain Bacteria; phylum Patescibacteriota; class Microgenomatia; order UBA12405; family UBA12405; genus UBA12405. The sequence continues at coordinate 69,816 of DPKG01000008.1, read as the reverse complement.
CATTTGCATGGCCAAAAGACGATTTTGGTCCTGAGATCTTTGGCTTTGGCAGGAAACTGTTATTCCGGTTGGACGGTGAACAAGTCTGACTGCGGTGGAAACTTTATTAACATTTTGACCACCACTACCACCGGAACGAAAGGCGGCAAATTCGACTTCTTCAGGGTTGATTTTTACTTCATCATCATTTTCAAGTACAGGGGTGACTTCGACTTTGGCAAATGAGGTTTGACGAAGATTGTCGGCATTAAAGGGCGAAAGTCGTACAAGTCGGTGGGTGCCACCTTCCCGTCTAAGTAATCCATAGGCATTCGGTGCGCTTATTTTAAAACTAGCGGATTTTATACCGGCTTCTTCACCGGGAGTAGAGTCAAGAAGTTCAAAAGTCCAATTCTTACGTTCAAAATATCTCTGGTACATTCTTTGTAACATCGAAGCCCAATCCATGGCTTCAGTGCCACCCTGACCGGAATGAATGGAAAATATAGCATAATTTTTGTCGTATTTTCCGGAAAGATAAGTTTGAAGCTCTAATTCTTTTAATTGAACTTCCAGTTGGGAAATGGAATTTTCTAAATCTTTGGATATTTCAAGATCGGGGTTTGTTTCCAGTAATTGATTGAGTTCGATAAGGCTGTTGATATCTTTTGTTAAATTGTCGACTTTGTCAATAATTTCCTGATGATAGGAAAGCTGTTGCATTGTGTTTTTGGCTTCTTGAGGATTGTCCCAAATATCGGGATTTTCTGAATCCTGTTTTAGTTTTTGGTAAAGTTTTTGATGATTAGAATAGTCTAATTTATCTTTGAGAGTGCTAATTTTTTGTTGAATTGTTTGAAGTGATTCCATATTTAATTATCGATGTTATCTAGAGCGTTTTGATAAAAACGTTTGAGTAGTTCTTTTTGAATTTCTTTAATTTGTTTTTGAGGAAAGTCTTTGGATTGATCTTTTAAATAATCAATTTTTTCTTGAAAAGAGATTATAACAGGATTTTGCGGTAAATTATTAAAAAGAGTTTGACTTTCCTCTGGAAGGTATCGATAAATTTTACCAGATAAGTCTTTAGGATTACCGTTATTTTGGATCTGTTCACCAAGAATGGTAGTGGGATCATTAACAATTATTGGTTTGGGTGATTGGGAGGAAAGATAATTTATTGAAAAATAGATTATGGCAAGGAAAATCGAAATACGGATAAGGTGAGTGGGCCGAAGTCTGAAATCTTCTTTCACTATGGTGTAATAGCTGATAATTTATCAAGTCGATCGATGATTGGCTGGTCACCGAGGACACAGGTGGAATCGGAGGTAAAAAAGGCAAAAGGAACACCCATGCCATTGCTGGTGTCGAGATTGCATTTTTGAGCACGGGAAAGCATTTCGTTTTGGTTTTGTTGGTTGTAATAGACTTCTTTTTGATTTATTTTTAGCTTGGAATCCAGATTATTATCGGTAATATATTTTTTAACATTTTCACAATGAGGACAATCTACTCCCCAATAGAGAATCATGTCTGCCTGGTCGTCAGTAGTGGTACCCGTTGAGGGTGCTTGTGACAAAAGTTTGAAGATACCAAAAAATATAAGCAGGGCTATTGCCAGAGTAATTATTTTTTTCATTTTGTGTCGGGGGTAACTGATAATATTTTATCGCCAACAGCAATTTTTTGAGCAACATCCATTCCGGATACTACTTCACCAAAATTTACATATTGATTGCTTAAACCCTGACATGCCTGAGTAGTTAGGCAAATAAAAAATTGGCTATCGTTGCTAACCTTAATGTCAGCGCCGCGAGCCAGTCCGACTGAACCTTCTTTAAAAGGAACGTCGTTGATCTCGGAGGCGATTTGGCCACCACCAGTGCCGTTACCTAACGGATCCCCTCCCTGAATTACAAATCCGGGTTCGACGCGATGAAATGTTAAATTTTTATAAAAATCGTTTTTGGCTTTGGTTAAAAAATTAGCTACGGTTTTGGGGGATTTGTCAGGGTATAACTTGATGACAATTTGACCTTTGTCGGTATTGATAGCAAGATTTTGGGGAAATAAACTGCAGGCACTAAGAATAAAGGTGGAAAGAATTAAGGTTGTGGTTAAAAATATATTTTTTGTTTTCATTTGCTTATTTTATCAAAATAAGCACTTGCTTGATACCTGAGTTGATATCTTCTTTGACCCCAGATGACGGAAAATCATGGATACTTTCGATTAATAAGTCGTATGAATAATGAAAATAGGCACCAAATTGAGTACCGACATCATGAACAATAAATTGTTGCTTTGAATCATCAAAACCAAGTATGACTAAATTATGATAGTAAGGTCCGCCATTTTTAAAATATTTATTTTCCTGGTATAAAATTTTCCCATTGGCAGGGACGACTATGGGATAATCTTTGACAATCTGGTCTTTAAGGTCCTGTATGGTTGGATCGACAAGGATTTCTGAATTATAAGATAAATAATCGTTGGCCACCAATGACATTTGTGAGAGATTTATATCGTGTGTCATACTTTGGCTGGTTTCGAAAGTAATCATATTAAGAATGTCCTGTTTTATGGTAGAAACATCGGGGTGAAGATTTTTATAATAATAATCAACAGTCAGAAGTGCAGCCTCTTCACATGAGTCCTGCCAGGGCTGGTCCCAATTTTTTTCTGGTGCTTGGGGAATAAAGGCAGTTTTGATTAAGTAATAATCTGGAGTCGCTGAAGGTATGGGGTTTGTTGCTTGGGGAATTATTGTGTTGGTAATATTTTTGAGATCGTCTTGTTTTTCGGTGATAATTTCGATGTTTGAGCGATAAAATAAAGGCAATAAACGATAGCCAGAATATAGGACAGCAAGCAATATAGTAAAAAATATTATTTTTTTAGTCACAGGCAATTATAAACTGGACTTATTATATCTCACTTTTAGCGTTATAATAGACGAATGCCCAAACCAGAGAATATCATTAATATTGCCGTCATCGCGCATGTAGACCATGGCAAGACTACTTTGGTCGATGCTTTGTTGAAGCAGACACATACTTTTAGGGATAACCAGGATGAAATGAGCCAGGATCGGATTATGGATTCAAACGATCTGGAAAGGGAAAAAGGGATTACGATTTTATCGAAAAATACTTCAGTATTTTACAAAAATACAAAGATTAATATTATCGATACCCCGGGACACGCAGATTTTGGCGGAGAAGTTGAAAGAGTTTTGAATATGGCAGACGGAGCCTTGTTAATTGTCGATGCGGCTGAAGGACCTTTGTCACAAACCAAATTTGTTTTAAAAAGGGCGCTAGACTATGGACTAAAAATAATATTGGTAATTAATAAGATAGATAGAAAAGATGCCAGAGCCAAAGAAGTTTTAAATGATACAGAAAATTTGTTTTTATCTTTGGCGTCAAATCCGGAGTTGTTGGATTTTCCGGTAATTTATTCAATCGGCAGAAACGGTTCGACTTTTTTTGAATTACCCGAAAATATGGAAGAAACAGGTGATACGACTCCCCTATTTGAAACAATTTTAAAAACCATACCGTCTGCCGTAAAGGATGAGGATAAACCTTTTCAGATGCTGGTGTCTTCTTTTGAAAAGAATGAATATTTAGGCAGATTGGCAGTAGGAAGAATAAATCAAGGAGTTGTTAAAAAAGGACAATATTTGTCGCTGGTGGCGGTAGATCAAAAGGTTAAGGGAAATTACAAAATAGAAAGAATGTATGTTAATGAAGGGATAAATAAGGTAGAAGTGGATGAAGCTAGTTCGGGGGAAGTGATTTATTTGGCCGGCATACCAAAAATTGAAATCGGCCAAACTTTAACAGCCATAAATTTTCAAGTAGCTTTACCAATGATTGATGTAGCTCCACCGACACTGAAATCAAGTTTTGGTCCAAATACTTCTATTTTTGCCAGAAGTGAATCTAAATATTTAACAAGTAGAGAGCTAAAAGAAAGATTACATGAAGAAGCAGAGACAAATTTAGGGATGAAAATTGAGGATGATCCCAGAGATAGTATCAGAGTATTGGTATCGGGACGGGGAGAATTGCATTTAGCAATTTTGATAGAAAAATTAAGGAGAGAAGGTTACGCCATGGAAGTGGGAAAGCCGGAAGTAATTATCAGGGAAGTCGACGGAAAAAGTTTGGAGCCTTTCAACGAATTAACAATACTGACTTCAGACGATTATGTGGGAACGATTACAGCAGAAATGGGAAAAAGAAAGGCGGAAATGCTGGACATGATTACAGATTCTAACGGAATAAAAATGATTTATAAGATCAGTGAAAGAAATGCACTGGGACTTAGAAGTGCTTTGATGACAGAAACCAGAGGTTCGGTGTCTTTAAGTTTTTTGTTTTTGGGATTCGAGGAAAGACAAGGGTCAATAAGCAGAGATAGAAATGGAGTACTAATTGCTTCCGAATCGGGTAAGGCTTTATCTTTTGGCTTGGATTTGGCACAAAAAAGAGGAATTACTTTTGTAGAACCTACCGAGGAAGTTTATGAGGGGCAAATTGTAGGTTTTAGGCCAATGAATGGAGATTTGGAAATTAATGTATGTAAAGGAAAACAACTGACAAATATGAGGTCTTCAGGAAACGATGATGGGATAATTTTGTCTCCGGCAGTCAAATATAGTATTGAAGAATGTTTGGACTTTATCGAAAGTGATGAGCTAATTGATGTAACGCCAAAAAATATAAGGTTAAGAAAAAAAATGTTGTCAAAAGTTAACAGGGTGAGAGAAGAAAGAAAGAATAGGAACTAAGGTGAAAAAGTTGGGATCGGAGGCAAAATATTTGAGTACTGTGACTGGGAGAGAATTGAATTGATCCAACCGTTGATAATAGGAACTAAATTAATTTGGGAAAAAAAATAGACGAAAATTGAGGCAATTATAGCTGTGGCAAAAAGAGAGCCAAGAGAGTGGAACATACCTGATATAAAATTTAAAAAAGCAAATTTTGCTGGAGATCCGGAATAAATCATAAAACGGCTTTGATTGTCGATTTTATCAAGTTTTTGATTGAGTCTTTTGAGCTCGATAACGAGTTTTTGGGAGGATTTCATAATTTAGTTTAGCAAAGTAAACAATTATTTTATTTAGGAGAGTATGGGTGGGTGATTTTTCATCCAATCGGTAATGGTACTTATTGCTTTATCTACTGTCACAGGAGAACCATCCGGATTAATTAATTTTCCTCCCGAAGCCCGATCGTGGCCACCACCAAGATTAAGTTGTTCAATTAAAAGTCGAACATTGACACTACCGGGTAGGGATCTTAAAGAATAGGTGCACGAATTGTCAGATGTTCGTGGTTTGACGAGAAAACCCCAGGGATAGCCTTCAATTAATCTAAGATATTGGTCTACAAAAATATCCGCCGCTTCAGAAACCAGTGAATCGTCAATTTTATTAGTATTTAGATATTCCCGTGATAAGAAAGTTATTTGAAATTTTGGCCAACCTTCTACGTGCATATATTGATTATTGGCGACGAATTCCTGAAATATTTTAAAAACTTCAGGAGAGATTTTTGAGTATCTGGATTTAAATTCCTGAATGTCAATTGGAGTGCGTTTAAGCAAATTTTGAAATATTTTAAATATTCGTCGTTGATCAGGACGGACAAAAGTTAGTGAACCGGTATCGCCCAATATTCCTAAAATTAATAATTCAGCCAAGGTTTGGTCAATATTTATTGAATCATGAATGAGATCGTAGATTATTTCGGCGGCTGAAGTAGCAGTGTTTCGTTTTAGTATCAAATCAGTGTTTGAGGATAAGGTTTTATGATGGTCGATAAAAATTTTTGGGAAGGGTGAATTTTTTAGGATTTCGGGATATTTACTAAATCGGTGAAATTCGCTGGCATCTGTCCCGATAAATAAATCAAATTTATTGATGTATTCGGTGATGTCTTTGTTTTTGATAATTTCCTGGTATCCATAAAATGAAGAATATCTAGATGAAAGATCACTGCTGACTGCCATAATAAATTTTTTATTTGGATATTTTTTGGATAAAAAATATTGAAGAGAGACCATAGAAGAAAATGCGTCATCATCGGGAGAAAGATGAGTTGAAAGTAAGATATTTTTTGACTTTAAAACGTAATTTAAAAATTTTGCTTTGAAAGGGGAGACTTTTTTATATTCCATAACTTAATTTAACTCAGGATAATGACATTTTTTCCATTTTTTACCACTGCCGCACCAGCAAGGATCGTTTCGACCTAAGGTTTTTTGCCCGGATATGACTTGTTTGGGTTTGTCTTTAATTTGGTCGGCGGTATTTGTTGCAGCTGAAGCCGGATCCTGAACTTCGCCTCTTATTTCGGTGGCATTTTGAGGAGCAGTTTGCTGGGAAGTATTTTCCACTTGAATACGGAATAATTTTTTGGATAGATTACTTTCATATTGGTTCATTAGGTTTTGAAACATTTCAAAACCTTCTTTTCGATATTCAAT
>DPKG01000008.1:8037-63292 GCA_003542615.1 Candidatus Shapirobacteria bacterium | reverse complement strand
GTTAATTTGTCTCTATCAGACTCAACCATAGGGAGAATTTCAGAAAATTCGAGGACAAATTTATTCCAATCAACCTGATTTTTGAGGGGGTCAAAATAAATTTTGATTGATTTTTGAATTTGTTTACCCAGAGCCTTAAAGACCTCTTCTTCATTTTTAGAATTTTTTTCAAAATTATTGATCAGGGTATTGTCACGTAAATTGTAGATAATTTGACGTTGTTTGTTGATCACATCATCATATTCAACAAGAGATTTCCGGACATCAAAATTGTAGCCTTCGACTTTTATTTGAATTTGTTCGAGGGCTTTGGATACAAGAGGGTGGGTTAGTGGGGTCTCTTCGTCCATTTTAAATCTGGTCATAAGACCGGATATTTTTTCTCCACCAAAAATTCTCATAAGGTCATCATCAAGAGCGACATAAAATTGCGAATAACCCGGATCACCCTGACGTCCACTACGTCCCCTGAGCTGATTGTCGATACGACGGGATTCGTGGCGTTCTGTACCAATAACGTAAAGACCTCCAAGAGAGATAATTTCCTGGTGTTGTATTTGCCATTTTTTGGGATCTACACCGTCTTTAGGCCCACCCAGGACAATGTCCACTCCGCGTCCGGCCATATTGGTAGCAACGGTGACTCCGCCTTTAATACCTGCCTTGGAGATGATTTCTGCTTCTGATTGATGATTTTTGGCGTTTAAAAGTTGATGGGGAATACCTTTTTTGGTCAAAAGAGAGGATATTATCTGATTTTTTTCTATTGATGTAGTTCCGATAAGAACCGGTTGTCCAAAAGAGTGTAATTCGGCGACTTTACTGGCTACAGCGGCATATTTCGATCTTTGGGTTTTGTAAATTAAATCCTGATCGTCTATGCGCTGAATGGATTGGTGAGTAGGAATTACAATGACATCAAGATTGTAAATTTTTCTAAACTCTTCAGATTCAGTAGATGCAGTACCGGTCATGCCGGCTAATTTTTGGTAAAGACGGAAATAATTCTGAAAAGTAATGGTTGCCCAAGTTTGGGATTCACGCTGGACAGTGACATTTTCCTTAGCCTCGACCGCCTGATGGAGACCGTCTGACCAACGTCGACCGGTCATAAGACGACCGGTAAATTCATCGACAATTATTACTTCGCCATCTTTGACAACGTAGTCTTTATCTTTATGAAAAAGGGCATCAGCTTTGATGGCATTTTCGATGTAATGAATAGTGTCGAAGGATTCTTCGTATAAATTTTTTACATTTAGGACTCTTTCTACTTTTCGAATACCATATTCAGACAAAGTGGCACTACGGGCTTTTTCGTCTATTATGTAATCTGTCGGTTGAAGGGCTGAGGCGATTTGAGCAAACTGATAATATTTGTCAGTAGGTTGGTTATTGGGGGAGGAAATAATAAGGGGAGTGCGGGCTTCATCGATAAGGACAAAATCAACTTCGTCAACAATAGCGTAATGATGCGGTCTTTGTACCATTTCCTGATGATAAGCCACCATATGATCACGAAGGTAATCAAAACCAAATTCATTGTTGGTACCATAAGTTATATCGGCAAGATAGGCTTCTTTACGAGATACCGGATGAAGATGGGTAAGCCGATCATCGAATTTTTCGGTTGGGTCAGTATAGTCGGGATCGTAAATAAAGGATTGTTCGTGGATTATAGCGGAGGTGGAAATACCCAAAAGATGCAGAGCTTTGGGGTACCAACCGGCACCGACTTTAGTAAGATAATCATTTGGAGTAATAATGTGAACACCTTTGGAAGTGAGAGCGTTAAGATAGGCCGGAAATATTACAGAATGAGTTTTACCTTCTCCGGTACGTTGTTGAGCGATAGAGCCCTGGTGAAGGGCTATGGCAGCCATTAATTGGACATCGTAGGCTCTCTCGCCGATGGTCCTTTTGATGGCTTCACGAACTACTGCATATGCTTCCGGTAAAAGTTGGTCCAGGGTTTCACCATTATTTAATTTATCTTTAAATTCTTTAGTTTTATTGGCTAGTGACTTGTCGGAATGTTGGGAAATTTCTTTTTCAAAATCATTTATTTTTTTGACAAGGGGAGTGTAGGAATTAATTTTTGTCCGATTGTAGTCAAAAAGATTTTTTAGCGGATTGAACATGACTATATATTATAAAACAAGTTTGAGGATAATTCAGAGTTTATTGATAAAAAACACCAACCCCTCCGAAAAGATCGAAGGGGTTTGGTCCGCCAGTGGCGGACAGGGGTGGCTCCTCTAAAGCTATTATTTTTTGGGCGATATTTGGTGGAATCCGGTATATGGCCATAAGACCTCCGGAATCAGTACACTACCGTCTTTTTGCTGATGATTTTCAATAATCGTTAGCACAGCACGATCGGTTATAACGGTAGCGTTTAATATATGGACAAGTTCGTTTTTGCCGTTGATTTTGACTTTGGTATTGAGACGGCGGGCTTGATAGTCAGAGCAATTTGAACAAGATTGGGTTTCACGGAAGGCATTTTGACCAGGGAACCAGGAATTTACGTCGTACATTCGGCGATTTGGTTGAGGGAGATCACCGGTACAAGCTTTGACGACTTGGTATGGAATGCCAAAATCCTGCATAATTTCTTCCTCATTTTGTAGCATCTCAAGACACATATCATCGGATACTTTAAGGTCGGGTACGGTAAAGGCATTCATTTCAACTTTGTTGAAAAAATGAACCCGAAAAAGACCTCTGGTGTCCTTACCGTAGGTACCGGCCTCCCGTCTAAAACAAGGAGAATAATTGACGTATCTGATTGGTAATTGTGAGAGATCTAAGGTTTCATCCATATGATAGGGAACGACTGAATGTTCGGAACTGCTGATAAAAATAAGATCGTCCTCTTCTGAGGAATATGCAGCATTAAATAAATTTTTATTACTTGTGTATCCACATTTCCATTCGGTATCACTTTTGACCATGGCCGGAGGGACCATGGCATGCCAACCTTTGGAAACAAGTTTTTTCATGGCGTAAAACATAACTGCCATTTCCAAAATTGCGCCTTCATTTTTGAAATAACCAAAACGGGAACCGGAAATTTGCGCGGCTTTTTTAATATCGAGGATATCTAAATTTTGGCCAAGATCGACATGATCCAGGGTTTTAAAATCAAATTTGGGAGGAGTCCCCCACTCTTTAAAAACAACATTGTCAGTATCGTCTTTGCCGACCGGTACATCTTTGGCAGCGATATTTGGAATTTCTTCCAAATAAGAAAATAATTTGTCTTCAATTTCTTTTAGCTGAGTTTCGGCTTTTTTTAGGTCTTCTTTTATTTTTGAAGCTTGTTTGATTTGATCCGGAGTGGGTTTTCCTTTGAAAGTCCGATTGATGGTATTTTGTTGAGAACGGAGTTGTTCGACATCGGTTAAAAATTCTTTTTTTTGATTGTCGAGAGGAATTATAAATTTATCCAAGACCGAAGGATCTCGTTGACGGTCTTTTAGGCTTTGACGGACAAGATCTGGGTTGTCTTTAATAATATTAATATCGATCATTTTTGGTGTAATGTATTTTAACAAATAAAAATTAATTTATTACCGCAATATTTCAGTAAATATAATAAATTGATTAAATATATCATAATATATCATTTACTATATCAAACCTAATTTTGGGGTATTTTTTAAAGTCCGATTTCTGCTGATACTGACTGCATGGATGTCAGGCAGATTTCAATGAATTTCTCCAGTGGTATGGCTAATCCATCTTTATTTTGACACATGGAGACTTCTTCCCGTCGGGTACCAGCAGCAAAACGAGGTTCTTTTAGGAATCGCTTGACGACGGAAGATAACTTGACATCGTCAAGCTTTCTAGATGGATAAACCAGAGCAACAGCAACAATAAGGCCGGTTAATGAATCAGCGCAAAAGATTGACCATTGGGCGAGGGATTTTGGTTTGACACCTGTTAATTCGGGAGCGTGGGCTTTGATGATTTTATCGACTGATTCCGGTAATTCAAGCTTATATTTACTTAAGGCTTCCTTGGTTTTGTTGGGATGATCCGGTTTAAATTCACCAGAGTAATCGATATCGTGAATTAGTCCGGCCAGAGTCCAATTTTCTTTTGGCGACTCCCCTTTTCCGATTCGATTTTCTGATTTTAAATAATCGTATAATCCGCTCATGCAAGCTTCGAGTGCTAAGGAATGATAATAGATATTTGGTTCAAGTTGGGTTTTGACGGCGTTTTGATAAAGTTGGCGGTCCATTATTTATTTAGGTAAAGATTTATATCCTCGCCAATATGGTTTGCCAAGGATTCATCCAAAACATGAATGCTGTCATGATTTTCTGAAACACCGATTTCTAAGGGCGAACACATCATGGCTTCTGTGATTTCGCCACGAAGCTTTGTTTTTTTAATTTTTTGAGTACCACCATCCGGGGTAGGGACTACGGCGCCCGGCATAGCTATAGCTACCAGATCTTCGACTTTAAAATTTCGAACACCGGTGATAATTTGAAGTGGTTTGGAAGCGGAAATATCAACTTGGCAAATGATTAGTTTGTCGGCATTTGGATGTTGGTCGATTGATTTTACTTGGCCAATAATAATTTTTGAATCGGATATTTTTGTTGAGCTAGTTGCTTCACTTTCGGCCCGCATAGCAGGAAATAAAATGACATCTTTAATGGTAGCTTGGTCAGTTACAAATTGAGTAAAACGGTCAATTCCCATACCCCAACCGGCGGTGGGAGGCATACCATATTCAAGAGCACGAATATAATCATGATCCATCTGCATAGCAGTTTCGGCGCCTTTTTTGGATAAAGCTTCTTCTTCCAACCAACGATCATGCTGATCTTTGGGATCATTTAATTCGTTATAGGCTTTAAGAAGTTCGGTACCTTGGGCTAAAAGCTGAAAGGAAGCAATTTTGTTTGGATCGTCATCTTTACGCTTGGCGAGGGCAATCATCGAAGCGGGGTAATCGGTAATATAGGTAGGATCGATAATATGGGGACGGATTTCCTGTTTGTATAGGGCGTCAAAAAAGGCACCGATTCCGAATACACCGTCTAGATCCAGTTTAATTTTGTTCTGACTAATTGCTTGGTGAAATTGATCTTCAGTAGTAATTTTATCGATGTCTATTGAAGTTTTATCAAAAATGGCATCACGGAAGGTAAGTCTTTTGAACGGAGGGGTAAAGTCAAGAATTTTACCCTGATAGGTTACCTGATTAGAGCCGGTGACGTTTTGAAGAACATAGTTAATTAATTCTTCGGTGAATTTCATTAAAACTTCATAATCTACATAAGCCCAATAAAATTCTATCTGAGTAAATTCCGGATTATGAAATCGGGAAACTCCTTCGTTTCGGAAGTCTTTTGAGACTTCATATACTTTTTCAAAACCACCCACCATAAGTCTTTTAAGATAAAGTTCATCGCTGATGCGAAGGTACATGTCCATATCAAGAGTATTGTGATGGGTAATGAATGGTTTTGCAGAAGCTCCACCATAAATTGGTTGAAGAATAGGTGTTTCGACTTCCATAAATCCATGATCATCTAAAAAGCGACGCATTGAAGATAAAATTTTTGTTCTGGTTTGAAATACTTTTCGGCTGTCAGGGTTGACGATTAAATCGACATAACGCTGACGATAACGTTCCTCAATATCTTTAAGACCATGCCATTTTTCGGGTAAAGGACGGATATTTTTGGTTAGAATTTGAAATTCAGAAACACGTATAGTGGTTTCTCCGGCCTGAGTGGCAAAAACTTCACCCTGGGCAGAAATGATATCGCCCAAATCCAAAAGTTTGGTTATAGACATTTTATCTGCCAGAGTTTTTTGTTCAAAAAATAATTGGATTTTCCCTGTTTTATCGTGTAAGTCGGCAAATAAAATATTTCCGTGACCACGGAGAGACAATATGCGACCGGCGATTAGAACTTTTTTGCCTAAAGATTCAAGTGCTTTTTGAACGGTATCTTTGGATGATAAATCAGGCTGAGGATAGGGATTTAACTGGAGATCTTTAATTTGTTGAAGTTTTAAAAGACGTTGCTTCTGGACTTCGTTTAATTTAGTTGTTGGCATAATAAGGAAATTTTAACAAAAACTCCCCCATATAATACGGAGGAGTTTAAGGTTTCATTTTTTTAATATTAATTTATTGCCAATATTTTATAAGTAATTTTTCCTGCAGGAGCGTCTACCATAATCTCGTCATTAATTTTTTTACCTAAAAGAGCCTGGCCCAGCGGAGACTGATCTGAAATTTTGTTGTTGGCCGGATCGGCTTCTAATTCGCTGACAATGTTAAATTCCAATTCTTTAATATTGGAAAGTTTAATTTTGACTTTACAGCCAATATTGACATGATTTGTGTTGATAGCACCTGAGATAATTTCGGAACCTTCAAGAGCTTCCTCAAGGACGTCAATTTTGTTACTGATTAATTCTAACTCCTCTTTTAACTGGGTGGTAAGTCCATCTTCACCTGATTCGTCGGTTTGGGTAACTTCCTCGATACGGGTCACCAAAGTGTCTCTTTTATCTTTCAATTCATTCAATTGAAAGACTAATTTTTGGTAGCCTTCTTTGGTTAAGAGAGTTTTGTTTGCCATCGGTTTAACTTTTAAAAAATTAAAGCCTCCCGTTGTTTTTTTAAGGTTATGTAATTTAAATAACCTTAATTTATTTGGAGAGGCAAATAATGACAAAGTTCTCAAAGCGCGGTTTGGCTTGGTATACTTGATTAACTTTTGTCATTGGTCATTATAGTATGATAAAAAAATTAGATTGTCAATAAAAAGCTTAAATTTTGCAGAAATTTATGATTGATTTGTTTAAGGTGACTCCCAAAAAAAGAACTGTTTTGATTAAAGGTAAAAAAGGTGTCATCTACAGTAATCCAAATAATTTTTCTAAATTTTTATTTTGGTTGGGAAATGTGTCTTTAATTGTAGCGTTTGGTTTTTTTGTGTATTTATACTATCCTTTGGCTAATTCTTTATATAACTACCACAGTGGTTTTAAGCCTGAAAAAACAGTTGAAAAAAAATCGGAGGATATCGAGAATCCTACAGAATTACCGAATAATTTTAGACTGATAGTAGAAAAAATTGGAGCGAATGTTGAGGTTGTCAGCAATGTATCTATTTTTGATAAGAAAATTTATCGGGAAGTACTGAAGAATAATCAGATTGCTCATGCTCAAGGGACTTATTTACCTGGATCAGGCAAGGGTACCAGTTCGTTTTTGTTTGCCCACTCGTCATCAGAAGGAATTGATGTGGTACGGAATAATACAATTTTTTATCTGCTGGGAGAATTGGATGATGGTGATGAATTTGTGGTGGAATATAACGGGAAAATATACGCGTATAAGGTATTTGATAAAAAAGTTGTAGGAGCTAATGAAGTAAGTTATCTGACATATTCGGATCCAAATAAAGAAGTGATGGTTTTGCAGACTTGTTGGCCAATCGGTACAGATTGGAGAAGACTTTTAGTCTTGGGTGAATTAAAATAGGAAATGGAACTAGACTTAAGTTTGGAAAAGATATCAACTTGGAAATATTTTGAAAATTATCTGGCTGATAATTCCAATAAAAAAACTGTTAAGGAAGTATTCAATTTTGCCAAAAAAGCCCATAAAGGTCAAAGGAGAATATCAGGAAATGATTTTTTTACCCATCCAGTTTGGGTGGCAAAAGTAGTAGCTCAATTGAATATTGGGGATGAGGCGATTATGGCAGCGCTACTTCACGATGTGGTGGAAGATACCAATATTAATTTAGAGACAATTGCAAATAATTTTGGCGACGAAGTAGCTTTACTGGTAAACGGAATGACTGAGGTAAGAAATAATACCAAAGGAATAGAAGTTCATAAAACGTCAATTGAAAATTTCAGGCATTTTTTGTTTTCTTCGGTAAACGATATCAGGGTTTTAATAATCAGATTAGTTGATAAACTGCATAACGGTTTGACCATAGAATCAATGTCTGAGACCAGTAAAAGAAATTATGCAACAAGGATTTTTGGAATTTATTCGCCAGTGGCAGAGTATGTAGGTTTGCATTATTTTAAAAGGATATTAGATGATATTGCCTTTAGAATTCTTTACCCTGAGGAAACTAAAAATTTGGAAGAATGGATAAGTAAACAAAAAAAGTATGAAAAAAAAGCTTTAGAGGAAGTGAGCAAAAGTATTGAAAGTACACTAAATCTTAATAATATTTCGAATTTTGAAATAAGCAGTAGGATAAAAAGTTTGTACAGCACATATTTAACCATGAAGAAAAAGGGCAAAAATACGGTAAAAGATAGGGTCGGCGTCAGAATAATATGCAGTAAACTGGAAGATTGTTATATGATTTTGGGATTGTTGCATTCCCGTTATCAATATTTAGCTGATGAGTTTAATGATTATATTTCCAGTCCTAAGGCAAATGGATACAGATCACTTCAGACGACCGTATTGTGGAAAAATGATGTAACTGTGGAAATACAAATAAGAACTTTTGAAATGCATGACTTTGATGAGTTTGGTCCGGCATCCCATATTGCTTACAAGCAAGGTAGTAATAAGGGGTATGAATGGGTAAAAGACTTGGTTAAATGGCAAAAAAATGATAAAAATGTCTCTAATTATAGAATTAACGTTTTGGACAAATTTGTTTATGTGTTTACACCTAAGGGAGATACTTTACAATTACCGATCGGGAGCACGGCGATTGATTTTGCATACAGGGTTCACACAGACATCGGTGATCACTGCACCGGAGCGATGATCAACAATAAAATGAATAAGATTAATACGGAATTAAAAACAGGGGATTTGGTGGAAATATTAACTTCAAAAAAAATTAATGTTAGCCGGGAATGGTTGAGATTTGTAAAAACTAGTTGGGCAAGGGAGCATATCCGTAAAATAACAAAGATTTAATTTAATTAAGTTATAATAAAAACAAATATGGAAACACAAGAAAAAATAAATTTAATAACCCGTAATTCTCAAGAAGTTTTAACGGAGGAAGATTTAAAAAACCTGATTGAAAACGGAATTGAGCTAAGGCATTATATTGGTTTTGAAATTTCAGGGATGGTGCATTTGGGAACAGGTCTTATGTCCATGGGGAAAGTGGCTGATTTTTTGAAAGCCGGTGTGAACTGTAAAATATTTTTGGCGGATTTCCACTCTTATTTAAATAATAAATTGGGAGGAAATTGGGAAAACATACGTTGGGCGACTGAAAATTATTTTAAACAGGCGCTTATTGCTTCTCTGAAATGTTTTGGAGTTGAAGAAAATGAAGTGGAATTTATAATGGGTAGAGATTTATATGAAAATAATTTAACCCATTGGGAAACTTTTATGGAGGTGGGGAAGCATGTAACTCTTTCACGTAATTTACGGTCTATTTCGATTATGGGTAAGGGGCAGGGGACTGAGGTGGACATGGCAACTTTGTTTTATCCACCGCTTCAAGTTGCTGATATTTTTACCATGCAGGTTAACTTGGCACATGCAGGGATGGATCAACGAAAGGCTCATGTAGTAGCCAGGCAGGTGGCAAAAAAATTAACCATCAATCCCCTACTGGACTCAAAAGGGAATAAGTTGTCACCGGTGGCAATTCATCATAATTTAATTGCCGGCCTGACCGGTCCGACTAAAGACGAAGATAGTGAAGAAAGTCTTAAAATGAGTAAGTCCAGACCGGACTCAGCCGTGTTTGTGCATGATAGCCCTGATGAGATTCGAGAAAAAATTAAAAAGGCTTATGGCCCTCCTAAGGTTGTTGAGTTTAATCCCCTACTAAACTGGGTGAAGGTTTTAATTTTTTGGGGAGAAGAAAAGGGAGAATTAAAAATTAAACGTCTCGAAAAATTTGGAGGAGATGTTATTTATACCAAATATAGTGATATCGAAAATGACTATAAATCGGGGAAATTATATCCTCTGGATTTAAAAAATGCCATTGCGGAATGGTTAATTGTCAAACTTGAGCCGGCCAGAAAATATTTTGAAGAAGGTGAAACAGCAAAGGAAGGATTGATTGGCATGAAAAAATTACTTGCTTAAGTCTACTTCAAACTTCTGGCAAATTTAAGTTGACTTAAATAATTTTTAATGCCTAAATATCGGTAGATATTAAGCATCATTTTTATGTCAGTAGAAATACCTGGAATTAAACCAAACTTTTGCCATTTATAATCCTGAGTTAAATTGGGGAGTTTGGTTTTGACTACCCGATATTTGTCAAAAAAAACTTGGTTTAGTTTGGACTCAATCAGATAACCGTTTATATTCCCCTGATTATTAAAAATATCGAGATGTTGATTGATGATACTTCGTTTAAAGCTTCGAATTCCGCTAAAAATAACTGTCTGACCAATATAATTAAAAATTCTAAAACCATCTAAAAATTCTCCGACAACCATGTCGGCGTAATTATTAATAATGGGTTCTATTAGAAAGTTTAAATGCTTTGGGTGAAAATTTAACAAATCGCTATCGAGAAAAACAATAATGTCCCCTGTTGATGACTTAAGGCCGGTAGCTAGCGCTTGGGATTTTCCCCTGTTTTGGGGATGAGTTATTAATTTTATATCTTTAAGATTGTTGAGATTTTTGGCAGAAGAAGGAATTGACCCATCGTCGACAACAATTATTTGAGGTTTATATTTTGAAAGTTGAAGTTGTCTTACAATGGAAATTATCTGCTTACCCTCGTTATAAAAAGGGATGATGATGGAAACAAGCGGTTTCATAGATAGAGTATACAAATTTTTAGGATTTATTTATAAAATTCTTTTGCATGAGATTACGACGGTAACTATTGGCAAATCGGTGGGCTTCATCACGAAGTGATTGTAAAAGCAAAAGAGAGGGGGAATGTTTTGGTAATTTAATTTCCTGCCAGTTTTGAGCGTTTTTAATTACAATTGTTTCTTCTTTTTTGGCAAGACCAATAATGGGAATATTTGGACTTACCTTATTTGCGGCGGAAACTTGTGGTTTTCCGCCGTCAACGAGAATCAAATCGGGTATCCCCCATTCAGAGTGTTTTAGACGACGGTAAATGACTTCCTTGATCATTAATTGGTCGTCTTGGGTTTGTTGAGTGTAAATTTTAAATCTTTTGTATTGCTGATGATCTATTATTCCATTTTCAAAAACTACCAGTGACCCGACAAAATAATTTGATCCCAAATTAGAGATGTCACAGGCTTCCAGACGCAATATATTTATTAATTTAGGAATATAAGGCTGAAGAACGGATACCAATTCCAGAATTGCCTTTTGAATATTATCTTCAGGTAGATTGATTTCAGTGTAAAGATGGGTAAGACTTTGCCAACCTGTGCTTATATAATTTAATGACTCAATTTGATTACGAAGGGAAAGAGCTTTTTCGTATTGCTGATGTTTGGATAACATTTGCATTTGATGATTGAGGCGGCGAAGAAGGCCTGAAATTTGACCATTAAGGATTTTTTTTATACGACGGATGTTTTTTTTGTAAATTATTGGGTCGGGATTTGGACCAGGACAGACGCCTAAATGACAGTAAAAACATTTTTTATTGACAGGATAGTGTGATATATAAAAAGGGAAAATTCTTCTGAGAGTCTTTAGAAGAGTTTTTACAGATTTGGCGGAAGGGAATGGACCAAAATAGGTAGACGATTTATCTAAATTTGACTTGAAAGCCGGTGAAATAATGGGTAATTTATCTTTTGATATAGAAATATAAAGGTAACTACGGTCATCTTTAAGAAGTGAGTTGAATTTAGGCTGATATTTTTTAATAAGAGAGGCTTCCAAAATTAAGGCTTCAATTTCGGAGTTGACGCAATAATATTTGATGGAATTAATTTGGGAAACTAAAGAGGCAGTCTTGGCACCGAGAGCAGCACCACGCTTAAAGTATTGGGAGACACGCCGTTTTAAATTTACGGCTTTACCGACATAAATAATTTTTTTGTCCTTATTTTTGTAAAGATAAACACCGGGAGTATCCGGTAAATTTTTAAGTATTTTGATTAAATTCATATTCTTTTTAGATATTGACCGGTGTAGGATTTTGAAGTATTTTTGATATCTTCGATGGTACCTTGGGCAATTATTTCTCCACCTTTTTGACCCCCTTCCGGACCCATATCAATAATCCAGTCTGCGTTTTTAATGACATCAAGGTTGTGCTCGATTAATAAGACGGTATTCCCCAGTTCAACTAATTTTCTTAAAACTTTTACTAGCTTATCGACATCATAAAAATGAAGGCCGGTGGTCGGCTCGTCTAAAATGTAGAGAGTGTGTTCTTTTTTTCTTTTTACTAGTTCCCGGCTAATTTTAAGCCGTTGAGACTCACCTCCGGATAAAGTATTACTGGGTTGACCTAATTGAAGATAACCTAAACCGACTTCCAAAACGGTAGATAATTTTCTTCTAAGACTGGGAATGTTTTTGAAAAAATCGAGAGCTTCGTCAATAGTCATATTTAAAATTTCTGCAATATTTTTATTTTTATAAACAACTTCAAGAGTTTCATCTTTGTATCTAGAGCCATGACATTGGTCACAAGTAACGTATATATCGGGAAGAAATTGCATTTCAATTTTGATTTGTCCTTGTCCCTGACAGGTTTCACAACGACCCCCTTTTACATTAAATGAAAAACGACCGGAGTTAAATCCTCTGATTTGAGCTTCGGTAGTTTGAGAAATTAGGTTTCTAATTTCATCAAATATTTTGGTGTATGTTGCCGGGTTACTTCGGGGTGTTCGACCTATGGGAGATTGATCGACCAGAAGGACATCTTTTATATCTTGCCAACCTTCGATATCTTTGAAAGTACCAATAGTATCGAAATAAGAGCCATATATTTTTTTCTTAACTCCGGCATAAATCGTGTCGTGGACCAATGTAGATTTACCACTACCGGAAACACCGGTAACACAGACAAATTTATTTAGGGGAATGTCAACATTGATATTTTTAAGATTCCATTGGGAGGCTCCATGGATTTGTAATTTGTTGGAAGTTAAAGGTATTTGTTTGACCTGAGCTGTATGACTGACGGTTAATTTTTTGTAAATATATTTGGCAGTTAAGGATTCGGGTTGATTTTTGAGATCAGAAAGTTCACCCTGGGCAACAATGGTTCCGCCATTATTTCCCGCATATTTACCGAAATCAACAATATAATCAGCGTTTTTAATAACATCTTCGTCGTGTTCAACAACTATCACAGTATTGCCAATGTCTCTGAGTTTTTTAAGTGTGCTTATCAGACGATCATTGTCCCGGGAATGAAGACCAATGGTGGGTTCATCGAGAATGTATAATACTCCGGTAAGACCGGTACCTATTTGAGAGGCCAAACGAATACGCTGTGATTCTCCACTAGAAAGGGTTCCGGCTTCCCGATCAAGCGATAAATATTCTAAACCGACAGCCAGTAAGAATTCCAAACGAGAGTTTAATTCATTTACAATAGGATCGAGTATTTCTGATTCTTTATTGCTTTCGATATTTCGACTTAGATTTTGAATCCAGGAATTTAATTGATCTATAGGTAGCTGGCAAATTTGAGAAATATTTTTTTGAAGCACCGTAACAGACAGTGCTTCAGGATTAAGACGAGAGGCATTGCAGGTAGGGCAAATATTTTTACTCATATAGCGCTGAAGTTGATCCCGAATTATTTCGGAATCACTGTTAAAATATTTTGATTCAAGCATTTTGGCTTTCCACTCAGGGAATTTGGATCGATCAATTTCAAATTTAAAACCAAGACCTTTACATTCCAGACAGGCGCCCTGGGGAGAGTTAAATGAAAATAATGCCGGTTCAAGAGCTGGCAGGGAAATGTTACAAACGGGACAAGCGTAATTTTCGGAATACAGAGTATCAATTAATTTTTTTGGTTGATCAGGAAATTCAAAAGAGGGATCGTCTATTTGTGAAACTTTTAACAATCCGTTTGATAATTTCATCGCACTTTCGACATCGTCGATTAGTCTTTGATAACTTACTTGGATAAAATCTTTAGTTTTAAAATTTTGTTTGGTTAAAACAACCCGGTCGATAACGACATCGATGTTGTGTTTGTTGGTTTTGATAATGGAATATTCTGAATATAGATCAATAATTTGCTGATCAACTCGGGCCCATTTATAACCTTGTTTTCGGAGATTATCCATAAGACCTCTAAAATCACCGGATTTATTTTGGACGATGGGAGCTAAAATTAAAAAACGGTATGAGGTTAGGGAATTAATGTTTGTTTTGGCAATGTTTAGGATTTGAGTGACGATTTGTTTACTGGTTTGAGGAATAACTTCACGTCCGCAGTTGGGACAATGAGGATGACCAATTCGGGCATAGAGCAGTCGAAGATAATCGTATATTTCGGTAATAGTGCCGACAGTAGAACGGGGATTGTGAGAAATTGCTTTTTGATTGATGGCAACTGAAGGTGACAGACCTTCAATGAGATCGACTTCGGGACGTTTTAGGTTGCCTAAAAATTGGCGGGCATAAGAAGAAAGGCTTTCGACGTAACGCCTCTGACCTTCGGCAAAAAGGGTATCAAAGGCCATGGATGATTTACCTGATCCGGAAACACCGGTAAATACGATTAATTTGTTTTTGGGAAATTCAAATGAGATGTTTTTTAAATTGTGCTCCCGGGCACCTTTGACAATGATTTTATCTTGCATATTTTGACGCTAAAAATTATCACCAGTATCGGCGGTTGATATTTCAGAACCTAAAATTATTATTAGTCTGATAATGTAATTGTATCAAATATTCGGGTTTTGTTGGGGTGTGGAATTAATTGTTTTCAATTTCACGGATTTGGTCACGGATTTTGATGGCTTCTTCAAAATTCAGCTCGGAGGCGAAAAGTTTCATTTGTTTTCGCAGGGCAGTGATATGTTTTTGGCGTTGAGGCGGAGTTAAGGAATTTGGATCAATTTGAGTTATATCTTCTTTTTCGGTTTTGACTAATTCAATAATTTTGGGGCGGATAGATTTGGTGATAGATTGGGGGGTAATGTTGTGATCTTTATTGTATGCCAATTGAATCTTACGACGTCTTTTAACTTCGTTTACAGCTTCTTTCATAGCAGGTGAAATAAAATCAGAATACAAGATTACCTTGCCTTCGAGGTGTCGGGATGCCCGTCCCATGATTTGGATTAAGGAAGACCGGGAACGGAGAAATCCCTGTTGACCGGCATCTAAAATAGCGACTAAACTGACCTCAGGTAAATCAAGACCTTCACGTAATAAATTTACTCCGACCAAAACATCGTAATCTCCTGATCTTAATTTGTCCAATATTTCGGTTCTTTCTAAAGTATCAATGTCAGAGTGAAGGTAGGCAACTTTAATAGGAATTTGAGTATTGTTGACGTCTGAAAGATATGTCGAAAGATCTTCCGACATTCGTTTGGTTAGAGTTATCAAAAGAGTCCGTTGTTTATTTTGAATTTGTTTTGTTAATTCTTCTAAAATATTCGGAATTTGGCCATTGGATGGGCGGATTTCAATGTGAGGATCTATGAGACCGGTGGGTCGAATTATTTGTTCAACAACATGATTTTGAGATTGCTCAATTTCAAAAGGCGATGGAGTGGCTGAAACATAAATAATCTTTGAAGTGCGTTGATTAAATTCTTCAAATTTTAACGGTCGGTTATCAAAGGCCGAGGGTAAACGAAAACCAAAATCAACTAAGGTTTTTTTACGGGCAACATCTCCAAAATACATACCTTTAATTTGTGGAATGGTAACGTGAGATTCGTCAATTACAGTAAGAAATTCATTACCCCATCTATGTTTAAAATAATCAACCAGGGTATAGGGGGGATCTCCGGTTTTACGGTTTTGTTCAAAATAAATTGAATAATTTTCGATACCGTTAATATAACCAGTCTCTTGTAGCATTTCCAAATCATATTCGACACGCTGTTGAATGCGATTGGCTTCTAAAAGTCGATTTTGAGATTTAAACATTTTTACCTGTTTTTGGGCATCACTTAAGATTGAGCGATAAATTTCTTTTTTCTCGGGTCCGCCACCGCTTACATATTGCTTGGCAGGATAGAGAGTAAATAATTTTTCAGTAATTTCATTTCCGGTGTAGGGATGACGAAAAATTATATTTTTTAAAATTTCATTTTCAAATTCCAGATGAATTATCCAATCCTGATAGGCAGGCCAAAGTTCTACCTGATCCCCTCTTATCCTAAAACTACCACGCTTAAATTCCAATTCGGATCTGGTATAGAAAAGGGAGACTAAATTTTCCAAAAGTTTTCGTCGGGGCCAACTTTGATTTAATTTAAATTCAATAGTTTTGCCGCTAAATTCGATTGGATCTCCGATATTATATATACAGCTGACGGAAGCGATAACAATATTATTATCGCCGGAAAATAAATTAGAAGTGGCTTCAAGACGAAGTTTGTCGATAAGATCGTTAATTTCGACTTCTTTGGCGATATAGGTGTCGGTGGATGGGATATAGGCTTCGGGCTGATAATAATCGTAATAAGATACAAAGTAAGATACCCTATCTTTGGGGAATAATTCTTTAAATTCCTGATAAAGTTGGCCGGCTAGGGTTTTATTGTGAGATATAACCAAGGTGGGTAAATTTGTTTGCTGAATTACATTGGCGATGCTAAAAGTTTTGCCTGAACCGGTAACACCCATAAGTACCTGCTTTTCGTGTCCGGCGTTTAGATTTTGAAGCATCTGAGCGATGGCTTTTGGCTGATCACCGGAAGGTGTCATTTTAGTTTGTAAGTTAAAAGACATAAAATTTATTATACCAACGATTCGGGTTTGTTTTGGGTATTTAGTTAAATGAAAAGAGGTTTCTTCTTTTTGATATGGGGGCTTTAAATTCTTTTCCGTCTACACTAAAAAAAACAACTTGTACTTCTCCTGGTTTTAGCTCAATAAAAAGTCCTTGTTGCCTGATCGCATCGACTTTAATATTTGAAGGGTCCGTTAGACTAATTACAGATGCGTCTTTGTTTGCAGTAATTTCGGGAACAGAACATTGGGCTTTGTAATTACCGGAATTAACACAGACAACTGAGCATATTTTTTTATCGGGTGAACGAACTTCAAGGGCAATAATATTTGGATTTTCTGTATAAATTGTTGCCATATCCCAATCCCCTTGTTGAAAAAGTCGTGAATTTTTTAAATCAAAGAGAGTTTTGTAAAATTTAGAAACACTTGAATCGACTCTTTCTTTGGGAAAACGGCCAATTTGCATTGGAGGCCTGATTCTGGAACCTTTTTCCTGTCCCTGGTTTACCATAAAGACAGAATCCGGAATAATTCCAGCCAAAACAGCAAATGTTTTTGATAATCCTCCGAATTTTTTTAGGCCTCGTTCTTCGTCGTGATTTTCAACATAAAGCCAACTACGATAAGGCTGACCGTTATTTTGCCTCTTAACAAGATACTTGATATGCTCTCTTAATTTTTGGGGGTTTTTACCGCTACTGACTTCCAGAAATTGTTGGTATAAATAATTATCGTACATTCCATCAAATATTTTTCCAAGCTCTTCTTTATCCCAATATATTTCACCGGCTATATCAAATCTTTTGCCCAAGCTATCGGCTTTAGCTTTGACTAATTTAAGTTGTTTTTCCCAAAACGGATTATGACATAAAAAATCTTTTTGTTGATCAGTCAGGGCCCAACCCCAGGTTCTTAAAAAAGTTGACGGGTTGACTAGCATAGCCATATCGCATCTGATTCCATCGGCATGGTCGACAAGTTGAAGCATTATTTTTCCCATTTCTTCCTGTACTATGGGATTAGCAATATTTAGCTGTAAGGTGTCGGACCATTCCGGATAATTAGGATCTTTGCCGTGAGCAAGATAGTGAGTGTTGCCTTTATGGTCTATGACGGGGTAATAAAAATTTGGACTAGAATGGTATTGTGACTCGCTGCCCTGAATATAATATTCGGGATGAGTTTTGGCCCAGCTATGATCAAGACCGGTGTGATTGGGTACAAAATCAATGACAACTTTTTTACCGTGAGAATGAAGTTTTTCAAGCATTTTATCCCACTTAAACCAATTACCTACGATTTCGGGGTTGGGAATATAATCGGGTATGGCAAAGGGAGAGGCAACAATGTCAATATTGGAATTAATATTTGGCAGAGCATAACGATATTGGTCGACATATTTCTTGGCATGATCCTGACTAGCAGGGCTAGGGACATAAATTCCCATAAACCAAAAAGTGTCATATTTTTTTAGTAGCGGAGACCATTCTTTTTCCGGAATAGTATCAATGGTAAGACTTTGACCATATTTATGGCGAAGTTCTTTTATCCATAATCTGGTATTTATTAAGTAAAGACTTTCCTGATGTTCTTTGATTTCGCTGGGAGCAAGCCATTTATTTAGTTCATGTTTAAAAGCCGGAGAGACTCCTTCGGATAAATTGTTGGAAAGTTTGGTTTTAATTTCTGGCCTCAAGGTTTGTTTAATTTAAATATGGAACTAGTTAACAAGATAACAAAAAATAGCACATTTACAAAGATACTGGTTAATAATTTAGGGTAATGATAAAGTTTTAGTAATAATGCTAACAAACACAAACAACCCACCGACAACGATGGGTTGTTTTTTTACATTCAGAAAATGATTACCAATTTCCTAAACCAGCCCTAACAAGACTTTTGTATAGTAATCCATGGTCGCCAGTACAAGTGTCATTGGATACTTCCTGTATGATAGCGAATTCTCCCCAGATGGCTGGACCGATTTCTTCTCCGTCTGATGATTTCCAATAACCCCCTTCTAGTTTAGCATCGGAAGGAGCGGCGACTATCTTTACAAAATAGTTCCAAGAACAGGTGTTGTAAATTGCAGGTTCCACTCCCATGGCAGTCCATATTAAGTTATTGTTATGGCTATCTGTAAATATACCTCCCGTCAAACCGGTGGTAGTTATGGTAGCTATAAAATCTCCAGTGTAATCAAAGTCAGGTGCTCTGTCGTAATGAAGAGTTAGAACATCACCAACTACATTACCAACCAGTGTTCCACCTTTAAGCCAATTTTCTCCACTTAGGTAATAGAATTCACCAGTGACCTTGCCCTCTTCGTCCTGGATTAGGTTACGGAATACACGATTGTCAATTCCGCTATTAAAATCTAATAGCCAAGTTCCAGAAACGTTCCATGAAACGATTTCTTCACCATCATATTGGCCAGACATATGATTTGTCAACCAAGCGCCTGAACCGGTGTAGCTTTCATAACCATAGTGACGGTCAAGGAACCCATCACCGTTACAGTCTTTGTTTGACAACCACGCATCTCATTCCATTTCATTGATAAATGATCTTCTATGTATGGCTGACACCACGCAGCATCTCGGTAGGCATCACAGTAATATCCATTAAACAATCTAGCTTGATAATTGTATCCCCAATTATCAAAACCTATAGTGATTACTTCATTGTTAGAAGTGAATAACTCGCCTGATTGGATAGTAGTACAGGACTGTTTAGCGGGACTGGATGCATTCTCTGATTTAGCTAAAGCTGGAATGGCAACAATAGTAAGAAAAACAAGAGAAATAAATAACGATAGTAACTTTTTCATATTCTTGTACTCCTTGTGAAAATATAACTAGTATTTAGTTTAATTTATAGGCTTGCTCGAAAGGGTTGTCAAGCTACATTTTTGATGGTATTATTCGTATCTTTTTGAATTTTTGAGTTTATTAAATGAATTAGAATGTTGTTCGATCAACTCTTCAATTTCTGCCGAAATGTGTAACGCAGTTTTAAGAGGCATGGTTTTCCCATTTAAAGAAAGAGTTATATTTTCCCGACTATGGCCGGTGTAATCCGCTACTTCCTGATGAGTAATTTTATGTTTTTTAATAGTATTTTTATATTTAGCAATGCTTCCTGTAATTTTAGTCACATTTAATAATACCACTTAAGTTTTCGATAAAAAGAAAATTAAGAATTAACATCTGATGAAATTTGTCGTAAATTAGATATTTCAATTGTTGATTTGGGGGCAGAGATTTCAATATTGACCATGAATGGAATTGTTGAAGATAGTTCTGGTAAAATATTTTTAAAAAGTAAATGAGTAAAAATAAATTAATTGATAATTTAAGGGAAAGATATGGAGTTATTTCTGAAGAAGATCAAAATTTATTTGTAAATCATCAAATCGATAAGGACGAATTTTTTAGAAGGGTAACTAGGGAGCGTGGAAAACCAAAAAGTCATTGTTCAAGACAGTCAATTGGTTATAATGCACATTTATACGACGGTAAGCCAAGATCTAGTTAAAATAAGGTGTCCAATCGGCGATGGGAGCGGTATTGCCAATTATAAAGTTAAGAGCATAGAGAAAAATAGCAGGAAGAAGAAGTATGAAAATTGTTTTTAAGGGTTTGGAATTTAGAGTTTTTCCATATGCAATAAATAAAAATGGATAGACGGGAGCAAGGTAACGACTGATATCGCGGTGGGCGACCATAATTGTGGCAAGTAAAAATAAAGCCGGATATACGACCAATATATCTAGTTTAAATTTTTTATATAATTTATAGACACCAAAGTAAGCAATAAGATAAATGTAAATTACGTCTTCAAGCCAAATAGTATTAATCCAAGAACGATTGCTGATAAAAACGGTATAGGGTAAAAAGCTAAGATGAAAATTGTCGCCGCTGTGAAAATAAGCCCAGAAATCCCCTGTTTGGAGTTGATAAAGAGAAAATACCATGATGGCTGTAATTGGGACAAGTAAGTAGTAAATATATTTGTTAAGGACAGGAATTATTTTTTTGGTTTTTAAAAATTCGGTTAAGGCTACAAAGAAATAGGCTGCAAACAAGATAATCCCCGGGCTTTTGAAAAATTGAGCCAGGGCGGCCATTAAGGCAGAGACAAGATATTTTTGTTTTTTGAAATGATATATTGAGGCAATCGTAAAACCCAAAAACCAAGTTTCCGGAGCCCCTATCTGACGAAGGATAAATAATCGAGCTGGGAAAAAAAGAAAAATAAGAGTTAAGCAAAATGATTTTTTGGTATTAAAAAATAGGTTAAGAAGTTGATAAAAAGAAAGGGTTAAAAATATTGATCCCAATAAGGTGGCAAAAAGCATGGCTTGGGTGCTGGTAAAGATATAGCTAAATATCCGGATAATAAGGGGATATCCGGGAAGGTGGGCCGGATAATATTCCAAAGGTTGAGGTAAGGAAAATTGGCTACGAATACAATCGGAGTTGTATCCGCATTTGGCGATAATCATATAATTCGGACCGTCGTAATTGGCGTAGACAGAAAGAAGATTGGAACTAGGAAAACCAATTCTTACCGGAAGATTGAGATAGAAAAACCCCCAAAAGAATAAACTGACTAAAATTGTAATCAGGGACAATAATAATTTGGGTCTTTTTAGCATATAGATTAACCAATTTTAGAGGTAAAACAAAAAAAAAGCCAGTGGTTTTGGTAAAGCCAACTATTCGGGAACGTGTTTACCGGAAGAATCTTTACAGCGAAATCTATTGTCACCACATAAATTCTGGCAGGTTGGGTCTTCCATAAATACCTGGGGGCATTCACTAAGATAAGGATTGTCGTATTGTTCGCAGTCCCCTTCGCCACCTCCTCCCGGCGAACAAGCATATAAAAGTGGCGGGGGCATACAAGTGTCAATTTTTGTATTTGGGCTGGAAACACCGTAATTATAGGCACACTCAGGGCCGCAACCCTGTTGACAACGGAAATAAGTAATATCGGGATCTTTGAGATTTTCCAAATTGGTATAAGCTTTAAACCAATTTTCGGATAAATTGATTTCAATAAAATATGGGGTTTTTTTACTTGGATCGCAGGGAATTCTATCAAGAACAACAGCCTTATCGACTATAAGCGGTAAATTACAATTGTTCATAGTTTCGGGAAAAGTACCGCTGACATCATAATGTTCCATCAAGGCTTTTTTGATTCTATTTAGGTCAGACTTGCGGCGGGCATCTCTGGATTGAGCAATTTTTGGAGGTATAAAGATATATGAAGAAAAGATCATCAAGGCAAGTACTAAAACCGCTGCCAAAATTTCAAAAAGAGAAAATCCGGAAGATCTTTTGTTTATAAAAGACAAAGTCATTAATTAATAATACGCCATTTTTAACCAAATGGGATATTTTTTGAGTTTTGAGGTAATTTTTGGTATCATTTGCAGGATTTGAGGCCCCATCGTCTAGCGGTTAGGACATTTGGTTCTCATCCAAATAACCGGGGTTCGATTCCCCGTGGGGTCACCAAATTGGTCTATCTAAAACATGTCAATAGCAAGATACCTTCACTTAATTTGTTTGAAGCACAAATAGTTCATTCAAAACTCTAATTCTTTCGTCAATTTCATCAAAATTTTCACCAATACTTTCTAGAAAATTTCTAAGAACATAATGAAACCGATTCTGTAAAATAACTTGAGACTTTGCTTTCAGTTCTGCAACAAAATCCGACTTTTCATTTGTGTCCAATAATCCATATATCTTAGTTAGTTGCCAGCTGGTTAATTTAGATGACGCTAAAAATTTTGTTTTTGTAATCTCTCTTTTTATGAATTTTATCGCATCACTATTTGTGTCCGCTGGTGCAAGTGTTAATATTCGGAGTAAAACCGAAATACCATTATTTCTAAGTTTCTTTTTATTTTCTTGATAGAAAATAATATCTTGATTTAGTGTTGGAGCGTCAACTGATTTCATCTCTTTCCTATTAATAAACCACTCAAACGAGAATTGTTTCTCAAATGTACTTTTTTTCATTATTTTTACTTTTCTATGATTAAAGCAAAGCCCGTATTTGAGAATCATTACAGACGCCCTCGAGACTATCTCCTCTAAAATTGCTTTGGACTGTGCAAGTATCAGTTGGTCATCAGCGTATCTAAAGTATTTCGCACCGTATTCGTTGCAAAGATTATACATATCCTCGTCATAATCCTGTATATAATAATTCGCAATAAGTCTTGAACAATCAGCTACCTCGTCTTGTGGAATACCTTTATTACTAACTTTTGCCTCCATATACCCTAAGTTACAGTTTTTTAAGAAACTAAAAAGTAAACTATTTACTCCCCTGTCTTTCGATAGACTTTCAAGTTTTTTTTCAAGAGTATCAATATTTATATTGTCGTAAAAATTTGCTATATCCAATTCTGCTACATACTCATAAACGTCTGCCCTTGAGTTTGCATATAGAGTCCTCATAAACTCTGACCAGTTTTCCTTCCAAGCCAATGGATTAAAGGATGCAGGCATTGCGTACTCAAACGATTCATCTAGACTTACAGTTGAACCATCAGACATTTCATAGCTTAGCAAACTTGCTACCACTTCTGCAAGCTCTCTCCGCTCATCGCATCTTATTGCTCCCCCTAAGCTCCAACCTCCAAATGTATTTGGCACCCTATTTCCGTAAATTAACGCTTCTATCTTTTTTGTACAGTAAAAGTAAACACATGTGTCTTTAATACTGAAAACTGGTATTAGTCTTACAACACACTGCCCTTTGTTAATTAGTATGTAACCACGTGGTTTGTTGGGTGAATAATTTCCCGAACTTATTTCATAATAAATTTCTTTTAGCAACGCTTTTTTGTCTGGAATGTTTTCGAGTGGTATTAAACTGTCTTTCGTAACTGTTTTCCAAAAATTGCCGCCCTTACCTTCATTAAAATAGCCAAGAAATTCATCAAATGATTCCATGCGCCGATTCTATCTCTTTTTCAGTTTTATTACTAACTTAATTTAGATTACGATAAGAATGTTTACAAATATAATAGAATTTCTAATTTAAGATATAATTCTCACATGAACTGGCAAGTTATGTCACCTTACCTACTGACGCTAGTAACAGGTTTTATTTCAGGTTTTGGTCTAGCTGTTACAAAAGGAGTATCGAAGATTATTGGCGATATCTGGACCGATCATAGAAACGAAAAGAAACGAGTGAAAGAGCGTAAAAGTCAAATTGTATCCCAACTTTTGTTTGATATTCCCAGGGGTAAGTCAGCCGACTTTGAGGTAACGATGGTTAAGAAAAGTGATGGCGAGCAAACAATTGCTCAAATTGCTGCTTATGACAAGAATATGGCAAAGAAAGTTGAATCATATCTAAACTTATGGCGACGTCATGCTTCTGCCAATGTGGAGTTTAAGAATACTAACCAAGTTTTAATTTTTGATAAAAATGACGATCCTGAGAGTGTAGGTCCTGAATACCTTGAGTATTTATTGTCCCAGCTTAATAGCGAGTATGAAAGAGTGATCGAGATACTTAACAAATGGAGAAAATAACTTTAAGCTAAGTCGAGCTTTATTAATTTCTCAAAAAGTTCAAAAATACTCTTCATTAATGGTTCCAAAATCGGGACTGATGGCTCACAAAATTAGAATATTGGTTTTTACTTGTGATATCTGCAATCGGTTGCCGGACAAGAGACAGTAACTCTGGCTATGACAAGACTTTCTTCATATTCAGTCTCACCTAAAAAGGTGCTCTCTAAAGATACGGGAGAAGTGACACTAGTATCAGGGGGTATGTAACAATGGTGAGATAATATCACTTAATTCCCATCAATTCTACTTCAAAGATGAGAGGTGAATTTGGAGGAATCAGATCACCCGCTCCCTGAGGTCCATATGCGAGATCTGAGGGAATAATTAACTTTCTTTTGCCACCGACTTTTATACCCGGAATTCCCAGGTCCCAACCTTTAATTAACTGACCGACACCAATTTGAGTTTCAAAGGCTTGATTTCGATCGTAGGAACTGTCAAACTTTTGGCCGTTTAGAAGAGTTCCAACATAATGAATGATTATAGTATCACCGGTTTTGACTTCCCGGCCAGTGCCAATAAGCGTGTCTTGAATTTGAAGTTGATCGGGAGGGTTATTGATCATATTTTGTTGATATTGAGGTGTAGGACTAATTAATAATTGGTTAATTTCAGCTAAATCGGGAAGATAAGGAACTTGTTCGTTTGGTTTTTTGGATAAAAATATGAAGGTTAATATTACTAAAGAAACAAGGATAATAGCTAAGGTTGGATTTTTAGGCATTTGTTAATCGATTATGTTTGAACTAAAATATAATATTGAATGACTGAAATTTCAAAAAGTATTATACGTCTATCAACAGGTGAAATTTCTATATTGGATAATATTGATGAGGCTGTTTTTGTAATAAATAAAAATTTTAAGATAATTTATGTTAACAGAAAGATTAAAGACTTTTTAGGTGTAGATAAAGAATTTATTTTAAATAAGAATTTAGTAAAAAATATTTATGGTTTGAAAAATAATATTTTTTATAAAAAATTTAAAATAGCCTTAGCTGAGAGCAAACCAATCAAGTTTGCCGCCAGAGACAAGGTTAGAAATAGATGGTTTGGAGTTAAGGCTTATCCATTTCAAAAAGGATTAGCAATTTTTGTCAGTGATATTACTAAACGTAAAATATTAGATAATAATATTAAGGAAAATGAAAAAAGATTTCGTTTGATAACTGAGAATGCCAAGGATTTGATTAGTATTACTGATAAACATGGTAATTATGTATATTTAAACCCATCGTTTGAAAAAACCTTAGGATATAAGGCTGAAATGCTTTTGGGTACAAATTTAATGAATATTGTAAACAGATCTGATTTTAGCCGTCTTGACGATTGGCGTAAAATGGAAGATTTTCAGTATCGAGTAAAAAGAGTTGACGGAGAGTGGGTTTGGCTGGAAAGTAATAGATTTAAAATTAGATGGCAGAATAGATCATTTTATGTAGGTATTGGTAGGGATGTAACTGAAAGAAGGATAGCCAGAGAAGAACTACAAAAACTTTATAGTGCAGTTGAGCAAACTTTGGATGGGATTTTTATCACCACATTAAATGGGCAAATTTTGTATGTCAATCCGGCATTTGAAAAAATTACCGGGTATAGCGAAAAGGAAGTTTTGGGAAAAAATCCTAACATCATTAAATCTGGTAAGCACAAAAAAGCATATTTTTCAAAAATGTGGAAAACAATTAATAGAGGCAAGACATTTCGAGGAGTGGTGATAAATAAAAAAAAGAACGGAGAACTATTTTATACTGACCACACAATTACACCGGTAAAAGATGAACATGGAAATATTACTTATTTTGTAGGAATTTGGAAGGATATTACTTCGCATATTGAGGAAGAGAAGCGAAAGGATGAGTTTATCAGTATTGCCAGTCATGAATTGAAAACACCGATTACTACGGTAAAAGTATTCACACAACTTTTACAAAAAATGTTTAAGGATTCAGACAACGTGGAAGTAAATAAATATTTGGACAGAATGGGATATCAAGTAGATAAATTAACAAATCTAGTACGGGATCTTTTGGATGTATCAAGATTACAATCAGGTAAATTAGAATTAAGAAAAGAAAAATTTGATATTGGAAAATTAATAAAAGAAATTGCAGAAAACTTTGAAGCCACAAATAATACCCATAAAATATTTATAGAAGGTAAACCTAGAAAAATGATAAAAGCTGATAAGGACAGAATTGAACAGGTAATAATAAATTTAATTTCGAATGCAATAAAGTATTCCCCTGATGCGAAAAAAGTTGAGATAAAAGTCGAATCTGAAAAAAATGATATAATTATTAGTGTTAAAGATTTTGGTGTAGGAATAGCCCAGGAATATTTAAATAAGATTTTTGGAAGATTTTACAGAGTATACGACACAAGAGATAAAACTTTTCCGGGTTTGGGTATGGGGCTTTACATATCATATGAAATTATTGAGCGACACAAGGGCAAAATGTGGGTCGAAAGTAAAAAAGATGAGGGATCAACTTTTTATTTTTCATTACCTTACTTAGGGTAAATAATATAAAAAATGACAAAAATAGTAATAATTGATGATAATGAAGCAATTTTGGAAGCAGTAAAGATTGCATTGGATGGATTCGGATATGAGGTACTCACCAGTACAAAAGGAGAAATGTTTATTCCCACTATTGCTAGAATACAACCTGCGGTGGTGTTATTGGATTTATTGTTGTCCGGAGAGGATGGGGGTGAAGTGGCAAAAGCTTTAAGAAAGAATAATGATACAAAAAATATTCCAATTATATTAATTTCAGCTGATCCTAGTGCGGAAAAAATCGCTAAAGACAGTGGAATTGAAGGTTTTTTGTCCAAGCCTTTTGATTTGGATAGATTGTTGGCGGTGGTTGATGATTGTGTCTGTAACTAGGGGTTTTTTTTGGGGCGGGCTTGCCAAAGTCCACAGTAATTTGTTTTCTCTACAAGTCTACCAGTGGGAGGTATCTCTATGGAATTATCACTAGAAACATAACGAAGTTTTGGATTGGCTTGGCAGATAAGTCCAACTTCGTATTCAGTTACCTGAGAAGTTTTGTTATTTAAGGGGTTTATTTTGATGGTTACTAAAGAGTTGACGGTGGGAGCTACATTGCTACAAGTAGCACAACGAATTTTGAAGATTTTTTTACCTTCGGGAGTAATGCGAGGAGAAAGTCTAACTACTGGCTGGCCTGGAATTTCCAAACTTAGTGATTTCATTACCTATAAAATAATTATCTATTATGATATTAACACTTTTATAATTACACAATTTGACTGTAATAAAGTAGAATAGAAGCAGATTTTATGATTAAAACTGAAATAGTTGTTAAATTAGAAAATTGGATTGAGAAGGCTTTGGATAAACTGGGTTATAAAAGTGAAGAAATTAAAATTGAACATCCGAATGAAGCACAATTTGGAGATTATTCCACAAATGTGGCGTTAGGTTTGGCAAAATCTTTTAAGACTAATCCAAATGAATTGGCATCGAATTTAAAAAATGAATTGGATCTTTTGGTGGATAGTGATGAAATTATTGAAAAAACGGAAGTTGCCGGAGCAGGTTTTGTAAATTTTTATCTTAAAAAAGAATACTTAATAAAAAAGGCAGAAGAAATTAATTATGAAACCGTTTTTAGAAGTAATTTAGCTAAAGTCGGCTTGGGTAAAAAGATGGTGATTGATTATTCAGCGCCAAATATAGCAAAACCGTTTGGAATCGGACATTTAAGATCGACAAATATCGGACAAGCAATTTACAATATATATAAAATTTTGGGTTGGAATTGTATAGGTGATAATCATTTGGGAGATTGGGGAACTCAGTTTGGAAAACTTATTGTAGCCATTTTAAAATGGGGTGGGGCAGAGAAGGATTTGGATTCTTATACAATTGATGATCTGGAGAAATTGTACGTAAAATTCCACAAAGAAGCAGAAAAAGACGATACATTAGTTGAAGAAGCCAGAGAATGGTTTTCTAAATTGGAAAATAAGGATCCTGAAGCCAGAAAAATTTGGGAAAAAGTAGTTGAAATTTCCCTTGAAGAATTCAGAAGAGTTTATGAGCTTTTGAATGTATCAATTGATGTGGCAAACGGTGAGTCATTTTATGTGGACAAAACTGATGATTTAATTAAGATAATTGAGAAAAAAGGTTTGATTGTAGATAGTCAGGGTGCCAAGATTATCGAATTTGAAAATATGCCACCGGCAATATTGGTAAAGTCAAATGGCGCGACGACTTATTTTACCCGGGATATGGCAACGGTAAAATATAGATTTGATAATTGGAAACCGGATTTGGCTATTTATGAAGTTGGAGTGGACCAATTACTTCATTTTAGTCAAGTATTTGAAACAGCGAAAAAAATGGGCTGGGAACCTAAGGAAGGATTTGTTCATGTAGCTCATGGATTGTTAAGATGGAAAGGCGGAAAATTTTCAACCAGAAAAGGCGATACGATTCATCTCTCTGATGTAATAGATCAGGCTATGGATAGGGCCAGAGAGTTGGCAAGGATTTCAAAAATTAGTAAGGAAATGACAAATGATGAAAAAGAGGAGATGGTTAAAAAGGTAGCTATCGGGGCAATTAAATTTAATGATCTGGCTCAGGATCCAAAAAAAGATATAATTTTTGACTGGGACAAGGTAATGAATTTATCCGGAGATTCCGGTCCTTATTTGCAATATACATACGCAAGATGTTTGAGTGTTTTGGACAAAACAAAAATTAAGGAAACCAAAAACATAATAAATATACCTGAGAAAATTAATTTGGAGGAAGAAGCTTTGATAAAAGAGTTATACAAATTTGAGGAAAAAATTATTGAGGCAGCAGAGAGGTTCTCCCCAGCTGTAATTGCTGAATACTTGTTGGGAGTAGCCAGGTTATTTAATGAATTTTACGGAAAACACAGAATTATTGACCAGAAAGAAGAGGTCTTCAGGCTATTTTTAGTGAGGACCACAGTTTCTGTTTTGGCTTTTGGTTTGGAATTGCTGGGGATTGAAAAAATTGAAAAGATGTAATTGCTTTAGGCAATGGCCGAAGCAGCAGTAACTGAGGATCGGGTGGTTTCTGATTTTTTATTTTTAAGGAAAATGTGTTTATAGATTTGGTCGTAATGTTCGATAGGAATAAATTTAATACTTTTTTTAACTTCCGTTGGAACATCGACTAATGATTTTCGATTGTCTTTGGGGATGAAGACGGTTTTGATCCCGGCTTGATGAGCAGCAATGGCTTTTTCCTTGAGACCTCCGATTTCTAATATATTTCCCCGAATAGTTATTTCGCCGGTCATTCCGATATCTCTAGGAACAGCCATATTTTTTAGAGCTGAAATCAGAGAAGTAGTAATAGCCCCACCGGCTGATGGACCGTCTTTGGGGGTGGCACCTTCGGGAAAATGGATATGGATGTCAATTTTGTGAAAATTTTGATCAATGGAAAATTCATGAGAACGGCTTCTGATAAAGGAAACTGCGGCTTGACAGGATTCTTTCATGACCGATCCTAATTTTCCGGTGAGGATTAATTGCCCTTTTCCCGGCATAATATTGACTTCAATAAAAAGAATTTCTCCGCCTACAGAAGTCCATGCTAATCCGGTGGATAATCCAATTTCATCTTTTTTACCCTTTATCTGGGAACTAAATTTTTCCGGTCCTAAATATTTTTTTATTGTTTTTAAGTTATCAATGTCAACTTTTTTTACTTTTTTGGTGACAATTTTTTTGGCTACCTTTCGGAAAATATTGGCGACTACTCTTTCGAGATTGCGGACTCCAGCTTCGCGAGTATAACGGGAAATCATGAAATTAATAGTCAGATCACTAAGACTGGTGACATTTTTTGCGTCAAGGCCATTGGCTTCAAGTTGTTTTTTGATTAAATATTTTTTGACAATATTTTTCTTTTCTTCTTGGGTGTAGCCGGAAAAATTGATTATTTCTACCCGATCACGAAGTGGTCCGGGAATACGACTGATGTCATTTCCGGTTAAAATAAAAAATACTCTGGAAAGATCAACCGGAAAATCCAAATAATGATCCACAAAATCCTTGTTTTGTTCGGGATCGAGAGTTTCCAGTAAAGCAGAGGTGGGATCACCCCGATAATCTGCTCCTATTTTATCGATTTCATCCAACATATAGACCGGATTCATCGACTTGGCGTCTTTAAGACCTTTAATAATCCGACCGGGCATGGCGCCGACATAGGTACGACGATGACCACGGATTTCAGCCTCATCACGAATTCCTCCTAAAGATGCCCGAACAAATTCGCGATCCATGGCTTTGGCAATTGAGCGACCTAAAGAAGTTTTACCGACACCGGGAGGACCTATAAAACAAAGTATGTTGGTACCTGATTGCTTGGATTTATTTTTATTTTTAAGATTAAGTACAGCTAAATATTCTAAAATTCTTTCTTTGACCTCAATAAGTCCGTAATGATCCTGGTCCAGAATTTTTTTGGCCTTGGCAAGTGAAACAGAGTCGGGACTGTATTTTCCCCAAGGTAATTCAATTACGGTCTCTAGGTAAGTTCTAATATAACTGGCTTCAGGAGCCATATTACCCATTTCAATTAAACGACTATATTCCCTTAACATCCTCTTTTTAATATCCTTTGGCATTTTGCTGGTTTTGATTTTCTTTTCGAGATTGTCAAGTTCGGAGCCGGTATCCTCACCCATTTTACGTAATTCTTTTTCAATTTGTTTTTTACGCTCTTCCAAAATATTTCTCTTCATACCGACATTAAACTTTTCCTGGGTTTTTTCTTCAATAGATCGTTCTAATTCCGCGACTTTCATTTCTTTAATTAAAAATTCGGTAGCAGCTTTAAGTCTTTGAGTCACCAGAAGAGTTTCGAGTAATTGTTGCTTTTCGGGAATTTTGGCATCGACAGAAAAACAGACCTGATCGGCTAAATCAGTTGAGGAAATACCGGTAGACAAATGCATCATGGCAGGAAGGTCGAACTGGCGCCCCAAGGCAAATGCTTTTTTTAACTGACTTAAAAGCGTTTCGGCTGATTGTTGAATATCGGTAGTTGATTCGGTAATGGTAGGTAAATCAACGAATTCGGCCATCAGGTGGGGTTCCTGTTGGGTTAGTGAGACTATGTTGACACGGGAAAGACCTTTGACAATGGCATGAAGGCTACCGTCAGTCTGGAGAATGTGTTCGATTTTGGCGATAACTCCGACTGAATAGAGATCTTTTATTTCGGGTTTTTCTGTTTTGGGATTTCTTTGAGAGGTGATGAGAACAAGTTTGTTGGTATTATCGTAGGCATAAAGGAGAGATTTCATTGATTCTTTTCGTCCAAAGAAAAGCGAAGTTTCGACAGAAGGGAACAAAACAACGTTTCTTAACGGTATTAATGGTAAAATCTTTTTTACTGGCTCCAAAGACTTATCATTAATATTTGTTTTTTTAGTTGTTTGAGGCATATTATTAGCAGTCTAGCACTTTGTTTGCTAACTGTCAAAGGTCAAATAATAAGATAAAATACTATATATGAAAATTACTGAAAATAAAGACTTAAAATTTGGTCGGGTGGTTTTGGTTGGGAGACCTAATACCGGTAAATCTACTTTATTAAATGCGATTATGAATCAAAAAGTAGCCATTACTTCCCCGTTACCTCAGACAACAAGAAAAAATACCAGAGTAATTTATTCTTCTGATAAGGGAAAAATTATATTTTCAGATACTCCCGGTATTTTTAACAAAGTAGAAGATTATGTATCTAAAAAAGTTAATTTACAAGCTCCAAAAGAAATTTTGAGAGCCGATGTGGTAGTTTGTTTGGTGGATATTTCCAGACCTAAAGGTGATGAAGAAAATAAGGTCATTGGTATGGTAAGAAAGTCCAGAGCTAAAAAAGTTTTAGTTTACAACAAAATTGATTTAGCGGTCGGTACACATGATTATTTACCTCAGTATAATTTTTTAGAAGATGAGTTTGACGCAACTGTTTCTATATCAGCGCTAAAAAATAAACATGTTAAGCAAGTAATTAATGAAATTTTTAACTTGCTGCCGGTAAAACCCGAAAATGAAATAATTAAGGATATCGAAGTGTTAAGTATGACAAACAGACCGTTAATTGGGATAAGTTCTGATGAATATATTTCTGAATTGGTAAGAGAAAAAGCTTATCTTTTTTTAAGAAAAGAGCTCCCCTATTCGGTAAATGTTGAAGTGACAGAGATAAAAGAAAAGAAAAACATTATTGTCATTAAGGCAAAAATATTAACTACAAATGAAAGATACAAAAAAATGATAATCGGTAAAGATGGCCGTAGAATTAAGGAAATCGGTTTTAATGCCAGAAAGGAGTTGGAGTTAATGTCGGGTAAAAAAATATTTTTGGATTTATGGGTTGAAACTGATAAACATTGGCCGGAGAGAGTTATGGTTTAAAGTTTGTAAAAATGAAATTTAATTTGATAAAAATCAATAAATTTTTTGGGGAAAAACAAGTATTAAGGGATATAAATATAAAGCTTGACGGTAACAGAGTGGTAGGGTTATTGGGTCCGAACGGAGCCGGAAAAACTACTTTAATGAGAATAATTTGCGGATTTTATGGCACAAGTGAAGGTGCTATTTTGATAAATAATAGAAAGGTTAATTCAAAAGATAAGAAATACAAACAAATGATAGGATATTTGCCGGAAAATAACCCACTTTATGGATATTTGACCAGCGGGGAATATTTGCAATATATTGGAAATCTTAAAGGATTGACTAATTCTGAAATAAGTAGGCAAATTAGAAAGTGGTCTTTAGAGTGCGGAATTGGGGAATATTTAGATCAAAAAATAGAAATATTATCAAAAGGATACAGGCAAAGGGTGGGGTTGGCGGCAAGTTTAATGGGGAATCCAAAGATTTTAATCTTGGATGAACCGACTTCAGGTCTCGACCCGAAGCAAATCATTGAGGTCAGAAAATTAATTAAAAAACTGGCAAAAGAAAAATTAGTTTTATTGTCTACTCATATTTTGCCTGAAGCAAGGGCGATTTGCGATCGATTGTTGATAATAAGCAAAGGCTCGATTGTATTGGATAAAGAAACTTTAAAAATTAGAAGTTTGGAGAGGAAATTTATTGACTTAACTTCTTAAAATGAAAAATGTAATTTGGATAGCTAAAAAAGAATGGTTTGGATATTTGGTTAATCCTTTGAGTTATATTTTTAGCGGTCTATTTTTGTTGATAAGCAGCTGGTTGTTTTTTCAGGATTTTTTTGTGGTGAAACAAGCTGAGACTAGAGCACTTTGGACAGTAATGACATTTTTATTTTCTCTTTTTATTCCGGCTATTTCTATGGGACTTATTGCCGAAGAAAAACGGAGCGGAAGTTGGGAAGTATTGTTTAGCTTGCCGATAAGTGAGGTGGAATTTGTTTTGGGAAAATTTTTTGGAAGCCTGGCTTATATATTTTCTATAATTATGATGGGATTTCCCATAATATTGACGGTTGGCTATTTGGGAGATCCTGAGTGGGGTTTGATTTTTGGAGGAGGATTGGGAATGTTGTTTTTGGCTGCCAGTTATTTGGCAAGTGGCTTGTTTGGCTCAAGTTTAAGTAATCAACCAATTGGCGGGTTTGTTTTTACCACGTTATTTTTATTTTTAAATAATTTTATAGGCCAAGATTTTTTCCTGTCAAAAATATCATCTCCTAAAATTGCAGACTTTATTGGTTATTTCAGTTTAAATTTGCATAGTTTGAAAATGAGTTCGGGAATGATGGCTCTGAATGACTTGATGTTTTATATATCCTGGATAGTAATATTTTTGATTTTGACAGTGATGTCTTTAAAACTTCGAGACAAATAGTTATGGTAAAAATTGATTTAAAAAGAAAAATTGTTAGGTTAAGAAAAAAACTAAAACTGCTTTTCAAAAAAACGGAACCTTTTTTAGTAAAACTAAAGCCGTATCTTTTTGAAATTAGTATAATAGCGGCAATTGTATTTTTAAATTTGTTGGTTTTATATTTACCTCAGAGTAAGATTGACCTGACAAGGGGTAAGGTACATTCACTGTCGCCTCAGTCGATAAAAATAATAAAAAATCTGAATAATTTGGTAAAAATTACTGTTTACCAATCAGAAGATTTACCATTGGAATTGAAACCCTTAGTTGGAAATTTTAAAAGTATTCTGGAGGAATTTAGACGAATAAATCCAAACGGATTTAAAGTAACTTATCTTGACCCTTCAAAAGATGAAGAGATAAGAGAGAAGGCCAATAAGCAAGGGATTAGGGCAATACAGTTTTCAACGATAAATTCGGATAAATATGAGGTAAAAAGCGGATATTTCGGACTAATTGTAGAATATGGAGGTAAATCAGAAGTTTTGCCGGTAGCCGGAGATGTTGGTAATTTGGAATATTTTTTGGTTTCGACAATTAAAAAAATTGATCAAAAAGATGTTTCTAAGGTGTTTATGGCGGAAGATAATGATTTAAAAAATACTGAGTACAAATATTTTCGACAGTTTTTAAATCAAAACTATACGGTTGAAGAAGCCGACTTGGAAAATCTTGACGAAGAGAAAAAAGCGGTATTAATATTGGCCGGAAGTTTTGAGGGAACAAATGAAAACGTGAACAAGAATTTGAAAGACTGGGTAAAAAACGGAAACAGTTTGATAATTTTTTGGAATAGAATAAATATTGATGAAAGAATGCAGGCAAGGGATGTTACAAGCGATGGGTTGAATGATTTTTTAAAGGGGGTCGGAATTGAGGTAAAGCGTGGACTGGTGTCTGATCCGTCAGCTAGTGTAGCTAACTTTAAAACTAATTCCGGTTCATTTTTGACTGAATACCCTTATTGGCCGGAAGTGAAGACTGAAAATATGAATAGTGAGATTCCAGTGATGTCGGGGGTAAACAGTTTAAGTTTTGAGTGGATATCACCAATATATGCTTTTGAGAAATTTAAAATACTTTTTAGCAGTAGTTATGAAAGTATTTTGGATGAAAAGTTTACAAATATTTCTCCACCGGTTTCAAACAATAGTCTAGGTAAAGACAAAAAGAAAATGATATTGGGGGCCTTAAGAACAGATACAGTAAAGATCGCTGTAGTTGGGGACGCGGATTTTATAAAAGACAGATTCGTGGTAAACCATCAGGGTAATATGATATTTGGACTTAATTTGGTTGATTATTTATCAAATGACGATTCGCTTTTGGAAATAAGAAGCAAATCAATTAATGATTCCCGAATTAAAGAGGTAAAAGACCAGCAAAAAAATTTGATTAAAACTATTAATATGCTGGCTCCTATCGTAATATTGATACTTATCTATCTTTTTACATGGAAGAGACGGAAATTGATTAAGTTTTGATAATTTATTGACAGTAGCGGTTTTTTTTAATAGACTGAAGTTAGAATTATAATTTTTTTAAATATAAAATGAACAAAAAAAGCGGTGGGAATTTATTTTTAGCAGGTATATTTGGAGCAATTGCCGGTGCTATTGGCGGATTACTTTTGGCGCCTCAATCGGGAAAAGAGACCAGAGAAGACATTGCCAGAATTAGTAAAGAATTGGCAAATAAAATGAAAACAAAGGCAGTGGATACCAAGAAAAAGGTTATGGATGTATTTGGAGAAACAAGCCAGGCGGCAGTGGACAAATATACTGAGATTAGAACTGCGGTGACAGATAAATTGGCTGCATTAAAAAATGCAGGTAATAACATTGATAAAGATAAATATGGTGAGGTTGTAGATCAAGTTGTTGACGGTTTTAAGGATGATTTTAAGGCTACCAAGGCAGGGGCAAAGAAAATGGCAAAATTACTTAAAAATGACTGGAATAAGGTAAAATCAGCCCTTAACTAGTAACTTCAACTTACGGCTAATAAGATCGTTTAGAGACTTGATGCTTTTTTCGTCAATTATCGAAACGGCCAGGTCTGCTTTGATTTTTTTGGTTAAGAGCTTAATTTGTTTTGGTTCCAGTAGATCGGATTTTGTCAAAACAATTATTTCCGGTTTTTCGTTTAATTTTTGACTGTAGTTTGATAATTCTTTTCGAATGGCATGATAGTCCTTTTCAGGGTCAGCGGTATCTGAAGCGACACAGTGGACTAAAAGACTGGTTCTTTCGATATGTTTTAGAAACTTAGACCCGAGTCCTTTGCCATCGGATGAGCCTTCAATAAGTCCGGGAACATCGGCAATAACGTAATTACCTTTGGTGACACCTAAATTTGGTTCGAGAGTGGTAAAGGCATAGTTGGCTACTTTTGCAGAAGCGGGAGTAAGTTCATTTAAGAGACTTGATTTGCCGGCGTTGGGTAATCCAATTAAACCGACATCGGCAATTAATTTTAGTTGAATGTGAATATTTTTGGTTTCTGTAATTTTCCCGGCAGTAAATTCTTGAGGAGTTTGGTTGGTGGCTGATCTAAAGTGATGATTTCCTAAACCACCTTTTCCTCCCCTAGCTAAAACCTCTTTTTGACCGGAATGTGTAAGTTCAAAACTAGTGCCATTGTCATAATTGATGATACTTCCAACCGGTAATTCGATAATGGTGTCTTTCCCACCTCGGCCGGTACGTTGGTTGGGACCACCATTAATACCATTTTCAGCTTCAACATTTTTTAGATGACGAAATTGATTTAATTTGGTGACATCGGACACAGCAATGGCGTAAACATCTCCACCCTTGCCTCCGTTGCCGCCATCAGGTCCGCCCTTTGGTCGCCAACGATCCCGATAAAAGTGAACCAAGCCATCACCTCCATTGCCAGCCTTAATTGTTATTTGGACATCGTCGATTAACATATACGGTATTATACCTATTTTTTGACAAATTGGGTGTATAATTGCTGTTTAAATATGATTATTGAAACAGGCAGAAATATTTTTTTGGAAAAGCGTCTTTTAGATACTGACAGTTTTGCAAGTAAATATCCACAATTGTTTGATTCTTATAGAACTGATCATAAAAAAGTAGTTTTACTTAAAATTCCTTTTAGAACTATGGGCAGTGACGAAGGGACTATTTTGGAAAACTACTATTTGACAGTCAATGATAATTTGATGGTATTAAGTCTT
This sequence comes from Candidatus Shapirobacteria bacterium, assembly GCA_003542615.1. Lineage (GTDB taxonomy): Bacteria > Patescibacteriota > Microgenomatia > UBA12405 > UBA12405 > UBA12405. The sequence continues at coordinate 25,701 of DPKG01000008.1, read as the reverse complement.
AATAGATCGAAATCAGCAGCTACAAAACTTGCAGATAAAGGTTTGATCGAAAGCATGATTAAGGCAGGTATTGGCGGAGATAAGGGAATTAATTTAAGAAATATTGGTGGGGAAAGTATGACAGAATTACAAATACATTTGGCAAATATTGACACTTTAAAAAGAACACCGGGATATTTTAGCCAAGATGTTGAGTAGCCAGTTGGCCACAGGCAGCTCCTATACTTTGCCCAAAACTTCGACGAATCGAATAGTTTATATTTGTCCGATCCAGTAATTGAGTAAAATGTTTGATAGATGAGGCAGAGCTGGGAACGAGCCCTCCTTTTATAGGATTGAGAGGAATAAGATTGAGATAGAAAAGATGATTGTTGGAAAAAAAATCTTTTAGATCTTCAATATCTTTGGCTGAATCATTAAAGCCGTCAATAAGGGTATATTCGAAAAATATCTGGCGATTGGTTGTTTGGGTAAAATATTGAGATGCTTTTTTGAGTTCCTCAAGAGGATATTTTTTAGCAATAGGCATAATTTTTTGACGATTTTGTTGATTGGCTGAGTGAAGTGAGACGGCGAGATTAATTTGGGTCTTAAGATCGGCAAACTGGATTATTTTGTCGGCGATACCGGCAGTAGAAATGCTTATTTTACGAGCGCCGATGTTTAGACCATTTTTATTATTAATTGTATCTAAAGAATTTAATAAATTGTCCCAATTTAAAAATGGTTCTCCCATACCCATAAAGACAAGCCGACCGATATATTTTGGATAAAGTTTTTGGTTCCAATAAATAATCTGATCAATAATTTCTTCAGAAGTTAAATTTCGACTAAATCCCATTTTTCCGGTGGCACAAAAAGTACAGCCCAGTGGACAACCAACTTGACTGGAAATACAGGCGGTTAACCAATCTCCATAATCCATGAGTACAGTTTCAATTAATTTATTGTCAAAAAGACGGAGAAGTGCCTTTTGGGTATGAGGAGAGCTGATGAGATTTTCCTCTTTAACAGACAGTAATTTAATATTTTGGTCAAGTTGAGTGCGAAGAGTTTTCGGTAAATCGGTCATTTCGTCGAATTTTAAGTATTTGGCGGAAAAATAATTCTTGCTTATCTGAGAAAACCGATATTTGGGTAAATTGTTTTGGGTAAGCCAGGAGTTTAGAATATCAAGATCCATAGTGTATTATAGTTTAGTTTAAGGATATGGCCAATATTTTTGACTAAGTTGAAGAAATGGATGAAAGATATTCCTGTTTGGAGTGGAAGCCGATTATGTTTTTTTGTAATTGACCATTTTTAAAAATCAATACGGTGGGAATAGAATTGACGTTGTATTTTTGGGCTAGTTGAGAATCTTTGTCAATATCTACTTTTACCACTTTAACTTTATTTTCTTTTTCGATCTCTTCAATAACGGGAGTCAGCATCTGGCAAGGTCCACACCAGTTGGCCCAGAAATCGACCAAAACATAGCCACTGAATTCCAAAACTTCTTGGGAAAAATTCGAAGATGTTACAGCCAGAGACATTTATTTTTTGAAATTTTCAACACGATTAATCAAACGGGCGGTATAAACAATTTCTCTAATTACGCCGTCAGGTCCTTCAATTTGGTTTGATCCGGATAATTGTTGATATTGCTTTAAATAGTCTGAGAGAGCGTCTTTAAGTTCTTTTTGCCGATCGCGGTAATCTTTAAGTTTCTTAACTATGTCTTGAGCCTTAGGATCCTTCATGATTTCTGTTTTTACGGCGTTTCTATCTTTAGTTGCCAATTTGGCAGCTTCAAATTTTTGACGGTATTCATGGTTAGAATCCAGAATTGAGTCCAACATATCTTTGAACTGGTTCATTTCTTTTTTAAGAGAATTAAGTTGGGCGTGGGAACGGGTGATAAGGGATTCGATACTGATAAGTGTAATACCCGAATCATTGTTTAGATTTGAGACAGTTTCAGATTGAGTTTTGTTTGTTTTGGCCATACCTTTTAAATATAGGCAGTCAAAGCGGGAATTACAAGGCTTTATTGAGAGTCAGTTGAAGATAAAAAATCAGTTTCGATGTCGATAATATCAGAAATATTGTTGATGTGGACTAGTTTTTGACGGAGTTGTTTGGCATTTGGTAAACCGACGGCATAAGAAAGAAAATTTTTACGTAGTGAATCGAAACGCCTGAGCGGAAATGTGGCTTGATAAATTTGGGCGTGATAAAGCAGACAGCGATATTTTTCGGAAACTGTGGGTAGATGATCAGAAAAAACCCAGGGGTTGCCCATGGCAGAGCGGCCAATTAAAATACCGTCAACGCCAAATTCTTTTAGATAATCTTGAGCTTGAGTGCGATTTTGAACGTCACCGTTTCCCCAAATTTTGATACCACTACCTTTGGCAAGACGGACAACTCGACCGATTTGTTGCCAATCTGCCTGACCGGCATATCCCTGTTTGAGAGTACGGCCATGAATAGTCAAAAAATCAATCGGATGTTTTAAGAGATGGGGAATCCACTGATCTATAATTGATTCATTAATACCAAGTCTGGTTTTGACTGATAAAGTCGGTTTTATTTTTGAGGAAATTTTCAGTTGACTGTATTTTTGATTTCGAAGGATAACTTGATCAAGTTTTGATTTTAATTTTAATTTTTTTAGAGCATTTTTGTCGGTATGCCAATCGTTTATTCCATTGGCGACTGACTTAATTATCTCTGAGGCCAGCTGTGGATTTTCGATTAGAGCGGCACCACTGCCGTTTGCAGTAACAGTTTTGGCGGGACAACCCATATTTATATCGATACCATCAAAACCCAGTTCAGCTAAAATGATTGCCCCGGCATAAAAACTTTGAGGGTCCTTACCAAACAATTGCCCGATAATGGGGCGTTCTTGTGGTTTATATAATAACTGATCGTATAACTTGAAGCCTCCGCGGGAAATGCCTTCGGCAGAAACAAATTCAGTAAAAATGACATCGGGTTGGGCAATTTCGGTTTGAATTAGGCGAAATGGTTCATCGGTAATTCCATCCATTGGCGACAAACCAATTACGGGCTGTTGATTGATGAGTTGGCGTAAGTCCATAAATTATCTGGCTGTCTTTTTTTTGGTACGTTTGGCGAATTTTGAGCCAACCTTGGAACCATAATTGCGCGAATCAAACAAACTTTGACGCATGTGTTTGGGATTTTTTAAGTGGTTTGGAGAAGCAGCCGAATCCAGATTAGTACGTTTGGTTTTGGGTTTGGGCTTGGGACCATAAGAACGGGGTTCATCAATGTTGTAATTTCTTCTGGGATTTTTATGGGTAGTTTGGGCCTGGAGATGACGTTGTTGACCTTCAGGAGTTTGAAAAGGGTCGGGTTGGGCATAATCAACAATGATAGTTCTTTCACCCAGAGAATGATTGTGGAGGGACTGTTTGGCGTTTTTGGCGTTCTCAAGATCTTCAAATTCGACATAACCCATGCCACGACTTTTACCCCATTGATTTTTGATAATTTTAACGGCAACAATTTTACCAAAGGAAATAAAAAGTGAAAGTAGTTCGCCTTCAGTAAAACTGTAGGGGAGACTACCAACAAAAAGTCTTTTTTGGAGGATTTTATTTGAGATCATAGAAAGTAATTTTACCAGAAGAATCGGTAAATCTAAAGGCCAGGTCGGGATTGAGATCTTTATCAATTTGAAAAACAATGGCAGTATTGACCCATTGTTCCTGGTCTAGAGTAATTTTGGAAAGTTCAAATAATTTATTTTCCTGAGTATAACTATCGGAAAAGTAGGTGGTTTCAACTTCAGAATAGTTTTTGTCCTTATCAATAAGAACAAACTGAGGTGAGGGGTAATCCCCTATTTGATTAAAAGTTGAGGGGAGGCCTTTGTTGGTACTTTTACCACGGACGGAAATTTCGACTAAAATAAGTTTTTTACCATCATCAGGGGGATTATCGCCGGCTTTGGCGATTTGTTTCATAGAAATGGCCTTAAATTCGGCAGTACCAATACCATCTGGCTGAAATGTTTTGTATTGAATGTTAAATTCCTGATCTAATTTTATTTCTTTAGTCAGGTCAATTTTTTGATTGGCGTTTTGGTCGACATAAGGAGTGATGTCGCTTATAAGTTCGTCGTCGCTGAAAGTGGCTGGTTTTGAGCCACAGGATGAAAGAACCGTACCAGAAATTAAGATAATGGCCATTAAAGTGAGAGATTTTCTGAGTTTCATAATAGAATTATATAATTTATTGAAACAGATTACATTATTTTAAATAATGACGGATATAAAATATACAAAAATTATATTGGGAGAGTTGGGGACAAATTGTTATTTGGTTTGGGAGGAAAAAACTAAAAAAGCCTTGGTTATTGATCCGGCGGATGACGGAGTGGGGATTTCGGAAGAAATTCAGTCAAGAGGGTTGGATTTGGTAGGAATATTGGCGACACATGGGCATTTTGATCATATAATGGGAGCTTTGGATTTAAAATTAATTTACCAATCCCCTTTTTATTGTTCCCAAAAAGATTTGTTTTTGCTTCAAAGACAACAAAAAACTGCCAGTCATTTTTTGGGCAGAAAAATAAAAGTGCCTAATTTTTCCAAAATTGATATTGATTTGGATATGGTTGACAAAATTAGTTTGGGCGATATTTCGGTAGAAGTTATTAAAACTCCCGGACATACTCCCGGGGGGGTATGTTTTTATATTAGGGATGCAGGATTATTGTTTGGAGGAGATACTATTTTTGCCCATAGCAGAGGTAGAACTGATTTGAGTTATTCTTCTACAAAAGATATTTACCAAAGTATCAAAGCTATCATGAAATTACCGGAAGAAACGATAATATTACCAGGGCATGGTGAGGAGACAACGGTCGGCAGGGAAAAAGATTTTTATCTAAAGGATTAGCTGATGTTTTTCAGACCATCGATAGTTTCGTTGAAGTTGTTATTGTTTTCATCCCGGAGACTTTCAAGGAGTTCAACAATCAAGTCGCTGACATATATTTTTAGCACCTGAGATTGTTTTGGATTAAGTTTGAGTTCGTTGACTAGTTCGTCTATGGTTTTCATATATATATTTTAACGAAATTTATCTAAATTAGCTAATTTGAGGTGTTTTGGGATAAAATATGAAGACTAACAGTACCCCGTCGTCTAATGGTAGGACACTACGCTCTGAACGTAGGAATCGTGGTTCGAGTCCATGCGGGGTAACTTTTAAAAAAGGTGACATTTCCTTAAATCAGATCTTGGCCAGTGTATTCTTTGTAAGATGCGACAAGTTCTTGTGGATTAGGAATAACATCGATTATTTGTCTTTTTTCCTCCTTATCCAGTACACCCAATGTTCTTAACATTTGTGTTGTCGGGACATAGTCAGCCAATTTTAGTAAGGAAATTAAGCCACCGACTCCCTTGTTTACGAAGTATGCTTCATTCAATTCTCTTTCAGAAACATCTTTTCCTCTTAGATCTAGGATAGAAAAGACTGATAAACTCTGAGTGATATCATTAACACTGCTTCGTAAGGCATTGAGGGTAGCACCACTAATTACTGAGTCTTCAACTACAATAAAACTGTAACCAAAATATTTTTTTGAATCATTTTTTGAAATCAAGCCAACCACGGCTTTTCTGTCTGTTTGTTTCTGATTATCATAAAAATAAGCTGGGTTATTAACTGGATGATTATAAAACGAATATACTATTGGTAGTTGATTCATTCTGGCAATGTTTTCGGCTAAAATGGCAAAGTTCTTTTTGTATTTATTCGAATAAGGATATTTTATTGTTATTAGCATCACAGACTTGTCTGTAATAATGTTTTTTAGTTTAATAAGTTCATTTAACTCTTGAGAAAAAGCATTAAGACTTTGCACCTCCCCGTATTTTTGGGCAGAATACTTTTCTTTAAAATTGTCGTCAATATCTTGGTATAGAGAAAATATCCTTGTAATCATGAGATATTATAATCAATTAATTTGTCTATTATGAAATAGTTCGAAAATCGTTCCACTGAGTTAACTCTTACTTTGTTAGATTGGAGCTACAGAATTTCAATTTGTTGACTGGTTGCTAATTTATCCAACCCCCAAAAGCTTCCTGCTCTAGCATTAAAGTGGATTTTTCCATCTTCTGACATACCGGCATTCATCAAACCGACAGTTTCTCCGACTGCGTACACAATATTTTCGTTAGCATCAAAATCTCCTATTGTAATTTCTGACGCCAAAAATTTGTTGCAAGCCATGACAACTTCAACGGGTGATTCTCCTTTTTTCTTTAAATATTCGTTTACAGCTTTGACTGTTTCTACGACAGGATAGCCGTTTTCAATATCACTAAACATCCAGTCTCCGTTTTCTCTTCTGCCACCATGCATAAAAATAACACCTACGTTTTTTAATTCGACTCCTTCGGGATGTTGAATATCAAATAAATTCATTACATCGGCTTTAAAAACATAAGGAGGACCTGAAAGGTTTTGCATAACCTCACTATCAACTATGCCTGTGTCTGTGTTTATCGGAAAACCTTCTTTTATCCAGATATTTTTATCTAAATCGATACAATTCAATAAATCTTGTTTTACATCTCTTTGGGTGATTTTAATTATTGGGTCTTTGTCCATATAGTTTTAGTATAACTTAAATTATATGGTTCTAAAATCGGTCCAACCTGTTAACAGTTGAGTTTAGGCAAGGATTTTATCCATATAATTAACCACTCAGTAATGGATTCGAACTTTGATATAAAATGTAAACATGTCATGTTATGCTTGCGACCACCCAGATACTAATACCTTAAATTTTGTAACCTCTAGTGACCATTGGAACGTTTTTTTAAATAACGAGCAGGCTTGCCTTGGTCGAATGGTTGTTGTTGCTAAAAGACATGTACCTTCTTTGGGCGAGTTAACCCAACAAGAACAATTAGATTTTTTTAAACTGGTTAAGATACTTGAGGACTCTGTTAAAACTGCCTTTGGAGCATCTTTGTCGAATTGGTCTTGCCTAATGAACGATGCATATCAAGAAGAAGACCCTAGACCTCATGTACACTGGCATTTACGTCCTCGGTATAAAAATAACGTCGAATTAAATGGTCAAACATTTTCTGATCCAGAATTTGGCCACCATTATAGCCGGGAGAGAAAATTTAATGTGGATGATATTACTGTCAAAATAATCGTCGATAAAATTAAGTCAGCAATTATAAAGAACTCCCAATGATAGTTCTAAAATCGTTTTACTGAGTTAACACCAGAATTTAGTCTAAATTTACGGGTATGTGGTCTTCTTTGGTCCAGCCAGGCTCTGAATAAATTTCTACCCAACATTCGTTTTCACTTTTAGCCCAATGGACATTGCCAGGATTTATAGTGTATTTATCCCCCGTTTTTAAAATTACTGTCTTGCCACCATCGTGTAACTCTAAAGTTCCTTTGATGATATTGTATCTTTGAATCATTTTAAGATGCTTGTGTGGTTTGCTTTTTATTATGACTTCAATTGCTCTGTCGTATTCCGGATGGTCTCCCACAGGCTCTATTTCACAAACAAAATGTTCGCCAATCTGACTCATGTCATAGGTTTTGGCCAAAGGATATTTTTTTCTTAGTTCACTCAATATTCGTTTGCTTCGTTCTTTTATTATTTCAGAATCCATGTAGTTATTATATTACAATTACCTCAGTATTGGTTCTAAAATCGTTCCACTGACATACAAAATGAGGTATTAAAGTTTTTCGCTAGCTTGTTGGGAGAGGTTTGGGGGATGGGCGGATGGTAGGAGTCGGAGTAAGAAGGGTAGGATCCAAAATAAATTGGTGAATTTGGGTCCAATTGTTTTCCCCGGCTTTGGGAAGAAGAACATATTGGCCGTTTGAAGAAATTCCGTTTTCCAAAACATTTTGATCGGTGAGAGCGAGAGAACTAATCTGGTATTGTGAAAGTTGCGAATATTTTGCAATAAATTGTTCCATTATTTTGGCTTCAATATCGGTTTGAAGATGGCTAGACAAAGTTTGGATAAGAGGAATAATTTTAGGGATAAAATTTATATTGATAATTTTTTGCCTGACGGCATCAATAATTAATTTTTGACGGGCAGTACGGTTGAAATCACCACCATCGGTAAGTGAGTGCCGAGAACGGGCAAATTTTAGGGCAGTTGTGCCGTCCATGACATTAAGACCGCGTTCAAAATGAAGCGTTTCATAACGGCAGGTAAACTGTTCATCTAACTTTTGGCCGGAAAGTGTGGCAGTTAGAGCAGCAATTTCTTCATCAGATTTACCACAAGTTTCATTGATATTTTCTTCAATAGGATACAGAAAATCATCAAAAGTTTTTTGTACATTAACACTGATACCTCCAAGATTGTCGATAATACGGATAAATGCCTGAAAGTCGACGGCAACAAAATAATTTATATTGAATCCTAAAACCTGACTAATTACTGTCTTGGCCATTTGACCACCACCGGCAGGTCCGGTAAATTCAATTTTTTTGTCGGGATACTGACGATCATCGCTACCGATAGCATAGGCAGCATTGACTTTAAAATTAGTCGTAGAGTCCTTGTCCAAAGGAAGCGGTACCCAGAGATCGCGGGGAATAGAAATTAAAATGATTTTTTGATTTCTTGGTTCAACCCGGGCGACAATAATTGAATCGGTTAAAAGACCGCCTTCATGATTACCGCCTCCATATCCTAATAAAAGGATAGCGTAAGGAGCCAGAGGATCTGGGGTCGGAGTAGGGGTGGGAGTAGAGCTAGTATTGGCAAGAGGCTGATTGGGTTTAACAATAATATTATTGTATGAACGAAGAAGATAGAAAACACCAATAATTATTAAGGCCAAATTCAGGCCGATTGCAACTATAAATATTTTTTTTAACCCAATTCGGGCAATGAATTGTTTGAACATGCCCGATAATTATAGACTATGATTTTGCTTTGACCAAGGGAACGAAACGAACATCTCCCCATTTTTCTTCGACTAAATTATTTCCCTTTTTGACAAGACGAATCAGGTCCTGGGAAAAATTAGTAGATTTGGGAGTAACAATGACACCATTGTCCTTAAGTTGATTAATCCAGGCGAGGGGAATTTTGGGGGTAGCAGCGGCTGATTTGATAGCGTCATAGGGGGCAAACTTGGGGTAGCCTTTGTTGGCGTCTGAGGTGTAAACATGAATGTTTTTATAATTCAGTTTTTTAAAAATTTTTCTGGCATTTTTGGCTAAATCGGGAATAATTTCGACGGTGATAACATTTTTGGCTAATTTGGATAAAACAGCTGCTTGATAACCAGATCCGGTACCAACATCAAGAACGGTTTCTTGGCCGGTTAGGTTTAATAATTGACACATTAGTGCGACAACAAATGGTTGGGAAATTGTTTGCTCAAAACCAATGGGAAGGGGTGAGTCCTGGTAAGAAAATTCAATTAAGTGATTGGGGACAAATTCCTCTCTGGGGACCTGAGTCATAGCATTTAATACCCTACCATCGGTAATACCCCGCTGCATTAGATGTTGAGAAAGCATTTGAAATTTTGCTTTTTGGAGCTGGAGTTGATTCATGGAGAATAATGTTATCAGTTAAAAATTAACAAGCAGTAATAAGTATAAAAGAATGAGGTAATACGCTTTAAATAATTTTTATTACTTGACATATAGCCAAACTACTACTACATTAATAGTACTATGATGAAAAAAATTCAAAAAACAAAGATGGGTTTAACAGAAATGGCAAATAGGCCACATTTGATAGTGGTAATACCGATAATGTTGTTGATGTTTGTTAACGGTTTTTTGTGGATGAAGGTTAATAGCTTAGAAGCAAAAATTGATAACGGAGTAGAGGCACCAAGTGCTTTGGGTGATCAGGCAGCAGGGCAAGCAGCAGAACCGGAAATGAATTTGGAGGCAATTAAGGCAGTAGGTAAGGATGATTATATAAGAGGTTCTGATGACGCGGATTTTGTTTTGGTGGAATATTCTGATTATGAATGTCCTTTTTGTCAAAGATTTCATGATGTAATGAAACAGGTTATGGAGGAATACGGGAATAAGGTAGCTTGGGTCTATCGTCATTATCCCCTACCATTCCACCAAAATGCACAAATGGAATCTGAGGCGGCTGAGTGTGTTGGTGAATTAGGAGGTTTGGAAAAATTCTGGCAATATTCTGACTCTATATATGAGAAAACCACTTCGACAGGTACAAGTTTTACCAAGGATCAAATGGCTGAAATGGCAGTGTCCGTCGGTGTAGACAAAGCAAAGTTTGTCAGTTGTTTGGATTCGGGTAAATATACAGATAAGGTTAATGCCCAATTAAAGGATGGTTCGGATGCCGGAATACAGGGAACTCCCGGTACAGTAATTATTGCTAAAAACGGTCAGAGGGAATTCGTTCCCGGAGCACTACCTTTTGAAGAAGTCAAAGCACTGATAGACGGAATGAAATAATCTAAAATTTTATTCCTGTGAAATTGCTTTTATTGTTTTTTCCAGATAATTTTATTGTAGACCAGCCAGTTGAGAGGTATGGTGATTAAAAATATTCCGATAACTAAATAGATTGAGGACCATTGGTCGCCCAGAAGATAAGTCAGGATAGCGACGAAAGTTGAAGGAATGATTATTCCGGTCAATACAGATGAAAGATTGAAAGTAAAAAACTTGGTAATAATTTGATTGAATGAGGTGATTTTTTCCTGGGCAAAAGTCCAAATGTTATTGCCGATAAAATTGGAAATTATAGCGCATTCAGCGGCAATAGCGTTGGAAATCCAATTGATAATACTGATATCATAGGGTAAATCTTTGAAGGTTATTTTGAGTAGGCGAAAACCAACAAAATTGATAACAAAACCGATTCCACCGACAGTACCGAATTTAAGGAATTTTTGAGTAAACTCATCGTACCAACGACATTTTATAGAAACGAATAAGATGTCTTTGGCGGTATCTTTGGCAATTTTTGATTCACCTTTTTCCCGCAGACCAAATTTTAAGGGAATTTCTTTAACTTTGGCGCCCAATTGGATCATGCGAAAAAGAAGTTCGATTTTGTAACCAAATTTGAGAGAATAAAGATGATCAAGATCGATTTGATCGACAAAACCTTTGACACGGGAAGCCCGAAGACCGGTGGTAGGATCAGTGATTTGAAAAAATCCTCTGAAAGGAAAAAACATGATAAAACGGGAGGTAAAACCACCAACGTAAGTAAAAAATTTTCTCATTAAACCCCAACTATCAGGGACAGAGCCACCTTTTATTTTACGAGAACCCAGGACAAAATCGTAACCCTTATCGATTTCAGCTAAAAGCTTGGGGATATCTTGAGGAGGATGTTGAAAATCAGCATCAAATTCGCAAACTACATCAGCATTTAGTTTGTCCATGGCGTAATGAAAACCTTTGACAATAGCATTGCCCATACCAAGCTTAACGGGATTAATTACTAAATGAAGGTCGGAATATTTCTTTTGGTTTTTTTGGACGATTTCGTAGGTTTTGTCGGGTGAGGTGTCGTCGACTATTAGGACTTTACAGTCCCAATTTGGAATTTGAGGAATAATTTTACCAAAAAGGGTATCGAGCATTTCCTGGATAGATCCGGCTTCGTTATAGGTAGCAATAACAATTACCGCAGTATTTTTGGAATTTGTGTTAGATTTCATAAAGATAGTATAGCGGGTTTAACTAATTTTGTTTATATTCAGTTATATGTCAATATTTATCGGGATAGAAGGCGGAGAAATGGTTGGGAAAACTTCAATTGTGGCTCCAATATATGGGGTTTTAAAATCTGCAGGATATGAGGTTATAAAAAGCAGAGAACCAGGGGGAACACCTGAGGCAGAAGTTATCAGAAGAGATATTTTTAAGGCGCTAAGAGAAAATGTTGGTGCTGAAGAATTGGCAATAATGTTTTTTAAAGCCAGAAAACTTCATTTAGACCAAGTATTAATACCTCATTTAGGAAAAAACAAGGAAAAAAATACGATTGCCTTGATAGATAGATATGCTTCGACTACCAGGGTGTTGCAGGGAGCGGAAGGAGGAGTTCCTCAGATAAGGCTTCGTCAGATGGAGGATGAATATGCACACAATTTTTTCCCTGATTTAACTATTTTAATGTATTTTCCTGAAAATATTTTTGAAAAGACTTTTCTTGAAAGAAAGAAATTCGCGGAAGCTGCAGAACCTGGTAGTCGGAGCAATACCTTGTGGGATGAGGGTGATGTTGAACTTCAGCTAATGAGACAAAGACATTATTTGAATTTACCTGTGTTTTACAGGGAAACCGGAGTTAATTTGAATTTCGAAACGCTTGATGCTTCAAGACCAATTGAAGTAGTAACCAAAGATGCCTTAGGGATTATTTCCCGAATAATAAAGGAGAAATCAGTTACCGGTAAAGTACCACCTGAACAATTGGTGAGTCTGTACGAAGCACAAAAAAGAAGGTAAAATAGGGAATGAAATTTGATGTGATAACTTTGTTTCCCAAAATGTTTGAGTCCCCTTTTGAAGAAAGCATTATTGCCAGGGCGATTGAAAATAAAATTATTGAATTGAAATATCACGATATGAGGCAATGGGCTTGGAATAATTATGGTGCGGTGGATGATAAACCGTATGGCGGTGATGTAGGGATGTTGATTCGAGTTGATGTAATCGGGAAGGCCTTAAATGATTTGGGGATAAAGAAAGGTGGCGGAGATAGTAAAATAATTATGCTTTCTGCCAGAGGAAAAAAATATAACCAACAAAAAGCTGAAGAGTTGGCTAAATTAAAAAATATAACATTACTTTGTGGCAGATATGAAGGTTTTGATCAAAGAATATCGGATTTGTTGATAGATGAGGAAATATCGATTGGCGACTATGTGTTGACCGGAGGTGAGATAGGAGCCATGGTAGTTATAGATAGTGTAGCCAGATTGTTACCCGGGGTATTGGGGAAAGATAAATCCAGTAAAACGGAAAGTTTTTCTGAGATTGAAGTTGGCGGTAAAAAAATCAGACCGGTGGAATACCCACAGTATACCCGACCACAAAGATATGAAGGATTGGAAGTACCGGACATATTGATATCGGGCGATTTGAAAAAAATAGAGGAATGGAAGGAAACGCAAATGAAAAAATCCCTTTAAAATAAGGTGGAAGATAGCATGAGGGCGGCGAAAATGGCAATTACAAAATATTCGATAACAATAGATAATTCAAGGTCTTTTTGACGATAATGATGAATAATACTCCAGGCAAAATATGAGGCACCGGTGACATAAACCACTCGACGTTGATTGTGGGGGTGATAATCAAAGTAAAAAAATAGGATAGTCCCAATAATTAAAATTATAAAAAGGATGGTGAATTCAATGAGATTTCTTTTGATTTCTTTGACAATGGACATAATTAAAATATAGTACCCTGATGACTAAATAATAAAAGTAAAAATATGATAGCCAGGAAACTAATGTGACCGGCCGAAGAACCTGAAAGACGGTAAGTTTTATTTTTATAAGTAAGGTAGGCGTCGATGAGTAAGACGGAAAGAATTATGGTAAACATTATGAGGCCAAGGGTTTTGCTGACGGTAACAGGATTGATAGTTTTGGAAACAGCTGGGTTGACGATAATTTCGGGAGATTCAATAATACCAACTTTGTCTGTATTATAATTATTTTCTTCGCTGGTTTGGTCTCCGGAGACGATACCGGAAATCGGAGTACCAAAATGCTGAACAACGAGAGTGGTTTTGATACCGTTGAGAGTGCCATTTACAATACCGATACCAATTTCTCTATATTTAGAATTTATAATATTGGCCTTATGTGTGGGAGAATTCATCCAGGCTTTGATGACAGTTTCGGTGTCGTAAAAATCTTTGGCTAGATTTTCACCGGCAATCGAGTATTGATAGCCCTCCTGCTTGAAAAAATCCCAAGGATTGGTACCTGTGGGAGAGGTGTGAGCCCAATAATTATTTTCAAACATATCCTGGGCTTTGGCAGTGGCTGAACGGGCTAAGGTCGAATTAAAAGAAAGAGGCGGAAGATCATATTTGAGGCGTTCCTGATTGGTAAACTCAAATACTTTTTGACTGGTAATTTCAGAGGCGTAACCCAAGATCCCCGGTTTGAGAACAGTTAGTGACCTGAGAAATGATTGATTGAGAAGATAGATAAAAATTAAAAAGGCTAAAAACTTTGGTTGTAGTATGAAAGCACGGTGATTGTTGTCGGGATGGGGAAGAAAATATAAATGGAGTTTACGAAACATGAGATAAGTATAGAGGAAAATAATTCAAAAACCCACCCTTATTTAATTTTTTTTATAATTTGAGGAATAATAAAAGCGGCAATATTTCCCAGCCAGAAAAATTGGCAATAAAAAGAGATAAGACAGCAGTTGGTGGAGAGAAAATGTCGGTCGACTAAAAAGGTGCTAAGAGAGGTAAGCAGGAAAAAGAAAAAACGATGAGGGGCTTGGCCAAAAGCGTAAATAAGATTTAATAATAAGGCGACAAGCCAGAGAAGAGGAATCCAGTTACCGGAGCAATTTGAAATTCCGGCGACAGAACCGGAAGGGTTGGCGGCAGTGATAATATCTACCTCAGTAGATTCACCCAAAACATTAGGCTGAAAACCACTAGGGATAGTGTTTGGCAAAATTGGTATACCACTGGTAGCGGTACTTAATTCATTAGAAAAGGGTCCCGGAGCACAACCGTTACCGGCACGAACAACAAAATAGTAGGTCTGATTGGGAGATAAATCGTTAATGGTGTAGGAAATAGTCCCCTGACCACCAATGTTGGGATTGCCAAATTGATATAGACCGGATTGGTCGCCATAGGCGATAAGATAATAACTGATGGGGCCAAGACCCTCCGACCAACTTAGAGTGACAGAATTAAGACCAGCAGTGATTGAATTAAGAATGGGGGCGGAGGCTGGAGGAGTATCAGTGCATTGATTGTTTGCTGGCGGATTTGAAGTGGATATGCCAGCGACTTGACCGTCTGATTGCGAAAGACAGGGGTTGTTGATGGTATTTGGAGTGGGATCGGTCTGGCACCAAAGAGAACCAGATTGACGGGAGTATGATTGGCCAACAACAGAAGATGAATAAATACGGGAATCGATCAAATTATCTTGGGAATCATAAAGATAAACGGTATCACCAGCACTGTTTAGCCAATTTGAAAAAGTAAATATTTTGTATTGATTTGGCAAAAGTGTTTCATTAATATTTTTTGTATTTCCATATAAGTCTTTTATTTTCCAATCCACTAAATTTAATGCTTGATTGTTTGGGTTGTATATTTCTAGCCAATCACTTGAGGTTGGTGCAAAGATTTCGGTGAGAATCGGGGGGAGGTCGCTGGCGATAAAGCCCAATGTAAGGTCAAATATAGCTTTCTGATTTTGATATATATTCCCCGAAAATTGGTCGAAACTGACACTAAATTGGTAATTTCGGGATTCACCGGGGGCAAAATTTCCTAAAATAATTTCGCCATCAGTGTAAAGTTTTGATAAATGTCCGGCCCAAATAAAATTGGGACCGGTGATGGAAAGAGTCAGAACGTCTTCAAGAATAGATGGGCTGCCAGAGCGGGAAGCGGATAGACCCATGGATTGAATGTCGGGACCGGAATTGGTGAGAGTAATAGTTTTGGAAAGAAGCATGCCGGGAGACCAAATATTGGAGTCAGAAAATAAGGGGGTATCTCCGATTAGGATACACTCACCTGATTGTGAACCCGGACAGTCAATAGTGACATCAGCGGAAAGTATCGGGGTCGAAAAACATAAAAAGAAAAAAATAAGGGGCAGGATTAATTTTTTCATGGAATAAGATTTATTTTTGAGTCGATTAAAATATTATTTTTGAGGGAGTCGGTAAGGATAAACTGTGCCGATGTTAAATCGGGATCGGGAGTGCAGACACCGGCGGAACAGGTACCCAAATAAAAATTGTTTGTGTACGAATTATTCGTAATATCGGCTATATTTATACTGCCGGCAATCCCCTTTTCAAGATTGGCGCTGGTATAAATTAAGTCGTAGTTTAAGGGAATAGTTGAAGTATCGATACTGGAAAGGGTTAGGTAAATTTTATTTTGGAGTGAGTTATAAAAAAGATCGGCAGATAAGGGAGCATTGGGATCCTGGTCGATATTTTCAAATTCAACGACATAAGAATTTTCGATATTGCCGGCATTATCGACGGCGTGAGAGGTGAGTTTGTAGACACCAGCGGGGATGGGGTCGGTGATTTCATAATGCCAATTATTTGTACCATCGGCGTTAACACGAATATTTTGGTTTAAATCGAGAATCCAGTCCGAGCCATTCCAGGATTTTTGAACGTCAGGACGGTAAATATTTAACTCGACGCGGTTTAGACCGGAGCCGGAATCGGTAGCGGTACCTTCGATTTTGCCATCCCAAAGGTAAATTTGGTCGATTTCATTATCGGTGTTGGGCAGACTTTCTACAACGGGAACGGTAATAATACTTTGAGGTATGACAGAGTCGAAATTAATGGAACAGCCAGAGGACCAGGGAGAAATATTTCCACTAAAGTCGTATGCACGAACTTTATAGGTGTGAAGACCCTGGCCTTGGTTGAAAACTCCGAAATATTGAGAGGCAGTGACAAAAGTATTCCAAATGCCGATAGTACCATCTAATTTTGGATAAGTAATCTGATATTCGTATTGGGAAATACCGCTAGTATCGAAAACGTCGTTCCAGTCGGCAGTTATGGTGGTGCTGTTGGTAGAACCGCCACAGGAAACATCGGGATTGGTCCAGTGTAAATTGGTGGGAGCAATTGGCGCGGTTGTATCTACTGTTAATTTCCAAGTATCAGACCATTCAGAGCAATTGGTAAGATCATCGGAATTACAGGCACGAACATGCCAGTAATAGACACCGTCAGGAGTGCCGGGGGCGGGAATGAAGGAATTTGTCAACCAGCCGGAACGATAGGCTAATATGGATAAAGTGGGATCGTGAAATGATTCATATTGATATTTCACCGATAAGCCGGGACAAACAAAACTAGAGTCTGTCCAATCCATGACCGGGTTTTGATACCAGGATGAGGACTGGTTGGCTAAATAGTTATTGGCCGGACTGAGTAATTGGGGAGTTGAGGGCGGCGCCCAGCAACCGGCGGAAAAAGTGTTGGAAGTGGAGGTTTCGGTATCGGAAAAAAAAGAATTGGTAGAAGGGGAAAGAAAAAAAGTAAAAATTAAAATTAATAATAATAATTTTTTAAGAAGTCGGTTCATCTTTTTTTTGCTTTTTTTTGACTAGGCGGACGGCCTCGTTTTTGATATTAAGAATTTCGCTGTAAATGATGATGGTGGCGGGGACGACAACCAAAATTAAAAGCCCCGGAAGAGTTTTGGAATAGGAGATGGGATAACCGATAAAAGGTAAATTGAAAAAAACTTTGCCGACAATATTTTCTAGTGCTAAATTTTCAATATCTTTGGTTTGGTTGGCGTCGCCTTTGGTGGAGTAAATGATTTGATCTTTAGAAGTGTCTTTGGCGGTGAGGCGGTGGGTGACGGTATTTTTGGGATCTTTGGGGGTTTTAAAGGTGAC
>DPKG01000008.1:0-7989 GCA_003542615.1 Candidatus Shapirobacteria bacterium | reverse complement strand
GTTAGGATTTTGTAAAAAATATTAAATATTTTGGCTAAGGTTTGCATATTTTTTAAGCCGGTGTTGGCCGGATTTAATTAGTATCACGTTTCTCCCCTCGGGGGCGCGGGAGGAGTACCTGATGCGAATTATTGGTTTTGACTTAGTACAGCATCCATACTTAAAGTCATACCATCAGTCATAGCAAGATTATCGCTGGCAGTATTCCACCAATCCAATAAGACGACTATTTTTGCTTCAGAACCTGTATTGATTAGTTCGTTGAGGTTGAAGGAAGCAGGGAGGTTGGCGACTAGATCGTCATAGAAAGTATAATCTCCAGTGCTGATCCAACCATTACCGTCTCGGTCGATGAAAAGTCTTAAATTTACTACATCTTGGAGTTCTCCAACGTCTTCGGTAGTGTCTCCAGCTTCTTCTTCTGGTTCCAAAATACCGTTTTCAGAATTGGTTAAAGTGATATTATTAAGGTCTAAATAACCGTTAATAGTACCAATATTTGCCAAAGTATATGTGCCTTTTGGTTGGTTACCCGGTCTCATGTTGGTTACTGCAAATTTCACGACGTTTTCACCATTTTGACCATCGACTGTCAAATCCAAGCTTCCTGCGGCGAAGGTGTTGTCACCGAGAACTTCCGAATCGCTAAAATATGCGGTGGTAGCCTGAGTGACGATTGTGCCGACTGCAACGATCGTAACTAAACTTAATAAGATTTTTTTCATTTAATATTCACCTCCTTGAGTGAAAATATAAATAATAAACTGGGCATAAAAACAAAAAATCCCGCTTCGGGCGGGATAGTTGTTTAAAATGATAGGGGCAGAAAACTTGTTAGATATTTAACAACCGATATCATCTAGGCCAATGATATCTCCGTTATCAAATGATTGTCAATAATTTACAATAGTGTTTTTGACGTATTATTACCGCATTTGATATATATCGCCTATCTTTATATTATATTTAAATTTAAGATAAATGGAGATGATTAGTATTTGTGAAGTATTTTGGTCCTATAAGGAATATCCCTTTACATATTTATTCAAAATCAACGGGACCTTCTAGTTCGATGGCTTCTGAATTAATTTCTCCCTTTATAGATAGAGTGACCGAGGTAATAGATTTAAAGTCGGGGGTGCAGTCGGTACCACTACAGGTACCCAGGAATTGTTCTATTTCTAAATTTGAATTGTTTTTGAGATCGAAACTTCCAGAAATTCCCTTTTCAAGATCATGGCTACGGTAAACAAGCTCATAATTTAAATAATCTTTGGGGCCAAATTTGGGAAAATTATAAAAATGAAATTTTACATACTGATGATTTTTACGGAGAAAGGCACGGAATTTATCTTTGAACCAATGGTGTCCAAAATTACAGTGCCAATCACGAAACCTACAGTGATAACCGGTGGGTTTGGGGGTGGGAGTGGCAGTGGGAGTAATAGTTGGAGTGGGAGTAGGTATAATAGTAGTTAAATTTATACCGGATATTTGGGAAGTATCTGAGAAAAATGCGTTTACATTTTTGATGGGTGAGGTGGCGATAATTGATGATACGGATAATGCAATGATAAGAATTGAAAAAAAATTGTTTTGACGGTTTTTTTCTTCGATTTTTTTATTGACTTCGTAATCGATGGCTCTATTGATATTAAATATTTGAAAAAAGATAAACAAAAGTGCCGGGACAACTATCATCAGAACAAAACCCAAAGGCTGACGGATAAAGGAAGCGGCGTTCCCAAGATAAGGAATGGAATAAACATAACTTCCTATTACGGCAATGCTACTAACTTCCCAAGAATCGGGGGCATTATTATTGTCACCTTTGGTTAAAAAGATTAGAGGGTCGGTGGACTTGACGGAATCGATACGATGGAGAATGGTATTTTTTGGATTATCGGGTGAGGTAAAGGCGACTATATCCCCTTTTTTAATTTGAGATGGAGGAATTGGGCGGGTGATGGCAATGGATCCGGTTTTAATGGATGGTTCCATGGAACCAGAGACTACAATAAATGATTTGGCAAAATTATTAAAAGGTAGAACCGGAGAAATTACAATAAAAAGTAAAATTAAAATACCGGCGAAAGCAAGCCATTCAATGATTTTTAAAATTATTTTAAGCATCTAAGAGTTTGCAGAATATTAATTCTGCAAACTATAGAACCTTAAAACTAAGGTGCTACCTGGGTACCAGTAAGTACAAAGGTTATATTGGTAAGCGATTTACCGGCAATTTCGGCACTAGTAGCGGCGGGATCTACCTGAAAATTAGCTATGTATTCCCTAGAAGTATTATGGGCCAATGGATTGCTGGGTAAATTGATAGCAGCATTATTCCATTGAGCTAAGGTTAGCCAACCGGTAGTAAAAGTCGGATCAGTGGCATCATCGATTTTGAGCCATAATTTGGGACTCAAAGCAGCCCAATCTCCACCGGCACTGGTAAGCTGACCAGTAATATCAAGTCCAATGATTGAAGCACTGACATTTTGGATAAAGAAATTGTCATTCATTTGATAACCAGGAAATATATCGGTAATATTTACACCGATATTGGGAGCATTGTCGACATAAGTTTCGCCGTCACCGGAAATTTTGATATCGGCACTACCGGCGGTAACAGAAATACCAGCTACGGTAGCGGTGTCAAAAAATAAAGCATAGGCGGTACCAGAGACCACACCGATAGTTAAGGCAATCGCCAGAAAACTAAATATAATTTTTTTCAAAAATATTCACCTCCTTTTAAATAAAACACTAAGCTTAGGTAAGATTGATCAAACTAGGGTAATTTTTATTACAGAAACTACATGATAGATATTAAAGTTTCTAAATTAGATTACGAAAAGAATTTAGTAACAGTCAGGTAATACTTAACGTCGGAAGAGTTTTTTGAGGCCGGGGTGGGTGAAAAATATTTTTAAAAAAATTAATCCAAGAAAAATTCCGGTCAGATCAATTATGATGTCGGTAAATTTGCCATGACGGCCGGGGACAAATAGCTGATGGATTTCATCGGTGATGGAGTAAAGAGCGGAAATAATCAGGCTATGAGAAAATTTACCAATAGCATACTCGACAAGAATAAAAAGGATGGCATATTCGGTTAAATGAAGTGATTTGAAAAAAATAAAACGTTGGGTATCGGTACCCGGAACAATGTCAGTAGGACTGGAGGATAGATAAAAAATAAATATCATCCACAATAAAGCCGGGATAAATTTAATTAACTTTTTGGGCATGGGAAAACTTGGTAATAACTAAAGGGGTGAGAAGAAGAAGGGATCCGAGACTCATTAAAACAACTGGGATGTTTATTTTGGGAAAAGATTTTGAAGCGGGGGTGGGAGTGGAGGTAAGATCCGGATTGGTGTCGGAGGCGGCCAGGACGCTGGATTCTGAAATATCGGTAGGTAGTGGGGTTTCGGTGGGGGTAGGGGTAGGAGTGAAGGTGGGAGTGATGGAGGCGGTAGGGGTGGGAGTAAGGGTGGGGACGGAAGTCGGAGAGGATGAGACGGAAAGATAATTAATACCGCTGATTTTTTCGATTGAGCCGTCAGTACGGCGTACTTTTATCTGAACCCGATAATTACCGATTTCTTTGTCGGATTTTGGTCGGATGGTAATTTGGCCGGAATATTTACCATCTGATCCGGTTTTTATTTTGGGTAAGTCTACCCAGGCGGAATTGTAGTTGTACCAATTGGAGTTGTTTTGAGTCTCAATGGAGTAATCATCGTTTACGCCACCAAAGGCTTTTATGTAAAACTCAGTATTTGGTAAATTACTGGAAATAGAAAAAGATAGGGTTAGATTTTGACCTAAATTAGCCGATGAATTTAAATTTGTGATAGAAGTATCTAAATTTGCTGAGACAGATGATGAGGGTGGGGAGGTGGGTGAAGGGGCAACAGATGAGACGGAACAAACTGCAGGAAGCGGTAGACAAATAGCAGAATCACTACTGACCGTACGGGAATCATCGGGGCCAATTAAGCCGCAAAGAGAGTTTTTGATGTCGACAACATCACTGTCGGAAGGACAGGGACTAATACTACTGTCGCAATAACGAACAGAAGAAACAACGGTACCGGTGGAGATTTCGACAAGAGAAATAATATCGCCACCATTATTTAGAATGTTTGATAAAGGAATGTTGATAGCGGTGTTAAAAGTGCAATTTAGATATTTTTTGTTGGTTTGTTCCTGGTCGGCGATATAGTAGGAACTTAAATCGATAGTAGTTCCGGTGTCGCTGCAAACTTCGACCCAATCACTGGTATCTTGGGCATGGAATTTACATATTCTAGGGGCAGCTTGTGATGGTGAAGCAAAAATTAAATAAAATAGCGCGATTAAGAAAATTAGCACTTTTAAAGTTTAACAAAATGTTATGGGGATAATTTGGATAAGGCCAGATTTAAATTTTTTAGTGTTTTTGTATTGCCTAAAAGCGGCAGACTTTCGACAATTGGAGGAGTCTGTCCGCTTCCGGTAATGGCAACGCGAAATACCATAAAGAAATCCCCTACTTTCCAATTATTATCCTCTATAGTTTTTTGGAATTTGTTTTTTAAATTTTCTATATCTGAATCTTTTAGAGAATCAAATTGGTTAATGATATCGATAGATTTTTGAAGCATGTTTTTGGCGGTGTCGGAATCAACTTTGAGAGTAAGTAAGTCACCATTGTAGTTGAGATCTTCAAACAAAAATTTGGTTTGGTTGGCAGCTTGTTTGAGGGTGACCATGCGTTCTTTGACCAAAGGGATAATTTTTTGAAGAATTTCGTCGGATGCTTGGGGAATAAATGGTTTGAGCAATTTGACTAGTTCGTTGTCGGATTTTTGGCGGATGTAAAGACCGTTGAAATAATCCAGTTTTTTGCGGTCAAAAATGGCAGCCTTTTTGTGAAGACGGTCAATGCTAAATTCTTTGACAAACTCCTTTAGGGTAAATAATTCCCTGTCGTCTCCGGGATTCCAGCCTAAAAGCATCAAAAAATTTAACATAGCGTCTGGAAGATAACCGTCATCTAAAAATTGTCGGGCAAAGACCGAACCATAACGTTTGCTCATTTTGCCCGGATGAGTAGGATCGAGGAGTACCGTAAGATGGGCAATTTTGGGAAGTTCCCAGCCAAAATAACGATAAAGTAAAACATGTTTGGGAGTCGAAGAAATCCATTCATCCGATCTGATGATGTGACTGATTTGCATCAAATGATCGTCAACAACAACGGCAAAGTGATAGGTGGGAATACCGTTTGATTTGACTAAAACCTGATCGTCTAGATCATTGGAATTAAATTTGATTTGACCACGAACCAGATCTTCAAAAACAATAGTTTCGTTGTCGGGAATTTTCATCCTGATTACATAAGGAATTTTGTTGTCGAGATTTTTTTGAATTTCATCTTTTGACAAATTGAGACAATGACGGTCATATTTGGGAACTTTTTTGGCGGCTTTTTGGGTTGCACGGACTTCATTTAGCCTGTCTTGGGTACAAAAACAATGGTAAGCATGGCCGGATTCTAAAAGTTCTTTGATATATTTTTGGTAAATGTCTAGCCTTTCGGTTTGGGTATAAGGACCAAAAGGACCGCCAATATCGGGACCTTCATCGTACATTAGTGCAAAATCTTTAAATACTTGAAGGGTCCTGTCGGCAGCACCCGGTACCAGGCGTTTTTGATCGGTGTCTTCGATTCTTAAAATGAATTGCCCATTGTTTTGCTTGGCTAGAGCATAAGCATAAAGACCGGTACGGAGGGTACCGATATGAATATCGCCGGTAGGGCTGGGAGCCATGCGGCTACGGAAAATTTTGGTTTCTGACATGGCATATTTTAGCATTGAACTGGTAGAATATTTTTATGTCGTTGACCTATACAGCCTATGTCAGTAGAAATATAATAAAATTTGGCGGGATTGGAGTGATTGGATTGATGATATTATGGTCGGTGACAACAGGGTTAATCAAAATGTATCAGGCGGCAAATCCGCCTTATGTTGCGCCAACTGTAAAGTACGGAATTATTCCAAAAGTTATTTTTCCCGATAAGCAATTTGAAAAGAAAACTTTTACTTTTCAATTACCGGGGGATGAAATTCCAAAATTTAAGGACCAGGCCAAGGTTTTTGTGGTGTATCGACCGATTGATTCTTTTTTGGCTTTGGAAAATGATAAACAAACTGCCAGACAATTGGGATTTTCCAATGAACCGACTCCGGTGAAAACAAATATTTATGAATTTAGAAATAACGTAAACAATCAGACTCTGACGATGAACATATTGGATGGAAGTTTTAAAATGAGTTATCCGTATTTGAATGACCAGTTGTTGTTGAATCCAAATAATATGCCAAGTAAGGAAGAAGCTATAGTAATTGCTGAGTCTTATTTATCTGCAGGAAATAAGTACGCAGATGATTTGAAAAATGGAGAGAAGACAGCTAGTTTTTGGAAAATTAATTTTGATGGTCTTAAACCGGTGTCCTCTTTGTCTGAAGCCAATATAATTCGAGTTGACTTTTTTAGAGAAAATATTGATAAAGATTTTAAAATAATGACAGATAAGCCGGGAGAATCGGCAATTTCAATATTGATATCGGGAGCCAGCGTGGAAACTAAAAGACTGGTGGAAGTAAATTATAAATACGCGAATATCGGAAGAGATTCTTTTTCGACTTATCCGATTAAAACCGTTGATACAGCCATGGGGGAATTAAAAAACGGGCAATATTGGCCGGCCTTGGATACTAATGGTAATAGTGTAATCATTCGAAGAATTTATTTGGCTTATTTTGAGCCGACAACTTTGACAAATTTTATGCAACCAGTATATGTGTTTGAGGGCGATGATAATTTTACGGCTTATGTACCGGCGGTAATTGATGAGTATCTACAATAATCAGGGTTGGTATTTTTGGTAGTAAACGTATTTTTTGGTCCAGTCAATTATTTTTTGGGTGTCGCCGAAACGATCCTGGCTGACAGCAACAACACTAATTAAATAATGTCCTTTAAAATTTATCAAACCAACGAAACAGCCATCGGCTTCGGGAGTCCAACCGGTTTTTAGGCCTTCTATTTCGGGGACAATACCGAGAAGTTCGTTGGTGGTAGTCAGGGTATGAATATAATAGCCATCGACATCAGTGACGGTCAGATTGGTTTTTTTGACGGTATCGCGGATGGTTTCTAGTTTGAGAGCTGAACGACCAAGTTGAGCCAAATCATAAGGAGTGGAATAGTGATCCGGGTGGTGGAGACCGTCGACATTGGTAAAATGAGTATTTTTAAGACCGTTGTTTTGGGCTAATTTATTCATCTCAGATACAAAACCGGAAATTCCGTCTGAATTGTGAGTGGCCAAATTAAAGGCGGCATCATTGGCGGAATATATTAATAAAGCATTTACCAGCGATCGAATGGTAATTTTTTCGTTGGCCTTCAATTCCATGACTTTGCCTTCGTTATATTCCTGTTTGACGGTAATAACTTCATCTAGAGGATAAATATTTAGAGCGGTTAGGGCGGTTGCCAACTTGGTAACAGATGCGGGATATATACGGGAATTGGGATTATTTGAAAGTAATATCTTATTGGTATCAACATCGACAAGAATATAATATGGTGTGGATATGGCCGGTTTGACGGCAGTTTTATCTACCTGGGGAATGGGCGGATGTTGATAATTTAGTAAATTGATAGCTGAAGAAGAAGTGTTTTTGACGGTAGAATTATTCCAGGAGGAAAAAGATGGTAAGAAGAAAAGAATTAGTAATAGAAGTAAAACTATGGCTAAAAAAAATATCCGATTTTTTTGGATAAAAACATAGTTCATTTTTTGTTGGCGGTTGGTTTGATCATTAAACCAACATCATCAAGTTGTTTAGTATCGACGGCAGAAGGAGAGTTCATCAACAAATCGACTCCGTTTGAATTTAGTGGAAAGGCATAAGTGTCACGGAT
>DPKG01000002.1 GCA_003542615.1 Candidatus Shapirobacteria bacterium | reverse complement strand
AGTAAGTGTGAACATGGTTATTACAAGTTAAATTATACTGATACGTCGTATATTTGTGGTAAAAATCCGGATAAATGCCGAGATTCAAGCGGACTTTATTATAAAATTAATGTCCCTGATGGTTGTAATTGTTCAATTAGTGCAAGTTGTGCTTCCGGTGCGTGTGCTAATGGAAAATGTGTACCAAAAGCGACAAGTTGTTTCTTGACCGGATATAACATATGGATAGCAAATGGTCAGACTATATGTAAAGATGGCGGTGTGGGTGTGGGAGCTTATTCACATACATGTAAGAGTGGTACGTTAAGTTCAACAAGATGTACGGGTGGGTGTAGTACTTGCGTAGCTCCGACTACTGTTATACCTAAAGCGACTGCAACACCGATTCAGAAATGTGAGTGTATTAATGGTAAATACCAAGGGAGCGGGTGTTCCAGCTATCTTTATGGTCAATCTTGTACCAGTCCGACAGCTTTTCCCTCTGGTTGTCCTTGTATCAATGGAAAAAGAACAGGAAGTGGTTGTAGTAGTTTTGAATATGGCCAAAGTTGTACCAGTCCGACAGTAAAACCAGTTCCTTCTGGTGGAGTGGTGACAAAGGCACCTTCAGGTGCAGTGGCGACGAAACCTCCGTCTTCCGGAACTTGTTCGGGAACCGGGGCAGATATTTGTAATACAGATAAGTTGTCAGTGAGAGCAGTTTGTGTCAGTGGTAAATGGGATTATGATGAGCAACTTTGTGGATCGACAAATGCCTGTAATCGGACTGAAGTATGTAGCGGAAGGACTTATTATTGCGGTAAGGACGGCAAGTGGTCTACCAGTAATGATAGCTGTGCTTCAAGCAATAATTGTAAACAATGTCCGACAGATTTCGGATGTTACAAAAATGGAAATGAATATCGATGGTTTGTAAGTGGCTATACTCAGGGCGGATTTAGTAAGGTGGCGGATACCGAGTGTACTAACAATGGTGTCGGGAAGCCGGCATATTTAGGCAAGCAGAAGGGTGATGCCAACTGTGACGGTAGAATAGATGCCGCCGGAGATTATTCTTTGTGGTACAAGGAATTTTATGACGGCAACCTGGGGTCGATAGTTAAAAATAGCTGGAATGCTGATTTTACCGGACCTAACGGAACCTGTGATGGCAAAGTGACGGTCGATGACTATGCTCTTTGGTATAAATTCTTTTATGATTTAAATATTGGAAACTAGAAATGACAATGAAAAATAGTAAAAACAAATCACTGATTCTAGTGCTGGTACTGTTGGCAGCATTGGCAGGAGCATTAGTACTGGTAAACAGTAATCAGGAAACCAGAAGAGGTGCCTATTTTTCGGATACAAATGTACGGGTGTTGCCTGATACAGTTTCTGCGACCCTTGGTCAGGAGATACCTTTTGAATTGAGAGTCGAGACAGCAAACGGAGCTAAAGTCAGTACTGTTGATGCCAAAGTTTGTTACGGGAACGGTTTGGCGATAGAAGGAACGGCAACTGATAAAATAGATTTGAATAAAGAAGCTTTTACTCAGGTGATAGAAGCCAGGGTAGATCAGGCGGCACATTGTGTAAGAATAATTGCCATAAGTACTGGTATATTGCCGGAGAATTTAAAATCTGGTTCGGTGAAATTAGCAACGATCAGGTTTAAAGCAGTTAGTCAGACCAGTGGTAAGGTAGAAATGGTGGCGGCTTCTACAACGGTTGGTGGTTATAATCCAGCAGCCGGGGCTACCGATACTAGTATAAGGGTGACTACTTCTTATACTGCGAGTTATACTATTGGAGCGGGTGGTGGTAATGAGGATGATAATTGTAGCGGGAGTAAACCGGCTGATAGATGTGATGATCCAAAGATGCTTCAGATCAATGCTCAATGTTATGCAGGTACGACTGAGTGGGATTTTAATGATCAATTATGTGATTCGGCCGGGCGAAGAGAAGTCTGTAGCGGTATTAATTATTGTTGTCCCAGTGCCGGAGGGGATTGGACAACAGATATGACGGCTTGCGGAGGTAATGTGGAGCCGACAGTTCCTGACACTGAACCTACTTCACCTCCAACAGGAGATGATTCAGTTTTAAATTTTAAAATTGCATATCGTAATTTGGCATCTGATGCCAAATGTTATGAAAATTGGCCTTTGAAATTAATTGTGATGGGTGGCGGTGTGACAAGGGTGTATACAAATGTTTCAGTGAGTCCGGATCCTGCTAATCCAAGAATCATGAATGGTTCGATAGTTTTGAACGGATTTACCGCTAAAAATGGAGTGGCAGTCTTTTTTAAGAATTCGAAATCATTACAAAATAAATATGGTAAGGATAATCAAACAGAGGCATACAACAGGGCAGGTGGTGAACTTACCTTAACAAATAGTGCATCAAGTAGTCCGGTGTATGATTTTACAAATTATCCATTAATGCCGGGAGATGTGGTGTCACAGGATGGAGAAGTTCAGGATGGTTTGGTAAATGGAATAGATTTTGCTTACATGAAGTCCAAAGTTGTTACTCATCAGACGGTAAATGCCGGTGAATATCTTCAAGCTGATTTAGATGGTAATTGTCAGTTGAATAGCGCTGATGTTACAGTATTTAAAAGGACTTTAGAAGAGAAGCAGGGACAACTTTATTAATTAATTAAAAATTAGCAAATTATGAATAATAAATATTTAAAAATATTAATACCCGTTGTAGCCATAATAGTAATTTTGGAAAGTGTGATTTTGATAAGCAGGGCATCCAAACCTCAGACGGCGAACTTAGATGGTCAGAATATGGAGCAAGCGGGAGATGCGGTAGTAGATCAAGAGCCGGTACTTGAATTTATGTTTGAGACCAAATCAAATACAATGCAATTGAACAGAGCCAGTTTGGTTAAGGTGAACATGGTTCCGGTGGCGGATTATAATTTGGATGCGGTGGAATTGTATGTAAAATACGATCCGGAAGTGATGACAATTAGCGGATTAAATTATGATAAAAGTTTACCTAAACCAACATTTAGTAAAGTCAGTGTAGAGAAGGGGATGGTGGTAGCGAACTTTTTAATATCGGAGGAGGCTGGTTTTGGAGTAAGGTCAGGAGAGATTCAAGGTTTAATATCTTTTATGGTTACACCGAAAGTACCGGGAAATTATACTTTAGAGGTTAATAAGGTGACTTTAGGTGAGGAATCTGCAACTCTGGTAGTTGATAATGGGACCAAGAATGCGTTACCCTTTACTAGTAATAAATTAGATATTAATGTATTAGAGTAATGAATAAAAAACTGCTTGCCCCATTTCTTTGGTTAATCTTGTTTACAGTATTGTCAACGAAATCAGTAATGGCGGCACCTCATTTGACACTAACACCCAGTAGTAAAACCGTTGCTAACGGTGATGAGTTTACAGTAATGGTAGGCGTAGATTCCGGAACGGAAACATCTACTGCAGTTGATGCTTGGGGAACTTTTGATGCTACCAGACTGGAAATAATTTCAATTGTAAAGGCTGATAATCCGGCTTTCCCTTTTACCGCAAGTCCTAATATTTACAATGATACCGGTAAATTTGATTTTAGTTGTGCTTCGACTGATATGAGTAGTTTTGAAGATAAGGTAATTAACGGTGATTTGATGAAGATAACTTTTAAGGCTAAAGCGACAGGGTTGGCGACGGTAACTTTTACCTGTCAGAGCGGATCAACAATTGATTCAAACATCATTAAGACAACAGGTGAAGATATTATTGATTGTGGTGCGAATCAGAGTGGCTCATATACTATAGAGGCCTCTATCGGAGGCGATGAGGATACTACTACTGATACTACAACGACAAGCAGCTCCGAATTACCTCAAACTGGAGGTTTTGAAACAACCATGATCATGCTGGTATTGGGTACTTTGGGAATAGCAGGGTCCTTGTTTTTCAAAAAAATATGAACAAGGGGAAGGGAAACCTCAAAACTATTATTGTAATGATAATTTTGTTGTTGGTTGGTGTTTTGGGAGTTTTAGGAATAAACAGTGTCAGGACTTATATGAGTGGGGCTACAGCTGGTTGTATACCGGTTAAGGATCCTACAACCGGTAGATATAAAGTTGATGTAAAACCTCTGGCGGACGGTAAGGGAGTAAGTATCGCCTGGCAGTCTCAGTTGGAATGTTTTTCTTATGTTCAGTACGGGACTACACCTCAGGCAATTTTAGTAAATACAGACAGGGAGACTCAGAAATCAACTAATCATCAGGTAAATATTACATCTTTAGCATCGACGGGAAGTACCAGAAATTATTATTATCGAATAAGATCGAGTGAAAATGCAGATAATCCGGCAGAATGGGAAATGTTTGATAATGAGGGGATTCCTTTTTCTTTTCCTTATCAGGGATCTGCAGCGGCTCCTCCTCAAGTTACTTTGGTGCCTCAGGCAGGTTCTCCAACTGCAGCGCCTGGTGTTACCGGTACCGGTACTACCAATAAGTGTGTAGCCGGAAATGATTATAATGGGGATGGTAGTGTGAATTCTTTAGATATGATAACTTGCATGAAGAACGGAGGAACACAGGTTGTTCCGACAGAAGCAAGCAAACCTGCCGGAGCGACTTCGTGTGATCCGACTAAGGACTATGACGGAAACGGAACAATAAATACTCTTGACATAATTAAGTGTAGACAATCCCAACAGTAACGGTTAAAATAAGACCGTTTTAAAATTACAGGAGGTGAATTAATTTGGCAATTATTGTAAAAAGAAAAAAGAATGAGTCAAAAGATGACATTATTGGTAAATTCCGAAGAATATTTTTGGAGGAAGATATCAGTGAATTAATTAAAGAAAAAACGGCATATAAAAAGCCGTCGGAATTGAGATATGCAAAAAAGAAAATAAATATTTGGCGAAAAAAATGCCGAAAAAGAGCCAAAAATGCAAGATAAAATGCTTAAAGATAAAATAAAACAAGACATATTTATAGCAATGAAAGACCGCAATACCAGCAAGGTAGGGGTGTTGCGGTTTTTGGTTTCTTTAATCGATAAAAAGGCTCTTCAGTTACCTCCAGGAGAGATGAAAGAGGCGGATGAATTGGGAGTGATGCAAAAGGAATTAAAAAATAAGGAAGAATCATTGGCGATTTTTGAGAAAGCCGGAAGGGAGGATTTAGTGATGGATTTGAAAGAGGAAATTGAAATTTTGAAAAGTTATTTACCTTTGATGTTATCAGAGGAAGAGATTGGTTTTGTGGTAGATGAGGCTATAAAAGAGGTGGGAACGAATTTTGGTTTGGTAATGAGAGAAGTTATAGGTAAGGTGGCAGGGAAAGCGGACGGGGGAGTAATTTCGAAGATAGTCAAAGAGAAGATAGATAATCAATAAGTTATGGAAAATAAGGTATTAATTAAGTATCCCAAAAGTTGGGGTTTGGATGAAAAGATAGTCAGGAAATTTAGTTTGGAGTTGTTGAAAAAATTTGGTTTTGGTAAAAATACTGAGTTGAGTGTGGTATTTGTAGGCAGAAAAAAAGCTAAAGAATTAAACATAAAATATCGGCAAAAAGATTATATTCCTCAGGTATTGGGTTTTCCAATGTCTAAAGAGACTGATGTTGACGGTTTTAGACATTTGGGGGATATAGTAATTTGTAGTGCAAAATTAAAGTATGAATCGAAATATCAGAATAAAAGTATAGATAAGGTTTTGTTTGAGTGGTTGGAACATGGTTTGGAAAACTTAATGAAGGGGTAAAAGTAACTGATTTATATTTGATACATTTCGTTGGATTGTAATTAGGATAAGTAAATGTATAAAATGACTTGATGTCAGTTTTTTATTTAAAGTATCGGCCCAAAAAAATAGGAGAGTTGGACTCTGATTCGGTTCGGGTTAGTTTGCAGAAAATTTTGAGCGGAAGAGATATTCCCCAGTCATTTTTATTTGCCGGTCCTAAGGGTTCGGGTAAGACATCAGCCGCCAGAATTGTGGCCAAGTCAGTAAATTGTGTGGAAGTAAAAAATGGTGAACCGTGTGGAAAATGTGATAATTGTTTGGAGATTGATAGGGGTAGTAGTATGGATGTGATGGAATTGGACGCGGCGTCAAACAGGGGAATTGATGATGTTCGGGAATTAAGGGATAAAGCCTATTTATTACCCAGTAAATTAAAGAAAAAAGTATTTATTATTGATGAGGTTCACATGTTAACCAAGGAAGCTTTTAACGCTTTATTGAAGTTAATTGAGGAGCCGCCGGCACATACTTTATTTATAACCTGTACGACAGATCCGGAAAAAATTCCTGATACAGTACTTTCCAGATTGATAAGAATTGACTTTAAAAAAGGAAACTTTGCCGAGGTAGAGAGTGCTTTAAAAAGAGCAGCTGAAGGTGAGGGTTTAAAATTAGATGAAAAAATTTTGAAATTAATTTTTGAGAGAAGTGAAGGGAGTTTTCGAAACGCTCAAAAGATTTTGACAGAGTTGTTTTTGGAGTTGGGAAAAAATTTTGGTTCAAAAGAGGTAAAGGAATGGTTTGACGGAAGGACGGGGGGTTATGGATCTGCTGATTTGGAGGATGATTTGTGGAAAAAAGATACCAAGAAAATTTTGCAAAAAATGGAAGAAATGGCTGATAACGGAATGGATTTTAAACAATACCGGGAAAAATTGATTCGTTATTTTCAAAACCAATTATTGGCGAATTGGGGTTTGGGGGTAGGAAGAGAAGGATGGAAGAGGCAAGACTTGGTTAGGTGGTTGAATTTGTTGATAGCAGCGGGAAAATTGGAGAAGGATACTAATATGGAACAGTTGCCATTGCAGTTGGCAGTGGTGGAATTTTTGATTGATGCCGAAAAAGAGGACAGGGTAATAAAAGAAGAAAAAACCGAATTAACGGAAGTCAAACAAGAAACTAAAAAAGAGGGAAAGGAAAAAATAATTGAAAAAATGCCGGAAGTAGTGGAGGTGGGAGATTTTCAATTGGAAATGGCTAGAGTAGAAAATGAATGGGGTAAAGTGTTGCAGGTTGTTAAACCTTTTAACCATTCGGTTGAAGCTTTTTTGAGAGCGGCCAGACCAAAAATTTTGAGAGGAAATTGTTTGGTGGTGGAGGTATTTTATCCATTTCATAAGGAAAAACTGGAAGAGTTAAAGAACAGGAGTATTGTGGAGGAAGGTTTAATGCGGGTGTTTGCAACTAAAATAAGATTTGAATGCGTACTCAGTAAGGGCAGAAAAAAAGCTTTAGAGATTGGGAATGATACCCCGATGGATCAGGTAAGCGATAATTTGGTAAATAACGGAGAAAAAAGTATTGAAGATAAGAAAGATCTTTATGACGTGGCTAAAGAAATTTTTGGCTAGATATAGAATAATTTTGGCGGTAATAACCGCAGTAATACTGTCTCTACTACTTGGAATATATTTGGAAGCTCAATTAAAGAAAGTTTATCCTAGAATTTTGTCCGGAAATGAAGATAAACCGCAGGACTTGTATAGGGTGGTTGAGGTGCTTGACGGAGATACTATAAAAGTTGAAAGAGAAGGCAAGACGGAAAAAGTGAGATTGTTGGGGATAGATGCGGAGGAATTGAGTGAAAAAAATCAAAACAATGAGTGTTGGGCGGAAACGGCAAAAAATGGATTGGAGGAAAAAATTGGAGGAAAGGACGTTGATTTGATTGTAGATATAACCCAGGGAGAAAAAGATATTTACGGAAGATTATTGCGTGATGTTTATTTGGGGGATGAGTGGATTAATGGTTGGCTGGTGGAAAGAGGGTTGGCGAGAGTATATGAAGATTATCCAAGTGCCAGAAATGTTGAACTGGAAAATTTACAACAAAATGCCATAAAAAATATTATTGGTTTATGGAAAGGAGAATGTATTTATGAGTAAATTTGCACCGGAATATCCCTGGCCGGGTGGTAATGGTGGTAACGGTACGGGAAAATTAAGTAAGGGTGAAACCAGACAGATTTTGATGGATAAACAGGGCGGAGTTTCTCCTCTGACGGGTAGACGTTTGAGTGGAATTTTGGAAAGACATCATGTTAAAGAATTGGCAAATGGGGGAGATAAATTTAGTTTGGCTAATCAACAATTAATTCCGAGAGCGGAGCATGTCGGAGAGCATCTTGTCAGGTCACGGGATACCAGACGGACTCCTGAGGACCAAGAAAGAGAATGGCATACAGCAATGGGAAGAATTAGTGAGCTTAATGATGATGAGTTACGTGATTTTAATGAATACATTGGAAGAAGGGGTGTGAAAGTAAGATTTTATTGATTTGTGTTAGAATGAATGACTGTTAAAATTTTTTAATTATAAAAATTATGTTTGATAAAGCAAAAGCCGGATTACAATTTATGAAAATTAAAAAAGCGGTTGAAAGTGAGAGTGTTGAGGTGGAAGATAGTGGAGTCAGAGTAATAATTAGTGGTTTTGTGGGGATGGGAATCAGCGAGCCTAAGGTAAAATTACTATCGGTAAACGGAGTTGAAAATAAAGTTCTATTGGATACTTTAAATAAGGCCTTAAAAAAATCTTTGGAAGTTTCGGCTAAAAAATTGAAGGATATGAGTGGAGAATTGCAGGGAATGGCAGGGATGTAATAATATGGCAGAATTTCCTCAAGCGATAAAAAAATTGATATCGGCGTTTGAAAGATTGCCGGGAGTTGGACCAAAAAGTGCAACCAGATTGGCATTCTATTTGTTAAATACACCCCAGGATTTTATTGCCGATTTAAGTAATTCGATTTTGGAAGTAAAAAGTAAGGTGAAAATTTGTTCTGCTTGTTTTGGAGTGGGGGAGTCGGAGATTTGTGGTATTTGTGATGACAATAAGAGAAATAAAAAAGAAATTTGCGTGGTGGAAAGATCAATTGATGTCATGGCAATTGAAAAAATGAAAACTTTTAAAGGGGTATATCATGTTTTGGGAGGGGTGATAAATCCGTTGGATCATATAGGACCGGAAGAACTAAAAATTGCGGAATTGGTGGTAAAAATAAAAAATTTATTGACAGAGGATGAGGCGATTGAGGTGATTTTGGCAACAAATCCGACGATGGAAGGGGAAGCGACGGCTTTATATATCAAAAAGAAATTATTGGAGTTGGATAATCGGGGGAAATTACTGATATCCCGAATAGGGAGCGGATTGCCGATGGGGGCAGATTTGGAATATGCTGACGAGAGTACTTTGGCCAGAGCCATGGAGGGTAGAAGAGAGTTATAATGAATGTATGAAAAAGATAGTAAGGGGAATGGTTAAGGGTTTTGGGCAGATAGGGGGGGAGTTAGGTAAGGAAATATCGGAAGAATCGGGTAAAATTGTAGAGGGAGTAGTTAATCCGGTAAATTTATTGGGTGATTTGAAACCGATGAGTGAGGGTGACTATCAACAAAAATTAGCCGAAGATGAAAGAAAAAAACAGGAAGAAATTGCTAAATTAAATTCGGAAATTAAAGAACATGGTCGGGATGTGGAAGGAGAGATGGATGAGGTAAGAAGACAAAAACAACGGGAAGAAGAAAAAAAGGAAAAGGAATTTTTGGAAAAATTAAAAGTGCAAAGAGAAAGGGAAAGGGCTGAAGAGTCTGTTTTTGCGGATGAAACTACAAATCCACATAAGAAAAAGAAAAAGAGAGGCGGTGCTTTTATGAAAGGTAAGGGAAAAGCTAGTACTTCGGATATGTCGGCGACAGGGGAATTTAAAGGACAGGTAGATTAAAAGTTGGAGTATAATTGGTCATAATGACAAAAGGGTTGGATCAGAAAATTTATTTTTATAATACAGTTACCCGAAAGAAAGAAGAATTTAAGCCGATTTTTGCCAAACCGAACGGAACAGGGGAAGTGGGGATATATTCTTGTGGACCAACGGTATATTGGGATCAACATGTGGGCAATATGTATGCGTTTTTGTTTGATGATATATTGTCTCGAACTTTGCGTTATTTTGGTTATAAGGTTAAGTGGGTGATGAATATAACCGATGTAGGCCATCTGACTGATGATGCTGATGCCGGAGAAGATAAAATGGAAAAAGGGGCAAAAAGAGAAAACTTGTCGGTGTGGGAAGTGGCTTTGAAATATGAAAAACAGTTTAAGGAAAGTTTGAAATTGTTAAACATCGAAATGCCTGAGGTGATGCCAAAAGCAACGGATCATATCTCAGAACAAATTGAATTGATAAAAAAAATTGAAAAGAATGGTTTTGTTTATCAAACCAGTGATGGAGTTTATTTTGATACCAGTATGTTTGAGGGCTATGCTGATTTTGCTAATTTAGATTTGGAAAAGATAAGAGAGGGGGCCAGAGTGGAGGTGAATACGGAAAAACGAAATCCATCGGATTTTGCTTTGTGGAAATTTAGTCCAAAAGATGGTCCAAAAAGACAAATGGAATGGGAGAGTCCTTGGGGAGTAGGATTTCCGGGTTGGCATATTGAATGTAGCGCCATGTCAATAAAATATTTGGGAGATAGGTTTGATATTCATACCGGAGGAGAAGATCATATTCCAGTACATCATACAAATGAAATTGCCCAAGGATTTGGAGGATTGGGGCAGATGACGGCTAATTACTGGATGCATAATGCTTTTATTACCCTAAAAGGCGGGAAAATGAGTAAATCGGACGGAAAGATCATAACAATTCAGGAGTTGGTGGCGATGGGTTTTGATCCATTGGATTATCGGTTTTTGGTCTTGGGTTCACATTACAAAAAAGGAATAGATTTTTCCATAGAAGCTATGGAAAGGGCGAGAAATTCCAGAAATAAATTGGTCGAAGCGGTAAAAAGATGGGAAAAGATAGGGAAAAATGGCAAAATAAACAAGGACGTTATTTCTGATTTTAAGCAAAAATTAGCCAATGATTTGGCTATGCCGGAGGTGATGGCAGTGGTTTGGGGATTGGTAAAGTCAGATTTACTGGAGGAAGATAAATATGTCACTATATTGGAAATGGATAAAGTATTGGGACTAAATTTAAAAAGCAGATCAAAAGAATTAGACGAAAAGATACCGGATGAGATTTTGAAATTAGCTAAGGATAGGCAAATTGCAAGAGAGAATTCGGATTGGGTCGAGTCGGATAGAATTAGGGATTTTTTGAAGAAAAAGGGTTTTGTGGTGGAAGATTTTAAAGAAGGCGGTTATACGGTGAAAAAAAATAAATTATTGTAAAATAGGGAAACAAATGTTAATCTTGAGAGTTTCATGAAAGAAAATAAAATAAAATATCAAATAGTGGTGGTTTTGGACCCCAAAGTAGAAAAAAAAGAGGTTTTTATTGATAAAATCGGTGATTTTATTGATGGGATGGGAGCCAAAGTAGCCAAAAAAGAAAATTTAGGGACAAAAGAATTGGCTTACGAAATAAAGGAAAATAATAAGGCCGATTTTTGGATCTTGAATGTTGAATCAGAAAAAAATTTGAAGTTTAACGATTTTAATGTTTTTTTAAATAGAGAAGTAAATGTTATCCGTTATTTAATATTAAAGTAGAGAAAAGGAGAAAAATATGCCTAGTCGATGTCTAAATCGAGTAACGTTAATTGGTAATCTCACCAGGGATCCTGA
This sequence comes from Candidatus Shapirobacteria bacterium, assembly GCA_003542615.1. GTDB lineage: Bacteria > Patescibacteriota > Microgenomatia > UBA12405 > UBA12405 > UBA12405. The sequence goes on along the minus strand of DPKG01000002.1, from coordinate 2,870 downwards.
ATTGAGATATACACCAGCCGGAATGGCAGTAGTGTCATTTGGTCTGGCAACAAATAGAGTTTGGAACACCAAACAAGGTGAACGAAAAGAGGATGCTCAATTTCACCGAATTGTTGCTTGGAATAAATTAGCTGAGCTTTGTTCTCAGTTGTTAGCAAAAGGCCGAAGAGCGTATGTTGAGGGTAGAATTCAGTATCGTGAATGGACCGATCAGGATGGTCAAAAGAAACAGGTAGCTGAAATCGTTATAGACGATATGATAGTTTTGGACTCCAATAGGAGCGGTGGATCAGCAGCTGAAGGTCCGGCAATGGAATATGGAGAAGTTGAAGATGCTCCGATGGAAACAGAAGGTGAGTCGGCAGTAATCGATGATATTGTAATTCCTGATGGTGATTTAGGGGAAATTTCCAGTGAACCACCCAAGGATAAAGTTAAAAAGGAAAAATCTGAAGACAAATCGGATGATAAGGCTGAGGAGGAAATGCCTTTTTAAAAGGAGGGTCTCGGAATATTTCGGGATAAATAAATTATGGCAAAAACAAGAGGCAGAAAGAAAAACAGAAAAAACAGGCTGATGTCGAGAGACAAAGTTTGTGTGTTTTGTAAAGAGAAAAAGTTATATAACTGGTCTGATCAAGAAAAGTTGGTTGAATTTTTGTCACCAAGATCAAGGATTTTATCCCGATCGGTGACGGGAGTTTGTGTTAAGCATCAAAAAATGTTGACAGAATCCATAAAAAGAGCCAGGCATTTGGCTTTATTGCCTTTTGTGACAAAACAATAGTCATATTTTTAAAAAATAACCCCGGTTTGTAGCCGGGGTTTTTTGATGACGGAAGTTACTGTAAGGAATAGTGTAAAATGAGGTAATGGTAAAAGATTTTAAGTCTTTAAAGAAGGTAGAGGTAAAGTGGACAATTGCTATTCCGGAGGGTGAAGTAAAAAAGCTAATTAAGACGGGTGATAAGGTGGAAAGGGGAGAGGTGGTATTAGAATATCTAAGTCGGGAAAAAATATTAATTCCGGCAGCAGATTTTTTGAAAAAGCACAGTCCTGAGGACAAACAAAAAATTTTGGATCAAATAAAAGAGAAGAGATTTGGAATGGGGGAGGTAATTTTTAGTAAAAGCGGGCTGTTTTCAAAAAAAGTGGTGGCAATTACTGAGGGAGAAGTGGTGGGGATTGATGAATTTGATAATTTAATTATGCTGGGAAGAGAGTCGGACAGTAAAGAAATTATTAAATCTCCGGTGAGCGGGGAAGTAATTAAAATTGATCAGGATAAAATTACGATTGGTTTTAAGGGTTGGGAAATAATAGGTGAACCGGGTGGTAATTTATCTAAGGCATGGGGAGATTTGAAGTTGAAGATAGTAAAAAATATTTTTGAAATTAAGTCGGATTTGATAGAAGGTAAGATAGTAATTGTGGAAAATCCTGACAAAATTTGGCTGATGAAAGCTCAGGTTTTGGGGGTTAGGGGAGTTATTGTGATAGGTGATAAATCAGAGGTGGATGATTTGGATTTGCCAATAGTTGGGGTAGAAGAGACTAAGGTTAAAGAACTTTTAGCAAAATATAAGGAGGAGGATTTGGTGAGGGTGTTGATAAATTCCCGTTTGGGAAGAGTATTGGTTGTAGTACAATGAAAGGATGTCAATGAAAAGAATTAGAAATATTGTTTTGGTAATTACATTATTGGTTTTTGTAGCGGCGGGGAGTTATCGGCTTGGTTTTAATAAGGCGACTTTTGGGGTCAGTTCGGTAAAACAGAACGATGAGTTAAATTTGAATCTGATGTGGCAGGTAAAAGAGAGGCTGTCGGAAACATTTTTGGAAAAAGATAAAATGAATGATTCGGAAATGGTTTATGGCGCGATTGAAGGGATGGTCCGGTCGCTGGGAGATCCGTATACGGTATTTTTACCACCTGAGGAAAATAAATCATCGGAAGAGGATTTGAAAGGGGAATTTGGAGGTGTGGGAATATCTTTGGGATATAAAGATGAAACTTTGGCAGTGATGACACCTTTGCCAAAGACACCGGCGGATAAGGCTGGTTTAAAAGCAGGGGACTTAATATTAAAAATTACCGATAAAGAAAAGGGAATAGATGAAGATACTAACGGAATTTCTTTGGATGAAGCAGTCAAAATGATAAGAGGGAAGGTGGGGACGGAAGTGACTTTAAAAATTTATCGCGAAGGTAAGGCGGAAACATTTGATGTTAATTTAAAAAGAGATAATATTGTAGTGGCAAGTATTGAAATGGAATGGAAGGAATTTGAGGGAAAAAATATTGCTTGGGTAAAGTTGTATAAATTTAGTGATAGATTGTATACGGAATGGCCGCAAATGGTAAAAGAAATTCAATCAAAAAAAGATGATGATTTTGGAGGGATTGTTTTGGATTTGAGGAATAATCCGGGTGGATTTTTGCAGGCTTCGGTATTGGTAGCGTCGGATTTTTTGAAAAATGGAGTAGTAGTAAAACAGGAATCTTCGGATGGATCGGTTGAGGTTTATGAAGTTGATAAATCGAGAGGTAATTTATTAAATGAAAAACTGGTGGTATTGATCAATGGGGGATCGGCCTCGGCATCTGAAATATTGGCGGGAGCATTAAAAGATTATAAGCGGGCAAAATTGGTTGGAGAAAAGAGTTTTGGTAAAGGTACAGTTCAGCAGCCGGAAGATTTTCCCGATGGATCGGGGTTACATGTGACTATTGCCAAATGGTTACTACCCAACGGAAATAATATTCATGAAGTAGGAGTAAAACCTGATGTAGAAGTTATTTTGGATTTTGGTGAGCTAAAAGAGGGTGAAGAACCGGTGGATAATCAATTGGATAAGGCAATGGAAGT
>DPKG01000010.1 GCA_003542615.1 Candidatus Shapirobacteria bacterium | reverse complement strand
GCCAGAATGGAACAGAAAAAATCGGAGCCACGTTGAGAGGGATGAAGATTATCGGAAGGATTAATTAAACTGCGATCGCCATCGTTGGCGGTTAGGCTGGGATGATAGGCATTGGCCAGGGGAAAGTCATTGGTTTTGGCGAAGTTGATTAGATTTTGAAGATAGAGCTTGATGGTTTCAGTTTTTTCAATTTTTTCAAAAGAATTGTAATCGATTCCGGGGATACCATTAGCAAAAAATACCGAATTTGGGGCAATAGTTGAGGCTAATAAAATTTTAGTTTGCGGTGAGGAATTTTGAATCTCTGAAGTGATTTTTTCCAAAGCCTGACGTTGGCGGTCGAATCCTTCCTGATTGTTACCAAAATTGTTATAGGCGAAAGACTCGACAACAATGATATCCGGTTTGAGAGAAATTAAGCTGGGAAAATTTTGGTTAAGGTAACTGTAGTTGTGGGTTAAACGGAAAAGAGCATATTCAATGTTGCTGGCACCATAGCCATAATTAAGAATTTGAAACCTAAAGTTAGGGTAATAATGGTGAAGTGCTTTTTGGAGGTTGGGAATATTGCGGCCGAGAGTATCAATCATGGAATCTCCCAGGAGGGCGATGGTATAAAAAGGAGCTGATGATGAGAGTGGAGGTAGTTTTTCCGGAGTTGAATTTTGAAGAGAAGGATTGGTAGTTGTGGGAGGAGTGTAGTTAATGGATGTGGGATAGTAACTGGAAAGAAGAAGGTAAAATAAGGGAGTTTGGGCTTTGGCGGGCGCGGGTTGTTGGAGAAATAAACCCAGAGCAACAATAAAAACCGCAAGAATCATAAAATCAGTATATAGAAGCCAGGATTTAATTCAATTTGTTGTTTTGGTTTTTCTTTTTTGGATTAAAAGTGAGGTTTTTATATTTGGTGATTTGGCGTTCGATAATTTCTCGAAGTCCGGTGACAGTGGTAAGGAGCTGATGGTTAATGCTTTGGGCGACAATTCGACCGTTTTTGCCGGGGAGAAGCATTTCAAAGTTAGCTTTATATTGGCGGTATTTTAATTTTTCAATACGAAGATGACCGGTTTTTAGGTCCTGACTAAGATGAGCAAGGAGTTTTTCGACCTTAGTGCCGATTTTTTTTTGAATTTTAAGTTTACTTTTGGGGGAAATGTTTATGCCTTCGGAAGAGATGCGAATATCCATAGTAGGGGAATCTCCTAAATTTAAAATTAATAAATTGGAAAACAGATAAAAAAAATGTTGATTTAAAGGTAAAGATAACAATTCAAAAGTTAGCACTGGATATTTAATTATAGCATTTGTTAAAATTAAGTTATATCTATTATAAATTTGATAGGAGTTATAAATGAATAAATTTTTATTGATCGGAGTAGCGGTGGTGGTATTATTGGCCTTGGGGTTGTGGTTGGGAGGCGGTATGGGAAAACAGGAGGTTACGGGAGAAAATATGACGCAAGAAGTGGTAACACCGACTGAAGCAATAGTTTTGGCGGAAGAACGTGTTTTTGATTTGGTTGGTAGTGATTTTGAGTATGATGTGAAGGAAATTAGAGTAAAAAAAGGGGAGACGGTAACGATAAATTTCACAGTGATAGAGGGAATGCATGATTGGAGAGTTGATGAATTTGAGGCGATGACAGAGGTAATTGAAGTAGATGGGGCAAGCAGTGTGACATTTGTGGCCGATATGGTGGGAACATTTGAATATTATTGTTCGATAGGACAACATAGAGCCAATGGAATGGTTGGTAATCTAATAGTGGAAGAGTAAGAGTATTGTAAATATTGCGTATTAATTGGGTAAATATGCTTGACATGCATGTTGATGTTTGTGATAATTAAAAGATACACTGAGTGTATAAAGTTCTTTAAAAAATAAATTAGGGAGTCGAAGGACGTCTTAACCAAAGAGGGTTCTGCAAGCTTTTTTGCGAACAGAGCCTTGCTTGGTTGAGAGGTCCCTACTGATGAGAATCAGATCCTACTCCCCAAGTCTAAACCCCAAAAGGGAAGATTTGTAAATCCGTAATCCCTAAAAGGGCTCCGCGTAAAAACAAAGGTTTGGGAAAAAATTGCGAACTAGTTTATTCTGGTAGCACCCAAACGTGGAGACGGTAGCAGCGACCTTGGGTCTTCAGCAATGAAGAAAAAAGTCCTGCGACAGAACGGGTGGAATTCTTAAAAGGATTCCGCAAGGTACACCCGAAAGGATGTATCCCAAAACCAAAACCCGTTCCGGCCTCCGCCTGAGAAAGCCCACCATCGGTGTAAAAACTGATAAGAGCCCAATCAGGCGGAGAGTTAAAAAAACCGAAGGCAAACGCTTTCAAAAAGATTAAAGATGACAATGCGTCATCGAATAGTTTTTTTGTTTGTTCGTGCGTTTGCTTTTGGTAGGGATTTCCGATAGATCGGAACTGATGAGGCCTTTGAAAGACTCAGGCCGAATCCCTTAGAAAAGACCAAAAAATTCCCCCGATATTCTCGGGGGTTTTTTGTTTGCAAAAATTTGTGAAAGTAGTTAGAATTGCTTATGGAAATACTACTCGAATGGATTTTGAGGGCTTTGTTGATATTGGTAACGGCTTATTTGATACCGGGATTTGCGGTAAATTCGTTTATGGCGGCATTGGTTTTGGTATTGATTTTGGGATTGTTAAATATTTTGGTTAAACCGTTGCTGGTATTGTTGACTTTGCCGATAAATTTGTTGACCCTGGGTCTTTTTACTTTGGTAATAAATGCAGTAGTGTTGCAGTTGGCGGTGAGTTTGGTGGACGGAGTTGGGAGTGATGGTTTTGTGACGACTTTGTTGGCAAGTGTGGTGATGAGTGTATTGTCGATGGTGGTGGGAATAATGAAGAGATAGGGAAGGGTATGTGATATTTATTCCTGAGGGTGGATTACCCATATGACAGCTGAACTTAAAGAAATGGCGGGCGTAGGCGGAGGGTGAGGGATTCGAACCCCCGAGGGATTTCTCCCACTGGTTTTCAAAACCAGCGCCATGAACCGCTCGGCCAACCCTCCGGTNNAAAAAAGAACCAACGAATTGGAGTTCTTCAACTTTGATGTTTTGGTTAAAAAAAGCAGAGGCGGTACCTCCGTCGAGATTTAAAATTTTGGTAAAGTCGGCGATTTGACGGAATTGAGGGGACTGAAAGATGGGGATGATGTCTTTTAAACGAGGGCCGCCAAAGGCGGCGCCTTTTTCAAATATTGAAAAAAGATAAAGGTTTCCTTCGGTATCTTGGGCGATAAGATGTCGACGGGCGTATTCGGAATCGGAAAAAATAGGATTAGGATTATTTATCGGATCAAATAAGGGGCCGGATTGGAGGATAAATTGGTAATTTTTTAATAAATCGGGATTGTTTGGATCAATGTTTTGGATAGCTATTTGGTTTTTTTGATTTTTGGTGAGAAAGCCGGAAAAAGTGGGAGAGGAGGTGTATTGTCCAAGTTGTTGGCCGTTGATGACAAACAGACCTAGCGGGGTGTTGTCGGGATGATAGAAACCACCGTTGATACCAAAAAGACATTGATTGTTTTTGATGATGGCAGAGGAGGTCTGGTGATTTGAAAAATTAGAGATGAGTGATAATGTTTGATTTGATTTGATTTTTAGAAAATAATATTGAAAATTGCGGTTAAGAAAGGATAAATTTTGGGGTTGAGGGGCAGAGGGGGTAGGGGTGGTGGTGATAGTTGGGTCTGGCAAAATTGATTTGGGGGAAGTGTTTGGAGAAAACGGATTGAATATAGAAAGGAAAAAAATTAAAACTACGATGATGATGAATAATATGGAGTAAATTAATTTCAATGGGGAAGGATAAAAATTTAATAAAGAGTAGTTTTAAGATTATAACAAACAGATACATATATGGACTTGAATTTTTTGATAAAATACAAAGGCAATTGCCCGGATAGCTCAGTTGGTAGAGCATCCCCTTGGTAAGGGGAAGGTCAAGGATTCGAGTTCCTTTCCGGGCTCAGTGGACAGAAATGATTAACTACTACTAGTATTCTACTAGTTATAGTAAAATAGCAGGGTATGCTCAAGATAGAAAAGCTGAATGTCAGCGTGGATAATAAAAAAATTTTAAACGGATTAAGCTTGGAGATAAAACCAGGGGAGGTCCATGCGGTGATGGGTCCAAACGGATCGGGGAAATCGACTTTGGCTTATACTTTGGCAGGTCATCCGAAATATAAGGTAGAATCGGGTAAAATATATATCGACAAAAATGAGATTCAGGAAATGAGTCCGGATGAAAGGGCTAATTTGGGATTGTTTTTGGCGATGCAGTATCCGGTAGCAGTACCGGGATTGACGACTTT